>DYIL01000086.1 GCA_020723665.1 Methyloversatilis universalis
ATCGTGTCATTGCCCGAGGTGCCGGGGATGTTGTCCGGACCAGTAGTGAGCGTAAACGTCTGCCCCGGCGTTCCACCGCTCACCCCCGAAGCCGGCGCCCGACTTTCGCTGGAACCGAACAGCACGTAGTGCGCCCAGCCGCTCGAGAACAGGCCGCTGTCCACCGCGGCCTTCACGTCCGGGTTCTTATCGAGGTAAAAGGTCTCGTCGAAGGTGACGCCGCTCGCCGGAGCGCGGCCTTCCTTCGAACCGAACAGCTCGAAATGCTCCAGCGCCGTTTTGAACACGCCGGCCGAGATCGCGCTCAACACGTCGGGGTTCTGCGCCAGGTAAAAGGCGGTGTCGAACAGAGCGTTCGGCTTTCTGTTCTCGGCGGAGCCGAACTTCTCGAAGTGTTCGAGGGCGCTCTTAAAAATCCCCTTGGCAATCGCCGACACCACGTCCGGATTGTTCTCGAGATAGAATTTTTCATCAAATGAAGAAAGTGCCATTATCAAACCCCTATGTTTTATGACAACGATGTGATTGTTGGTTACGGAAGCCGCCGCAAAGAGCGGAGACGCCTACGAAAGTCACGGTCCGAAAGAATTATAGTCTACTAAAGCAACAATGCGCTCCAGCCGTTATCCTTGATTTCACCCCCCATACAACACATTCCAACGACACCGAAACGATATGTTGCGCCAAAACAACCATCGCTTCGGCCAAACGGCCGGACACTTGCACTTATGCCCCAACCGGCGTTGCTCCGCGCCTGACAGCCTCGTAGCGCCAAAAATCTTGGCCGACACAACGCAAACCCACCTTCGGCTCGATCACCGAAGGTCCCAGACACCGCGCGCCCATACGGTTTGGGTAATTTTATAAGATGGAACTTTCGCATTGTCAAACCATCGTTAACGATGAGTACTGAGTACTGAGTGATGAGTACTGAGTGATGAGTAGAGTTGTTTCTGATGCTAAACAATTGTAAATCAACAGATTTTGTAGTTCCAAAGACCGGCGGAAAGTGAGAAAAAATAATCCACGAAGTGACCCAGATGATTTCTAATCCGATGCATCAAGCAGTGGAAGAACTTCATGCCACCGATGGCATGCTCAACGATGACCCGCGTGGCGGCTTGTTTTCTGTTCTGTTTCTTCTGCTCAGGCGTCAATGTCGGATTAGGGTTTTTCTTGGATTTTCTGGGTTTCTTGTGGGGTAGATATATTTGGATGCTTTGATAATCTTTGTCCGCCCCCAGAAATCCTAAGTCAAGCCATAAACCGACCTTCTCGAACCACGCTGAACCCGGTGTGAAGACGTCTTTCATGAGTGTGTAGTCATGTACGCTGCCTGCCACAATGCAGCACAAAAACAATATCCTTCGATTAAAGTCGGAGATGACGAGGGATTTGAGCGTATGTCTTTTTTTTTCCGCTGTAACGCTTTTCCTGTTCAGTTTCATCTTGGGGTCGAACGCAAGCGACCTCCACGCCATCGATCGCTATGTTCTTATATTGATCAATGAGTTGAGAGAATTCTTCTGGGGTTGTTAGCGTGCGCTCCGGCATGACGTTGAGGCTTGTCAGCGCTCGTCCCAAAACCGGCAGCAACCGGTCGATGTGGGCATGGGCATGTCCGCCACTAAAACCGAAATGAAAGCCCAGAACGTCAAAAGTGGGATAGGTTTTCAAATAGTACAAAACGAAAAACAGCTTTTTCTCGTAAGAATCAAGATAACCTTTAGGGCCGCCCTGTTTGACGTGTTTTATCTCGCCCTTTTCGACACGCTCTCGATCGATGGCGAGAGCGGCCGACTCGAATACTTTGACGAGGGCTGTGAACTTCGCCTTGGGCATTCCAATCAACGATGCCACGATACGGTCATCGGTTATTTGGCTAAATTTGTCGTAGATCACGGAAGGTTTTTATATTCGGATTTGTTTGAGAAACAAGTGGGCTATCAATACCATGCATTAGCATCAGGTACAACTCTAGTAGTAAATTCTAAATTCTAAGTTCTAAGGCATTGCTAGGCCAGATTCAGCTCGCTAAGGATTTCTTCCAACCGCTGCCGCGCGGCCTCCAGGCCGAAGCGGGCGCGCACCGCCTCGAAACCCGCCTGCGCCAGACGCTCCCACAATGCCGCGTCGCGGTAGAGTCGGATTACGGCCTCGGCGAAGGCTGTAGGCGTGTCGGCGACCAGCACGTGCTCTCCGTCCGCGAGGCCCATGCCTTCCACGGCGGCGGAGGTCGCCACGCAGGGCGTGCCGAACCCTAAGCTTTCCGCCACCTTGCCTTTGAGCCCGGCGCCGTACCGGAGCGGGGCCACGCTCAGACGGCTGCGTTCCATGACGGGCGCGAGATCGGGCACGAAGCCGAGCACTTTGACGCCGTCGCCGGCGAGCGCCTCCACTTCGGACGGCATGTGGCTGCCGATGATGGAAAACGCGGCCTCGGGAAGTTCGGCGCGCACCCGCGGCCAGATCTCGCGGCAAAAATAATGCACCGCATCGACGTTGGGCGGATGGCGGAAACCGCCGACGAAAACGATGCCGCTGCGCTCGGCGTAGCCCACCTCGCGCTTCCTGAAGTCCCGAATCAGGGGAAGCACGGCCACGTCGACGCCCGGCGCCTCGCGGCCCAGCACTTCGCGCTCCACCTCGCTGAGGACCAAGGTCAGGTGGGATTTGTTCATCACCTCGAATTCCATCCGCCGCATTTCCGCCGCCGCGCGGCTTTTCGCCCGGCCGGATTGGAGCTGCGCGCGGCGTTCCTCGCGCAGAAAGTGCAAATCCACCGTGTTGAAAACGATTTTGGCTTTAGGGCAATAGCGGCGCACGGCGTCGATGTGGCGCACGGCGTTGGGGCCGCGCACCAGCATGACCAGATCGAACTCGCTCCCGCGCTGGCTCAGGACGGATTCCACCGAACGGATGTAGGGCGAATAAAGGCATTCGACCCCCATCCCCTGCAAGGCCTCGGTATATCGGCCGAAGTACAGAAGATTGGACTCGGGGATGAAACTGACGCGGTAGCCGAGCTCCAAGAAAAGCCGCATGAGGTGGTACATATCCTGCGAACCGGAATCCTGATCCGGGGTCGGCGTGCAGGCGTCGATGATGAGGCAACGCCGGCTCGGGCGGCGGTCGGCGGCGAGGCGCGGGTCTCCGGTTTCCGGGCCGCCGTGGCCGGCCAGCGCCTCGCGCCAGCGGTCAGCGAACGTCGCTCGATTCTTTTCCTGATAGGCCTTGACGCCGCTGCCGACATCGGTGCCGCAGCTGATCCCTTCGTAGTGGATTACCCGCGCCAAAGGCTGATAAAGAACGCGCAGGCCGCGGTCCCGCACTTTGAAGGCGAGGTCGGTGTCTTCATAGTAGGCGGGGGCGTAGCACGGGTCGAAGCCGCCCAGATCGTCGAAAAGCCCGGCGCGGATGAGAATGCAGGCGCCGGAGCAATAATCCACGTCGCGCAGGAAGTTGAACTCGGGCGCCTGGGGATCGCCGCCGCGGCCCCAGTTCCAGCCGCTGCCGTCGGCCCAGACGATGCCTCCCGCCTCTTGGAGCGTTCCGTTCGGGTAGATCAGCTTGGCGCCGACCAGCCCCGCCGCCGGCACGGTTTCCAGCGTCTGCGCCATGGCGTCCAGCCATCCTTCCATGACTTGCGTGTCGTTGTTGAGAAAGCACAGGAACTCGCCTCGGGCCGCGGCCGCGCCCCGGTTGCAGGAACCGATGAAGCCGAGATTCTCCGGATTGCGCAGATAGCGAATATCGGTCCGGGCGCTCAGAACCGCCTCGGTGTCGTCGCCGGAGGCATCGTCCACCACCAGCACTTCGATGGGCGTCTCCGGGTAATGCCGGGCGATGGAGTCGAGACACGCGAGGGTGTAGCTCAGCTTGTTGTAAACCGGAACGATCACCGATACTTTCGGCGGCCTCGAATCGACGGGGATGGTCAGGCCTTCCACGACCGGCTCGGGCGGGATCCTGATCGGGAGCGGGATCGCCGCCGCGGACCACTCCAGTTGCTGCCGCCAGGCGGAATAAGCTGCCGTGCCGCGAAAGAGCACGGGCGCCGCGCGGAACAGAGCGGATTTGACCTTGAAACGCCAGACGCTCGGAATGGGCAGCCGCAGCCAGAGCGGGCGCAGGCGCGGAACGATCCGGCCGCGCGTTTCGCGGATCGCCGCCGCCCCCCGGCGCAAGGGTTCGGTAAGCCGCCAGGAGCGGGAGGCGTAGACCCGGTCGAGCTCGCCGCGCAGCTCGGCGGAGCTTTGCTCCAGCGCGGCGTTGGCAACTTCGAGTGCGGTTATCCGCCGGTCGAGCGCTCGGCACTGTTCCTTAAGCAAGCCGATGTGCCGTTCGCGCTCGGCGATGATCTCGCGGGCTTGCTCGAGATGGGCGGAGAGCAGTTCGTTCCGTTGGCCGAGGCGCCGGGCCACCGTGCGCCGTATGTCGCGGCGGAAGTAGCGGAGCCGCTGGAGGGCCGGACGATAGCGCGACTCCTCGCGCATCAGCAAATTCGAATAGAGGTGGCTGATCTCCACGCTGCAACGCAGTCCGTCCTGGAGGATGGCGTTCTCTCCGTGAAGCCGGTAATCGAACAGCGGTTCGTCGAGAAAGCCATAGCCTTCGGGGCGGAAAAACGCGGCGCGCAGGGCATAGTCCCAGTCAAGAATGTAGCGGAAATGCCTGAATCGCCCGATGGCCTCGACCAATTGGGCCTTGAAGAAAAAGTTCGAGGTCGAGACCGTGTAGTTGCCGTGGAGCAGTCCCTCGACCGGCCCCTGCTCGCGGCAGGCCAGGCGAAACGGGGCGACCATTTTGAGCCACCAATGCTCGGGGTCGCTAATCTCGACGCCCTCTTTGTCGATCAGGCGAAAATCGGTCACGACGAAATCCAGGGCGCGCTCTCGCGCGAATGCGAGTACGCGCTCCAGGCGCTCCGGGTGGTAACGGTCATCCGAGTTGAGGACGGCGACGTATTCGCCGCGGGCGAGTTCCAGGCCGCGGTTGATGGCGCCGTGAGAGCCCCGGTTGGCCTGCCGCACGAAGCGGATGCGCGGATCGGCGTAGCCCGCCACGATGTCCGCGCTCAGGTCCTTGGAGCCGTCGTCGACGACGATGAGTTCGAAGTCGCCGAAGGTTTGTCCCAGCACGCTGTCCAGCGCTTCGGCCACGTAACGTTCGTGATTGTAGACGGGGATGATGACGGTGAGATTGGGGTTGCGGTTCATTTCGCGTCGATGGTGTATGAGCACATTCATTTAGAACAAAGGTGCGCGATGCCTACCCGAGGATGAGACGTCGGGTATGCACCGCGCACCTTGACCTCGCCCGGGCGGTAAGGCGCGAAGACGATACGCCGCGCGTAACCGGCGAGAAATGTCGGGTGTACGCCGCGCACCTTTTATCCGCCGAAGGATTTCATCGAGGTTTTGGTAATCCGGGTAGGACTAACGGCTCAACGCATCCAAACGCGCGGACAGGTCCTTCACCTGGGCCCTCAAGGCGGCGCGCTCCAACAGTCCGTAAGGATCACGGGCGCCGGTCTCCCGAATGAACTCGGCAAAATCGGGATAGCCGGGCGGCGGCATATCGCCTGTGCCGAGTTGCCGATAGAGCAGATCGAGGCCGAAGCGGATATGGTGCGGCAGCCCGGCGGCGAACGACAGGCGCGCCAAGACCAGCGGCTGCGGCGCGTCTTCGGGCAGAGCGAGGGCTTTCAGGTCGGCCGCGAACGCCTCGCGAAAAAGCCCCGGTTCGAGCCGCCGGTAATGTTCGAGCAGATATTGGCGTTCCCAATCGTCGCGCACGAGAACTTCCGGGCGCGCGGCGCTGGCGTTTTGAAGGTTCTCGCGGACGCGAAAGCGGGTCAGGCGCCGGGGCAGCACGTGGATTTCGTACTCGGCGCAAAGCCTGATCCACATATCCAGGTCCGGAACCTGCGCCAGCCGCGGATCGTAGCGGCCGACCCGCTCATAGCAGGCGCGCCGGATCAGCACGGTGGGATGGCACAGGCAGTTGCCGTAATAGAAGAAGTGCCGCAACCAGGCCGCGCGCGAGCGGTTGTCAACTTCGAAGATGCGGTAGTCTTTATGGGAATCGTCGTCGAAGGATTCGCCGCGCTCGTTCATCATGACCGGAAGGGCGAAAACCGCACCGAATCGCGGATGGCGATCCAGCCATTGCACTTGTACCGCCAGCTTCTCGGGATCGAAAGTATCGTCGGAGTTGAGGACCGCGATATATTCGCCCCTGGCCCGCGCGAGGCAATCGTTCATCGCGACGCAGGCGCCCCGGTTTTGCGGGAAAACGTTCAGGCGGATGCGCGGGTCGCGGATCGCCCGAATCCGCTCCACGGTTCCGTCTGCCGAGCCGTCGTCGGTGACGACGATCTCGAAGTCTTGATAGCTTTGCGCCAAAACGCTTTCCAGGCATTCGGCGACATAGCGCTCGTGGTTGTACGACGCGATGATGACGCTGACGCGCGGGGGCCTAAGATTATCGCTTCGGTGTGTCGACGCCATGGAACAAACTAATCCTTTACGGCTTCCACCACCAGGCTGTCCTGCCGGTGCTCGAGATTCGACAACTCGGGATAGTCGCTCACTCCGATCGTTTTCTTACGGGTCACTCGAAATCCCCCCAAATTCAAAACCGCGGTCAAATCCTCGAGGTCGTAGACATGCTTGTGTCCCCATTCCCTCAGCGCGACGTTCAACATCACGCAGCCGTTGGGAATCCACGCATAGCCGAACCGCGTGATCCATTCCGCGTCCCGCCAGGCGCCGGTCCGGTACTGGCCCACGATCTCTTCCAAGTCGGGAGCCGCGGTTCTCAATACCCCTCCGGGCTTCAGGACGCGATGGACCTCTCGAATAAACGCAATCCCCTCGTCGCGGCTGAGGTGTTCGATGAAGTGCTCGTGAAATATGAAATCCACGCTGTCGCTCGGGAACGGCAGACCGTCGCGCACGTCGATCTTCAGATCGGCTTGCCCGTTCGTGTCGATATTGATCCAACCCGGGAGACGACGTTCACCACAACCGATATGCAATTTCACCATGCAGTCTCACTGTTTGTCTTAGAAAGCTCTGATTAAGTCCTTCGACAAGCCTGTCCTGAGCCCTTCGACAAGCTCAGGACAGGCTTGTCGAAGGGCTCAGGACGAACGCTAACCTATTGATTCCGTTCGCGGTGAGCTTGTCGAACGCGCTCCTGAGCGAAGTCGAAGGGCGTGAACGGAATCCACTTGTTCAGAGTTTCCCTTAGCGAAAAAAAACGACAACTTACCGATACAAGAGATACGAGATACAGTCACAGATCCGATGAGCGCCCTCCTCCCCGAGCTCTCCATAAAGAGGCAGCGACAGAACCTCTTTCACGATTTCATGCGCTACCGGCAAATGTTCCGGGCGGGCGCTGGCCAAGCCCGAGTAGTGCCCGTATTCGCTGCAAAGAGGATAAAAATAGCGGCGGGTGTGGATGTTGAACGCTTTGAGCCCTTGATAGATTTCGGCGCAGCTCCGTCCCCCGTTTTCGGGACGAATGCGAATGACGAAGTATTGGCAACTGTCGCGCACCCCGGGCGGCATCCGCACGCAGCGAACCCCTGGCAGGCCGGCAAGGCGCTCGCGGTAAACGGCAATCATGCGTTCGCGCTTGGATCGCTCGGCATCGATGTAGCGCAGGTTGATGAGCCCCAAAGCGGCTTGCAGCTCGTTCATCTTACCGTTGATGCCCGGCAACATCACCTCGGTTTCGTTCTTGATGCCGAAGTTCTTCAACAAGTCTACCCGGCGCTTGGTTTCCGCCTCGCGCACGATCAGAGCGCCACCCTCGGCCGTGTGAAAAAGCTTGGTTGCATGAAAGCTTAGCATGGTCGCATCGCCGAAATCGGTCACCGGACGGCCGTCGATCTCGGTGCCGAAGGCATGAGCGCCGTCGTAGATCACACGAAGACCGTGGCGCTCGGCAAGGCGTCCGATACCGTCCACGTCGCAGGGTATCCCGTACACGTGAACGCCGAGGATGGCGCTGGTGCGCGGACCGATCAACTCCTCGATGCGGTTGGGGTCGATCGTCAGGCTGTCCGGGTCGATATCGGCGAACACGGGCGTGATGCGGTTCCAGGAAAGCGCATGCGGCGTGGCGGGAAACGTGAAAGGCGTGGTAATGACCTCGCCGGTCAGTTCCAGCGCTTGGCAAGCCGCCATCAATGCGATGGTTCCGTTGGCGAAGAGCGACAGATGCGACACGCGCAGATGCTCCCTGAGCGCTTGCTCGAGAGCGGCGTGCCGACCGCCGCCGTTCGTCATCCATTTGGACGCCCAGATCTGTTGGAGCTGTTCCACGAACTCCTCCAGCGGGGGCAACAACGGACGAGTGACATACACCGGCTCGGAGAAGGCGGGAGGAGCCTGCCTCATGACGCCCTCTCCGCACCCTCGAATCGAGCGAAGTTCTCCATCACTTTCGAGCGGTTGCGCTCGCCGATGCGGCGATTGCCGATATACACGCCCCAAGGCGCGAGGTCGCGGGTCACCACCGAACAGGCGCCTACCGTGGCCCCTTCGCCGATCTCGACACCGGGCAGCACCACGGAATTCGCGCCGATGACGCAAAAGCGCCCTATGCGGATGGGAGCAACGGTCAGGTTACGAAATTCCAGCGGCACCGTCGAATTGCCGAAACCGCCGTGCTTGAAATCGTCGGTGGCCGTCAGCACGCGACAGCCATGCGAAACGGCGGCGAAATCGCCGATCTCGATGGGGGCTGCGGCAATAAGGGAGGAAAAGGCCGCGATATGGACATAGTCGCCGAGAACGACGCTCGCTTTGGCGTAGATGAGCACGAAATCGTCCACGATCACGGGATCGCCGAAGCGGATGTACTCTCGGCCTATTATCTTGGCGGTTTCATAAACCTTCATGCGCCACTCGCTTTTGTTGTTCCTGATGCCACGGCGTCACGCTGACTTCGTTGTCGAGATGGACGAAGCCGTGCAGGATGGTATTCCCGCAAACGCTGAACTGTGCGGCCACCGCAACGAAATCGCTGATGACCAGATCCTCGCAGGTATACGTCGTACCGGTTACCTCCTCCCGCGGGCTGGATATCACGCACGCTACGTTGTATTGCCCGTTGCGCAACGGCAAGCGCAAACGCCACTCGATGATGTAGATGGCGCCCGGAGCCGGATTCTCAATGGATTTGCCCTCGATCAGGCTATCGGAGTAAAGCACGTCGACCCCGTTGCGGTCGCGAACGTGATAGCCGAAGACCAGAAGCGGAACCGGATCGTTTACCCGAACCTGCAGCTGCAGGCGGGCCGCGCTATTGTAGAAGAAGGCATCGGAATCCGTCCCCAGGGCATCCGTCAGCCGTACGTTGAGCAGGGTGCTCTTGCCGTTACCCATGCGCTGTATGGCCGCCAACGTGCGGAAGCGACTGTCGTCGAAGGAAAGCGAAACCGCCGCGTCCTGCACGTCCGTAACGGGCGGCGTAGCAGCGGAGCTAGAAAGATGCAGCAGCCGGGTATACTCGTCGACCACGCGCTCGGTATCTCCAAAAGCGATCATCCGTCCGCGATCGAGCAGTAGCGCTCTCGTACACAAGGACTTGACGGCGCCGATGTCGTGGCTGACGAAGAGCAACGTCAGGCCGGAGTCCATCATCTGCCGCATGCGCGCCATGCACTTGGCCTGAAAGGCTGCGTCCCCTACCGCAAGCGCCTCGTCGACGATGAGAATGTCCGGGTCCGCATGAATAGCGACGGAGAACGCCAACCGAACGAACATGCCGCTGGAATAGGTCTTGACCGGCTGATCCACAAAATCGCCGATATCGGCAAAGGCGACCATGTCCTCATATTTCGCATCGATCTGTTCGCGGGACAATCCAAGAAGCGCGGCATTCATGTACACGTTCTCGCGTCCGGTAAATTCCGGATTGAAACCAGCGCCCAATTCCAACAGCGCGGCTATGCGGCCTTGAACCTCTACCTGCCCCTCGGTCGAGGCGAGCGTTCCACACACGATCTGCAGCAAGGTGGATTTACCCGAACCGTTGCGTCCTATAATGCCGACCGTTTCACCACGCCTTATCTCTAAAGAGATATCCCTGAGAGCCCAAAATTCCTTGTAATACCTTTTTCTTCCCCGACACAGCATTTGTTTAAGCCGGTCTTGGGGCTTGGCAAAAATCGGATAGCATTTACTAAGCTTCTGAATGCGGACAACCATATCCGATTGGCTTGCAAAACTCATTAAAACGTCCCTTATATACCTTATCTAAAACCTCACATAAACCCATTTTTTAATAGCTTTCAATCTTTTCAAAACAACCGCTCATCGCATTACGACTTCTCATTTTAAGGACTTTTTGTTGCCGCAAAAATTAGTTGATCACCGCCCAAATTACCTAGTTCTTCAGCAGGGTGTTGAAAAACGCATTCTACACACGACATGTAGGTTAACAGTTTCGTC
>DYIL01000014.1 GCA_020723665.1 Methyloversatilis universalis
CGCACGTCCGGTGGTGTGAGAGGGCGACGGGGGTGACCCCGTCCCCTACTCGATAGTCAGAGTTGCGAAAGTTCGAATCCTTTCGATTGCAAGCGTTTGAGGAGGCCGTGTTCGCCGACCAGGTAGCCGGCTTCCAGCACCACGAAGTAAGTCCGACCGTCCGCAGCCAGATCCGTGATTTTTTCGGCCATCGCCGCGGTTCGATCGGTAAGTAAGACTTTGATCAGTTTGTCTGCCGCCGGAAGGCTATCAGAGCGGCGACGCATGGCCAACTCGACGCCCGAAGTATCGCCATTTGTCCAGGCTTCGGTCATCGATTTGAAAAACTCGGCCCCGCGTTCTATCTCATTCAGCGACTGCAACAACATTTGCTCCTGCTCGATCTCGGACAAGCCGTCCAATAGCTTTGCCTGTTCGTCGACCGAGTCCAATTGAATGATCGGCTTCCGCATCTGAGCGTCTTTGACGACCATCTTGTCGACACTGAACTCCGGCGTGTAACCTGCCTGTTTGGCGGCCAGCCTCATCAAGCTCAGCGAGGCCATCCACGGCTTCTGCGTGCGAACCGTTTCCGCCGCCATGCCCAGCATCTTGGAGACCTTGAGCACCTTTTCCCAAGTAGCGGCTTTGACGTGTTCGCTCAGACCGGAGTTGTCCGGATAGCCGCCTTGGTTTGTCGCGACAGACAGTAATTCGGCCTCAGACAGCGCAGCGATGTTCGCTCCGACGATCAGTACATCGGACCCCGACAGCGCTTCCGTTACCACTTCCGGCAGGGGATACATGTCTTTTTCGCCATAAGGAAGGGCGCCCATCACATATATCGTTCCCTGCGCCGAACTCGCCTTCCAAAGGAAATGGGCCGCGTTGGCACTGTCTGCCGATCGAGACAACTCGGGGGGCAATTGAGCCGAGGTCAAGTCCTGGCAAGGCCGGTCTTGATAAAACACCTTGTTTTTTTTATCCAAGCACTTATATACATCTGCGGACACCGAAGTCGGCAGGACCGCGAGTATGGAAACGAACAGTCTAGCGAGAGTTGTGAGATGGAACATAGGTGTCGTTTTCCCGGCGAACAAAAGGTCGGCGAAGCGACTCGATGACACTTCAACTGTAGCTCAAGTGCCGGAGTTGACAATATCGGTCTGGGGCGCAAAGGAAACTCGAAAACTGGCCAAAAGAAGGTCGCTAGGGAAATGATCGAACGGATTGCGTGAACCGCCCTCCTTGCATGGATAGGGCGAGCGGTCGGAATGCAGGACTCATGGCAAGTCCCTAAGGTGAACTCTTGACTCTTCGTTTTGATCAAAAATGAATAGCGCAAACGGCGGTCGTAACGGCACTTTTGCCGCCGGCCGACCAGAAAGTCGCTAAAGGAGGCGTATGAAAATCGCGCAGGTAGCGCCTTTGTACGAAAGCGTGCCGCCCAAACTGTATGGCGGCACCGAGCGCATCGTACATTATCTTACCGAAGAGCTAGTGGGCGCTGGACATGATGTGATGCTCTTCGCCAGTGCTGATTCGGAGACGAGCGCCGTACTCGAGCCGATCGTCCCTAAGGCGCTGCGTCTTGACAACGATGTCGTCGATCCGTTACTGCCCCATCTCCTGATGATGGATCGGGTGCGCAGAATGGCTAGTGAATTCGACATCATTCACTTCCATACCGGTTGTCTTCATTTTCCGGTTTTTCGCGAATGTAAGACCCCGCACGTAACTACCTTGCACGGACGCTTGGATATCAGGGAATTGGTCCCTCTCATAGAAACGTTTCGAGACGCGCCACTGGTTTCCATTTCGGATTACCAACGTAAACCGGTTGGATCGGGAAATTGGGTGGCGACCGTTTATCATGGGTTGCCGGAGGAACTCTACACTTTTCGTGCCGAACCGGGCTCTTATCTGGCGTTTTTGGGGCGTATTTCGCCTGAAAAGCGGGTCGATCGGGCGATTGAAATAGCGGTTCGTGCCGGCATGTCACTTAAAATCGCGGCTAAGGTCGACAAGGCTGACCGCGAATATTTCGATCAAAAGATCAAGCCTCTTCTGAATCATCCTCTGGTCGAGTATATCGGCGAAGTCAACGAGCGAGAGAAAGATGAGTTGCTCGGCAATGCCTACGCCCTGCTTTTTCCTATAGATTGGCCTGAACCGTTCGGCCTCGTGATGATCGAGGCCATGGCTTGCGGTACGCCGGTGATTGCCTTTAGAAACGGTTCGGTGCCGGAAGTCATGCGGAACGGAGCGACGGGGTTCATCGTCGAGGACATTGAGCAAGCGGTTGCGGCGGTCGAACGAGTAGGCGAAATTAGCCGGGTAACCTGTCGTCGGGAGTTCGAGAATCGCTTTTCCGCCCGCCGCATGGCGAGCGATTACACTCAAATCTATCGGCAACTCAGTGAAAAACATAAGCAGAGAGCTTCTCCGCCGCTTAAAGTCCTCGGCATGGAAGTCCTCGAAAAGGAAGTCGAACGCCTTCCGATGATGGGCAAGCCAATCTAGCTCTTTCGAATCTTTGTAATGAGAAAACCATGGAAGATGGCGCTTCCAACGAAAACCAGTGGTACGTCGCCGCCACAGCGCCGCGGACCGATGAACCGGCGCGTGTCCTGAAAGCCGAAGACACGTTCGGGATCTTCGATCGGCACGGAGACATCCGTCAGGTGACCTCGAGCGAACAGGGACTCTACCACGGTGGGACACGTTATCTGTCCCACCTGGAATTGAGAATCAACGGACAGCGTCCGTTGATTCTCAATTCCACGATCAAGAAGGACAACAGCTTGCTGGTGGTCGACATGACCATGCCCGATCTTTACGAAGGCGAGGTTCTGGTCATTCCAAGAGGCAGCGTGCATGTGTTCCGATCGGTGGTCTTGGCGAGCCCAGCCCGGCACGAGCATCTACGCTTGGTCAATTACAGCGATCAAACGGTCGTTTTGAATGTGGAGTTCCGGTTTGCCGGCGATTACCGCGATATTTTCGAAGTCCGGGGCGTGCACAGACCGGCTCGGGGTACCATGCTGCCGCCGGACATCACGGAAGATGCCGTGGTGCTGAGTTATCGCGGTTTGGACGGCGAGCTGCGACGAACGCACATTCAATTCCATTGGCATCCCGATCAGCTCAATGGCTCGCGCTGCAGCACGGCGCTTCGACTGGGCGTACACGGCGAGAGTCATTTGCACGTCACGGTTAGCTGCTTGAGCGACGGCGCCCATGTACCGCCCGGCGACTATTACCAGGCGATCGACCGGATCGGCGCGAGTATCGCCGCTGCCCGGTCGCGCGTCGCCCACATCGTGACTTCGAACGAGCAATTCAACGATTGGCTCGGCCGGTCTGCCGCCGATCTCGATATGCTGGTCACGGAAACGGCCCACGGACCCTATCCCTATGCCGGCGTTCCGTGGTTCAGTACGCCTTTCGGTAGGGACGGCATCATCACCGCGCTGCAGACGCTCTGGGTTCGCCCGGAACTCGCCAAGGGCGTGATCACTTATCTTGCCGCGACCCAAGCTGAGTCCTTGGAACCCGAACGCGATGCCGAGCCCGGCAAGATTCTGCATGAAGCAAGGTCCGGCGAAATGGCGGCATTAGGGGAAATTCCCTTTAAACGCTACTACGGTACGGTGGATGCCACACCGCTCTTCATCGTCCTCGCCGGCTACTATTTTCGCCGCACCGGCGACCGCGATCTCATCGAATCGATCTGGCCTCATATCGAAAGGGCTTTGAGCTGGATCGACCAACACGGCGATTGGGACGGCGACGGCTTCGTGGAATACGCCCGGCACAGCGCGAACGGCTTGATACAGCAGGGCTGGAAGGATTCCAACGACTCGGTGTTCCACGCCGACGGAAGCCTGGCGTCGGCGCCTGTCGCGCTATGCGAGGTTCAAGGCTATGTCTACGAGGCCAAGCTGTTGGCGGCCGAGATTGCCGAATTGTTGGGTCGGAAAAAATGGGCGCAGCGCTTGCGCCAGGATGCGGCGATACTGAAAAAGCGGTTCAACGAGGCGTTCTGGCTCGAGGAACTGAACACATTCGCACTTGCCCTGGACGGCGAAAAACGCCGCTGCCGCGTACGCACCTCCAATGCAGGTCATGCCTTGTTTACCGGGATCGCATACCCCGATTACGCCCTCCGGACCGCTGAGACGCTGCTGGCGACGGATTCTTTCAACGGCTGGGGAATTCGCACGGTCGCGGAGGGGCAGAGCCGCTACAATCCGATGTCGTACCACAACGGTTCGGTTTGGCCGCACGATACCGCTATAGCGGCGATGGGCCTAGCGCGTTACGGTTTCAAAGACAAGGCCTTGAAGATATTGACCGGCTTGTTCGAGGCCGCCGTATTTCTCGACCTACATCGCTTGCCCGAGCTATTCTGCGGATTCTCCCGGCTTCCGGGGCAAGGCCCCACGCTATATCCGGTGGCTTGCTCGCCCCAGGCATGGGCCAGTGGGGCAGTATTTCAGCTCTTGCAGGCGTGTCTCGGGTTGAGCTTTGCGCCCGAGAAGCCGCAGATCAGGTTTTATCATCCTCAGCTTCCGAGTTATCTCAATTGGCTTAGAATCAGCAATCTGCGTTTCGACGCCGGGGTGATCGATCTGGCGTTGACGCGACACGCCCACGACGTCGGCATCAATGTGGAGCGCAAGGAAGGCGACATCGAGGTGGCGGTCGTCGTCTGACGCGGATTTTGTCCGCCAACGAGAATCGGCCGGCCCCAGGAACGGCCGAAAAAGCCGTATTCAGGGTCTATCCCAGGAGATCTCGTGCGCCCTGCCAAGGCGATGTTTCTCAGCGGGTGCGAATCCCGCCCGGCAACTATCGCTCCGGCCGGTAGTAACTGGAGCGATCGTGGAAGTAACGAAGCGGTTGAAGCCTTTAGTGTAGCGGGGTCCATTGTGGCGCTGAACCGGGTGCTGGTCGAGCGGTTCATTGCGGCGCAGCCGCCACGCGAACCGATCCTGGATGCGGACGCCGCCGACGTGCCCTTGCACGGCGATCAGGAGCTGTCCGGGTTCCACGGCGACTAGGACCATTACTGCCAGCTGCCGCCGTATGTCTTCTGTGGGCAGGCCCTGCTCGCCTGCGTGTTGCGGCCGAGCCGGATCGAGGGCGCCAAACATGCCGCCGCCGTCATCAGGCTGATCGTCACCCGGCTGCGTCGGGTCCGGCCCGAGGTTCGCATCCTCGTGCGCGGCGACTCGGGCTCCTGCCGCCACACGATGACAAACAACGGGAATCAGGGGGGGTGTGCCCGCAATTCGCCAGATTGTCTATTTCTTGGGCAGCTTTTGCCTTTCGCCCTTCCAATTATTCATCTCCCTTTGACAAACATAGGTATCCATGTCGGAAAAATAGACGCCAAAGAGCGAAATTCAGCGTTTTAGCGCCGGACTCGGCACTCTGTAGGTCTGGACTTTTTGCCGGTCCGTCAAAATTTGACCATTACTCCCCACCCTACCGCGCTAAAGCCAATAATAAAAGCCCGACCCTTTCGACACTTCAGCGAGTGTCCGAATTTCCGGGGCAGGCTCTCGCGTATCGGTTTGATCTCGAACCAGTGCAAATCAACGATAGATGGTTTGGATAAACCGCTTTTACCGGTGATCTTGAACCAGTCCGATTGTGGCGGGTTTGTCAACGGATAGACCAATCTTATTTGTCAATAACTTAGGGATGATTTCAAACAGCATTGCGTTTGGCAAGGACTTTGCCTGAGTAGGTGGATGCAACTCCGCGAGGACGATTATGGCTTCAGTACAAACATTGTGCAGGACGCCGCGGACCGGTTTGCAGGGACTCTTGGAGCCTTGGCCATTGGGACCTCATCTCCGGCTTTCTGCAAATCCTGATGGAAGTTTTTGAAGAGGGAAAGCTCAACGCCTATTTTCCCGCCTCGGTGATACACGGGATGCTGGCCTCGATCGGCACTATCATCATGCCAAGAAAATTCATGTGTTGAAGCTCGTGAATTTTCGAGGTGCCCGCCAAAAGTGAATGGAACTGATTAGGCGTACTTTTGACAGGGTTTTGAAAAACCCGTTCCGCATACGACATATAGGTTAACAGTTTCGTCGTTGCCCACCTATGGCAGGAGCATCGAGTTTTTCAACAGCCTGTTAATTCCACAAATGTGTACTCAATACGGAACACCTCTTGCCAACCAGATTTGACGATCTAGCAAATGAATCTAAAGACATATTTAGCTATGGGATTAAGTGTCGTTTTATTAACTGGTTGTTACCACGAAGGAACCGACAAGCAGGAAGAAAAACCAAGGCTGGAGGCGACTACACCGCTTCGCCAGGATACTACTGTAGACAGGGAGTATGTTTGTCAGATTCACGCAATAAGGCATATTGAAGTCCGGGCACTTGAAAAGGGCTATATACAGAATATTTTTGTTGACGAGGGCCAATGGGTAAATCAAGGCCACCCCATGTTCAAAATTTTGCCTAACGTCTATCAGGCGAAGCTGTTAAAAGCAAAGGCCGAAGCCAATACTGCAAATGTCGAATATCTCAATACCAAGGCATTGGCGGACAGAAATATCGTTTCGCCCAATGAGTTGGCTTTGGCGAAAGCCAAATTGGACAAGGCCAACGCAGAAGTGAGATTGATGGAATCGCGCTTGAGCTTCACCGATATCAACGCGCCTTTTGACGGCATTATGGATCACCTGGAAGTAAGGAACGGCAGCTTGGTAGAAGAGGGCACCTTGTTAACCACTTTATCCGACATTAGCAAGATGTGGGTGTATTTCAATGTGCCGGAAGCCGAATATCTGGATTACAAAATCCACAAGCAGGATAACGAACCGACCAAAGTAAAGCTACGGATGGCCAATGGAGAGATTTTCAACGAAACCGGGGTGGTCGAAACCATAGAAGCGGATTTTGACAATACCACCGGCACCATCGAGTTCCGAGCCACTTTCCCGAATCCCGACAAGCTACTTCGACACGGCGAGACCGGCACGATCCTAATGGAGAAACTCTATCCAAACGCCATGTTGATCCCGCAAAAAGCGACTTTCGAGATTTTGGACAAAACCTATGTTTACGTCGTCAACCCGGAAGGAAAACTAGAGCAAAGGCTCATCAATATCGAAGCCACGGTACCGCATCTGTTTATTGTCAAGGACGGCCTGAAAGATGATGACAAGGTTTTACTGGAAGGCTTGCGCAAGGTACATCCAGGGCAAGCCGTAGAGATCGCCTTGAGGTCACCGGAGAAAGTCGTCACAGAGCTCGATCTGTATACCGAGTAACCGTGTCGGAACTGATTTAGCCATGTTCAATGTTTTTATCAAGCGGCCGGTCATGGCGATCGTGTTATCGCTGCTCTTTCTGTTCATGGGCGGGTTGGCGGTCCGGTCCTTGCCCATTTCCCAATTTCCGGATATTGCGCCGCCCCGCGTGATCGTTTCCTTGGCGTTTCCCGGTGCAAGCGCGGATGTGCTGGTGAAATCGTCGTTAATCACGATCGAACGCGCCATCAACGGTGTTCCCGGCATGAAATACATCATCTCGGACGCAACGAGCGCCGGTGAAGCGACCATTCAGGTTCTGTTCGACCTGAGCGTCGATCCTAACGTAGCGATGGTCAACGTGAAGACACGCCTGGACCAAGTCATGAACCGACTGCCGAAGCTGGTTCAGCTGGAAGGGGTGGTCGTCGAACGAGTACAGCCCAGTATGCTCATGTATATCAACCTGTACAGCACGGACAAAAACGCGGACCAGAAATTTCTATACAACTATGCCAACGTCCATGTAATCCCGGAAATCCAGCGCGTGTATGGTATTGCGCAAGCCAAGATATTGGGCAGCCGCCAATATGCGATGCGGATTTGGCTAAATCCGGACCGTATGAGGGCTTATAACGTCTCGATCGATGAAGTGATGGATGCCATCGCCAAGCAAAGTGTTATCGGTCGGCCGGGACGAATCGGGCAAAGTACGGGTATTACCGCCCAATCCAAAGAGTATGTGCTGGTTTACCAAGGGTGGTACAACAAGCCGGAACAGTATGAAGACATCATCATACGCGCCACGCCAGAAGGAAAGATACTGCGCATTAAAGATATCGCTAAAGTCAGTCTAAGCAGCGAGTTTTACGATATCTACTCCGACAAGGACTCCTTTCCTTCGGCTTCGATCGTGCTTAAACAAAACTATGGGAGTAACGCCAGCAAAGTCATCGAGGATGTGAAGGAGAAATTGAAAGAATTGAAGGAGTCGTTCCCTGAGGGTATGGACTATGAAATCAACTACGACGTGTCGAGATTCGTCGAGGCCTCGATCGATAAAGTCCTGCATACCCTAGCGGAAGCATTCGTGCTGGTAACGCTGGTGGTATTTGTTTTCTTGGGTGATTGGCGCTCCACCCTGATTCCCATTTTGGCGGTTCCTGTTTCGTTGATCGGTTCCTTCGCCGTGATGTCGGCGTTCGGACTTTCCATCAACCTGATTACCCTGTTTGCCTTGGTTTTGGCGATCGGTATCGTGGTCGACGACGCCATCGTGGTAGTCGAGGCCGTGCATGCCAAAATGGAGGTCGAACATATTTCCCCTTATGTTGCTGCGCAAAAAGTTCTTGGTGAAATCGGCGGCGCCATTATCGCGATTACCCTGGTCATGACCTCGGTTTTCGTCCCCATCGCCTTTATGATCGGCCCTGTCGGCGTGTTTTATCGGCAGTTTTCGATCGCCATGGCGTCATCGATCATTATCTCGGCGATCGTGGCCTTATCGCTCGCTCCGGTTCTGTGCGCGATGATTCTGAAAAGTCCCCATGGCAGGCCCAAGAGAAAAACTCCGATTACTTTATTCATCGATGGCTTCAACCATATCTTCGAGAAAGCAACAGGACGGTACGTTAAGCTGCTGAATGTCGTCGTCACCCGGCGGATCGTAACGTTTTTAGTGATGGCGGGGTTTTCTTTCGGTATTTTTGCGGTGAATCAAACTCTACCCAGTGGTTTTATTCCCGGCGAAGACCAAGGGATGATCTATGCGATTATTCAAACACCTCCAGGTTCGACGCTCGAAGTTACCTACGAAGTGGCGCGAAAGCTCGAAAGCGTGGCCAGACGAATTGAAGGCGTGCAATCGGTTTCTTCCTTGGCGGGCTATGAGGTGCTGACCGAAGGACGCGGTTCCAATGCGGGTACTTGTATTATCAACCTGAAAGAATGGTCTGAGCGTAAAGTATCCGTACAAGATGTGATACGAGAATTGGAGGAAAAAACCCGAGATTTCGGCGCCATCATCGAGTTCTTCCAGCCGCCGGCAGTTCCCGGTTACGGCGCAGCTTCCGGCTTGGCATTTCGGTTATTGGATAAGACTTCGGATACGGATTACTATGAGTTTGACAAAATCAACCAGGAATTTATGGAAGCTTTGCACAAGCGCAAAGAACTAACCGGTTTATTTACCTTTTACGCAGCCAATTATCCGCAGTATGAACTGATCATCGATAACCAGCTTGCCATGCAAAAAGGCGTCTCCATCGATAAAGCGATGGAAAACTTGGACATCATGATCGGCAGTACTTACGAACAAGGCTTCATCCGCTTCAATAACTTTTTCAAGGTCTATGTCCAGGCGCTGCCCGAATTCCGGCGTTTTCCCACGGATGTATTGAATTACTACGTAAAAAACGAAAACGGTGAAATGGTTCCTTACTCTGCCTTTATGACCATAAAAAAACGGCAAGGTCCAAACGAAATTACCCGCTACAACCTCTACAACTCGGCGGCTATCCGTGCCGAGCCCGCCTCCGGCTATACCACAGGAGATGCCATCAAAGCGGTCCAGGAAGTCGCCGCCGCCACCCTGCCAAGGGGGTATGACATTGCCTGGGAAGGACTGTCGTTCGACGAAGCCGCTCGCGGCAACGAGGCATTGGTGATCTTCGCGGTCGTGATCGCGTTCGTCTATTTGGTGCTGGCGGCACAGTACGAAAGCTTCATTCTCCCCCTGGCGGTGTTGTTCTCTCTGCCCGCCGGTATATTCGGTTCGTTCCTCCTGCTGAAAGCCACGGGCCTCGCCAACGATGTTTATTCCCAGGTGGGTTTGGTGATGTTGATTGGCTTGCTAGGCAAGAACGCCGTTTTGATCGTGGAATACGCCGTTCAAAAACAAGCCCAGGGTATGTCCGTCAGGGATGCGGCGATCGAGGGCGCAAAAGCGCGTTTCCGGCCGATTTTGATGACGTCTTTTGCCTTTATCGCCGGGTTGGTACCGCTAGCGGTCGCCACCGGGGCGGGAGCGGTCGGCAACCGGACCATCGGCACCTCGGCCTTGGGCGGGATGCTTTTCGGAACCCTATTCGGCGTTCTGCTTATTCCAGGGCTCTATTACGTTTTCGCCAAGATGACGGAAGGTAAGAGATTAATTAAAGACGAAGACATCAACCCTCTAACGGAAACTTATCAGTACGGCACGAACGATGTCGGAGAGTAAAACTTTTCGTCTTATGACATTGGGCGTAATGGGATTAATGTTACATGCCTGCGGAATTCCAGAAATAAGCATAAAGAAAGCAGATACGCAACTTCCTGACAGATTCAAGGCAAACCTCGCGGAAAAGGCTAACTCGGGCACCGTGAGATGGGAGGACTTTTTCGAAGACCCGAATTTGATAAGCCTGATCGATATCGCCATCACCAATAACAAGGAAGTCAATATGATGCTGCAGCGTATTAGCACTGCGGAAAACGATATCCAAGCACGCCGTGGGGCCTATTTGCCTTCGGTGAATATAGGTATTGGTGCGGATGGAGAAAAAGTCGGCAAGTTTACGCGTGAAGGGGCTGTCGAGGAGAATCTGAAGTTAGCTAATGGCCAGTCATTCCCGGCGTTTCTAGGTAATTATCAGTTCGGACTGTTTTCGACCTGGGAGATCGACATTTGGAAAAAGCTGAGGAACGCGAAGCAGGTGGCGGTTCTGGAATACATGGCCAGTCAGGAAGGAAAAAACTTCTTGCTGACGAATTTGATCAGCGAGGTTGCCCATGCGTACTATGAGCTCATGGCGTTGGACAATCAGCTTAAGAATCTTGAGCAAAATATCGCAATTCAGCAAAACGGTTTGGAGGTGGTGAGGCAGCTCCAGATTTATGCCAGAACCAATATGCTTGCGGTCAAGCGTTACGAAGCGGAAGTGGCGAAAAATCAAAGCAAAAAGTTCGGGTTAATGCAGCAAATCACGGAAGTCGAAAATCGCATCAATTTTTTGTTGGGGAGATCGCCACAGCCTATCCAGCGGGCCTCGCGGGATTTTATGGATATCAGACCCAAAATCCTCAATGCGGGTATTCCATCGCAACTGCTGCAAAATCGGCCGGATATCAGAGAAGCAGAGCTTGAACTTGCGGCTGCGGAGCTAAATATACAAGTGGCTAGAGCTAATTTCTACCCATCCTTCGGTATAAAGGCGGGAATAGGTTTTGAGGCTTTTGCTCTTAAGTACCTGATCAATACACCGGAGTCGTTGGCAGCGATGGTTGCCGGAGAATTGGTGGCGCCCTTAGTTAACAAGAACGCCATTATTGCAGAATACAAGAACGCAAGCGCTAAGCAGATTCAGGCGGCATATGAATACGAGCAAACCATACTGAATGCTTATACCGAAGTCGCCAACCAGCTTTCGAAAATAGATAATCTGGATAAAGCTTATCTGCTCAAGAAAGAGCAGGTTGATTCGCTCGCCCAATCGATCGATGTGGCCGGCCAGCTGTTCAAATCCGCTCGCGCGGACTATCTGGAGGTATTGTTGACACAAAGGGATGCCTTGGATGCAAAAAAGGAACTCATTGAAACGAAACTGAAGCAGGTCAATGCCGTTGTGGATCTTTATCGATCGCTCGGCGGCGGATGGCGGTAGCCGTCCACAAGGCGTAGTACGACGATCTGCCTATCATCCCAAACGCTGACCGACGGCATGGTCAGTCGGTCTAGCCCGGATGTTTCTTGCGCCGCGCCAAGGCGCTGTTTCTCGGCGGGTGCGAGTCCCGCCCGGCAACGGTCGCTCCGGCCGGCAACAACCGGAGCAATCGTGGCGGTAACGAAGCGGTTGAAGCCTTCAGTGTAGAGGGTCCTTTCAGGGATTTGGCGAGCACGCAGGCCGCAACGTGAGTGAACATCGAGCAGGCCTCGAAAAGAGTGATGCGCAAGCCGACCCGCCGAGATTGCGGGGGAAGGCCGTCGCCCCAGGTGGAGACGAGCGAATTCAGCCTAGGGTTGCGCCGGGGTATTGATGGCGGTATGTGTGAAAGAGGGAAACAGACGCAACACGGGAAGCCCTATCGTGTGGTCGAGCGCACGGCCAACCGGACACCCGTGAGGGTGAGGCTGGATGCGTTGGGGTGGCGGGGACAGGCCCTTGGACGAGCTTGGGGGGAACGGCCTATTGGGATAGGTTCTTAGGGCCTAAGCAGAAGCTGCTGTAGGTCCAAAGCGTTACGTTGAGCGAAATTTTCAAAGTTATTGTTGAAAATGACGTGGACTTCCCGCGCTTTCGACGCGAGCTTTTCGACCGAACCCGCCAATTCGCGCAACTCGTCGGCCGAGTAGAGATAATTGAAACGCTCGGCGGACGATTCGAGACCTTTCCGATTCCAGGTTTCCCAATTCCGGCCATGTAAGCGAACCACGGCGATTTCGGGGGAGGTTATTTCCCAAACGGGTGGAATGCTGCTGGCGAACCCTTGCGGCTCGTCCACGACCACATGGGTCAATCCGAGGCGCCGTTCGAATTCGAGCGTGTGTTCGCGATGCTGATCATCAAACCAGGATCGATGACGGAACTCCACGGCGACGCGAAACCCTTCCATCATCCGGGCGCAAGCGGCGATATGTTCGAGGTTGCCCTGGCGAAAGACGAACCACGGCGGAAACTGAAACAGCACGACGCCGAGCTTCCCGGCGTCTTTCAGCGGCCGAAGCGCTGAGCGAAAACGCTGCCAGAGTTCGCCGCGAAGTTCTTCCGGCAGGTCGTGATAATAAACGTGCTTTTTTTCGACCGGTCCCAGGGCGGCGCGTATATCCACCGGGAGCACCTTGGGCGGCGTTTGATGCTGCGTGAACAGTCGAAAACTTTTGACATCGAAACGGAAGTCCGGCGGGGTCCGTTCGACCCATGATCCGGCATTCCGTTCCGAGGGCAGGGCGTAATAACTGCTGTCGACTTCGACCAGCGAGAATTGACTGGCATAGAAAGCCAGCCGATCCGACGGCGTCTCGATGTGGGCCGGATAGAACAAACCGGAGTCAATCAGACTTTTATCGGCCCAGGATGCGGTGCCTACCAGAATCATCACTTCCCTTATCGCGGAGCAGGGACTCCAGGTTCTCGCAAGAACCCGGCGATGTCCGCCGATCAAACGGCGGAAGCACGTTTCTCCACACTTCGACAACGATTTTGACGGAAAATCGTCCGCGTGGCGCGATTTTGCCGGAAGCCGGTCATCGGTTCGTTCAGACGGTTTTTACCAAGGGATCAGTACAGCCATTGCCGGATCGCGGCGTATCGAAAGGCAAGACTCTTGTATACCAGCCTGAGCACCCCTTTGTGCCAATCGGCGACGGTTCTTTCCAAGAACCAAAGGGGCAAGAGGCGAAAGGCTTGCAATGCGACCGTGCCGTACTGGGTGGCCAGCGAGAAAATACTGGTATCCACCGTGGAAAGCAGAGCCATGGATCGAACGCGTGCCTTATCGCTCGTTCGCCAGTAGGAGAATATGCATTCTCTGAGCAATAACGCCTCCGGCGTCTGGGCCAGGAAGGCCTCGCGCAGTTCTTCCGCCAAGGTGCGGCGGGTCAGCTCTAGGCGGCCGCAGCGGCGAGCATAGCGGCGCAGGGCGGCGGACACGTCGAGGTCCGTCTCGCAAAGCGCATCTCGCAAGATCAGTGCGTCCTTGACTGCGGCAGTAATCCCCGAAGCGGTCAACGGATGACAGCAGCCTCTCGCATCCCCGACCAGCGCGGCATTGCCTCTTACGCTGGCGTTCGGGATGATGCAGAAATTCGCTGCCGCCGAATGGAATTTGATCGACAAGCACCCTTTGGCCAAGGTAAAACCGCCCAAGGAAGATCATTGCGACGCACCAAGGTTTCTCCTCGGAAGAAGAAATCCGGCTTAGGCGCGCTCTTGATGAGCGAGAGGACCGAATTCGCCGGGAGCGGGCCAGCGCGAACGCGTGGCGAACGGCACGCGGTTATGTCCCGCTGCCAGATCTGGGAAAACGTACGTTCGTGGATAGGTGAAGCCTATGGTCTTGCTTGCCATGAGCACCGGCATGCGGCGCGGAGGGTCGTTTAACCTTTCGCGGGATTGGGTGGACCTGGAGCGCGCCGTTCTGACCGTGAAGGGTAAAACGGCCAAGAGCGGAACTACCCGCCATATTCCGGTGAACGATGAACTGCTGTGTGTCCTCAAAGCATGGCGTGACGAATCTTTGTCCTGCGCCTTGGTGTTTCCTGTTCCAAAGGGCAAATCTGCGAAAGTCACCAAGGGCGTGAAAGAAGAGATACCCTTCGACAATATCTCCGCGTCTTGGGAAGGCTTGCTGAAACCAGCTCAAATTCGCCGTTTTCGCTGGCACGACCTCCGCCTCCACTTTGCATCGCGTCTGGTGATGGCTGGGGTAGACCTCAACACGATACGGGAACTCTTGGGCCACGCGGACATCCGGATGACGCTCCGCTATGCCTACCGCAAGGCCGTGTTGCTGGCCGCTCAGGAGACCGGAATTCCGAAGGGGCACTTTCCCGCCGAATGTCCCTGTTCCGCCGAACAGGTTATGAATGGCGAGTTTTGGCCGGAATAGCGCCGTGAGGTATTTACTATCAATCGCGGTGATGTTCTTTTCCGGCTGCGCGACCTATCCGGCTGTTTTGCAACGGGTACGGGATGCAGTGGTTCAGCAGTGCCGGGCGTCAGCGTTCACGTATGTGTCTATTGGGATGGGAGAGGGGTATTTCAGGCGGTCTGTGGACAGTCCGCCTCACGGCGGCCAGTGAAGCGCCCGTTTTCGACCGGTATCTCGGTGAGTGCTGGCCGGAGTCCGGGAATCGGACGGTCTGGAACATTCTCCAGGAGAGGCAGACGAAATCTCAGCCCCCAGTGCTTGGGTCAGACGTTTCCACCTCAAAAGGGGGCAAATTCCAACCGGCGTTGACAGTGCCGGAGTAGCGCAGAACCCGAACCCGCTCCTTCTAGCCCGAGACCAAACGCGCCACGGATCCATCTCCGGCGAACCGTTGAACTCATTTACGAGTTGCACCATTGGTGCACCACCAAAACCAAACCAGCCTATCGTTCGTTCTCTAAGTGATTGATTTAATTGGTGCCCCGGATACGATTCGAACGTACGACCTTCCCCTTAGGAGGGGGACGCTCTATCCTACTGAGCTACCGGGGCGGAGCGTATGGGTATCGCGGTAAAGGCTTTTAGATCAGGCGGATAGCTAGATAGGTGATAGTTTACCTTTAAGACTCTTCCGAAGGCCAGTAATTCATTCCGGAAACGGCATTGAATCTGTCGGGTGTGAGTCACTCGCACCTGAGAATAAACGCCAATGGCTTGAATCCAATAAAGGAAGCTCTGAATAAGCCCTCTCCCGCCGGGACAAACCTGTCCTGAACCTGCGGGCCGTGCTTCGCACGTTAGCGTTCGCTCCCGGCGAACGGGTGCACGGGTAAGCGCCGCTTGCGGCTCCCAACGGGGACAGTGCGGCGTGATGGGGTTGGGTGATGGCCTTTTGGATCAAACAGTTACACTGTTCGGCTTTCCCACTGGAAACTTAATCAGAGCTTCCTAAAACTTGCCGACGGCTTGCCAAGATCAGTCGCGCGGGTCGTCGCAGGCGTCCCGCAAGGCATCCAAGGCGGAGACCAGAGCGGTAAAGGGAATCAACGACGCTTCCGTGGACTCGCTGAGTTCCCGGGCGAATCGGCGCAGTTTGGCCAGGTGTTGTTGAAGGCGATGTCCGGCGAAAAACGCGGCCGGATCGTGCAGCCCGGTGCGTAGCATGGCGAGACTGAAGCGAGCCGGTCCGTGTTTCAGCCTTTCCAACAGCACGGTTTGTACCCGGCGTTCCCAGCGGGTGCGGGGTCTTACGTTCTCAAGTCGGGGAATCAGCCGGCTTAAGTCCAGAAAATCGGCGACCGCATTGTTCAGTTCGGCCACCTTCGACAGCGGCGCTCCGGTTCGGGCGGCCAGGTCGACCAAGACGGGAAAGTCGTGCAATCGCTTCGTGAGCACTATGAGGCGGGCTTCTTCGGGCGTGAACCCCAATTCTTTCGAAGCGGCGACACGCTCTTCGAAATCCGGACGTTCGTTTTCCGCAAGACGTTCCGCGAGATAGCCGAGATGTTTCGCCAAGTCCGTACGCCAAGGGGTCACGGTCTCTGGATGCGGAGACAGTGTCTCGCCCCTTTGCAGCGCAAAGAGGCAGAAGGAATTCAGGAGATTTTCCAGATTCAGCAAGAGCTCGATCTGGCGGGCGGCCCCGATGCGGCCGTCCAGAGCGCAAATCTTGCGGCGCAACGTGCGGCCGTCGAGTACGCGGTCGAACAGAAAATACGCCCGGACGGCTTGGTTGAGGAAGGCGGGCTCCAGTTCGTCGACCCAAACCAGAAAACTCACCCCGGCTTGATTGATGAGGGTATTGCAGACGACGGTGGCGGTAATTTCCTTGGCGAGCGAGTGTTCGTCGAGCGCGCCTGAGAAACGTTCGCGCAGCGCGGGCGGAAAATAGTCGGCCAGAAAATCGCCTGTCCAGCCTGAAGACAGAAACTCGGGATTGTCGAAGAGCGCCCGCTTCAAGGCCAGTTTGGCGTAAGCCATCAGTACCGCCAGTTCCGGCCGGGTCAGAGTCTGTGGGGCGCGTGCTGCGATGTCCTTGCGGGACGGAAACGATTCGACCGCCGGATCGAGCAACCCCGCGTTGATCAGCCGCGCGGCGACTTCGAGGAACGGTTCCACATCCTGGAGACAGCGCGCCTGGTCCAGCGAGAGGCAGAGACTCTGCCAGTAATTGTTGGCGAGGACGGAACGGCAAACGTCGTCCCTGACTTTGACGAGCCACTCGTCGCGTTCCTCGCGGTCGGCGATCAATCCTTTGTGCTGAAGAAGATTCATGAGGATCTTGAGGTTGACCTCGTGATCTGACAGATCCACGCCGCCCGAATTATTCACCGCGGCGGTGTCGATGCGCCCGCCGTTCAGGGCATATTCGACGCGGGCGAGTTGGGTGAAGCCGAGGTTGGCGCCTTCGCCGACGACTTTCGCCTTGATCTGGTTGGCGTCGACACGGGCGCTGTCGTTGACTTTGTCGCCGACGTCCTCGTTGGTTTCCGTGCTCGCTTTGACGTAGGTTCCGATGCCGCCGAGCCAGAGCAGGTCGACCGGGGCGGTGAGCAGCAGCCGAATCAGTTCCTCACCGTCGACCGTGGCATGGTGCGTCCCGAGCCATTCGCGGACCTCGCGGGAGAGCGGAATGTCCTTCGCGTCGCGCCGGAATACGCCTCCGCCGGGTGAAATCAGGCCTCGGTTGTAGTCGTCCCAGGTGGAGTAGGGCAGGTCGAACAGGCGTTTTCGCTCTTGGTAGGACAGGGCGGGATCGGGATTCGGATCGAGGAAGATATGGCTTCCGCTGAACGCGGCGCGCAGGCGGATATTGTCGGACAGCAGCATGCCGTTGCCGAATACGTCGCCGTCCATGCTGCCGATGCCGACCACCGTGAACGCTTGGGTGTCGATATCCTGTCCCAACTCGAGGAAGTGCCGCTTTACGCACTCCCAGGCGCCGCGCGCGGTGATGCCGAGCTTTTTGTGGTGATAGCCGTGCGAGCCGCCGCTGGCGAAGGCGTCGCCGAGCCAAAACCCGTATTCCGAAGCGATGGCGTTGGCGCGATCGGACAGCCGCGCCGTCCCCTTGTCGGCGGCGACCACCAGATAGGGATCGGCATCGTCGTGGGTCACGACGTCGGGCGGAGGGGACACTACGTTGCCCTGCAGGTTGTCGGTTACATCCAGGAGTCCCCGGATCAGCGTGGAATACGCTTCCTGGACCAGACGCTCGCGCTCTGCCGGGGTGCGCGGTGTCTGCTTGATCACGAATCCCCCCTTGGCGCCTTGCGGGACGATCAGGGAATTCTTGATCATCTGAGTCTGCATGAGGTCGAGAATCTCGCTGCGGAAGTCGTCCGGCCGGTCGGACCAGCGGATGCCGCCGCGAGCCACTTTGGCCCCGCGCAGGTGGATGCCTTCCATCAGCGAGGAATGGACGTAGATTTCGAATGACGGCCTCGGCGTCGGCATGTTGATGACGCCGAGGCTGCTGATCTTGAGGGCGATGAAATGATCCGGCTGATTCATCCGCCGGTAGAAATTGGTCCTCAGCGTGGCGTCTATGAGGTTGAACAGATCACGGAGAATGCGGTCCTCGTTCGAATCTTCCACCTCGTTCAGCGACGAGCCCAGCTCCATGCGGATGGGCAGCATGGCCTCGTCCTCGCGCCGGGCGAGGTCGGTCCAGCGTCGGTCGGGCTTGAAGCGGCTCTCGAAATAGCGAAACAGCAGCAAGGCTGTCTTCGGATTGTTGAGCAGTGCTTGATGAAAGCGGAAACGACCGAAGCGGCTGCCGAGTTGAAAATAGTAGTTCCGGTATGCGCGGAAGACGTCGATTTCCTCCCAGGAGAGTCCGGTGAGGAGCAGCAGGCCGTTCAAGGCATCCTTGTCCGCCCGCGCCGTCAGCAGTGCCATGAAGGCGTTCAGCAAGGGCTGTTTGACGGACATCAGGGAATCCAGGCTGTCCGCAAGGGGCTTGATCGAAAAACTGCGTATGTAGATGCGCTGCGATCCTATTTCCATACGGAACTGAACCTGATCGATCGTCCGTAGGTTCAGGTCCTGAAGGATCGGGATGATTTCATCCAGGCTTCGCTCGCGTAGTCCGTAAAGCTGAAGGCGGTGAAACGGATCGCCGAGTTGCCGGTCCGGCTCCCACAGGTCGACGGCCTCCTGGCCAGTGCGGACGACATGCTCGACCTTGAACGCATCACGAGTGGCCAAGTGCGGCGGAACGAGCGCGCGGTATTCGGCGGAGAATGCCTGTTCGTAAGGGAACGAAGGTGGGACTTGGTGCAGTTCCCGAGCGGCCTGGTCAAGAAAGATTCTGAAGTTGCGTTCCCAAGGCATGCTTTTTTCTCCTGCCGAATCGGGGTGCCGATGGTCGTGTCCGGCGAGACAAGAATCGTTCGGATTGCGTCCGGCTCGCGTTGGCTGTTCGAATGACGCGGTTTTAAGCCAACTTCTTGTACATTTCCAGGACGTTGCCGTTGTCCGCCTTACGATAGCTGACCCAGTCCATGAAAGTCCGCATAAAGAAGATGCCCCGGCCGCGCTCGTTCAGGGCATCGAGGTTGGGGGGCGGCACGGCGTTCAGGTCGAATCCCTGTCCGTGGTCGTACACAAAGATTCGGAGATCCTTGTCGCATATCTGCATGCATACCCGCACGGTCTTGTTGGCGTCGCTGGGCGACGCATGCTGAATCGCGTTGACCATGGCTTCCGTCAAGACCAGATTGAGATGATAGGCAAGCGCATCGCGGTCGCCGGTGTAGACGTCCAACGCCTTGGCTACCTGTTCCGCGATATTGCCGATCAAACTCAGATACCGAGTTTGGTTCGGAACTACAATTTCGACGTTGATGATGTCGGTTTCGCCGCCCATCGAAGTCTCCTGGCTAGTTGCCGTCGGGTACCTCCCGTAGGCTGGGATAGATATCGAACACTCGGTGCAGGCGGGTGAGCTCGAACATCGATTGCACGCGGGGTTGTAATCCCGCCAGCAGGAAGCTGCCGGAACGCAGAGAGGCGTTCTTGTAGCCGGACAACAAAGCGCCCAAGCCCGAACTGTCGATGAAACGGACGCCCGACAAATCGATAACCAAGCGAGTGTGACCGTCTTCCAGAAGCTTGAGAATGTAATCCTTCAGTTCGCCGGAGTTATGGGCGTCGAGGCGTTCCTCCTTCAGGCTGAGGATGGTCCTGCCGTTACGATTTTCAGTCGAGATATTCATCGTTTGGCTCCAGCACCCTAAGATTTTCGCTTAGGACAAGTTGCAGGGAGAATGATAACGTGGATTTCATCGGCAGAAACCCAAGCGCGAAGTTTTGGCGGCAAAGTTTTCGCGACGAACCACCGACGTGCTCGTCGGGTCGGGTTTCAGCGCCTTCTTATTCAGAGACTTGCGGTGATTGCGAGTCGTATCGAAAGCGGATTTTTTCGGCGGCTTGCCGTTCACACGTTTTTGTCGGGCCGGAACAACCGGCGTGAAACGATTCGTTTAAACCCTTAGACGGCGACATTGAGCCAAAAATCCACGGAGTCCCGTTTCCTTGAAGTTCCCGAGGTCCCAGTTCCGCCGGACGAGCAGCCGGTAATGCGCGGGCGGAACGACGTAAACTTCGGCATCGGTCCGAATTCCCCCCTGGGCGATCACGGTCAAGGTTTCGCGCCGATAAAAATCGTCCTCGAACGCGTCCAGTGCCTTAAGCGCGTGCAGCGGGACATTTTCGTAGAGAATGCCATCGGTAACGCTGCCCGGTTCTCTGCGCAGTCCCGGATAAACCCGGCCGCGAATGCAATAGCGAGCGTAATCGTGTAAACGGGCGGGTTTCGACGGGAAGACGTCGCCGCTAACGGTTCGCATCACGTCCTGGAGCTGGAGTGTGCCATAGGCGAAAATCTTGAACATGGTTGTTGCATTGCATTGAACGGACTGACAAAGCTTATCCGGTCATCGAATTTGATCCAAGAGCACCTCGAAAAACTTCGAGGTACTCGTACGGGGGCAGGGATGCCCGGCCCTGAGCATGGGCGGCAAGCCGTTGCTGAACAATCCCTATCTCCACAACCCGCTGGATGCGCGCTTTCTGGGCCTTGCGCTATCGCCCGAAGATAGGCGGCGACAAAAAGCACGCAATTCGGATCGATATCGCGCGCCGGTTTCCGTACCCGGTCTTTTCCGGCGAAAGACATGTCTGGCCGTCACTGACCTGGAAACGAATTTCCCACCGCTATGCCTTTCGTTTCATCAATCAGCCGCTACAACAAGTCGAGTACCAGCCGGACGGTCCGTCTTCCGACCGGTTTCGCCCGCGCAGGCGTAACCCGCGCGGATTCCATCTCTATGACTTGGAGGACCTGACCATGCACCGGCCATGGCTCAGCCGTCGTCAGCTGCGGCGCAGCATGGTCGACTTCATCCGATTTTCCTTCCATGTCGGCACCGGCCTTCTCGAACAGGCGCGGCCGGGGTGTTTCGATCCCTTGTGGTTGATGATGCTGCCGGCCGGATTCGGACGCTGGCTGGTGGACCTTTATCGGTTGCGTTTCAAAAAGGGCTCTAAGCCGAACCGGCAGGAAACGCACAGCTGACGCCAGAGAAAACTCACAGCCACTCGGCGCGTTTCAGGCGTTTATACAGCCAGATGCAGCCGATCAAGGTGGCCGCGAGGACGGCGGGATAGCCGAATCGCAGTTCCAGTTCCGGCATGAATTTGAAGTTCATGCCGTACATGCTGAACACCATGGTCGGCAACGCCAGAATCGCACCCCAGCCGGCCAGTCGCTTGACGACCTCGTTCTGCCGCACCGTGATCAGGGTCAGATTCGCCTGCATGGCGTCGGACAGGGTTTCGCGCATGGTGTCGGTGGCGCGGATGATGCGGTGCACGTGGTCCAGCACGTCGCGGAAATAAACCCGCAGGTCCTTAGGTACGATTTCGGGGTGAAGCCGCATCAGCGCGTTGCAGATGTCCAGCAGCGGCGTCGCGGCATTGCGCAGCCTAAGCAGGTGGCGCTTGAGATTGTACAGGCGCTCCATCGTGTCGCGATGCAGGCGGTTTTCGAAGATGTCTTCCTCCAGTTCTTCGAGCAGCGATTGGTAATGCTCGACGACCGGCATGAAGTTGTCCACGATCAGGTCGAGAACCGTATATAGCGGGAATCCGGAGCCCTTGGCGAGGAGTTGGGGCAGGCTTTCGCAGCGGGTTCGGGCGCGGCCGTAGCCCAGCGACGATTGGTGGCGGATCGAGATCAGAAACTGCTTGCCCACGAACAGATGGGTTTCGCCGAAATGAACCTCGCCGTCGCGGAGTTCTACCGTGTGCAGGACCACGAACAAGGAACCCTTGTATTCCTCCAATTTCGGCCGCTGATGCGCGGAGCGCGCGTCTTCCACCGCGAGTTCGTGCAGGCCGAACTCCTCTTGGAGTTGCAGCAATTCGTTCGGATCGGGCTCCGCCAATCCAACCCACACGAAGGTCTCCGGGTCCGCGAGCAGTTCGCTGATATTTTCGACGCCGATGTCGTCGATTCGCTGACCATTACGGTAGGCGGCGCATCTGATATACACGATTTATCCTTTTTGTTCCTCTGCGGGAAATTGGTCATGGTTTTTGTATGTATTAGTTACTTATAATACGGTTAATACGGTCGGTTGAACGGATTTCCTTGAGGCTCTCGATGTTCGATATACAACGTTTGAAGGGCGCCGCGCTGACGGCTGGTATTCTTCGCTACGCTTTCGCTGCGGGAATACTTTCTTTAGGCGTTGTATTTTATTTTATCCCGCTGAAAAGCTGGCTGACCGAAGGTTTGATGCTCAAGGCCGAGTTGGCGAGCTACGGTTTGGCGGCTCCTCTGGTTTTCACGTCGGCGGGCGCCGTGCTTATGGCGATCGGAGCGCCCCGCCTGATTTTGTGTGCTCTCGGCGGCTTGGCGTTCGGTTTTGCTTGGGGGCTGGTGTGGAGCCAGTTGGCGACAGTGTTGGGCTCGTATTTGACGCTTCTGCTCGTTCGCTGTTTCCGTATAGGCTACGGATTGAAGAAGGTTCGCCAGTTTGAGCGATTGACGCGGCAGATCAAGTGTAACGGCGTGTTGGCCGTCGTGTTGATTCGCCAGCTTCCGCTGAACGGTTTTTACAATAACGTGCTATTGGGCATGACGGATGTCAGGCATGTAGATTTCCTCGTGGGAAGCTTCATCGGTTTCTTGCCCATGGGGATAACCGCCTGTTTGATCGGAGCCGGCCTGCTTCAGGCCGATTTTGCCAAGGCTGCCGAATATATTTCCTTGGGATTCGCGTCATCGGTGGTTGTGGGCTATGCGCTGAACCGGCTCCGCGCTTTCGGGTACGCGAAGAATGCCGACTGGTCTTTTTTGGCCGATAAGGACCCGTGATCGGCTGTGCGGAATGTCTCGGCCGACGGCCGCGCGCCGCTCCGTTTAGGGATGTCATAAGAAATTTAGAACGGTTCAATCGACGTCCTTTGATTTCGTGACGCCTTCTCAAGTTTGCCTTTTCATTCCCAGCTTCGGCGATGGCGGCGTGGGGCGTACCTTCGTTCATCTCGCCAATGGTTTTTCGGCGCACGGCGTGCCTACGGCCCTGGTCGTCAATCGGGCCGATACCGCTTTTGCGAATCGCTTGAACCCGAACGTCGAGCGAGTGGTCTTTCAGGGCCGGAACGACCGGGCCCTCGAGCAGGAGTTGCATAAGTACCTATGCGCCAATAGGCCGTCGGTTGTCATGACCGGCCAAGGCCGGGACGACCTTATCGCATTGAAGGTCAAGAATAAGCTGCGCGATCCCGGCATCAAGTTCTTCTTGCGCGTAGGCACTTCGCTGGGCGCCCGAACCGAACGCAAGCACCGGTTTTGGTGGTCGCGTTGGCTGTTCCGATACAGGCAACGGCGCTTGTTTTCGCAAAGCGACGGCATCATCGCCAACTCCCATGGCGCGGCAGCCGACCTGTCGGCTTTTCTGGATATTCCGCCGGAACGCATCCACGTGCTTCCGAATCCCACCGTGGCGCCGGATCTTTTGAACTTGGTCCATAGTCCGGTGGACCATCCTTGGCTGCAGCCGGGCGGGCTGCCGGTCGTCATGGGTATGGGGCGCTTGGGGCGGGCCAAGGATTTCCCCACCTTGCTGAGAGCGTTCGCCCGGCTGCGCCGGGACCGGGCTTGCCGCCTGCTGATCCTGGGACAGGGCAGACAGGCGGAAAAACTGAAAAGCCTCGCAGCGGAACTCGGGATTCAGGACGATTTCGATCTGCCGGGCTTCGTCGACAATCCTTATGCGTTTCTCGCCAAGGCCTCGCTGTTCGTTTTGTCGTCTTTGTGGGAAGGTTGTCCGAACGTGCTCATCGAAGCCCTGGCGGTAGGCACGCCGGCGGTGGCCACCGATTGTCCGAGCGGGCCGAGGGAAATTCTGGCGGAAGGACATTACGGCCGAATCGTCCCGCCGGGCGATGCGAAAGCGCTCGCCGAGGCCATGGCTGCGACCCTGGACAACCCGCCGCCTTCCGAGTTCCTGCGCGAGGCGGCACGGCCGTACACGCTGGAAAACAGCAGTCGGGCCTACCTGGAGTCTTTCGGGCTGAGCCGCGCATGAGTTCGAGCCGCACCGATCTCGCTTTGTTTCTGGCGACTTCCGGTCACAGCGGGGTCGACCGGATCATGCGCAATCTGGTGCCGGAGTTTGCCCGATATGGCCTCCGGATCGATCTCCTCGGGGTGAGATGCCACGGCCCCTATTGGGACGAACTGCCGCACAACGTTCGAACCGTCGACTTGGGTGTTTCCCACGTCAATACCGCTTTGCCCGCCTTGGTCCGTTATCTGCGCCGCAACCGGCCCGAGGTGTTGTTGAGCGACAAGGACAAGGTGAACCGCACCGCCTTGACGGCGCGGGCGCTCGCTCGCGTCGACACCCGCGTGGCGGTTAGGATAGGCACGACCGTCTCCAAGAATCTGGAGCGCCGCGGCTGGTGGGCGCGAAACGGCCAATTGGCCTCAATCCGCCTGTTCTACCGCCATGCCGACGGTATTCTGACCCCGTCGGAAGGCGCGGCCGAAGACCTGGCCGGGATAGCCGGGCTGCCGCTCACGGCGGTGACCGTGGTGCCGAGTCCCGTGCTCACGGATCGTTTCGAGGCGATGGCCGAAGAGACGGTGGATCATCCCTGGTTTGCGCCGGGCGAACCGCCGGTCATTCTCGGTATCGGCGAGTTGTGCGCGCGCAAAGATTTTGCGACCCTGTTGAAAGCTTTCGCGGAACTGCGGCGTGATCGTCCATGCCGTCTGATCATCGGCGGCGAAGGCCGGCAGCGGGGCAAACTCCTGCAACTCGCCCGCCATTTGGGCGTGTCGGACGACATCGACTTACCGGGATTCCTGGCCAATCCTTATGCCTACATGCGCCGAGCGAAAGTCTTCGCCCTCACCTCGATCTGCGAGGGCATGCCGGTCGTGCTGATCGAAGCCATGGCCTGCGGCACTCCGGTAGTCTCGACCGACTGTCCCAGCGGTCCGAGAGAAGTGCTCGGGGACGGCCGCTACGGGCATTTGGTTCCCGTCGGAGATTCATCCGCTCTTGCGAAGAAACTCGCGGAAATGCTGGATAGGCCCACCTCGCCCGAAGCGCTACGCGAGGCGACGATGTCTTACACCGTTACCAATAGCGCGCGGCAATACTTGAATGCTCTGGGTCTGCTGAGAGGGGAGAGGTGATGGATCGTGCACAGCGTCTGGCGGTACTGATTTCGTTTTCCGGCGCCGGCGGCGTAGAGCGTATGGTGATGAACTTGCTGCCCGCGTTCTCGCAGGCGGGGGTGGCGGTGGATCTCCTGGCTATCTTGCATAAGCCCGCACCCGAACTCATAAGGCTGAACGGTTCGGGATGGCGGGTTCTGGACTTGGGCGTCGCGCATACCGCCCTGGCGGTACCGGGGCTGGTCCGCTATCTCAAGACCGAACGGCCGTTCGCCCTGTTGGCCGCTAAAGACAGGGCCATCCGCGCCGCCGTGCTCGCCAAACGGCTAAGTCGGGTCGACACGCGCCTAGTGGGCCGCCTGGGGACCCATCTTTCGGCCGCCATGGCGAACAAACCGGCGTTGATACGCTGGGCGCGCCAATGGCCGATGCGCGAGATGTATGCGGCGGTGGACCGTATCGTCGCCGTGTCCGAAGGGGTTGCGGAGGATACGCGGCGGATCGCGGGGCTGCCGCCGGAAAAGATCGTGGTGATCCGAAATCCGGTCATCACGCCGGACATGCTGGAAAAAAGCCGTATGCCGGTGGACCACCCCTGGTTCGAACGCCCTGACGTTCCCGTCATACTGGGCGCGGGGCGCTTGACGCGGCAAAAGGACTTTTCGACTTTGATCCGCGCTTTTGCCCGCGTGCGATCCGTGGTGGATTCACGGCTGGTGATTCTGGGCGAAGGCCGGTTGCGTCCTCGCCTGGAAAAGCTGGCCGCCGATCTCGGAGTCGCCGACGCCGTCTCTCTGCCCGGCCATGTCGCCAATCCGTATGCTTATATGGCGCGGAGTTCGCTGTTCGTGCTGTCGTCGGCCTGGGAGGGCTCGCCCAATGTGCTGACCGAGGCCTTGGCCTTGGGCACGCCGGTGGTGTCCACCGACTGCCCGAGCGGCCCGCGCGAGATTCTTAGGGGCGGCCGTTTCGGCCCGCTGGTGCCGGTAGGCGACGCCGAGCGATTGGCCGAGGCGATGTTGAACACCTTGCAGTCGCCGCCGGAGAGTCGGTTTCTGCGCGAAGCGTCGGCCGAATATACGGTGGAGCGCAGCGCGGCGCGCTATCTGGACGTGCTGGGCTTCAACCGGTGATGGGACACCGCGTGTTACACTGGTACCCATGCATACAGAGCGGAGGAATAGCCGATGCCAAGTCTGTCCATTGAAGCGCCGGTCATGGCGCCGCACCGGAAGTTCACCGTAGAGGATTTTCACCGCCTGAGCGAGACGGGCATTCTGCAAGAAGACGATCGAGTGGAGCTCATCGAGGGGGAGTTGATCGATATGGCGCCGATCGGCCCCGTTCATGCCAGTTTGGTAAGCCTCCTGGTGCGCCGATTGGGCTACGGGACCGAAGGGCGGGCCATTCCGTGGCCGCAAAACCCAATTCGTTTGGGGCATCGTTCGGAACCGCAACCCGATTTTGCCTTGCTGCGTTATCGTCCCGACGCGTACAAGGAGGCTTTACCGACTGCCGCCGATGTGTTGCTACTAATCGAAATCGCCGATTCGTCGATTTGCTACGACCGCGACGTGAAAACTCCGCTTTACGCTCGTCACGGCATTCCCGAGTATTGGATCATCGACATACTGAGCCGGCAGATCGAAGTTCGTCGAGATCCCGACGCAGAACAAGGCCGTTATCGTGAACTCCGCATCGTTTCCGAAGGTTTGTTGGCTCCGATCTGCTTTCAGGAGGTGGCCGTGGATTTGGCTGAGTTGATGCGCTGAGTCGCTTTCGTTTTTTTGTGCCCACGCGATCAAATGGCCTCCTTCTTCTCCCAAAAGAAGAGGAATCGGAATACAGACCAAAAAAAACATGCTCCTCTCCCTCAAATACAACTTCCTGTTCGTCCACATCGCCAAAACCGGCGGCACCAGTATCCGCGATGCCCTCTGGCGGCAAAAATGGACCGATCCGTACCGGATTCCCCAGTTTCTCTGCAGCAAGCTGAGCGCGATGACCGGCCACAAGATCGGAGCCAAGTTTCCGCGCCATGCCAAGATCATCGCCGCCAAGGAGATGCTGCCGCGGGAGGTTTTCGAGCGTTTGTTCAAGTTCGCCTTCGTGCGTAACCCTTGGGATTTGCAGGTGAGTTCCTATCACCACATCCGCCGCGAGCGGCCGCAGCTGATTACCCATGTCGACAGCTTCGAGGCGTTTCTCCGCTGGAAGCTCGATCCGTCCCGCCCGCCGCAGTATCACGCCGATATGTCGACGGAGTTGCAAAGCGACTATGTGATCGATCTTCACGGCAACACCGTCGTCGATTTCCTCGGACGCTACGAATTCCTGGCCGAGGACTTCGAAACGGCGTGCAAGCGTATCGGCATCAAGACCCCGAAGCTGCCCCACAGCCGCAAGGCAACCGACCGCCGGAAGGATTATCGGCAGTACTATACCGACGCGACGGCCCAGCTCGTGGCGGATCATTACCGGCCCGACATCGAGCGGTTCGGCTACCGGTTCGACGAGCCGATGGCCTCCGATCTGACTGGCTGAGATGTATCCGTCGCTGCATATTCTCGGTAGCCGCCAGTTCGGCGGTGCGGATCAGTTCTACGTACGCTTGCTGGGCGCGCTGCACGAAGCGGGGCAGCCGGTGATCGCCGTCAACCGGGCCGGCAGTCCGGTGGCGGAAGCCCTGAAGACCAGCGCCGTCGAGCAGGCGCATCTGCCGCTCGCCAATCAGTGGGATCTCTGGTCGGTCTGGCGGATTCGAGAGCTGGTGGCCCGCCGCCAGCCGTGCATCGTCCAGACCTACATGGGCCGCGCGACGCGCCTGACCCGCCTGCCCTCCAAGGCGAAGGCCGTGCATATCGCCCGGCTGGGCGGTTACTACAAGATCGACGGCTACTACCGGCACGCCCACGCTTGGGTGGGCAATACGCAAGGTATCTGCGACTACCTGGTCAGATCCGGCCTTCCCGCGGAGCGAGTCTTTCACATCGGCAATTTCGTACCGGAACCCGCCGTTTTTTCAAAGCTAGAGCTCCAAGCCTTGCGCGACGAACACGATATTCCCGGGGATGCACTGGTGCTATTCGCCTTGGGGCGATTGATCGGCAAGAAAGGCTTCGACGATCTGTTGCATGCCTTCGCCAAGCTTCCCGCCGAATCGAACGGACGTCCGCTGATCCTGTTGATCGCGGGCGATGGGCCTGCAGCCGACTCGTTGAAGGCGCTGACCGAAAGGCTGCAGGTCGGCGGTCGCGTCCGCTGGCTGGGCTGGCAACGTCCTGATCCTTTTTACGCCATGGCCGATCTGTTCGTCTGCCCGTCGCGGCACGAACCCTTGGGCAACGTGATCCTGGAGGCCTGGAATCACCGGCTGCCGGTGGTCAGCACGGCCAACGACGGTGCCATCGAGCTGATCGAGGAGGGGCGAACGGGATTCCTCGCGCCCTGCGGCGAGCCCTCGGGACTCGCGGCGCAAATCCGGGCGGCGCTCGCGCTTTCCGACACCGAAAGAAACGCGCTGGGCGAAGCCGGGTACGCGTTCCTGCGAAGCCGGTACAGCCGCGAGGCGGTGGTCGGCGCCTACCTGGACCTTTATCAGCGCCTCATGGCGGAGAAAGGCTGCTGAGCGATGCCGGAAACCGGGTCTTTGCCGAAAAGCGTCCTGATCATACGACTCAGCGCCATCGGCGACGTCATCATGGCTTCGGGGCTGATTCCAGCGCTGCGCAAAGCGTATCCGAACGCCCGCATCGCCTGGCTGACGGAATCCGCCAACGCCGATCTCCTGCGCCGTAACCCGCGTCTCGACCGGGTTTATCTGTGGCCGAGGAGCCGCTGGCGGCAGTTGCGCCGGGAGCGGCGCTACTGCGAATTCGCTCGGGAAGTTTTCGATCTGATCCGTACGCTTCAGGCCGAAGATTTCGACTGGGTGATCGATCTTCAGGGTTTGCTCAAGAGCGGGGTCTGGGCCTGGCTCTCGGGCGGGCGGCGGCGCATCGGCCTCGGTTCGCGCGAGGGCAGTCAATTCCTGATGAGCGAGGTGATCGACCGGCGCGTGGATGATCCCCGCATCGGCAAGGAATACCGTAAGCTCGCCGAGACTTTGACCGGACGGAATGATACGTTCGCGCTCGACATCGCCGTTTCGGAAGACGACCGAAAAGAGGCAAGAGGAGTGTTGGAATCGGCCGGTGTGAACGGGGAGTATGCCGTCATTTGCCCGTTCACCACCCGCCCGCAAAAGCATTGGTTCGACGAGCGCTGGGCGCAGTTGGCCGCGCGGTTGGCCGGCAAGAACCGGCTCACCGTCGTTATGTTAGGCGGGCCGTCCGACACGGTGCGTGCGGAGATCATCGCCGATCAAACGCCGGGACTCATCAATCTGGCTGGCCGAACCAGCCTCGGACAATGCGCGGCGATCATCGAGAAAGCGAAGCTGTTGACCGGCGTCGATACCGGATTGACCCATCTCGGTATCGCGCTGGGCGTTCCGACCGTGGCGCTCTTCGGCTCCACCCGGCCCTATTGGGACACCGGCCGCGCCACGGCGAGAGTGCTTTACGAACCCCTCGAATGTTCGCCTTGCCGCCGTCGCCCGACCTGTGGAGGGACCTTCGATTGCATGAGAGCGCACACGGTCGAATCGGTGTTGGCGGCGATCGGAACATTGGAGGGGCCGAGGACACAAGGGCGAATGACGTGAATAGCGCTGTTTGCAATAACAGAAGGCATATGATGGGCACGGCCTATCGGCCTTTGCCCATCCTACCGGAAGAAAGATCATGAAAGTGCTGCACGTGGAAATGGGTCGGCATCTTTATGGCGGTGCCCGCCAGGTGGCTTACCTTCTCAACGGATTGGGCAGGTTTCCTGGTAAGCATCTGTTAGTGTGCAGCGAAGGCGCCGAGATTGCCGGGGCTATCCAAAATCCCGCGGTCGAGATTCGGCCGTTTCCGTTCCGGGGCGATGCGGATCTGGGTTTCATCGGCCGGTTGCGGCGTCTGATTCGAAGCGGAAATCCGGACATGCTCCATATCCACAGCCGCCGTGGCGATCTACTCTCTGCTTTGGCCGGACGGCTGGAAAACATTCCGACGATCTACAGCCGGCGCGTGGACAATCCGCCGCGCTGGGTCGACACCCGCATCAAGTTTCCGCTGTTCGAAACCATCGTCACCATATCGGAAGGCATTCGCGAGGTGCTCATCGAGGCGGGCGTACCGGCCGATCGGGTGGTGTGCGTTCCGAGCGCGGTCGATACCGGACGTTATCGGCCGGGGGGCGACGAGGCTTGGTTTCGCTCGGAGTTCGGTCTCTCGGAAGGGGGAACAGCGATCGGCATGGTCGCCCAGTTGATTTCCCGCAAGGGGCACGAGCTGTTGTTCGACGCCTTGCGGACGGTCCTCTCGCGTCACCCTGAAACGCGGGTTTTGCTGTTCGGCCAGGGACCCATGGAGGCTGCACTTCGGACATCGGTTCGGAGCCGGACGCTCGAGAACAGTGTGATTTTCGCCGGTTATCGGAACGATATGGCGCGGGTGATGCCGTGTCTCGATCTGGTGGTCCATCCCGCCTGGATGGAGGGGCTCGGCGTTTCGCTGCTGGAGGCCGCGGCTTGCGGCATTCCGATCGTGGCGACACGGGCCGGCGGCATTCCGGAAATCGTGAAGGACGGCGTCAACGGACGTCTGATCGAGCCCGGTGACGCGGCTGCATTGGCTTCCGCCCTCGTCGAACTGCTGGACGATCCGACGCGGCGCCGCGAACTGGGGCGGGCCGGCCGGCGTCTGGTTCTCGAACGGTTCTCGGTCGACGCCATGGTGGAGGGAAATTACCGCGTTTATCTGTCCGTATCGGGTGTAGAGGATTTTGCGCGGATGAAAAAGCGTGATCCGTCAGGGAGAGATTAAGAATCAAAGCTTGATGACGGCGATGAGAATGCCCGTCGCCAACATGATGAACGTGCCGAGCTTGATGGTCAGCCGCAATTCCAGAGTCTCCATGCGGCCTTCCAGTCGCAGAATATCCGCTTTGGTTGCGACGTCGGACTCGCTTTGGGCATCCTTGAACGCTTCGGCAATCCCCTTGGCTTGTTCTTCGGGGATGCCGTGCGCTTTGAGTTTTTCGACGAATTTTAGGGTATCGAATGTGATAGTGGTCATAATTATGACTCCTTCGCCGATAATCTAGCACAGTTTTCCGGCGGAACTCCGTCCATATTTTTTGGGGAGTCCTCATGAATCCAGCCAGCCGCAGGCCTTGGCAATCCGCTCGGCGCGCTTTTCCCAGCTATAGTCCCTGGCCTTTTCCTTGGCGGCTTGGGCGAGACGGCAGGCGAATTCGGGATCGTTCTGCAGCCGCCGGACCGCCGCGATCCATCCTTCGGTGTCCTCCGGTTCGACCAGCAAAGCGGTATTCTCGTGGTTGACGATTTCCCGGATCGCGGGAAGGTCGCTCACGATGATCGGACGTCCCGCCGCCATCGCCTCGAACAGCTTGATGGGGCTGATCGAATCGGCATGGGGCAGGCTCCGCTGATAGGGCAGCAGGACCAAGTCCGAGCGTTCCCACCAGAGCGGCACCTCCCGGTGCGGCACGAACGGCACGACCTCCAGTTTGCCCGCGGTTTGAACCGCGTCTTCCTGTTCGCCCACCAGGGTGACGTCGGCGATTCTCCGCGCGGCGATCTGCTGGAAGACGTCGAGGCCGCGGTCGCGGCTCAGGCGCCCGAGGTACACGATGCGTGGGGTGGAAAGCCGATCCGGATCGAAGGGCGAAATCCGGTCGAAGGCGGAAAGTTTGGTGCCGCTCGGGCTGACCAGTACGCGCTCGGTGACGGCTCCGGCCCGGATCAATACGTCCGCCGCGGCCTGGCTGATGGGGAAAAGCCATTCGATGATTCCCCGCCGATGGCGCTTCACGATATCCGCCAAATAGCCTTTGCCGATCAGTTCGCGTTCCGCCTCGTGGATTTCCAGTTGGTGCGGTATTCCGGCGCCGGCCAAGGTGGCGCTGATCTGCACGGAGCGGGTGTAAACGCCGGCCGCTTGGCGGAGGCGTCGCCCATAGAGCTTGACGAAAGGCTTCGCGTTCCAACGCCGGTTCAGCAGCCAACTGGAGCGGATGTCCAAGGACGATTCGATGCCGAATTCGCGCAGCCGGGTTTCAAGGTCCAGCGAACTCGGCCATGGCGGCAAATACAGCGTGGCGTCGACGCCTGCTTGGCGGAACGCCTCCATCATCTGCAGGGTCTGGATCAGATTGGCGCGGTTTCGCTGCAACCGGCTTCGGCCGAGGTAGACCATCGATGGCCTAGTCATGGCGGGCGGCCTCGGGATGCCAGGCAAAGCTGTGGGCGATCCCGGCCAGTAAAATCCAATAGGCCCGGCAGTCGCCGTGCAGAATGCGGAAGTCGAACAGGCTCCATACGGCCAGGAGAATAAAGCAGCCGGTCAGAAACGCGAAATGGTCTTTCGGCAGAATCCCGGTCTTATAGCCGCGCCAGACGTTTTTCATCATCAGAAGAACCGTTGCAAGCAAGACCAGGGCGCCCAAAAGGCCGAAGCGGACGAGGATTTCCAGATACGTGTTATGAAAATGGTCCATCCAATCCGCTCCTTTCTCCTGTGGATGGATCAGTTCGGGCCGGCCGCTGGTCTCGATGAGATGTTCGGTAGAGCCGGGACCCCAGCCGAACCAGGGCCGCTGCAAAAACTTTTGCAGTCCGAATTTCTGAACGTCGTGACGAAAACCGATCGAGGTGCGTGGCAATGGCTCGTTCTCCCCTTGCAGGATCGACGAAACGGCCCGGTTCTCTTGAATGAGCCGGGTGCGGATTTCATCCTGGTTGAGGGCAAACAGACCCGCCACGACACCCAGAGCGAGAAGCAGGAAAGGAGCCGATGTTCTGATCGGAAGATCGGTTTGTCCGCCATGCGAAAAACAGCGGATACCCAACGCAATGGGGACGGCTATCAGCGCGGCGAGCCAGGCTCCGCGGGATTTGGAGGACAGCAGCATGAAACTGGACAGATACAGGGCGCTGAGCCAACAGGCTAGGCGTAAAAGGTCGCGCGGAGTGCCCGCGCGGCTGCTCCAGATGCGAGGCGTGAAGACCAGGAGTCCCAAAATCGCCGAAGCGGACACGAGACCGGCGAAGATGATTCGGAGTTTGAAGCCGGTTCTCGCGGTGACCGTCATGTGATACACGTTCGACCAATCGGCCTTCCAAAGCATACCGATCAGCAGTCCCGCGGCTGCCAGGATCAGCGTCCGGTGGATGCGCCGCAAGTCGCCGCGCAACCACCAGGCCAGCGGCAGAAAGGCGAACAGCTTGAGCCAGTTCGAGGCGTCCCGGATCTGGAGTTTGCGGGTGTCGGTAAATTCCTCGATCGCAAAGTAAGCCCCGATGGCCATGTAAATCGAGAAAGCGGCGAAAAGCCGGAACATGGGATCGCGGCGGAACATCGGCCATGCCGACGGCGCCAACAGAAATGCCAGCGAAAATAGGGCTAATGCGATATTCGCTCCGGCCGCACTCAGCCAGGCAAAAAAGGCGAAAGCCAAGGCGGCCGTGACGCCGGTATAATCGACGTATTTATGGATCGGGGGGGCGGTGACTCCTGCGACCATTGAATGTTTTCTATCTGTGTGAAAAATCCGCGATTCTAGCAAAGTCGAACGGGGCGCTTGAGAAATCAGGTCGGCCCTTACTTCTCCACGCTGTACGAGTTCATGAGCGAAAAACACTCCGACCGAAAGCCGCTTACCGACGGAATGATCGTCTATCGGCGGCTGCTCAAATACGCTTTACCCTACTGGAAGATGTTTCTGGCCTCGATCGTGGCCATGATCGCCTACGCTTCGCTGGGGCCGGCTTTCGCCAAGCTGATCCAGCCGCTCATCGACGGCAGTTTCATCGAGAATGACCCCGAAATTCTGCGCCAGGCCCCCTTCATCTTGCTGGGCCTGTCGATCGCACGCGGCATTGCCGGGTTTGCCGGAGACTATTGTTCCGGGTGGGTAGGGCGGCGGGTGATCGCCGATCTCCGCCGGGATTTGTTCGATCAACTCCTCAATCTTCCCTGCACCTACTACGATCACGCCTCATCGGGGCAGTTGCTCGCCAAGCTGCTCTACAACACCGAGCAGGTGGCGAATTCCCTGACCAAGGGCGTGGTCGCGGTGTTCAAGGACGGCTTGACCATCGTCGGACTGACTCTGCTGATGGTTTACGAAAATGCCTTGTTGTCCCTGGTTTTCATGGTGGTCGGCCCGGTGCTCGGCGTCAGCATTCGCCTGGTCAGCAAGCGTTTCCGCAAGATCAGCATGCGCATCCAGGAGTCCATGGGCAATGTCGGCCACGTCGCGCAGGAGGTGATCGACGCCCAACGCATCGTCAAGGTATTCAACGGGAAGGACTACGAGGCGCAAAAGTTCGCGAAGGAAAACGAACGCAACCAGCGGCGGCAGATGAAGCTCATTGCCACGGACGCGATCAGCGGCTCGATCATTCAGCTCATCTATATCAGCGGGTTCGCGGCGATTCTGTACGTGGTTTCGCTGGATTCGGTACGCCACACCATCACGCCCGGCAGCCTGATCGCCTTCATCGCGGCGATGGCCATGATGCTGAGCCCGATCAAGCGTGCCACCCAGGTGCTCAACATCATGCAGAAAGGCATCGCCGCAGGCGACAGCATCTTCGAACTGCTGGACAAGGAACGCGAGCACGATGGCGGAACGCGGGAACTCGATGCGGTACAGGGACATATCGAATACGACAGTGTCACCCTCGCCTATCGCGAGGGCGGAGATTATGCGCTGAAGAATATCGACCTGACGGTAAAGCCCGGCGAAACCATTGCCTTGGTCGGGCAGTCAGGGAGCGGGAAGACCTCGCTGATACGTTTGCTGCCCCGACTTTACGAACCGACCCAGGGCGAAATCCGCCTCGACGGACGGGACATACGGGAATTTACCTTAAGCAGCCTGCGCCGGTACATCGCTTATGTGGGGCAGGAAGTCACCTTGTTCAACGACAGCGTCGCCAACAATATCGCTTACGGCTGCCGGGAATCGGTGAGCTTCGAGGAGATTAGGCAAGCGGCCAGGACCGCCCATGCGCTGGAATTCATCGAAGGGCTGCCGCAAGGCTTCGAAACGGTCGTCGGCCAGCAAGGCATCGTGCTCTCGGGCGGACAACGGCAACGCATCGCGATCGCGCGCGCCGTGCTCAAGAATGCGCCTATCCTGATACTCGATGAGGCGACGTCGGCGCTGGACGCGGAATCGGAGCGTCATGTCCAGGAAGCTTTGGAGGTCCTGATGAAAGGCAGGACTACCCTGGTCATCGCGCATCGTCTGTCCACCATACAGAACGCGGACCGGATCTACGTCATGCGCGACGGCCGCATCATCGAAAGCGGCACTCACGAACAATTGCTGCGCGGACAGTCGTATTACGCGGAGCTTCATCGTTTGCAGTTCGAGCACAAGACGCTCAGGTCAACTCCGCATGTCCACGCAATGTCTTAGAGGCTTGGAACGCCTTGAACCTAGAAACGGCAGTTGACCGCTTCGATGCACCGGAAAAGTGGGATGCCGTGAGCGAAGCGAACCGCCCTTCGACCAGGCTCAGGACAGGCTTGCCGGGCGCCCCGCCCGCCGCACACTCGAGCACGTCCAACTGCCGTTTCTAGGTTGAAGCCTTTGGACTAGACGCCTTCGTCGGCAAACGATCGTCGGCCTACGCTAAGACTCGGTTTCGTCGAAAAATGCGGATTTCGGGGATTTCGGGCGCAAACGGTTGACTAAAGTCGGGAGAGATATTGCGGTTTTGTTCGTTTCGGCCTATGGTGTGTCCGCTCGCATGTAACTGCCGGGGCACGGTTTAAATCCACGCGGGGTCTGCGAGTTGACAGAAACCATAAGAAGAGGAGGAGTAAGGATCATGATGCAATTGCTGGTCGGTCTGACGGTGATTTTCGTCGTCTTTGTAATCTACGAAGTATTCAAGACGGTGTCCCGGTCGGAAAGCGCGCCATCCTCCGAGGCGGCGCCGGAGCCGAAAGCCGCGGAAGCCGCCGGTAAGCCCGCAGTCGCGGAAGCGGCCGAGGCCGTCGCAGCGGAGGCTGCGCATGCCGAACGAGGCGCACAGTTGCGCAATCCGGCAACCGGCGAAGTTTCCCCGGCGCCGACAAATTATCGCTTCGCGAAGAAGTGGGTCAAAGAAGCCTTGGTGGCGGAAGGACTGCTGGATCGTGTCTACAAGCCCACGGAGCTGAACGACGCGGTTGCCGCGAAGACCAAAGACGCTTTGGATAAGCTCAAGACTCTGGATAAATACCGAGCTTGACGGTTCGTCTACTGGAGAAATCCCTCAGACGTTTTGGTTCAGAGCGACGGCTGATTCGCCTTCCTTGTGTATCTCGGCCGTCCATCCTCGCCGGTTCTCAATCCAGCCCCAGCTTTTTCAGCTTGTAGCGCAGCGCGCGGAAGGTTATTCCCAATTGTTTTGCCGCCGCCGTCCGGTTCCATCGGGTTTTTTCCAGCGCTTTGACGATTGCCTGCTTCTCGATCTCGTCCATATAGTTTTCCAAAGATAGGCCATGTCCCCCCACGGGGCTCTCATCCGGCGCAGCCGGGAAAGCCGTTTCGATCGCTTTAGGAAGATTCAGGTCCTCGACCAGGATGCGATGCCCTTCGCAGAGTGCGACGGCGCGTTCCAAGATATTTTCGAGCTCCCGCACGTTGCCCGGAAACGGATAGTTCAGAAGCGCGCTCAAGGCCTCTGGGCTTAGTTCGGCTTTGGCGTCTCCAGGGGGGGTAAGTTTTGCGAGTATATGGTCGACCAGAGCCGGAATATCGCTGCGGCGTTCGCGTAAGGGCGGAACGTGCATCTCGATCACGTTGATGCGGTAGAAAAGGTCTTGCCGGAAGTCGCCGTTTCGGACCATCTCGGCGAGATTCTTGTGGGTGGCGCTTACGATCCGTACGTCCACCGGAATTTCGCGGGGTTCGCCCAGCGGCCGAATCGATTTTTCCTGGATCGCGCGTAACAGCTTGACCTGCAGCGACAGCGGCAGGTCGGCGACCTCGTCCAGGAACAGCGTTCCGCCGTGGGCCGCCTGAAATAGCCCCTGCTTGTCCCCGACCGCCCCGGTGAAACTGCCTTTTCTGTGGCCGAAAAATTCGCTTTCCATCAAATCGTGCGGTATCGCACCGCAGTTCACCGCGACGAAGGGTTTCTCGGAGCGCGGACTCATGGCGTGGATGAGTCTCGCGACCAGTTCCTTGCCGGTACCCGATTCGCCACTGATGAAGATGGGCGCCTGGTTGCGTGATAGCTTGGTGATTTTGGAACGGATCTCCCGTATCGCCGGCGAATCGCCGAGCAAGATGTGTCGGGAGCGCCGGTCCCCCCCTTCTTGCCGAACGAGCTTGAGCGCGCTGTTGACGAGATTCCTGAGTACCTGTAGATCCAAGGGCTTGGAGACGAAATCGAAGGCGCCGCTTTTTAATGCCCGAATGGCGGATTCCATATTGCCGTGGGCGGTGATGACCGCGACCGGCAGTTTCGGATGGTTGAGCTGGATGAACTCCACCAAGTCCAAACCGTCGCCGTCCGGCAGTCTCATGTCGGTCAGGCAAAGATCGAAATGGCGGTTTTGCAGGCACTCTCTGGCTTGGCGCAGTTCGCCGGCCGTCAGCACGTCGATATCCATACGCCGGAGCGTGATTTCCAGCAGTTCGCGGATGGCGGGTTCGTCATCGACGACCAGAGCGGACGGTTTGTTCATAATTCGATCGTGGTTTTTTCAGCATCGGCGAGACGGAGCCGGAAGCAACCGCCACCGGTCACGGGCTCGTATTCCAGTTTAGCTTGGTTGAGTTCGGCCAGTTCGCGCGCGATGTAAAGTCCGAGTCCGGTGCCGCTGGACGAGGTCGTGAAAAAAGGCTCGAACATTTGCTGAACGGTTTGGCTGTCGATGGGGGGCGCGTGATCGATGACCTCGACGCAGGGTTCCTGCCGTTGACGCCTTACCCGCACTCGGACCGCACCGCGCTGCGGCTGGCCGTATTTCAATGCATTCGAGAAAAGGTTTTCGAGGATCTGCTTGAGATGGCTGGGATCGACCAGGACCAGCGCATGATCGATTCTGACATCGAGCTGGAAAGCATTTTCACGCAAGCCTTGAGCCATCCGATAGTCCCTCAGACATTTTTTGACGCTGGCTGCCAAAGAAAGGACTTCCCGTTTCGATTGGCTTCTTCTCGAGATTTGGAGCACGTTTTCGATGATGACATTGACCCGTGCGGTATGGTCGAGAATGATCTGCGTCAGACGGTGGTCCTGCGCTTCCAGCGAAGAGCTCTCCGCCAACAGTTGAGCGGCATGGCTGATCGCAGTCAGAGGGTTGCGAATCTCGTGGGCGATGCTGGCTGTGAGTCGGCCGAGTGAGGCCAGCTTGCCTTGCTGAACCCGCTGATTGTACAAGGCGCTGTCTTCCAGGAACCCCATATAAAGCGGCGGACGAGTGCGACCTAGGCGCGTGAAGCGGACTTGCACGGGTTGCCCTGCGCGGGAGCCGAGAGTCACCGTGGCCGGGCTCGAATCGTCCAGCCACGCCCAAAACAGCTCCGCCAATTCCGGGCAGGCGGTTTCCAAGAATCGAGCGGTCGCGGGTATGCCGAGGAGGCGAGCGGCGGAGTCGTTCATCATCCGTATGCGTCGCTGTTCGTCGATGACGACGATGCCGGACTGCAGGTGGCGGATGATGAATTCGTTGAGCTGCCTAAGATTGGCGAGATCGGCGCCACGCTGCGCGGCGATCGCTTCGCTCCGTTCGGCGCGCCCGGCCAGCACGAGGGCGAGGATCGCGATGCCGAAGAACGAGGCGCCGAGCATGCCGGCGTAAGTGTAAGCGGGTTCGAAAGCTCCGAGAAGATCGGCGTAAGCTTCCTCGCCCAATACCGCGACACTTGCGAACGCCGCCAGCAGCAAAGCGCAGCGGCCGCCGGTCAAGATGCCACCGGCCGCCACGGACAAGGCCAATAACACGCCCATGCCGGACTCGACGCCCCCCGAGGCGTGCATGGCGATGGGGATCATGACGATATCGGTGAGCACGTGCATCTGCGCTTGAAGCGAGAAAGCCGGGCGACGTAGGAGCAGCGGAACGGCCGAGAAAAAGGTGGATCCCAGATAAAGGCTACTGACGGCCGCATAAAGTCCAGGGTTGTGTTTGCCCAGCGACGACGGCAGCGCCCCGAGAAAAAACAGAAAAACCAGGATGCTGCCCAGCGTCAGGCGGTAGAGGAGATAAACCGTCAGCGCCTGCCAGGCTTGATTTTCGGGAATGCGGTAATGTTTGGAGAACGGACAGGGTGATATTGGCTTGTTGTCGAAGTCCATCGTCCGTCGCAAGCGTTTGTTAAGCGCAGAGTGGCCTCATTCCGGGCGGTTCAGTCGGCGCCGCCCGATTCGTGCAAGCGATCGCACAAACAGTAGACGCGATCGTTTCGTTGGACTCGGGGTCTCACCCGAATTCAGGGCCGGTGCGCGCTGTTGTGGCATGGTTGCAGTGCGGTTTCGGAGCGGGTCTATTAGAATAGCCGTAACCATTAGAGTAGCATCGATTTGAGGATTGATGCCCGGCGCGAGTGCTAGACGGAGTACCCGATGAACTTACATGAATATCAGGCGAAACATTTGTTCTCGTCATACGGCCTGCCGGTTCCCCGCGGCACGCCGGCGTTTTCCGAGCGGGAAGCGGTCGAGGCGGCGGCGGCCCTGGGTGGCGGACGATGGGTGGTGAAGGCCCAGGTCCACGCCGGCGGACGCGGCAAGGCGGGCGGCGTCAAGCTGGTCGACAGCGTCGATGCGGTCGGGATCGCCGCCGGTCAGTTGCTGGGTTCCCGCCTGGTCACCGCCCAGACGGGCGCCGCCGGCTTGCCGGTCAATGCCGTGCTGGTCGAGGAAGTCCGTCCGATCGCGCACGAGCTTTACCTGAGCGCGCTGGTGGACAGAGCCAGCGCACGGGTGTTGTTTTTGGCGTCCAATGCCGGCGGCATGGACATCGAGGAAGTGGCCGCGCGGCATCCCGAAAAGATCCTGAGCCTGACGGTCGATCCCGCCGTGGGGCTGCAAGCCTACCAGTGCCGGGAAATCGGCTTTTCCCTCGGGCTCAAGGGCGATCAGGTCAAGGTTTTGACCAAGATCATGAACGGCATGTTCCGGCTGTTCATGGACAAGGATTTGAGCCAGATCGAGATCAATCCGCTGGTGGTGACGGAAGACGGTGACTTGCTGGTGCTGGACGCCAAGATCAACGTCGACGACAACGCTCTGTTCGCCCATACCGATTTGGCGGAACTTCGCGATCCGTCCCAGGAGGACCCCAAGGAGTCCGCGGCGCGCCAGCACGGGCTGAGCTATGTCACGTTGGACGGCAATATAGGCTGCATGGTGAACGGTGCCGGGCTCGCCATGGCGACCATGGACGTCATCGAGTTGTACGGGGGCGAGCCGGCCAACTTCCTGGACGTGGGCGGCGGAACCACGGCGGAGAAAGTCGCCGAGGCATTCAAATTGATTTTGTCCGACGCCAAGGTGAAAGCCGTTCTGGTGAACATCTTCGGCGGCATCGTGCGCTGCAATCTGATCGCCGAAGGCATCATTTCGGCGGTCAAAGAGGTGCACATTCAGGTGCCGGTGATCGTCCGGCTCGAAGGAACCAATGCCGAGGAAGGCCGGCGCTTGCTCGATGAGTCCGGCTTGGCGCTGATTACCGCATCGGATTTGGACGAAGCGGCTAAAAAAGCTGTGGAGGCTGCGCGATGAGCATACTCGTCGACAAGAATACCAAGGTCATTTGCCAAGGCTTCACCGGCAAGCAGGCCACCTTTCATTCTCAGCAGTGCCTAGAGTACGGCACCCGACTGGTCGGTGGCGTGACGCCCGGGCGCGGCGGGCAAACCCATCTGAATCTGCCGGTGTTCGACACGGTCAAGCAGGCGGTTCGCGAAACGGGCGCCACGGCCAGTATGATATACGTGCCGCCGCCGTTCGCAGCGGACGCCATCCTCGAAGCGGCCGATGCGGGGATCAAAGTGATCGTCTGCATCACCGAGGGCATTCCCGTCCTGCATATGCTGCGGGTCAAAGCGGCCCTGGCCCATTACGACACCGCCCTGATCGGTCCCAACTGCCCCGGCGTGATCACGCCCGGCGAATGCAAGATCGGCATCATGCCCGGCTTCATTCATCAGAAGGGCTCGGTGGGCATCGTGTCCCGCTCCGGCACGCTGACATACGAAGCCGTGCATCAAACGACCAAAGCCGGGCTCGGTCAGAGCACCTGCGTCGGGATCGGCGGCGATCCCATCAAGGGTCTTGATTTCATCGATCTCCTGGCTATGTTCCAGAACGACGACGAGACCAAGGGCATCATTCTGGTCGGTGAAATCGGCGGCAGCGCCGAGGAGGAAGCGGCCGAATACATCAAGTCGCACGTCACCAAGCCGGTGGTCGGCTATATCGCCGGTCTCACCGCGCCGCCCGGAAAACGGATGGGCCATGCCGGTGCCATCATCACCGGCGGCAAAGGGACGGGGAAGAGCAAGGTAGAGGCGCTCCGGGCGGCCGGCGTGGAAGTCGTCGACACGCCTACGGATATGGGACAGCGAATGAGTGCGTTGTTGGGGAGGCCATGAAAAGCCTTTTTCTTTCTATGGCATCCAACATGTAGGCCGGGTTGAGGAACGAAACCCGGCATTCTCGCGGGGTCGCCGTCGAACTGACGAAAGGGGGCTAGCCTCCCCCCATTCTGCGCTGATCCGGCGTGATGGTTTCCAGCCTGAACGCGTAATTGCCCTGTTTGCGATCGGCGAAAAACAAACGCAGCGACCTATGAACCGTTTCGAAGGAGATTTCGTTCCAGGGGATTTCGTCTTCCCGAAACAGACGCGCCTCCAGGGTTTCCAAGCCGGCGGAGTAACGTTCTTCCAGCATGCGGGCGCGAAAGAACACGTACACCTGCGAGATGTGCGGCAGGCTGAAGATGGTATACACCGACTCGAGCTCCACCTCGATATTGGCTTCCTCGCGGGCTTCGCGGCGCGCCGCGTCGGGCAGAGTCTCGCCGAGTTCCATGAAACCCGCCGGCAGGGTCCAATAGCCAAGACGCGGTTCGATGGCGCGTTTGCACAACAGTATCCGATCCTGCCAGATAGGAATGCATCCTGCTATCAGCTTGGGGTTCTGATAATGGATGGTTCCGCAGGAATCGCAGATGTAACGCGGGCGGTCGTCACCTTCGGGTATGCCCGTCCGGAGCGAAGTTCCGCAATGTGTGCAATAGTTCATCAAGTGTATAGTCCGTCAAGCTTGGGCGGCCCATTCGCCGTGAATGTGGGAATGCTCCGGCCCGTCGGTGTCCTTTGGTCAGGCGATCATGCTCGAAATCAATTGATCCTCGAGTTCGATGCGCAGCGCCAACTCCTCGCCGAGCTTGGACAAGTCGTCTTCGAGATGGGTTTTCAATTCGTTCTCGGCCAGCGTTTCGTACTTGTCGTTGAAGTCCACCGCCGCATCGGTGGTTTCGGCGATTTTAGGATAAATGTTTTCCGCCGTTTCCAGCACCTTCCGTCGTCGTTCGGTGCCGTCGATGATGCGTTGGTAAATTCCGAAATGCCCGAGCGATATGTAATCGATGAGCAATTGGCAGAACTCCTGGACTTTCGGTCGAAGGGGCTGTTCCGCCTTAAAAGGTTTCATTCCAGCAATCGCGCAGTACAGAGACCAAACCTGCCGCCTCTCCTCCAGAAGCTCCTTGATTATTTGATTCGTGTTTTGCCTGCGTTCGTTGATGGTCGCACTCATCGTGAATGTTCCTGATTTTCTTTTGCAGAAAGGCGGGCATACATTATGCCATCTTGCGCAGAGGAACAATCCTTTGTCGCGAAATGAAATACTTAGCTGGTGCCATGCTGAGGGGCCGGGAGCGGAATCGAATGGCGATGGAGAGCCGGTGCCGATCTTGGGTCTCTTTACGTTCAGGGTTCGGTGGAACGGCTTTCCCGGGAGAGAAGTTGCGAGAATTCTTCTATCGACTGCGGGCGCTGCGTGGGGTCTACGATCATGGCCAAATCGATGGCTTGCAAAAGGTCTTGCGGATAGCGGCGCTTAAAAGCTTTGACCGCCGGAACGAGGGTGTCGCGTTCGGCACGAATCGGAGCGGCAGGGGGCGGGACGCCGTCCAGGCACATCCGCATGGTCGCGCCGATGGCGTAAATATCGCTCCACGGGCCCAAGGCACCGTCGTCCTGGTACTGTTCGATCGGGGAAAAGCCGTTAGTCAGCACTTTGCCGATTCGGGCATGTTCCTCGTACGGGTAAGGCTGCGAGGCTCCGAAATCCAGCAGGAGAGGATCGCCCCCCGAGCGGATCAAGATGTTCTGCGGTTTGATGTCGAGGTGCAGCAGCCCGTTTTGATGGATCGTCCTGAGACCGTCGAGCAATGCCGGAAACACCCTGCGTAGAAACTGGTCACTTACGCCGCCTTTCTTTTCTTTCAGAAGATAATCGCCAAGGATTTTTCCGTATTCGAAGGTCATTACCAGGTAGACCGTCGAGTTGGCTTGAAAAAAATTCAGAACCTCGACGATGTTACGGTGCTTGAGTTTGGTGAGAACTTTCGCTTCCTCCAGAAACAAGCGTCGGCCGCGCAGGAACATCGGGCGCGTTTGCTCGCTGTTCGGCATGACATGATTTTCCGGCGTGCGGTGCGCCAAGCGACGCGGCAGGTACTCCTTGATGGCTACCTGGCGCTGATCGGCCAACTGGCGCGCCAGGTAGACGGAACTGAATCCGCCGCCGGCCAAAGGACGCTCGATCATGTATTGATCCACGATCGTTCCCGACTTCAAGAAGTACAGGTCTTTCGAAGGCTTGTCCGAAAAGTCCGGCCAGAGTTTCCGCATGGAAAAATTCAGCTTAATATTCCATGTTGGCTTATTAGGGATTTGCGCGGAGCCGGATTTCGTTCTCGCGCCGTCATTCAAAGAGAATTCGAGCCGGCGGTGAAAGTTGTGCGCGTAACTTCACTTCATAACTCAATCAGTATAAAGCAAGCAAGACTTTCCATGATTCGCAGCATGACTGCTTTCGCCAGCGGCGAACGAGAAATTCAAGACTGGGTTTTCACCTGGGAGATACGCTCGGTCAATCACCGCTACCTCGATCTCTCCCTGCGTTTGCCGGATGCTTTCCGCTTTCTGGAGCCGGCAGCACGCAGCCGCGTCGGAGCGCTCATCAACCGAGGGCGTTTGGATTGCATCCTGTCCTGCAAGAAAAGCATCGAAGGCGACGCCGATATCCGCGTACACCGAGAGTTGGTCACCAAGCTGCTGACGGCCGCGCGCGAGGTGGACGAGCTGAGTGATCGGCCCTTGGCCGGTTTCAGTGCCCTGGATGTCTTGAAATGGCCGGGCGCCCTGCACGAGCCTGAGGCCGATCGAGAGCAGTTGACCGCCGAAATCCTCGATCTTTTGACCGACGTGCTGAAACAAGCGATCGCGGTGCGGGAAAACGAGGGCCGCCAACTGGCCGTTTTACTCAAAGAACGCTGCCTCAAGCTGAAGGAGCACGTCTCGGCGGTGCGGGCACGTATGCCGGAAGTGCTCCGGTCCATTCGGGAGAGAATCGTCGCGCGGCTGGCCGAAATATCGGCCAATCCCGATGTCGAGCGGCTGGAGCAGGAGATGGTCTACCTGGCGCAGAAGCTAGACGTGGACGAAGAGATGGATCGCCTCGACGCTCATGTCGACGAAGTGCTGCGGGCCTTGCGCCAAAAAGAGCCGGTCGGCCGCCGTCTCGATTTTCTGCTTCAGGAAATGAACCGCGAAGCCAATACGCTGGGCTCGAAATCCGCCGACGCGGAAACGACCAGGGCCTCGGTCGAGATGAAAGTGCTGATCGAACAGATGAGAGAGCAGGCTCAGAACGTCGAATAGCGTTTTATTCCATTTTTCGAACAAAAAGAAAATTTCTTTAATGGTAGGCCGGGATAAGCCTGTCCTGAGCGAAGTCGAAGGGCTTATTCCGGCCTACAACGTTTTCCTTTTGATTGAGAAATGGAATTACGCCATGTCACGGGACCCGAAAAAGCCGACGAAAAGATCTCCGACCGAACACGGATCAATCCCGACTCAACTGGATTCGCCATTTCATCTAGAACATCGTCGGCGGCGTGGATTGTTCAACCGCTTCGGGAACGATATTTATGACCGATTATTCCACGCCATCCGGGGGAAATGGAGCAAATCCTGATGGAGGAAGACGAGAACGCCGGCCAGACGCGGTTTGCCGGTGTGTACGGCATCGAACGCGCTTACGACTATTTCAAGGTCATCAGAGCATAGCTTAGGTTTGAAAAGCGGTGTTCCGGACCACTCCCCGAAGAAGAAACATTGAACTCAACTGTTTCAAGGTTTGAGGTACTTTCTGAGAAACCCCAACAGATCTTGCCAAGCCTTTTCGCTCTCGATGCGTTCGGCCGGAGTGACGCCGTGTTTTTGATAAGGCGCGTAAACCAGGAAAGCGTGCCCGCAGTGGGGATAGATCTTCAATGCGGCGGGATGTCGGGCGCGGTCCAAATGGGTCTTGAACGTAATCGCTTGCTCGACGGGGACGACATCGTCCAGGCCGCCCTGGAGGATGAGTACCGGCGCTCTTAGATTCGGGATCTGATTCATGGCGTGGCGGGTCGAGAAAGCCAGCGGTTTGCGCTCCGGTCCGTCGCCGTAGATTCGCCGGCTCAAGTCGTCGCGGCCCGAGATTCCTTTCTGTCGGAGATGGCGCCACCAGCCGTAGATGTCCATCACGCCGTCAGCCGTCACGACGGCGTCGACCTCGGGCTCGCGGGCGGCGGCCAGCACGCTGATCAGGGCGCCGTGCGAGATGCCGACCATGGCCACCTTCCGGGCGTCGATGCCCGGTGCTCGCGTCAGGAGCGGCAGCACGTTCAGCACATCGCGCACTTCACCCGCGGCCACTTGGACAGTTCCTTCCGATCCGTCCTCGCCGCGATAGGAGGGGGCGAAGACGGCATATCCTGCCCGCGCCAGCCGGGCGCTGGCCCGCATGTGTTCCTCGGAAATGCCGGAAATCCCGTCATGGTTGAAGAGGATCAGCGGCAATCGGTCTCGAACGCGGGGCAAGAACAGCAGACCTTTGACCTTTAGCCCGTCGCTGGGATAAGTCCAGACCGAGACGGGAACCCCGCCGATTTGGCCGGCGGGTTCTTCGGCGACCTCCTGGGTGCGAGCCATCACAGGATGATGTAGAGTCAATGCCAGACAAAAGGCGGACACCCGGCGGACGGCGCGATCGAGGCTCGATTTTCGGATGGTCGCCATCCAGTGTACCGTGCTCGGTTGTCTTCGCGGCCTCGTCGTTGTCATCCTTGTGATTGATCGCCGGTGCCAAACTCGGGAGATCGGGCGCTGCGTCGCTTGGGCCTTGGCGAAGTGGCCGAAACAGCGGGGTTCGCAAGCGGATGGTAGCCTGACTCAACGAAACGCGCGACAGGACGGATCTTATAACCGCGATCGCCCAACTGATGATAGTAGAGGAAGCGAATGACGAAGGGCGAGAACGTTGTTTTTGCGCTGTTGGTCGGACTTTCCGCTTTGGCGGCCGAAGAAGCCTCGGCGCGAGATCGCGACGGCGACGGTCGATTGCTCGACGAACCGCGGGGTGGACTCTATCGGGAGCCGTCTCAAGATATTCGACAGGAGCGAAAAAGCTTTCGGTAAGACTTCCGGGGCGAGATTCAGGAGCGTGCACGGGATCGCGGTGTCGGGCGGTAAGGTGTACGCCCGCGCGGAGGGGAGGGCGGGCGTGAGTCGCTGATGGCACCCGAGGAGCGCAAGCTATATCAAGACCGATACCTAGAGTTGCGCGAAGAAAGAAAAGGTTCGCGAGGTTTGACCGATGACGACGGCACGGTACGAGGCTGGCGCGGCAGATGACGGAACGAATAGCCGTATTCAGCCGGCTCCGAGTACGAGGGGTGGGGACATAACCCAGCCCGACGTTTTTCGGGCGGGTTTTTGTAATTGTCCATCCGTATCGCTCCGATTTGAAGGCATAATTAACGTGGCGGCGATACCTGAGAGCCGCCACGATCGACTAAGCGCCTTTCAAAGAACGCCATCGATAAGCCTTTGTTTCCCGTTTTCCATAATCCTAGAAACGGCGGTTGGACGTGCTGGGGTGTGCGGCGGGTTTGGCGGCTGGCAAGCCTGTCCTGAGCGGAGTCGAAGGAGCGCGACGAAGCCCACGGGGTAGTCTCCCGCAAGAAGGCGCAACGCCGCCAGGTGACTCGCCCGCCGTTTAAATCGGGTAGGTCGCGTCTTCAGCCGAAAGGTGAGATCGATGCAAGTCGTTTCGTAGGGGTGCGGTGAGGAACGAACCGCACCCCTTGTGTCCTCGAATGATGTGTGTCCTGAGCCTGGTCGAAGGGCGGTTCGCTTCGCTCACCGCACCCTACTTTGCTGGTGCATCGAAGCGGTCAACTGCCGTTTCTAGGATAATGGCCTCGCGGCGCCGTCAAGCCTGAATTAGCCGCTTCGGCCGCCATGGTCAATACGGGATGATCGCGGTATTGGACGGAGATTCTCGAAGGTTTAGTATTACATGCCCTAGCGGAATGTTGGCCCGAGTCCCTGCATAAACCGCCGTGCCTCCCCGGTCGCGAGCCATTCCATGTCGATATTCCGAGGGCCCGGCTCGCGCATAGATAAATAAGGGTCTGGAAACCCGACGGGCGTTTCGCGATCGAATGAGCTGGGAACGCGAAGCCGAGGTGCAAAAGATGAGCGAGGCTCGGTTGAAAACCGTCGGAGTTTAGGATGGATGGTATCGTTTTAACCCAGTTGGAGCAACGGAAATGGATCGACTTGAACCCCCGATTGCCGCCCAGAAGGGGCAAAATGACCGCGCTCCGCCGATGAGGATCATCCGGTTGATTTACGATAGCAACGGATTACGCCGGATCATATCCCGCCAAGCGGGCTGTTTTCCCGATCTGGATGTCAGAAGAGTCCAGGGAGAGAGCGAAGCGGCATTCCGTCGGCGGGCAGGGTTGAGCCGGAGCGGTGCGGACCGTATCTGAAGGCCGTCGGTTCAGTTTTTGGCGCATTTCCTTCGATATATCCCTGAACTTTCAAGGAGCAGGGATTATTCCTCAAGTGCTTTTCGGTCATTTCAATTCGGGCCCTGAGCATTCTTGCGTTAGCACTTAAACTTATTTGTCGGACGGATGTGCCGGTTTATGTGGAATGACGCCGGCAGTCAAGGAAATCTGGGGACCTCGAAAAACCGCCTTCCCGGCGGTTTTTCTCTTCGCCAAGCCCAAACGCGGTTTGAGCTCGGCTTACGTTTTCAACCCCTTACCTGGCTGAAAACGACGGGGCATCCCTGCCCCTTAGAGCGCCTCGGAGTTTTTCGAGGTGCTCATCTCTGTAATCCGGTTTCATGGCTGGAAATCCAAACTCTCCAGTTGGCGATCGATACCGTTTTCCAGACTTGCCCGAGTGTTTGGAGTAAAGCTTCGAAAGCGCGCGAATAGTCCGATAACCTAATTCTTGGGGCCTTCCCCGACGGGGTGGGGCGTTTCTTATTCCATTTCTCAATCAAAAGGAAAACGTTGTAGGCCGGAATAAGCCCTTCGACTTCGCTCAGGATAGGCTTATCCCGGCCTATCATTAAAGAAATTTTCTTTTTGTTCGAAAAATGGAATTACGCGATGTCGCGCTCAATCGCAACCTTGGGCCGAATCCCTTTATCATCAAGCTTGGATCGGAACGCTCTCCGAACGGGCGTGTCTCAAAATACGAATCCGCCTTCAGACCGGGCATTACGGAGAGGCCGTTCGCAACGCATTCCAGGTCCTTGCGAGCCACGAGTATCCGGTCGATTGGGAATCCTGATGAACAGATAAGGAGTGCGGATATGGGCAAGGGAATCAAAATCGGCCGAATTCGAACCGAGCAGTTAACCGGGCTTGCGATCTTGTTCCTGTCCGCATCGCTTGGCGCCTGCGATCGCCGGGCGGAACCCGTAGGCACGCTCGTAGCCGGCGGTGATCCCGAGCGCGGAAGAGAAGCCGTAAAGCGATATGGCTGCGGATCCTGTCATGTCATTCCCGGAATCGAAGGCGCGAACGGCCTGGTGGGCCCGCCCTTGAGCGGCATCGCGAGCCGTGTCTACATCGCCGGCGTACTCACCAACACGCCGGAGAACTTGATGCGCTGGATTCAAGATCCGCCCGCAATCGATCCTTTGACCGCCATGCCGAATACCGCCGTCACCGAAGCGGATGCCCGGCATCTCGCCAGCTTTCTATACACCTTGCGGTAGACGGCCGATTCTCACGACCTCGACGGCCGGCATGCTAAGCTAACGACCCTTGGTCAACGCTACGGCGTGGACCGGAAGTCGTCACACCACTCCGTATCATTCTTGAAGCATATGAATATCGGCACGCTGTTCATCGTTTCGGCCCCGTCCGGTGCCGGAAAAACCAGCCTGGTCAGGGCGCTGCGGGAAAATCTCGACGGGTTTACGGTGTCCGTGTCGCATACCACGCGGGCGCAGCGTCCAGGCGAAGTTCACGGCCGGGACTATTTCTTCGTTAATCATTCCGAATTCGAAACGATGATCGAGGCCGGCGAGTTTCTGGAGCACGCCAGGGTGTTCGACAACTATTACGGTACGGCTCGGGGGACCGTGGAAAAGGCCTTGGCCGAGGGACAGGACGTGTTGCTCGAGATCGATTGGCAGGGTGCCCGGCAAATCCGGAGCTTGATGCCCGATTGCCTTTCCATTTTCATCCTGCCGCCCTCGCTCCGCACGCTGGAAGAGCGGCTCAAGGCACGCGGCCAGGACGAACCGGACACCATCGCCCGCCGCATGCGCGACGCCATCTCGGAGATGTCGCATTACAGCGAGTACGACTATCTCATCGTCAACGACGATTTCGATCGGGCTCTCGCCGAGCTGCGCAGCGTCGTGGTCGCCAGCCGGCTTAAGACGGGGCGGCAGTCCGAGGTTTACAAGGAACTGATCGCCGGCCTCTTGGCCTGATTCCGCGGGTGATCAGGAACAGCGCAAACCGAACAGGTGTTTCAGCCAGCGTTTTGCCGTCGGGGTAAGGCCGGCCTTGGGACATGGCTCGGCCAGGTGGCGATTGATTTGCGCCAGGGGCGCGTAGACGTGGATGGTCCCGGCGAGATCGGACACTTTCAGATTTTTGCGCATCGCTAGGACGTGTTCGTGAATCAATTCGCCCGCTTGGGCTGCGGCGACGGCCGCTTTCGGAAGGATTTCCGGAGCGGCGCCCACCACCGTGACGTTATACCGCCCAGCCGTCGGAAGGACTGCGCCATTTCGATGCCGATCGGCCCGGCGCCGAGAATGGCCAGATGGGCGACCGGTTCGCGCAAATCGAACACGGTTTCGTTGGTGAGGTAAGGAACCCGGTCAAGCCCTTCAGTGGGCGGAATCGCGAGGCGGGAGCCGGTGGCGATGACGAAGCGTTTTGCGGTCAGCGTTTTTCCGTCGAGCTCGAAACGATGCGGAGCGACGAAGTGACCGGCGCCGAACATGAGGTCCACGCCCATGGATCGGAATCGGTCCGGACTGTCCTGCGGTTCGATGGTTCGCATGACTTCGGCAACCGTTCCGTGACCTTGGCCAGATCGATGTCCGGCGCGCATCCGCCGATTGCGGATCGCTTGGCCGAGCGAAGGGTGTTCGCGACCTTGGCCGAATGAAGCAGCGCTTTGCTCGGGACGTAGCCGTGATAGAGGCAATCGCCACCCAGGGCCCGCTTCTCCACCAACGCCGCTTTCGCGCCGATGCCGGCACCGCCCGCGGCGACCACTAGGCCCGCAGAGCCCCGCCGATGATGCAAAGATCGAACTCGGGTTTAGTCACGTCCGCCCTCCGTAGCCGCCGCCACCCGGAGTTTCGATGAGAAACACATCGCCCTCGGCCATGTCGGTTTCGGCCTGGGAGCCGAGGGTTTCTACGGCTCCGTTGCGTCGGATCACGAGGTTTCGCCCGCAGGCTCCGGGATTTCCGCCATCGAGGCCGAAAGGCGGCTGCAGGCGGCGGCTGGACACGATCCCGGCGGTCATGGGCTCGAGAAACCGGATTTTTCGAACGACGCCGTCGCCGCCCTTGTACGAGCCCTCGCCGCCGCTGCCCCGGCGGATGGCGAAGGTTTCCAGCCGCACCGGAAAGCGCCACTCCAGTACTTCGGGGTCGGTGATGCGGGAGTTGGTCATATGGGTGTGCACGGCGTCCGCGCCGTCGAAGCCGGCCCCCGCGCCGGCCCCGCCGCAGATGGTTTCGTAGTATTGATAGCGCGCGTTGCCGAAGGTGAAGTTGTTCATCGTGCCTTGAGAGGCGGCTAGCACGCCCAGCGCACCGTACAGGGCATCGACGATGTGCTGCGAAGTTTCCACGTTGCCCGCCGCGACGGCTGCGGGATAGCGGGGATTGAGCAGGGAGCCTTCGGGAATCCGGATGTCGAGCGGGCGGAGACACCCGGCATTGAGCGGAATATCGTCCTCCACTAGGGTGCGGAATACGTAAAGGACGGCTGCTTTGCACACGGCGGCCGGGGCGTTCAGATTGTCGGGCTGCTGGGGCGAGGTCCCGGTAAAGTCGATCAAGGCCCGCCGCTTTTCGGCATCGACGCGGATCGCCACGCGGATGACCGCGCCGGAATCCATCGTCACCTCGAACTCGCCGTCGGACAGCCGCGTGATGACCCGCCGCACCGCTTCTTCCGCATGGTTTTGCACATGCCCCGTGTAGCGCCGGACCGTCGCCAGCGAATAACGTTCGAGCATGTTGCCGAGCGCCTGCACGCCTTTCACGTTGGCGGCGATCTGGGCGCGGAGATCCGAGAGATTGCGGTCGGGATCGCGGGCCGGGTAGGGTTTCGCGTTCAGCCAGTCGCGGATGGCCGATTCGAGCAACTGTCCGTTTTCGACGATTTTAAGGCCCGAGCTCAGAACTCCTTCCTGATCGATGGATGTGCTGCGGGGCGGCATCGAGCCGGGTGTGAGGCCGCCTACGTCGGCGTGATGGCCGCGCGAGGCGAGATAGAACAGGACCGATTCGCCCGCATCGTCGAACAACGGGGTGATGACGGTGATGTCCGGCAGATGCGTACCGCCGTGATAGGGGGAATTGACGAGCCAGACGTCGCCCGGCCGCAGTTCGTCTCCATGACTCGCGATCAGCGCCTTGACGCTCTCGTCCATGGAGCCCAGATGCACCGGAATGTGCGGGGCGTTGGCGACGAGTCCGCCAGTGCCATCGAACAGCGCGCAGGAAAAATCGAGACGTTCCTTGATGTTCACCGAGTGGGCGGTGTTTTGCAGGGTATACCCCATGTCCTCGGCCACCGACATGAACAGCCGGTTGAAGATTTCAAGGCGCGCCGGATCGACCGGCTGCTCCGTTTCTTCTGCCTCCGGCAGGGCACTCGCTCGATCGCTCGCGTCGTAAGCGCTGAGGATGAGATGGTTGCGGGCGGTAATCTCGCCCTGCCAACCGGGTTCGATGATCGTGGTCGAGTTAGGTTCGATCAGAATGGCGGGGCCTTGCAAACGCATGCCCGGTTTCAAGTCCTCGCGCCGATAAACTGGTGTCTTGTGGCGGTTTCGCCCGGCATACATCCGTACCTTCGTGACCGGTTCGGGCAGCGCGTCGGGCCGTACAGGATATTCCGGTTCTTCGACCGGTTCGTTCAAGCCGGCCAGCTCCACGGTTGCAGTGTCCACCAGCAGGGCTTTGTCGGAGTAAACGAAGCCGAAGCGCTGGCGGTGCCGTTCCTCGAACCGCGTCCGCATATCCGCCGAATCGCCGAATGGCACGGCGAACAGGGTGTCGGTTCCTTCGTAACGGAGCATGGCCTTACGGGTTGCGACGATCCGTTCCGGCGGAACGTCCTGGGCCGAGAGTTCCGCGCGCCCTTCTGCTTCCAGGGCATCGAACGCTGCACGAAGCATCGGGATGGCGGCATCGTTCAGCAGCGCGACCATCGCCCGCTCCTTGACGACACGGTAATCGGCGAGACCTATGCCGTAGGCCGACAACACGCCGGCCATAGGATGTAGGAAAATCCTGGCGATGCCGAGCCGTTCGGCGACCTTGCAAGCGTGCTGGCCGCCAGCGGCGCCGAAGCAGCACAGGACGTAATCGGCTAAGTCATGGCCGCGCTGCAGCGAAATCGTCTTGATGGCGGCGGCCATGTTTTCCACCGCCACGTCGATGAAGCCTTCCGCCACTTCTTCGGGCGAGAGCGCTCGGCCCGAGTCGGAGCGGATGATCTCGGCCAGTTCCTGGAACCTGCGCCGAACGATCTCGGTATCGAGAGGCTGATCGCCGTTCGGCCCGAAAACTTTCGGAAAGAATTCCGGCCGGAGTTTTCCGACCATCACATTGGCATCGGTCACGCACAAAGGGCCGCCGCGCCGGTAACAGGCGGGTCCCGGATTGGCCCCGGCCGAGTCGGGGCCAACTCTAAAACGCAGGCCATCGAAATGCAGAATCGAGCCGCCGCCCGCCGCGACCGTGTGAATGTTGAGCATGGGCGTCCTGAGCCGGACCCCGGCGATCTCGGTTTCCTGGCTGCGCTCGAATTCGCCGGCGTAATGGGCCACGTCGGTGGAGGTGCCGCCCATGTCGAAGGTGACGATCCGGTCGAAGCCGGCGAGACGGGAGACCGCCACCGCGCCGACGATGCCGCCGGCGGGACCCGAGAGAATGCTGTTCTTGCCGTGGAACCGGTCAGCGTCCACCAATCCGCCATTGGATTGCATGAACAGCAGCTTGCGTTTTCGATCGCGTTGCGCTCCGTCGGCCTGGCCTATGCCCAAGCCGGTCGCGACTTGATCGACATATCGACGCAGCACCGGGGACAGATAGGCATCCACCACCGTGATGTCGCCCCGTCCGATCAATTTCATGGCGGGACTGACGCGGTGGGAGAGGGAAACTTGAGTGAAGCCTATGCGGCGGGCCAGCTTTTCCAGTTCGAGTTCATGATCGGGTGCCCGCCAGGCATGCATGAGCACGATGGCGATCGACCGGAAGCCTTCCCGGTAGGCTTCGGCCAGTTGTTGTTCCGCCTCGCCGAGATTGAGCGGTACCAGCTCCAAGCCGTGGGCGTCGTGGCGCCCGGCGATTTCGATGACCTTTTGGTAAAGCGGTTCGGGACGGCGGATATTCAGGGCGAAGATGTCCGGCCGGTTTTGATAACCGATGCGGAGGGCGTCGGCGAAGCCCCGCGTGATGGCCAGGACCGTTGGTTCGCCCTTTCGTTCCAGCAGCGCATTCGTTCCTACCGTGGTACCCATGCGCACGGCGTCGATGTTGGCGTCGTCCAGCGGCGCATCGGGAGGCAGATGCAACAGGTCGCGGATGCCCTGGAGGGCGGCGTCGCGGTAGCAGTCCGGATTTTCCGAAAGGAGCTTATGGGTCAAAAGGAGGCCATCCGACCGGCGGGCGACGATGTCGGTGAAGGTCCCGCCGCGATCGATCCAAAATTGCCAGGATACGGTGTCGAGAAGCATGGTGCTGATCGTGATTGTCAACAAATAGATTTGTTCGCTCTTGGGATGCGCGAACACACCCTCTCGGGCGCTGCCCGGCTCGGCCGTTGCGAGGCGGCGTTACGCGCCGGGCTCGTGGTCTCGCTCGGTCACGCGGCCTTGGGCATCGTAACCGGCTAATCGTCTCGGACCGGGGGACATGGGAGATTCGGCATAGCGCTGCGCTCGCACCTTACCGGAGCGACGCCAGCGCCAGCCGACAGGAATCCGCTGTACTCTGCCTTCGAAGCGAACGCCATTGCTCTTGCTGGGTAAAACAATAACGTACGCTAAAATCCGTGGAACTTGAACATGCACCGGCAGCCGCACCCGCTACGACGGGTGGGCATTGAGCATCCACTCTTCGAGATTCGCCCGGCTGATCAGGAAGCCGGGCCGGATATCGTCGCCGCGGATCGCCCGTCCCAAAAAAATAGACCGGGTATTTTACCCGGCCAAACTCTCAAGCACACGCCAATCTGGCGTGGCTTTCAGAGTTTTTCACCAGACTGTTAAGCGAGATCAAACAGCAGTATTTCGGATGACTCCGTTGCGGTCAGGTAGATAACCTTCTCTTGCCAAACCGCCGCGCCATCACCGGCTGCCAAGCGACTGCCATTGCTTGTCACCGCGCCCCGGGCCACTTGAGCAAACGCCTTGCGTCCCGGCGCCAGCGGATGCTTAATGCCATCGCCCTCCATCAAGACGGCGGCATAGAGACAGGCATCCTGTTGGATGCGAAGCGATTCCTCCCGCCCATCGGGCGAAACGATGAGGCGAAGGTCCCCTTGCTTTTCTGCTTCACCAAAGGTCTTCTGCTCATAGCTGGGCCGGGTGCCTAGAACAGCGGGCTCGATCCAGATTTGAAGGAAATGCACGGACTCGGTATCGGAGGCGTTATATTCGCTGTGGATGATCCCGGTGCCCGCGCTCATTCGCTGCACGCCGCCCGCGGAAATCAGCGAGGAGTTGCCGCGGTTATCCTGGTGTTTCAAGGTGCCTTCCAATACGTAACTGATAATCTCCATGTCCCGGTGGGGATGGAGCGGGAAGCCGGCGCTCGGCGCGACGCGATCCTCATTTAGGACGCGCAGACTGGAAAACCCCATGTAATCGGGGTCGAAGTAGTCGGCGAAGCTAAACGTGTGGCGACTCTCGAGCCAGTTGTAGCGGGAGCATCCCCGATCTCGGTCCCGGCGCACAATCATCATACGAGTACCCTATCTAGTCTTTTGAAACCTGGTTCATTCAACTATGTTGAATAATGCAAGCACATGATAGTTGTAGTATTTTTGGATTCGTAGCGAAAATATTTGCAATAACCATTCGAAACATTTGAATATGCGACTCACCCTGGACGCCCTCGCTGTGCTTGACGCCATTGATCGTAAAGGCAGTTTTGCCGGTGCGGCTGACGAGCTCCACCGGGTCCCGTCAGCCATCACCTACACTGTGCAAAAACTGGAACAAGATCTGGATGTAAAGCGGTTTGACCGCAGTGGAGCCCGAGCCACATTGACGGCAGCGGGGCGATCACTCCTTGAGGAAGGGCGGCATCTGCTGCACGCCGCCAGAAAACTGGAGTGTCTGGTCAAGCGCGTAGCCACCGGCTGGGAGGCGGAGCTGAGCATCGCCATGGATATCTGATCCCGCCTGGGCTGATCTACCCGGTGCTCGAGAATTTTTATAAAGAGGTCCACGGGACCCACATCCGGCTGCTCAAGGAGGTTTACGGGGGTACTTGGGACGCGCTCGTCTCCGGTCGTGCCGATTTAGCGGTCGGTGCGCCGGGGGAAGGGCCGCCCGGCGGCGGCTATGCCGCCAAGATGATCGGCATCGTGGAATTCGTCTTCGCCGTCGCGCCGGCGCATCCGCTCGCATTTTTGCCGGAACCTCTGACTGCGGGCGATCTGCTTCGACATCGGGCCGTATCGGCTGCGGACAGCTCGCGTACGCTGCCTCCCCGGACCATGGGGCTGTTGCGAGGTCAAGACGTGCTGACCGTACCCGATTTACACACCAAGCTGGAAGCGCAACGCTTAGGGTTCGGGGTGGGCTATCTTCCCAAGCATTTGGTGCAAGACGATTTGGCGGCCGGACGCCTGGTTGCAAAAGCCGTCGCCGAACCGAAGCCCGCGGTTCAACTCTTCCTTGCCTGGCGGACCGGACATAAAGGCAAGGCTCTGCGCTGGTTCCTTAAACGCTTGCAAGATATTTGGATTGGATCGTCCATGGTTAATAGCGGCGGATGACTGTTTCTCAATCGACGTTGCTGAGAGGACCTCGCGGCAACGCCGGAGGATATGCTCGAAAGTGGCGGATGATGGACCCAAGGGCAACGGGCGATTTCAGCCATTACGTCCGAAGGATGGGAGTGGAGTGAAGCGCACGCGACATATGGTGCTGAAAGCCTTGACAGATGAAACCGAAGGGCGTCTAAATAATTGACTATTTTTCTCGGATATGTGAACCTGGATTCCCACGTATTTAGTGTGAATATCCGGGAGTCATTCCGTGCGCTTAACGACGAAAGGCCGCTACGCCGTCACCGCCATGCTGGATCTGGCCTATCATAGCGAAAAAAGGCCGGTGACATTGACCGATATCGCCAAACGACAGCAGATCTCCTTGTCCTATCTGGAGCAATTGTTCGCACGTCTGCGTCGGGCCGGAATGGTCGAGGGGGTGCGAGGCCCTGGAGGGGGCTACCAATTGAGTCGCGACGCCAGCCAGATCAACATCGCCGAAATCATCATCGCGGTCGACGAAACCATCGACTCGACGCGTTGCGGCGGCAAAGCCAACTGCCAGAACAACCAGCCCTGCCTGACTCATGATCTATGGCTGGGGTTGAGCGAGCAAATCCGCGACTATTTGGCCTCCATCAGCTTGCAGGACGTCCTGCAGCGCAAGAACGTGCGTCTAATCGCCGAGCGTCAGGACAAGCAGGCGTCCGGTGTTCAGGGTATCGACATGCTCTTGCGTCAGGAGACGCCTATCTAGCGTTCTGACGACATGATTTACTTTGATCACAATGCGACCACGCCGCTGGACGAGCGGGTTCTGGATGCGATGACGCCGTATCTCGGCGCCTTCTACGGCAATCCGTCCAGCCTTTACCGGATGGGACGGATCTGCCGCGGTGCGGTCGATATGGCCCGTGAGCAGGTCGCGGCCCTGGTCGGCGCCTATCCGTCCGAAGTCGTGTTCACCAGCGGCGGGACCGAGGCGAATAACCTGGCGTTGAAGGGCTTCGCTTTTGCCCGCGAGCCGGGACTGATCGCCGCGGGCGCCACCGAGCATCCCTCGGTTTCGGAGCCCTTGGAGTTCCTGAAGGCGAGCGGCTGGCGAGCGGCGACCATTCCGGCGGACCGAAACGGCGTGGCCGATTTGTCTTTCATCGAGTCTTTGCCGACCGGCGAGCTTCGATTCGCCACCCTCATGATGGCCAACAACGAAACCGGCGTGATTCAGGATATCGCGCCGATCGCCGGTTGGCTTCGCGAGCGCGGCGTCGTTTTTCACTGCGATGCGGTGCAGGCGGCGGGCAAGATCCCGGTCGATTTCAAGGCCAGCGGTGTGCATGTGATGTCCCTCTCGGGACACAAGATTTACGGTCCCAAGGGCGTGGGGGCGCTGATCCTCGACAAATCCATCGCGATCGAGCCGCTGCTGCACGGCGGCGGACAGGAGCAAGGTCTTCGCGGCGGCACCGAAAACGTCGCCGCCATCGTCGGTTTCGGCAAAGCGGCGGAGCTGGCCTTGTCCGAGCTGGAAGATCGACGTGCCCAGCTGCTCGGTCTGCGCAAGCGGCTGGAAGCCGGGTTGAAGACTATCCCAGGCGCGGTCGTGTTTGCCGAAGGCGCGGAACGCTTGCCGAATACCGTGCAGTTCGGTATCGCGGGGTACGACGGCGAGGCCCTGGTCATGAACCTTGACCGGCAGGGCATTGCGGTGTCCAGCGGTTCCGCCTGTGCCAGCGGCGCGGGTGAGCCGAGCCCCGTACTCGTCGCTATGGGTATTGAGCCGGAAGTCGCCAAGAGCGCGGTACGCGTCAGCTTCGGCAAGGGCAACACCGAGGCGGAAGTCGACCGTTTTCTGGATGCCTTGAAAAAGCTCGTCGGCGTACCCACGTCCGAGATCCGGGGAGCGATGCCGGTGATGCCGGTCGTTTAAAGATTATGCCCCGAGCGTTTATAAGCTTTTTGAACCAGTGATCCGACAGAGATTACGTATTATGTCCATTACCTTAACCGAGAAGGCGGCGGAGCAGATCGCCAAGCAACTGCAAAAGCGCGGCAAAGGCGTAGGGCTTCGGCTGGGCGTGAAAAAGGCCGGCTGTACCGGCTTCGCCTATGTGGTCGATTACGCCGATGCGGTGCAGCCGGGCGATGCCGTGTTCGAACAGCACGGCGTGAAAGTCGTCGTGAGAGATAGCGATCTGGCGTATCTCTCGGGCGTTCAGGTGGATTATCGCCGGGAAGGGATCAACGAAGCGTTCCGATTCGACAATCCCAACGTCAAGGCGACCTGCGGCTGCGGGGAAAGCTTCGCCGTCTAAGCTTCTTTTTTTCAACCGGAATTGCCGATCACCGGCATTCCGGTGATCTCGTAATGCTCGCCGTTTACCACCGGTTCTTGGTCCAGCAGTACTTTGCCGTGCGATGCTTTGAGCCTATCGCAGTAGGCTGTTCGGCCTGAGCCCATCGAAGGGTTTTTGCACCTACCGGATTTAGGTTCGCTTTTGAATTTGAATCGGCCACCACTCTACAGGCAACGGCCCCGTGTATTAGGCTGGGCGGCGTCGGCAAATTCCGGTGAGCGGGTATCTGACGAGTTTTGGGCGTCTATCGTGAGTTCGGCGACTTTTAAGGAAGCTCTGATCAGGTCCTCTCGCGCTGGGACAAACCTGTCCTGAGCTTGTCGAAGGGCCGTGCTTCGCACGTTGGCGTTCGCTCCCGGCGAACGGGTGCACGGGTAAGCGCCGCTTGCGGCTCCCCACGGGGAAGGTGCGGCGTGATTGGGTTGGGCGAGGGTCTTTTGGATCCAACGGTTGCACCGTTCGCCTTTCCCACTGGAAACTTGATCAGGGCTTCCTTAAATACAGAAAATCCACAACTCGGGATTGTATCGATCGCGTCGCCTCTCCATTCCCGAAGCGCCGTTGACAGGCTAGAACCGCATCGGTACTGTAAGTCGTTTTGCTACACGCCTAGATTCCCCTATAAAGAATACTCCCTTACGCAAAGAGTCCTGGATGGAAGAATTTCAACGTATCAAGCGCCTGCCCCCTTACGTTTTCAATATCGTTAACGAACTCAAGGCCAAGGAACGCGCCCAGGGTGTTGACATCATCGACTTCGGCATGGGCAACCCGGACCGGCCCACGCCGCAGCACATCGTCGACAAGCTGGTCGAGGTGGCGCAGAAAGGGACCGCTCACCGCTATTCCGTTTCCAAAGGCATTCCCCGTCTTCGCAAAGCCATTTGCGGGTGGTATCGGCGCCGCTTCGGCATCGATCTCGATCCCGACTCCCAGGCGATCGTCACCATCGGTTCGAAAGAAGGGCTGGCTCATTTGATGTTCGCTACCCTGGGACCGGGTGATGCGGTGCTGGTTCCGAATCCGGCTTATCCCATCCACCCTTACGGCTGCGTTTTGGCGGGAGCGGACGTACGGCACGTGCCGCTGGTGCCAGGCGTGGACTTCTTCGAGGAATTGGAAAAAGCCATCAAGACCTCCTGGCCTAAGCCCAAGATGTTGATCCTGAACTTCCCCGGCAACCCGACCACGCAGTGCGTGGAGCTGGAGTTCTTCGAGAAGGTCGTCGAACTGGCTAGGGAATACAAAATCTGGGTGGTGCACGACATTGCCTACGCGGATCTGGTATTCGACGGCTATGTCGCACCGTCCATCCTGCAGGTGCCTGGAGCCACCGACATCGCCGTCGAGTTTTTCACGCTTTCCAAGAGCTACAACATGCCCGGCTGGCGGGTGGGTTTCATGTGCGGCAACCGCGAACTGGTTGCGGCCCTGGGACGCATCAAGTCCTATCTGGATTACGGAACGTTCACGCCGATCCAGGTGGCCGCGATCGCCGCCCTGGAGGGCCCCCAGGACTGTGTCGCCGAGATTCGCGAGACCTACCGCGTACGCCGCGATGTCTTATGCGCAGGGCTCGACAACATCGGCTGGACCGTCCAAAAACCGAAAGGCACCATGTTCGTCTGGGCGCCCATCCCGGAGCAGTATCGGCATCTGGGTTCTCTTGAGTTCGCCAAGAAACTGCTGCTGGAAGCCCAGGTGGCGGTGTCTCCCGGCATCGGCTTCGGCGAGTACGGGGACGATCACGTCCGCTTCAGCCTGATCGAGAACGAACACCGCACCCGCCAGGCGATCCGCGGCATACGGCATATGATGCGCAAGGATAACTCGGTATAATTCCAGCATTTTTGTTGCTGTACAGGAGGGCGTCTTGAAACCCGTAAATATCGGTTTGCTCGGTTTGGGCACGGTCGGGGGCGGCACGGTCAAGGTTCTCAAGCGGAACGCCGGCGAAATTACGCGTCGAGCGGGTCGGGAAATCCACATCAGCGTGGTGGCGGCCCGCGACCTCAACCGTTCCCGGATTTGCGACACGACCGGCATCCGATTGACTACGGACCCGTACGAAGTCGTCACCGATCCCGAAGTGGACATCGTCGTCGAATTGATCGGCGGTCTCGACCCCGCGAAAGATTTGGTGATGCGAGCGCTCGACGCCGGCAAGCACGTCGTCACCGCCAACAAGATGCTCATCGCCCTCCACGGCAACGAAATCTTCGCCAAGGCCAGCGAAAAAGGGCTGATGGTGGCTTTCGAAGCGGCCGTGGCCGGGGGGATTCCCATCATCAAGGCACTGCGCGAGGGGCTTTCGGGCAATAAGGTGGAGTGGCTGGCCGGTATCATCAACGGCACCTGCAATTTCATCCTGACCGAAATGCGCGAAAAAGGACGGGATTTCCAGGACGTGCTGAAAGAAGCGCAAGCGCATGGCTATGCCGAATCCGATCCGACCTTCGACGTGGAGGGCATCGATGCCGCCCACAAGCTTACTATCCTGGCATCCATCGCCTTCGGCATTCCTCTCCAGTTCGACAAGGTTTGGACCGAGGGTATCAGCAGCATCACGGCCCTCGACGTGGCCTATGCGGAGGCCTTGGGGTATCGTATCAAACTGCTCGGCATCGCTCGCCGCGCCGAAAAAGGCATCGAACTGCGCGTGCATCCGACGTTGATTCCTGAGCGGCGCTTGATCGCCAACGTCAACGGCGTCATGAACGCGGTTCTGGTCAAGGGAGACGCGGTGGGGCCGACCCTGTTCTACGGCGCGGGCGCCGGAGCCGAGCCCACGGCCTCGTCGGTCGTGGCGGACATCATCGACGTGGTACGCACGCTGACCACCGACCCCGAGAACCGGGTGCCTCATCTGGCCTTCCAGCCCGATGCGATTTCCGATATCCCGATTCTGCCCATCGAGGACATCGAAACGGCCTACTATCTTCGCCTCAGCGCCGAGGATAGGCCGGGCGTTCTGGCCGACGTGACGCGCATTCTGGCCAATCACAATATCAGCATCGAAGCGGTAATCCAGAAAGAGTCGCCGAACGGGGAAAGCCATCTGCCCGTCATCATGCTGACGCAGAAAGTCCAGGAGCGAAAGCTGAATAACGCCATCCGGGAGATCGAAGCGCTGTCCGCCATCAGCGGACCGGTGAAGCGGATTCGGTTGGAAACGTTGGGTTAACGGATTGGTGGTACAGCCCACTCTTCTCAGCGGGATACGTTCCGTTGGCCTATTCTGCACGTTGGATTGCGAGCCGTGACGAGTATGAATATTTCTTCTCGTAATCGGTTCTTATCCAGGTAATGGTATAAACCGGAATATTAGAACAAAATTCTCGGAGTACCCATGGACCCCAAACTCCTTACCGCCGCCGAGCTCGGCGTCCGTCTCGAAATCGTCGGCGGTATACCGTTATGGGAGGCCCAGCCACTCTACAAACACCAGAAAACGATCGACCGCATCCGGGCCACGATCAAGCCTGAATCCCCTGCCGGCTGCACCTGCGTACACATTGCCGACGTTTATGTCGCGTTCCCGGATGGCTCGCTGAAACGTCCGGATATTTCCATTTTCTGCCAGGAACCCGCCGAGGAAGACGAAGCCGTCCGTCTCATTCCCGAAGCCGTGATCGAAGTCATCAGCAAAGGCTACGAGTACAAGGATTTGGAAATCGGCCCGAATTTCTATCTGGCCCAGGGCGTCAAGGACGTCATCGTTTGTAATCCCTATACCTTGGTCGTGCTGCATGTACGCCGGGACGGGGCCGCGCATCACGTTTCACCGGTGAAAATTCGGCTGGAATGCGGCTGTTCCGTGGTCGTGTAACACTTTTCAATCAACTCGAAAAAACACCATGTCTGAAGTTAAACGCTACACCGGTCTCATCGAAAAATACCGCGACCGCCTGCCGGTAACCCCGGATACCCGGCCCATCAGTCTGTGCGAGGGCAGCACGCCGCTGATCCAGTTGCTCAACATCCCGAAGCTGATCGGCAAGGATGTGGATATTTACGTCAAGTTCGAAGGCTTGAACCCTACCGGCTCGTTCAAGGACCGCGGCATGACCATGGCCGTGACCCAGGCGGTGCACGAGGGCAGCCGCGCCATCATCTGCGCCTCCACCGGCAATACCTCGGCCGCCGCCGCCGCTTATGCCGCGCGTGCCGGCATCACCGCCTTCGTGCTGATCCCCGAAGGCAAGATCGCCATGGGCAAACTGGCCCAGGCCATGATCTACGGTGCCAAGGTGATCCAGATCAACGGCAATTTCGACGCCGGCATGCAGCTGGTCAAGGCGATTGCGGATCACGCGCCGGTAACGATCGTCAACTCGATCAATCCATACCGCATCGAAGGGCAGAAAACCGCCGCTTTCGAAATCGTCGACGCTCTCGGCCGCGCTCCGGATTATCACTGCCTGCCGGTCGGAAACGCGGGGAATATTACGGCTTATTGGAAGGGTTATAGCGAATATGCCCTCGGTACCGAGAGCCATGCGCCGGTGACCGACAAACGGCCGATCATGTGCGGCTATCAGGCCGCGGGCGCCGCGCCCTTCGTTAGCGGCGAATTCGTGGACCATCCCGAAACCGTCGCCACCGCCATCCGCATCGGTCATCCGCAGTCGTGGGAGGGGGCCTGGCGCGCGCAAAAGGAATCGGGCGGCTGGTTCACAGCGTTCACCGATGAGGACATCCTGGCGGCGCAGAAACTTCTGGCGGAACGGGAAGGCATTTTCTGCGAACCGGCTTCGGCCACCTCCCTGGCCGGCGCTCTGCACGACATCAAGACCGGCCGTATTCCCGAGGGCAGCACCGTCGTTTGCACACTCACCGGCAATGGCCTCAAGGATCCCGACACGGCCATAGCCCAGTACACGGCCAAGCCGGTGACGGTGGATGCGACCTTGGATTCGGTGAAACGGGCGATTTTGGAGGCGATGTAGAGAGTAGATGGTAACTACGGTCACCGCTTTCGTAATGATGCCGGTCTTTGCTTTAGAACCGACGGCGTTTGCGGGCTCTCCACAGGAGAGTGGTTAGGGGATTTGGAATGTTTGAAAGGTTGCGGGCGAAGGGTTTCCAAGTCCTCACGCTGCATCACGCGGAAGCGATTCTGATGCCACGATATGGCGGATGCAGTCAGCGAACTCGAAGAAGTCCTTCTGGAAATTGAAATACCTGTTGTGGAATTGATTCGCGGCGGCGGAGGAGAAGGTGAACTCACTCAGAGGATGCGAAGGGCGCTGGCCAATGGCTACGGTTGGCGGAAACACAACTTTGAAATCAAGAAGATTGCGGACGGAGAAGAAAAAGAATCGGTTTCCCACGAGATTGATCACGTTAAGCGTTTTGCAAAAGGCACGTTCGTCCTGGAGATCGAATGGAACAACAAGGATCCGTTTTTTGATCGGGACTTGGAAAACTTCAAGCGGCTACATGCCGATGGCGTTATCTCGGTTGGTGCCATCATTACCCGTGGCTCCACGCTCCAAGAATCCCTCCGCGAGGTCGTCACGGAATTTGCGCGGAAACATGCCATCCAGGGGCTAGCCGAGTTGACGCCGTATTACACACCGACACCGCGCCAGCTCAGAATCATTAACCATATGACAAAGAAGAAAGGTTCGTTTGAAGAGGGTTGGGCACATGCATTTGTGTCTGATAAGTTCGGAGAAGCAACAACTCATTGGCGCAAGCTAGAGGATCGCGGTCGGCGTGGCGTAGGTAATCCCTGCCCCTTGTTGCTGATCGGAATTCCGAAAGAAGTTTTGGTGATTTGAATTAAGAAGGGAAACACCTATGGTCGCAAAGATCTATAACATCGCGGAACCAAATCCATCCGAAGATTTGATGGCCAAGGTCGGCGGACAATATTCGACCATACTCGCTGATCCGCCTTGGCAGTTTCAAAACCGAACCGGAAAGATGGCGCCGGAACATAAACGCTTGCTTCGATACCCTACTATGGAGCTTAAGGAAATACTTGAACTTCCTGTATCGAAGCTGGCCGCCGCAAAATCTCATCTTTATCTCTGGGTACCAAACGCATTACTCCAGGAAGGCTTAAGAGTAATGGAGTCTTGGGGGTTTACCTATAAGTCAAACCTAGTGTGGTACAAAGTCCGCAAGGATGGGGGGCCAGACGGACGCGGTGTCGGCTTTTACTTTCGAAACGTCACGGAATTGGTTTTGTTCGGCGTTCGGGGGAGTATGCGAACGTTGCCGCGCGGACGGACGCAAGTCAACTTATTTGCCACGCGAAAACGTGAGCATTCGCGAAAACCCGACGAAATCTACGATTTGATCGAGTCTTGTTCTCCCGGCCCCTATCTCGAGCTTTTTGCTCGATTTCCTCGTCGCGGATGGACGCAGTGGGGTAACGAAGACGTAGAGGAGAACTCATTTTACGGCGTCGCTCGGCGGAAAGGCCACGACGATCCTCAACTCCGCTTGTTCGAAACTCCCAAGGGTTACGGCAGCAGGAGTTGATGGGCTGGAATTTCCGCGATCTGGTCAATTTCAAGAGGCAGACAGTAAGTAATTGGAACGTTTTTGAACGAACACTGAGCCTTCCATCGTCGGTTATATTCTCCGGCTTCGCCGATCACTCCACTCTTCATGAACGAAATCTACGACGCCTCATCCATTGAAGTTCTTTCGGGACTCGACCCGGTACGAAAACGGCCGGGCATGTATACCGATACATGCCGCCCGAATCATCTGGTTCAGGAAGTGGTCGACAACAGTGTCGATGAAGCCTTGGCGGGGTATGCGAAATCCATCGAGGTGCGGCTCTTGGCCGACGGCGGGGTGGAAGTCCGGGACGACGGGCGCGGAATGCCGGTGGACGTGCATCCGGAGCTCGGCGTTTCGGGAGTGGAAGTGATCCTGACCAAGCTGCATGCGGGCGGGAAGTTTTCCAACAAGAATTACCGCTTTTCGGGCGGATTGCACGGGGTCGGCGTTTCCGTCGTCAACGCTCTGTCCGACCGGCTCGAAGTCGAAGTGCGCCGGGGCGGGAAAATCTATGCGATGAGTTTCGCCCAAGGTGAAAAAACCTCCGAGCTCCGCGAAATCGGAACTACCGCCAAGCGGGATTCAGGCAGCACGGTCCGGTTTTGGCCGGAAGCCCGCTATTTCGATACGCCGCGCATCGCCGTTCCGCGCCTGAAAGCCTTGCTTCGCGCCAAGGCGGTGTTATGCCCGGGGCTCAAGATCACGCTGAAGGACGAGCAGGCCAACGAAGAAGAGACCTGGTATTTCGAAAATGGCCTTCCCCAATACCTGCTGGACCGCATTGGATCGAACGAGTGCATCCCGGAAGAACCCTTCGTCGGCAATCTCGAAGGCCATCAGGAGGCCGTGGATTGGGCGGTGCTCTGGACGCCAGAAGCAGGGGAACCGGTTACCGAGAGCTACGTCAACTTGGTGCCGACGCCTTTGGGAGGAACCCACGTCAATGGTCTTCGCACCGGACTGACCGAGGCAGTGCGGGAATTTTGCGAATTCCGGAATCTTTTGCCGCGAGGCATCAAGATCGCGCCGGAAGACGTCTGGGAGCGCTGTCACTACGTGCTTTCGGTCAAGATGCAGGAACCGCAGTTTTCCGGACAGACCAAGGAACGGCTCAGTTCCCGCGAATGCGCGGCGTTCGTGTCCGGCGTGGTGAAGGATGCGTTCAGCCTGTGGCTCAACCAGCGTCCCGCCATCGGCGAGCGCATTGCCGAACTGGTGATCGAGAGCGCCCAAAAGCGGCTCAAGGCCAGCCGTCAGGTGACCCGCAAGAAAATCACGGCGGGGCCTGCTCTTCCTGGTAAACTCGCCGATTGCAGTTCCCAGGACATGCAACTGACCGAGTTGTTCCTGGTGGAGGGCGATTCCGCCGGCGGTTCCGCGAAACAGGCGCGGGACAAGGAATACCAGGCGGTGATGCCCTTGCGCGGCAAGATTCTCAACACTTGGGAAGTGGATTCCGGCGGCGTGCTCGCGTCCCAGGAAGTGCACGACATCAGCGTGGCGATCGGGGTCGAGCCGGGTTCTTCCGATCTGAGCGGACTGCGTTACGGCAAGATCTGCGTGCTGGCGGACGCCGATTCCGACGGCAACCACATCGCGACCTTGCTGTGCGCGCTGTTCGTCCGCCATTTCCGGCCCTTGGTGGCGGCGGGGCACGTGTTCGTCGCCATGCCGCCCCTGTATCGTATCGACGTGGGCAAGAACGTTTATTACGCCCTGGACGAAGCGGAAAAGAAGGGCGTGCTCGATCGGATCGAGGCGGAAAAGATCAGGGGCAAGATCAATGTCCAGCGCTTCAAAGGCTTGGGCGAGATGAATCCGTCCCAGCTTCGTGAGACCACGATGAATCCCGACACCCGGCGGCTGGTGCAACTGACCCTGGACGAGCAACAAGCGACCGACGAGTGCCTGGATATGCTCCTCGCCAAGCGGCGCGCCGCCGATCGCCGGGTCTGGCTCGAAGAGAAAGGCAATCTGGCGGAGATCTGAACCGGTTTTCGCGCGAGCAGGGTTCGATTGAATTGCCGTGCGGCCAATCCTTTAGGAATCTCCGATCTATTGCCCTAGGTCTTGCAGCAGATTCACCAGGTCGTCGGCATGATCCTCTTCGTTCGCCAGGACTTCTTCCATAAGGCCACGGGTAGTGGGATCGGTAGTCCCGACATATTCGACGATCTCGCGATAGCTGTCGATCGCGATACGCTCGGCGACCAAATCCTCCTTGATCATATCGATCAGCGACTCGCCCTCCACGTATTCCGAATGACTTTTCGATTGCAGTCCGCCCGGCGATAAATCCGGTTCTCCGCCCAACTGTACGATGCGTTCGGCGATGCGGTCCGCATGCGCCTGTTCCTCGTTGGCATGTTCCAGGAATTCTTGAGCGACGCTTTGGGCATTGATGCCGGACGCCATGAAGTAGTGGCGCTTGTAACGGAGCACGCATATGATTTCCGTGGCCAGTGCTTCGTTGAGCAGTTTGACGACGACGTCGCGGTCGGCCTTGTAGCCCGGAGTCACCGCGCCTTGCTCGATGTGCTGCCTTGCGCGTTCCCTCAAGGTTTTTACATCGGTCAAAAAAGGTCCGTCTCCCATAATCAGGTCTCCTTACTGATAGCGAACATCTCGCTGTTGATGCCTGGTAGGTCTTGACCCGTTATTTGCTAAGACAGCCGATCCCACAAAAAAGTCGAGCCGGCTCGACGAGAGAACGCTAAGGAAGCTCCGATCGAGTTTCCAGTGGGAAAAGCGAACGGTGCGACTGTTTAATCCAAAAGGCCCTCACCCAACCCCATCACGCCGCACTGTCCCCGTTGGGAGCCGCAAGCGGCGCTTACCCGTGCACCCGTTCGCCGGGAGCGAACGCCAACGTGCGAAGCACGGCCCTTCGACCAAGCTC
>DYIL01000015.1 GCA_020723665.1 Methyloversatilis universalis
TTGGCTTACGTTTTCAACCCCTTGCGTGGCCGAAAACGACGGGCATCCCTGCCCCGTAGGAGCACCTCGACGTTTTTCGAGGAGCTCTAGCTACTGGGATAGGCCTTCAGGACAAGCGCCCCGAGTGCCCGCGGAACGCTCGGAGAGGTTGTGGCTATCTCGGCGCGCGGCGTCAGCCGTTCTCGCCGAGCATTCGCTCAATGGCACGCAGTACGTCGCCAGCTTTGGCGAGCGCGGACTCGCGGATTTGATACAGCGGCATGGCGACGACGTTGTCGCACCGGTACATATGGCCGGGGAAGTCGATACCGGGTACGCCTACGGGGATGAATACCTCGGGCTCGGATTCAAAGCGCATTCCCGAGCGGCCGATCACGACCGTAGGCACCTGACTCGCCGGGGGCGGCGTCGAGCTCAGGCTCGAAATCCAGAACAGCGCATCCGCTTCGCCGTTTGCGAGGAGCCGTGCCGCGCTGTTGTGGTAAGGATCGTATTCGGGGTAACCGCGGGCGTAGCTGACGCGGGTGGGATAACCGCTGATCCAGGCGCACACTTGGCTCGCGGTGCGATCGCCGTTCTGTCCGCCCAGCGGCAGCACCGCGGCGCGGGTGTCTTTATTCAGCGTCGACACCATCTGGCACAACTGCTGGACGGTCAGTTCGGCATGAGGAAAGGCGAGTTGCCCTGCCGCCCAGGTGACGACGCTGTAACGGGCTTGGCGCAGCCGTTCCACGACTGATCGCAGCTCCGAGACGGGAATGCCGGCGACCTGTTCCGCCTGAAGTTTCGCGCCTTTGGCGAGAGCTGAAAGCGCTGCGGCAACGTCCGGCAGGGTTTCTTGAGCGCAAGGGATAACTTTCGGGGCGCGGCCGTCGGGCGCGGTAGCCGCCTGGCCGGTCGGGGCGCGGCCGATGAAGATGATTTCGCGCTTGCTGGTGTCGCCCTCGAACAAAGTCTCTTTGTTCCAAACAAAGCGCTCGAAGAAGCGCGGGAAATCGAGTTCGATATCGGTGCCGAACGAAACCAGAACCTCTACCCGATTCTTGAGTTCGCCCAAGGTGGTCGCCATCCAGCCGGAATCGGCCAGCACCAAAAGATTGCGCAAACCGCCTTCTGCGCGCATTTGGTCGAAAACGCCGCGGCAACGGTCGATCAGGGACAGCGCCGCGCGGGTTTCATTGACATCGGTGCCGAAACCGCTGAATACCGGCAGGTGCGCGCTATTCAATATTTCCGCGGCCCGTGCGACGGCCTGGTCCAGCGTAGCCGGCTTTCCGGCGATGCGCGGAACGGTGTCGGCGATCGCCTGCTCGAAGCCGGAAATCGTTACGGCGTCACCATTCCCGATGATTTTGACCCGCTGGCCTTCGACCTCGATTTTCAGATCGTCCGAGGCAATGCCGCAAAACGGGCTGGGAACGTTTTCGAATACGCGGGTTTGGGTGCTTTCGGTCATGCCCTTCCCTAATATTTTGATACTGGAATGAATGGCGAAAAGGCTTAAGGCCCAAGGACTAAGGAGGCATTGGGAGCGGTCAAGCATAGGGTTTTCGGCCGGATTTTTCAACTTGAAACGGTCTGCGGAGTCTGGCGATCCGAGGTTTTTCACGGTCGACAAAGCGGAGACCATGCAATAGCATGTCGCTTCACGGTTACTTCTCGAGCGGAATCGTCCGCAGTTCTCCGGAAGTCGTTCTAGCCAATGCCAATCAATCCTTTACCCCAGCATAAGCTTCGCGTCCGCATCGTCGCTCCGGCGCGTCTGCACATGGGCTTCCTCGACCTCAGCGGGTCCTTGGGGCGGCGTTTCGGCAGTATAGGCGTCGGCATCAATGAAATTGCGACCAGACTCTCATTAATGCCTTCGGATCGGCTGTCGGCCCATGGCCCCGGCGCGGATCGGGCCGTCGCGGCCGTGCGCAAGTTCGTCTCCGCGTTGGGACGGGATTTCGCGGTCGAGATTCATGTCGAGGAGGCGATACCGGGCCACATCGGACTCGGCTCCGGCACGCAGCTCGAACTGGCCGTGGGTATGGCTTTGTCGCGGCTTTTCGGCCTCGACTTAGGGGTACGGGAACTCGCGCCGATCATCGAGCGCGGGGCACGTTCCGGCATCGGCATCGCGGTATTCGAACAGGGCGGCTTGGTGGTCGACGGTGGGCGCGGCGAAAACACGGTCATCCCGCCGGTCGTCACCCGTCTGGAGTTTCCCGCAGATTGGCGCCTCATTCTGGTTCTGGACGAGCGGGATCTCGGGCTTCATGGTGAGGATGAGATCGAGGCTTTCCGGGCCTTGCCGGTTTTTCCCGCCGAGGAGGCCGCGCATCTCTGCCATTTGCTGCTCATGAAGGGCTTACCCGCATTAGCCGAGCGCGACATTCGTGGTTTCGGCGAGGTCATCGCGGAATTGCAGCGTTCGGTGGGCGATTATTTCGCGCCGGCTCAGGGCGGCCGCTTCACCAGCGCCGACGTTGCCGAGGCCTTGTCTTTCCTGGAATCGCAAGGCGCCGTCGGCATCGGTCAAAGCTCCTGGGGCCCGACCGGTTTTTGCCTGGTCGAGAACGCGGCGCTGGGGGAAACGCTGATCCGTGCGGCGCGGCGGCAGTTCGCCGCTAGGGCCGGCATCCGGTTCCTGCTGGCCACCCCGCGCAATCAAGGCGCCGATGTCGTATTCGAGCGGGCGGATGCGACGCGGGAAAAGTCTTTCGCGTGTAAAGCCGGTGCTCGGGCCGACCGGCCGTGAAACCGCTGATCGATCCTTGGGAAGCCTGCACGATTTACCGGAACGCCTGCTGCTGGTCGGCTGCTCGGCGAGAATGCTGGCGCAATCGGCGGCGCGCGCCGGAATTCGGCCGGTTTCGATCGATCTTTTCGCCGATCGGGAGACGCGCGCTTGCTCGGCATATTGCGAGACCGTCGACGCCGCCGACATCGGCTTCGAGCGGGAAAGCCTTTTGCGGGCTGCCGAGCGCCTGGCTCCCGCGGGGCGTGGGTATGCCTTGGTCTACGGCAGCGGCCTGGACGTCGATTCCGGTATTCTTGAAGAACTCGCGCGAGGGCGGATGCTGTACGGCAATCCGCCGGAAATTCTCCGTTTATTGAAAACGCCCGATACCTTTTTCGACATGCTTCGGCGACTCGGCATTCCGTATCCGGAATCCGGCCGGATACGACCGCCCGATCCGGAGAATTGGCTGCTGAAGTCTGGCCGCAGCGAAGGCGGCAAGGGCGTGCGTTTTTGCTCTCGAGCGGAACCGGGTTCGAGCGCCTATTACCAGCGCCGGCTTCCCGGCAAGGCCATGTCCGCCTTGTTTCTCGCGAACGGAGAAGACGCGTGGATCATCGGTTTCAATACGCTGCGCACCGCTGATCATCTCGTCGGTCAGCCGTTCTTGTTCGCCGGTGCCGTCAATCGAGTGGACCTCGCGCCCAGACAGCGGCTGCAGGTGCGGACGTACGTCGAGCGCCTGGTCCGAGCGGTTCCGCTCAGAGGATTGAGCAGCCTGGATTTCATGCTCGATGGCGAAACCTGTCGGGTTCTGGAAGTCAATCCCAGGCCGAGCGCCACCATGGCCTTGTACGACGATGATTTTCCGCAGGGATTACTGGCCGCGCACATTCGAGCGTGCCGCGGCGAGATGCCGGATGCGATGGCCGCAGGCCGAGCCGTTCGGGCATTCAAGGTGTTTTTTGCGCCGTTCGATCTCGAGGTATCGGAAGGGACGAGATGGCCGGACTGGTGCACGGATACGCCGGTGACGGGTACGCGAATCGGCGTTGGCCAGCCGGTATGCACCGTTTACGCCGAGGGAGCGGACCAACAACAGGTAGAACGCCTGATCGAACGGCGGGAGAGCGAGTTGTTCGAACGATTGTACGCAGCGCGGAGTTAGCCGGGTACAATCACGTTTTTGTCAATAAACCGGGCAAGAGGATAACCATGCAACATACTGTCAGCGTAAATGCGCACGCGCTTCCCATCGTCAAATACATGATCGCCAACGCCGACAGGCTGCGGCTCAAAGTCGACAAGCTGGGAAACGGCTGCACCGTCATCGACGCCGGCATCGATGCCGTGGGCGGTCTGGAGGCGGGGCGCTTGATCGCGGAAATCTGCATGGGCGGGCTCGGAACGGTTACGTTGACCCACTCGGCGACCTTCGGCCGCTGGCCGCTCACCGTCAACGTTCATTCCACGAATCCCGTGATTGCCTGCCTGGGCAGCCAGTACGCCGGCTGGAGCCTGTCCCATGGAGAGGGAAAGAACGCCTTTTATGCGCTCGGTTCGGGGCCGGCGCGCGCGCTGGCGACCAAGGTCAAGGACGGCAGCGAGGAGCCCGTGGAAGAGCTCTATAAGGAATTGGGCTATCGCGACCACGGCAAGGAGACGGCCATCGTGATGGAGGTGGACAAGGTTCCGCCGGTCGAGGTGATCGAAAAGATCGCCAAGGCGTGCAAAGTGGACACCAGCGGAGTGAACGTCATCTTGACGCCGACATCCAGCCTCGCCGGCGGCATGCAGGTCGTAGGCCGCGTACTGGAAGTCGCCTTGCACAAGGCCCATTCGCTCCATTTCCCGCTGGGCAACATCATCGACGGCACCGGCACCGCCCCGGTTCCGCCGCCTCACCCCAATTTCGTCAAGGCCATGGGGCGGACCAACGACGCCATTCTGTTCGGCGGCACCGTGCATCTGTTCGTGAAGGGCAGCGACGAGGCGGCGGAAATGTTGGCCAACGAGCTGCCGAGTTCGGTTTCGCGCGATTACGGCAGGCCGTTTGCCGAGGTGTTCAAGGATTACAAATACGATTTCTTCAAGGTCGATCCGATGCTGTTCAGCCCGGCCAGTGTCATCGTCACGGCCGTCGAGTCCGGTCGGAGTTTCCACGCGGGCAAGCTCGACGAAGCGCTACTGGAGCGGTCCTTCGGAGAATAATTTGGGCACTATTGCGATCATCACCGAAGATCCGGGCTGGCACGGCGCGCGCCTGCGCGAGGCTTTGGCGGCGAACGGCTATGGCCATCGTTACGTCTCCCTGACCGCCTGCCGGCTGAATCTCGAGTCCGGCGGTTTGCCGGTGATCCTGCCAGGCTTCGAGGGGGGGCTTCCCGACGGCGTTTTCGTGCGCGGCGTGCCCGGCGGATCGCTGGATCAGGTGGTGTTTTACTTGGATGTGCTGCACGCTCTGAAGCTGCTCGGGATTACGGTGTACAACGACGGCCGCGCGATCGAGCGTACCGTCGACAAGGCCATGACCAGCTTCGTGCTGCAGCGTGCCGGCATACCGACGCCGCCCACCTGGGTGCTGGGCAGCCGCGAAGAGGCGGTCGAATTGGCGGAGCGCGAGTTGCGGGCGGGCCATCAGCTCGTGTCCAAGCCCCTGTTCGGCTCCCAGGGACAGGGTTTGCAGCGGTATGAAAAGCCGGAGGACCTGGCCCACTTGAGCGACGGCAACGGCGTCTTCTATCTGCAGCGTTTCGTCGGCTGCGGCGAGCAGCCCCACGACTTCCGCGTATTCGTCATCAGGGGCAAGGCGGTGGCCGCCATGCGGCGCTGCGGTGTCACCTGGCTGAATAACGTCGCCCAGGGCGCCCGCTGCGAGCCGGTGCGTCTCGACGACCTGCTGCTGTGCCGGCTGGCGGAGGATGCGGTGAAGGTTTTGGAGATGGGATACGCGGGGGTCGACATCATCCGCGATCATCACGGTCGTTACAGTGTGCTCGAGGTCAACAGCATTCCGGCGTGGAAGGGCCTCCAGAGCGTCAGCAAGGTCTCGATCGCCGATCTACTGGTCGAAGACTTCCTGGCGCTTTGCCGTCCCGAATCTCACGAGGAAATCCGGGTTCGGTGACGACGGTGCCTGTTCAACGGGACGCTTTATTGTCCGCTTATCTCGAGTCTTGCGAGACGGAACTTCGCGCTTTCAAACCCGGTAACGTCAGCGTTTATTCGGAAGCCCACGATATGACCGTGGAAGACTTCCGGCGCAGCGCCGCTGCGAGCGGGCCTTTCCTGTGCGACCCCGATCTTTCCCTGGGCGAGAAAATCTACCACGCGACTCGGGCCACCCGTGAGGCTGTCCCCTGCAATACCAATCTCGGCATCATTCTGTTGGCCGCGCCCCTGTTTCAGGCGGCCCAGACGATTCGCGAAGGCGAAACGCTCAGGGGTGCGTTGCAGAGAGTCCTGCTCGCCACGACGCAAGCCGACGCGGACTGGGCTTACAAGGCCATTCGGCTGGCGCAGCCTGGCGGCCTCGGCGAAGCTCCGGAGCAGGACGTTCGCGATGCGCCGGAGGTCACTTTGCTCGAAGCCATGCGCCTAGCGGAACATCGCGATCGAATCGCTTATCAATACACTAATTCTTTTGTAGATATTTTTGAATTTGCCATTCCAAGTTATCATAAGAAATTGTCCCAGTGGGGCGATAAAGAATGGTCGGCAGTGGCGGTGTTCGCAGGCTTGCTCAAGCGTATTCCCGACAGCCACGTCGAGCGCAAATTCGGCGCTCGATATACAAGGACGATTGCCAGCCGAATGACACAGATCGATCGGGCGTTATCCGTTTCCGATAGACCAGAACATGTCATACCGCTCCTGCGCGAAGTGGATGCAGAGTTCAAGTCCTACGGAATCAATCCGGGTACGACGGCCGATCTCACAGTGGCGTGTTTGCTGGCCGCCAGGCTGGAAACGCTGCTGAGTCAGTGCCAGCGAAAGACGGGCCGTTTCCGGGAAGCATAAAGGCACGTCGGCACAAATAGGGAGTTTTGCCTCGCTTGAGGGAGGAGGATTAGGCAGTGTCGTTACTTCGAACGTTTTTACTTTTACCAAAGAGGAGTTAGCAATGGGGAAAATCAATAAGATGTTGGTGGGTGAGGCTTTGTGCGGCGGCGGCAACGAAATCGCCCACATCGACCTGATCATGGGACCGCGTGGCAGCGCTGCAGAGACGGCTTTCGCCAACTGCATCACCAATAACAAGGACGGATTCAGCAGCTTGCTCGCAGTGGTAGCGCCGAACCTGATGGCCAAGCCGAACACTGTCATGTTCAACAAGGTGACCATCAAGAACGGCAAGCAGGCTACCCAGATGTTCGGGCCGGCGCAGCGCGGCGTCGCCATGGCTGTGGCCGATTGCGTCGAAGACGGCACCATTCCTGCCGACGAAGCCGACGACATCTTTGTCTGCGTAGGCGTATTCATCCACTGGCTGGCGGAAGACGACGCGAAAATCCAGGACTATAACTACGAAGCCACCAAGCTGGCCATCAAGCGTGCCGTTGCCGGCGAGCCCACGGCAGCCGATGTTGTGGCTCAGAAGGGACAGATCGAGCATCCCTTCGCCGCGCACAAATAATCGCGTTTATCGAAAAACGTTGCCCCGCTCCGGGGCAACGCTTTTTCGTCCAGAACCGCGCAGTCTCGTCAAATCACCGCCTTCCCCAAATCCTCGATCAGCCGCGAGTCGACAGCGCCGGCATGCAGTGCACTGGCAATCAAAACTCCGGCCGCTCTCATCGTTTTGAGCCGTCTCAGATCGTCTCCGTCCCGTACGCCGCCGGCTACGATGAAGCGCCGGTCGGGGTGCTTCAGGTTGAACGATGCTAAACGGTCGAAATCGGGACCCGCCGCACTGCCCACATGGGCGAGGTTCATCAAGATCACGCGCTCCGGCCAAAGTTCCGGACCGTCCAGCAACGACTCCGCGCCCAAGAATCGATCGCCGAGAAAGTCCAGCGACAGGATGAAGTCCGGCTCCAAGCGGGATAGAAGCGGCAAGGATTTTTCGGAAAGCGATTCGCTGCCGACGACGGTGCGAACATTCGGCTCGGATCGAACAAAAGGTGTATTCCCAACGTTCGGGAGTCCTCGATCTATCCAGAATTCGATATTCGGAAAACGGCGCGTGAGACCGATCGCCAAATCGGTTTGGGGGGCTTTGTCCATGAGCGCATCGAGATCGGCCAGATAAATCCTTTTGAACGGATGAAAAGCGAGCAGACCGCGTATGACGGTCTCCGGTTCGGCGGTCGAGCACAATGTACTTTGCAGCGGGCGATAATGTTCGCGCCGCCCTTCCTTTGCGTGCACGGCGAGGCCGTTCATGATGTCGATGACGGGAATGATTTCCATCGGCTGAGGGTATGAGAATACTGGTTTTCGAATATATTACCGGCGGCGGCATGCTTGGCGAAACGATTCCGCGTTCGCTGGCGCGGGAAGGGGAGTTGATGCTTACGGCACTCCTCGGGGACTTATCCGAGTTGCCGGAGGTCCGGACGGTCACGCTCAGGGACGGACGTCTCCCCGTTTCCGATCGGGCGTTTTCCGGAACCGAGTGGATTTTTTTGGATCGGAAAGACGATCTCGAGCGTCGTCTAGATAATGAGATCGAATGCTGCGATGCCGTCTGGCCTATTGCGCCCGAAACCGGCGGCGTTCTGGAGCGCATTTGCCGTCGGGTCGAAGCGGCCGGTAAGACACTGTTGGCCAGTTCGGGCGACGGCGTGAGCCTTGCCGCGAGCAAGTTTGCAACCGTGAAGCGCTTGGAAAAAAACGGTGTCCCGGCAATCCCGACCTTTGCGCTAGACGCATCGACGTCCTTGGAATTCCCTTTGGTAGTGAAGCCGGACGACGGCGTCGGCTGCGAAGGCGCCCGCATCGTCGAAACCGGGGACGAGTGGGAAGCTTGGGCGGCCGAAGTCGACGCCCCCACCCGTTATGTCGCGCAGCCTTTGGTCGAAGGCGAGCCGCTGAGTCTGTCCGTACTCTTTTGTCACGGAAAGGCGCGGCTTCTGAGCTGTAATCGGCAGCGGATCGTCAGGTCGCGGGGCGGGTTTAGCTTGCGTGGCTGCGAGGTCGGAGCCATCCGGACGGGCCTTGCCGCATACCAGGCCCTGGCCGATAGGCTTGCGGAAGCCATGCCGGAGCTCTGGGGCTATGTCGGGGTCGATGTGCTGCGGTGCGAACAGGGGCTCAAGGTGCTCGAGGTGAATCCTAGATTGACCACCTCCTACGCCGGGCTGCGGCAATCCTTGGGCGTCAATCCGGCCGCGCTGGTTCTGGAATCGTGGCGGAGCGGAACCTTGCCGGAGGTCCGGCCGCTGGCGGGAAAGGCCATCGAGATTCATTTGGAGTCCTGGGATGACGGTTGAAGTGATCGGTTGGGACATCGGGGGCGCCCATCTCAAGGCGGCCGCCTTGAACGGTGCGGGCGAGATCGTCGCGGTCATCCAAGAGCCCTGTCCCTTGTGGCAGGGGATGGATCGCTTGCACGACGCGATGGGACGGATTCTGGACACCGTTTCGCCGCAATCCGGCTGCCGTCATGCGGTGACCATGACCGGCGAACTGGCGGATTTTTTCGAAAATCGGGAGCAAGGCGTTCTCGCCTTGGTCGAAACGATGATTCAGCGCTGTCCTAAGAACACCGTAGGTATCTTCGCAGGATATGACGGATTTCTTGATGCCAAGACGATCACTCCGGAAAGCATTCCCAAGATCGCCTCGGCAAATTGGCTGGCGAGCGCGCTGTGGGTGGCGGAAAATCTGCGCGAAGCCGTGTTCATGGATATCGGGAGCACGACGACGGATATCGCGCTGATCTGCGGCCGCCGGGTAGAAAGTCGAGGCTATACCGATTATGAACGTATGCGCTACGGTGAACTGCTTTATTCCGGGATAGTCCGCACGCCGGCAATGGCGCTCGCCGATCGGGCGCCTTTCGAAGGCGAGTGGATCGGTCTCATGGCCGAGCACTTCGCGACCGCGGCCGACGTCTACCGGTTGTGCGGCGAGTTGCCCGAGCATGCCGACCAGATGCCGGCGGCCGACGGCGGCGAAAAAACCGTCACGGGAAGCGCCAGGCGTCTCGCTCGCCTGTTCGGGCGGGACCTGGAGTCGGCATCGATGAAGCAATGGCGGCAGGCGGCCCGGTTCTTTCGCGAGCGGCAACTCGCAAAGCTTCGCTCGGCTCTGGACCGCCAGCTTTCGCGCGGTTTAATAGGCGACGACGCGCCTTTGATCGGTGCTGGCGTGGGGCGGTTTCTGGTGCGAGAATTGGCGGCGCGATCGGGTTTTTCTTATAGAGATTTCAGCGAACTGTTGCCAATGTTGACGTCGCAAAACGATTTTCACGCTGCGGATTGCGCCCCGGCTGCAACCGTAGCTTGCCTGGCGATGCGGGAGGTGGGGCCGACATGACGCCTAGAATCGAAGAGCTGCCTTATTTCGAGGACAGCGCCGCTCTGTTTCTGCCTTGGGCGGAGAGGCGCTGGGCGGTTTTTCTGGACAGCGGATTTCCGCATTGCCGGCAAGGGCGCTACGACATCATTGCGGCCGATCCGATTACCACGCTCGTCACGCGCGGGCCGCTCACCGAGATTCGATCGCAGGGCGCTATCACCCTGTCGCCGGAGGACCCGTTTACCCTGGTCAAGCAATTCCTCGGCGAGAAGACTCCGCAAATCCCGGGGCTGCCGTTTTGCGGCGGCGCCATCGGATACTTCGGCTACGACTTGGCGCGAAGGCTGGAGAAGCTGCCCGAGCGGGCTCTGGATGCGGAGAACATCCCGGAAATGGTCGTCGGCATCTACGACTGGGCGGTCGTGGTGGATCACTGGGCGCGTCGCACCTGGCTGGTCGCGCAAGGGCGCGATCCCGCCCTCGCAGTGCGCTGGCCCCACCTGGTTCAGACCTTCAGCCAAATCCAGACCATAGGTTGGCAGCTGGCCGATTTCTATCTCTTCAGCGACGTCGTGTCGAATATGAGCCGCGCCTATTATGCAAAGGCTTTCCGACGCATTCAGCATTACATTCGCGAGGGCGACTGCTATCAGGTCAATCTGGCCCAGCGCTTTTCGGCCTATTGCACCGGCAATCCTTGGGCGGCTTACCAGCTTTTGCGGCCGTACAATCCCGCTCCGTTCAGCGCCTATCTCAACCTTCCGCAGGTTCAGGTACTGAGTTCCTCGCCGGAGCGCTTTCTCAAAGTGACCAATGGCATCGTGGAAACCAAGCCGATCAAGGGTACCCGTCCTCGCTCGAAGGACCCTTCGACAGACGCCGCCAAGGCGCAGGAACTTCGCGATAGCATTAAGGACCGGGCCGAAAACCTGATGATCGTGGACCTGTTGCGCAACGATATCGGCAAGAACTGTGAGCCGGGCTCGGTTCACGTGCCTGGTTTGTTCGAGATCGAAAGCTATGCCACCGTGCATCATTTGGTGAGCACCGTCCGCGGTCGATTGTCCGAAGGACATAGCGCCGTGGATCTCTTGCGCGGCTGTTTTCCCGGTGGGTCCATCACCGGAGCGCCGAAGATTCGCTCCATGGAAATCATCGAAGAGCTCGAACCGCATCGCCGAGGCGTCTACTGCGGCTCGATCGGCTATGTCGGCTTCGACGGCAACATGGACAGCAATATCGCCATCCGTACCTTGGTGCACTCGGAGGGCACGATCCGCTTTTGGGCCGGCGGCGGCATCGTGGCCGATTCGATCCTCGACCAGGAGTACCAGGAATGCTACGACAAGGCTTCGGCCCTCTTGCATCTGCTCGAGCAATTTCAAGTCCAGAGAATCGGTGCCGATCACGTGGGTCGTTAAGCTGGGCGGCAGCCTGGCAGGCTCGGATACGCTCCCGTTTTGGCTGGAAGCCCTGGCCGATGCGAACGTCGTCATCGTGCCGGGCGGCGGTCCTTTCGCCGATCAGGTTCGCTCGGCGCAGCGGCGCTGGTCGTTCGGCGACGAGACGGCTCACGCCATGGCGCTCCTGGCGATGGGACAATACGGTTTGATGTTGAGCGGATTGTGCCCGAAACTCGGCACCGCGTATGACATTCGGGAACTTCGGGCTGCGGCGGAATCCGGCCGATCGACGGTGTGGCTGCCCGATTTGTCGTTGATCGACGAACCAGGCATTCCGGCATCGTGGGAGGTCACCTCGGACAGTCTTGCCGCTTGGCTGGCCGGACGTTTGAGCGCCGCGAATCTGCTCCTGGTCAAGTCGGCGGCGATACCCTCGGGTGCCGCTTCCTATGGCGAACTTCTCGCACAAGGCATGGTCGACGACGCTTTCGAATACTTTTCCGCAGGCGCCGCGTTCGTAGCCTGGCTCGGTCATCGGCAAGACCACCCACGCGCCTCGGAAGGTTTGAGAGAGCCCGCACGGGTGTTTACACGGGTGGATCGCTTCACAGGATAATAAGGTTTCGCTTTTGATCGAAATAAGGCAAATGCCCCTTGGAAAGCGTACGTTCCAGGAAATTCGGAGAACGGGGGGCGGCAATGTTTGGATGTTTTATGGTGAAGACAGAGATTGACTCGCATGTCGATTAGAGTGCGCTATTTCGGAAGCCTGCGGGAAAAAATGGGCCGCGTGGACGACATTCTCGCCGCCGAAGACATCGATACGGTCAGCGACGTGTGGAAAGCGGTGAGCGAGGGCGAATACCTGCCGGATCGCATCCTCTGCGCGGTGAATATGGACTATGCCGATCCGGACGCGCCGGTCAAGGACGGCGATGAGGTTGCGTTTTTCCCGCCGGTCACCGGGGGCTGACGTGCTGATCGAGCTTCGCCCCGCCGGATTCGACCCCTACGCGGAATTACAGCGCTATCAAACGGAAACACTGGGCCATGCCGGAAAATACGGCGCCACCTGCTCGTTCGTCGGCACCATGCGCGACTTCAACGAGAACGAGACGGTCCGACGCATGTTTCTCGATCATTATCCCGGCATGACCGAGCGCCAGCTCGAGCGGATCGCCGAGGAAGCCAAGACCCGCTGGCGTTTTTTGGATGCGCTCGTCATTCATCGAGTCGGCGAAATTCTCCCCGATCAGCCCATCGTGCTGGTCGCGGTGTGGTCCTCGCATCGCGGCGCGGCCTTCGATGCCTGCCGCTACATCATGGAAGAGCTGAAAAGCCGCGCGCCGTTTTGGAAAAAAGAAACTTTGGCGCTGGGCGAACGCTGGGTGGAAAAGAATACCGGCGGGTATTGAGGGTCCGCCGGGACGCCCTGTGTTCGCCGGCGGGAATGCGATAGGCAAGGCCGGAATAAGCCCTTCGACTTTGCTCAGGACAGGCTCCGCGTTTCGGGAAATGCGCTTATCCCGGCGTCGAACTGGCAATACCCCAATCGCCGATATGACACGATTCGTTCTCAGTCTGGTTCTAAGCGCAGGGCTGGTTTTCCCCGCGTACGCGCGCGAAGCCACAAGTGTCGAATGCCCGTCCGCCGATACCATCAGGCGCGAATTTCTGGATGAACTGCGAGCCGTGCGCACGCACGCGAGATACTGCGGCCGGAAACCATTTCGACCGGCCAAACCGCTGCGATGGAATGAAAAGCTGTTCATAGCGGCGAAAAAACATGCCGAAGAGATGAGCCTAAGAGACCGCCTCTCCCACTGGGGCCTAGACGGGCGGAAAGCAGGGGACCGAATCGCCCGAATCGGCTATGACTGGGAGGTTTACGGCGAAAACATCGCCCAGGGACAACGTACCATCGGCGAAGCCATGCGCAGCTGGTTGGACAGCCCCGAACACTGTTCCGCCATCATGGAGCCCGATTTCGAGGACGTCGGTGTCGCCTGTGCGAGCAGCGGTGGCGGAGGCTCGCCTTACTGGGCGATGGTCTTGGCCGCTCCGCCGATACATGCCAGGCGATAGGACGTGATGGTCCGCCGAGGATTTCCGACCTATCGTGCGGATCAAATCTTCTGCGCCAAGAGGTCGATCTGATGAACGATCAAGCCGAGCTTTCCCGCTGCCAATCGTTCGAAGCGTTCCCGGTACCACCGGTCGAGCGAGTCCCCCGAGAATTGTCCGGACCTTTCGGCTTCGTCCCGGATCATGCTCAGTAGAGCGGTGAGGCAAGTGGCGTCGCGGTTGCGATAAGCGCAGCGCGACGGCGTGATGTTCCAGTCGGAGGTGCCGTAGGCGATCACTTCGAAACCGGTTTCGCCGAGGACGCTGTGCAGCCGTCTTCCTGTACGGGCGCCACCGCTGCTTTCGTCCCATATCCGGCGTTGTTCCATGGAGGCGTCGTACACGTCGAGGATGCGGTTTTCCAGGACCTCGTCGACGTAGACCGGAAATAGCGCGGTTTCGCCGTCGTAATTGATGGTGCTGTAGAAGACTCCCTTCGGCCGCAGCCAGCACGCTATCCGCTCGGCCATGGTCCGCAGCGGCAGAAGATCCATCACCGCGTGGGCAATGACGGCGTCATGGGAGCCGGGAGCTTCATTCGGTTGGAAATGTCGCAGGTCGCTGCAGACGAACTCCACGACGATCTCGCGCTGCCCTTGCCGGGCGCGGATGCCGGTCGGCCTCTCGGCGACATCCGAGCCTTTCTGCCGTAATAGGTCGGCCGTTCCGGCTCGGGCAATGTCCAACAGCGCGTCGTCCCGATCCACGGCGGTGATGTGCAGATGGGCGTCCGTCGGCAGACTCAGCAGGCGCTGTACGGAGGCGCCGGTGCCGGTGCCGAGGTCGAGGCAGGTCAAGCGTGGCTTGCCGGATACCCAGCGAGCGAACTCGGTCCGGACCTCGCGGTTCAGACTGCGCTCGTCGAGCGCGAATTTGGCTTCGAGATAGTCGTGGAAGGGAATGTCCACCGCGGCCGTTAGAGCGGCCCGCCGAAGGCCGCCCAATCCCGCTCGCTTTCCCAGAGCTTGACTGTCATCTTGACGCCGTGCAGGGCTACCCGGTCCCTGAGTTGCTCCCAGAACACGCGGGCGAAGCGTTCGAGGCTGGGATTGATGCCGCGAAAAGGCTCCAGGTCGTTGAGCACGCGGTCCTTGAACTCCCCGATCAGCGCCATGGCGGCCTGCTCAAGATCCACGATGTCGATCAGATAGCCGTGTCGGTCGAGCTGCTCGCCCTCGATCAGTATTTCCGCCTTGTAGTGGTGGCTGTGCTCGCGGTTTTCGTCGCCCCAGTCTCCGCCGATCAAAAAATGGCGGGCAATGAAATCGCGGGTGATCGCAAGCTGGTACATGGCTGTTCCTCGGATCGTCAGGTGTACTCGAAGACAGGCTGCAACACGCCCGCCCGTTTGCTATCGATCAGCTCGAAGGCGTCCTGGCAGGCGCTGGGCGCGAAGTGGTGGGTGATCAGTCTTTCCGCGCGGATTTCGGCAAGCCACTCCCAGGCGAGGTCGAGCCGGCGTTTCTTGCTCCACCGCCCGGCGAGACGCGGATCGATCGTGCTGACCTGGCTGGAAATCAACCGGATCCGCTGCCGGTGAAAATGGCTACCGAGATCCATCGGCGTCTCGCTCTGGCCATACCATGAGCCGATGACGACGCGGCCGGCGAAGCCGGTCAGTTCGATCGCCTGGTTCAGGGCGGCGAGATTTCCCGAAACTTCGATGGCGGCATCCAGCCCGTCCGCTCCTTCGTAGAACAGGCAGTCCTTGAGAGCCGCGAACTCGCGCTTGACCTCGGGGTTGATGGATAAGGCGGCGCCGAGTTCGACCGACTTCTGCCGGCGCATGGCTACGGGATCGGCCGTGATCAGTTCCTCGAGCGGAAACCGGGCGAGAACGGCCGTGATGAGCAGCCCGACGATGCCTTGCCCGAAAACCATGATCCGCTCACCCGGCAGAGGTGCCGTGTCGAAAACCAGATTCAGTGCCGATTCCATATTGGCGAGAAACAGGGCTCGTTCCGCCGGAACGTCCTCCGGAAGGACCAGGCAATCCTTTTTATCGACCACGGCGTAGTTTTGATGGGGGTGATAGGCGAAAACCCGACGGCCCAGCCATTCCCGGTCTTCGTCCGCTCCGACGGCGGCGACCTCACCGACCAAGGCGTAACCGTATCGGAACGGATAGCTAAAACTGCCCTGAAGGCTGCCGATGGACGTGTCCTGAGGCAGATCCGAGGGCGCCTCGCCCCGGAAAATGAGCGACTCGGTGCCCGGACTGATGGCCGAGCACAAGGCTTTGATCAGCAATTCTCCGTTTCGCGGCGCGGGCAGATCGATTTCCTGCACCGTTACCGTTCTCGGGGCTACATGATAAATGGCTTTTACTCGCATCAGAGGTAACCGACCGGACCGAAAGCGATGATATCGGAACCCAGAATATGGTACTGGCAGTCCGTGATGCTTAAGGGCGCTTGTTCGCCGGAACGGCAGAGATCGTCTATGGCTTTGAGTCCGCCTATGATTTTTGGAGTTATTGTAATCACGCAGTAATTCACTAAATGATGTTTGAGAAAGGTGCCGATGATCTTTGATCCGCCTTCGACCATGAGGGTTCGAATGCCGAGTTCGCTTAGTTTCGCCAGTGTCTCTTTCAAGTCGACGCAGCCGTCCCCGCTTGCCCCCACCTCGAGAATTTTCGCGCCGGCCGCGAGCAGCGCCTCTCTTTTGGCCGGGTCCGATTCGCCGGTGGTCACGATGACGGGCGGTTTTTTCGACTGTCTCAGAACGCGGCAGTCCGGCGGTGTCCGCAGGGTGCTGTCGAGGATGACCGGCTGCGGGTCGTCGCCTTCGTAGTAACGGACGTTGAGCTGGGGATCATCGCTGAGAATCGTGTTGACGCCGACCAGCAGCGCGTCGTGGTGCGCCCTTAGGAAATGCGTGAGCGTCAGCGATTGCCTGGAGCTGAGGGCACAGGGAGCCTGGCTGTCGACGGCAATGCTGCCGTCTATGCTCTGGGCGTAGGTCAGAGTGACGAAGGGGCCGCCTTCGACCGATGCATGGGCCAGCGAGAGTTGGTCGATCAAGGGCTCGACAAAGGCCAGTTCGCGATGGAACGGCGTTCTTTCCCGGAACGTCAGCAAATGAGCCAATTTCTCGGCCTTGGAGCGCAAGTATCCCGCGTTGTCGTCGTGATGACCGACTTCTATGGGTATGCGCGCTTCGACCTCGATGCCGTATTCGGTGAGTTCGTCGACCTTGCGGGGGTTGTTGGTGATGAGCCGGATCGATCGAACGCCCAGGTCCTTGAGCATCAGGGCGGCGACGCCGTAGTTCCGTTCATCCGGCTGATGACCTAGGCTGATGTTGGCCTCCACGGTGTCGAGGCCCCGGTCTTGAAGGTTGTAGGCTTCCAGTTTCTTGCGGAGGCCTATGCCGCGTCCTTCCTGGCGTAGATAAAGCAGAACGCCGCAGCGTGAACGTCCGAGGTACTGAAGCGTGTGTTTGAGCTGATCCCCGCAGTCGCAGCGCCGAGAGCCGAAGACGTCGCCGGTCAGACATTCCGAGTGGACCCGAACGGGAACGCCGCGCTCACCGTTTACGTTCGATTTCACCAAAGCGAGGTGGTCCTTGCCATGCTCGGTGTAAAGATAAAGGGTGAATTCGCCGTAGCCGGTGGGAATTCGAGTCTTGACCAGGTTTTTCACGAGAGATTTCTGCGGGGATCGCGATAAAAAGGCAAACAGTATAAACAGCAATATTCCGCAGTCGATACCGAATGGGTTTCGTGCGCCGAGAGCGGTTGCACTCGCCACAAAATACCGGCGTGCCAGCGGGGTCGGTTCGCGTCGAACAGGCTCGAACGGACCTGCCGATCGACTTTTGAACGGAATGGAAACGCCAGTATATCGCTATTTCTTCCCATAATCCGGAATTAGGCCGACGGCGTCGATTCCCGCGACCGCGCAGCTCTCGTCGAGATCGGACAGGTCGCCGCTGATTCCGACCGCCCCCATGATCCGGTTGTCCGCCGAGCGTATCAGTACTCCCCCGGGAACCGGCATGAGGCGGCCTTCCGCCACTTCGATCAGAGCAGTGATGAAATGGGGCCGCTCCTTCGCCATTTTACCCAACTCCCGCGAGGATACTCCCATTCCGATGGCTCCCCAGGCTTTGGCCAGAGCGATGGAACCACGCATGAAAGAGGCGCCGTCCTGCCGCTGCATCGCCTTCAAATGACCGCCATCGTCCAAGACCGCCACGGCCAGCGGCGCCAATCTCAAGTCACGGGCTTTTCTAAAGGCGCCGTCGATGATGGCGTTGGCGATATCGAGTGTCAGAGTGCTCATGGATTTTCCTTGTTGTGCCCAAATGAAAGCCGAATTTCGGTTGTGCCGAGGAGCGGGTTGCCGTTCCGCGTCGCCCTCGACAACAACAATTTTATCCGTCTTTTCCGACATGTCATTCGGCGCGGGATATGATCGTTTCGCCGCATCTAACGGCTGCTCCGTGGCCGAAGCGCGATTAGGGTCGACTGACATTCCAAAGCACCTATGTCGGTCGATCCAACAAGCCGATCGACCCGGCTCGGGACGAACGGCTCATTGAGACGAGCTCGGACCGCCCGGCATCATCCCGCAGGGTTTCAACACACTCTGCCAGGCGCGGCTGTGACGTTGCAGTGCGGCGTTGAAGCCGTGCCACGGTCCTTGCTCGGATGCGGGATCAAGTGTCGCGGCGTAATAGCTCTCGAAGGCGGGGGGAATCGCAACCTTTTGGCCTTTCTGCAACTGTTTGACGCTTTCGACCAAAGGCGAAGCGACTTGGTGTAGCCGGCTGATGTAAGGCTGGACTTCGCCGGCGTAAAACTTGACGAAGACATTGAAAAGATATTCGGCCCGTCGCCGTCGGGTTTTCTCGCCCATAGGGCACGTTCGCTCCGTCGATGCGGCTTGCTCCAGAAGCCGCCCTGCCCGGTCCAGATAAAATCCGCTGAGGCTCAGGGCGCGCACGATTTTGCCGCCGGTTTCGGCCTGGAGGCCGAAATAGTGCTGTTCGAATTCTCCCGGGGGAATCGAAGGCGCTTCCGCGAGCCTCGCGCCCGGCGAGGCGAGATACCGTATCGGACTTTCGAAACGGGCCACGGGGACGGTCTCGTTGCATTGAAGCGGGTTTGTAGCCGTAACCATGAAAATTCGGAACTCCCTCGGCCGCGAAGGTGGCGTTCCGGAATGCCTTGGGTAAATTGTCGGCTTTTGCTTGTAGGAGCGACTCTATTTTGCGGTCGAATTCCGGGTCTTCGTCCGAACCTCGAAGTCTCACGTCGCGTTCGGAGAGTTTCCGGAACGTATTCAGCTCGTAGAGCAAACGGCCCCTTTCCGATTGTACTCGCCCGAAAGAGCCATTGTGCGAACTGATATCGGCGATCGGCCCGCAGCGGGTCATCTCGAGATGAGTGATGACGCCGATTCGGATATCATCGACCGGCAGCACGATGTCCCGCGCCCTCGGACAAGGCGTGACGGCGGGCATTGCGGCTGCTTCGTCGATCTCGACCTCGGTTACGTTCGAAAGGCGCTCGAGATAATTTTCGAACATCGCTTCGGGCGAATCGCCGGAACAGCCGGCCGATCCCAGAGCGAGAACGATGACGAAAAACCGGGTGAAAGATGCTCTAAAACTACGCTTGGGGTTCGAGTTCACGGCGCCCGTGCCGACGATGGTCTCCATATCAATAAGGCATTGAGATCGTGAAACAAGTTCTCCTGAAATCGGGAGTGTGGCTCAATCGGCGGAGCGTGCGCTTCGTCCTGGTGCTGGCGGTGTTCGCCTTCATTTTCGCCAAAATCGATCGCTCCGCGCTGATGGCTCACCTCAGCCGCTTCGACCCGGCCATGGGCGTCGCGATCGTCGGAATCTTCCTGCTCTCGATCGCCGTGTTCGCCTCGCGCTGGTGGCAGATCAGTCGGGCTTTGGGCGTTCGGGCGCCGTTCAAGGACTTTGTGCGTGTCCTTTGGATCAGCCAGAGCGTCAGCGAGTGCGGTCCGCCGCTTGTGGTCGGCGAGTTGGCGCGGTTTCAGCTGATGCGAGGCAGCGCGGAAACCTGGCAGCTCATCATCGGCCAGGCCGTGGACCGGTTCTCCGGGAAGATCGTCCTGCTGCTCATAACGCTTGGACTGACGCCGGTTTACTTGGGGCTGTACAGCGAATTTCCCGCGCTTCAGATCGTCTTGTTCGCGCTGATCCTGCTGTCGTCGGCAAGTGTGGCCGCCGTCGTTCTTCGGCGATTTTGGCCGATGGCGCGATCCCATACCGGGATTGTGCTCGCGATCTGCAATCCGCTGCGGTCGCCGCGCCATTACGGATTGTCTCTGCTGGTCCAGCTTCTGCTAGCGGCGAACTTCGCTCTGGCGGCCGCCGGGCTGGGCATTTCCGGCGATGCGCTGACCGTGTTCGTGCTCGGGCCGCTGTTGTTGCTGGGCGTCAGTTCGCTGCCGGGGCTAGTTTCCGATTGGGGTAAACGGGAGGCGGCCGCGGTGTTTCTGCTCGCTCCCGCCGGCCTGACGCCGGAGCAAAGCCTTGCCGTGTCTCTGATCTTCGGTGCCCTGCATTTGTTGACGGCCTTGCCGGGAGCGCTCTTGCTTCTGCTGCTGCGGCGCCGGGAAACGGTTTCCGCCCCCGAATGAACGGCGCTCGGCTCGATCGGCTGGAAAATCTGCTCGGCGATCCTGTTGCGGACCTGGCGGAAAAATATCGGCGCGTTCAGGAAGCCTACCGGATCGAGCTCGACTATGCCAGGAGCGCCGAAGCCTACCGGGCTGTGCTCCGGACCGGGAACGAGGAACGTCCGGTGGATTTCCCCGGCGTCGGTCACCTGGCGCTCTACTACCGGACTCTGAACGGCCACGTATCGGGGATCTGGCGCAACGATCAGCGACGCTGGCAACGATTGTCCGGCGAGGAGAACGAGTCGATCGCCCGCGGGCTGCGCGCGGCGCGCAAGCTCGAACCGCCGCGACTGACGGTTCTGCCGCGGCCTGGGCCCAGGTCGCCGTGTAGCCGCGGTGCGTTCTCCGCTTCCTCCGCAGCGCGGCCGTTTGGGCGCTGCTTGGGGCTTTTCCTCGGTCCGTCCTGGCCGCGCCCGAGACGCAAGCCGAACGGCCGGCCTCGCCGTCGGAAGCGGCGTTCCGGTTGACGACGGCGCTGGCGGCCAAAGAAGAATCGTTCTTGAGCATCCGCGAGAGTGCCTCTAACGTCAAACCGTATTACCGGCAACTCGCTCTGGCGGGAGATGCCGCGAGCCAGCGGCAACTGATCGACCGGCTCGCCGACCGCCGACGAACTGACGCAGTTGTAGGTCGGAATGAGCCCTTCGACTTCGCTCAGGACAGGCTTCTCGGCCGCCCCGCCCGCCCCACACTCCGGCCCGTCCAACTGCCTTTTCTAGGATAATCCAACCCGACTCATCCTGAACGGGCTCTTTTGACCCCTTTCTGTTGTGCTCAATACAGGGAAAGAGTGAGGCGATCCCGCTTCAAAACCGGCTGTGGGGTGACTTGCCGGCATCCGAACAGACCGCGCTCCGTAGGACGAAGCGCACGCAGGCGCAGCGATTCGTTCAAGGGCGGATAGGCCATGGAGACGGACCGGTCCCAGGCCTGCCACTGCGAGAAAAATTCCTGCCAAACCTGCGGCTGCCGGCGGCGCAGTATATGAATCGGGTCGAAGCCGTAGCAAGCCGCCGCCGGTTCGATCAGGCGGATGCCGTATGCCGTCGCGAGCCGTCGCAATTCCTCATGGACGCGCCGTGCCCGCTCGTACAGCACCGGCCAGTCGATCCGGTGCGCCGGAAAGAAGACTCTACGCAGCAATTCGAATTTCCAGGGCGGCAGCCGCTCGATGCTTGCCATCGGCAGCGACATCAAAACGGTCTCGCTGCGGTGCTTGGCCAGCCGATCAAGGCAGGTGTCGACCCAGGCGAGCAGTTCCGGAGCGGTGACTCCGTAAACCAGATCGTTGCCGATATCGGTTACGGCCGCGAGCAGCGGAAGACGGGTCGAACTCTGTTGCGAGAGAGCCGCCCACAATCCGCACTGAACGATGCCGGGAAGCGTTCGTCCCAGGATCCGGCTCCGGAGCCCGTAGGATCGGCCGTGCCCGAAAGCCGCCAGCACCGTGAGAGGTTCCCGCAGGCCGGCACATAGGCCGTTTACGACCAAGGGGAAGGCCCTGGCGAGATTGCTCGCCCCGATGAGGACGACGGGGCGAAAGAGTTCTTCATCGGTCAAGGTGGTCATCGATGCGGCTTCAAGGCGGCGCCCGAACGCAATAACCATGATTAGGCAGTTACGCGACGGTAACAATAATTCGATTACAATGGCCGGCTGAGAATCGAATGGCGCCGGCCTCTTCGAAATTTTTCACACACGAGCTCTGCAATGAAAAAGCCATCCTCTCTGACGCTCCTGATTGTTCTTTTCCTGTCTACGCCTTTGGCGGTTTTGGCCCAGTCCGGCCGGAATCCCGGACTGGACCGGATTCGCCACATCGTCGTGATCTATCTGGAAAACCACAGCTTCGACAATCTCTATGGCCTATTCCCCGGAGCCGACGGATTGGCGGATGCGCCGGAGGAGACGATGCGGCAGAGGGATCGCGAAGGCCGGGTCTACACCGTGTTGCCCAGGATCATAAACACCGAGAAAAAGCCCCCGGTTCCCGACGAGCGCTTTCCGTCCGATTTGCCGAACCGGCCGTTCGAGATCAGCCAATACGTTCCGATCGACCGGAAAACCGGCGATCCGGTGCACCGGTTTTACCAGCACCGGGCCCAGATCAACGGTGGGCGCATGGACCGTTTCGTGGCGGAATCGGATGCCGGCGGTTTGACCATGGGCTATTACGACGGGCGCAAGCTTCCGCTGTGGGAGTATGCGAAAAAATTCACGCTGGCGGATCGTTTCTTTCAGGCAGCTTTCGGCGGATCGCTGCTGAACCATTTCTGGCTGGTCTGCGCCTGCACGCCGCGCCACGACGACCCGCCGCCCGAATTGACCGCGGTCCTGAACGAAAAAGGCGAGTTGATCAAGGACGGCGTGTATACGCCCGATGGCTACGCGGTCAACACCATCCAGACGATGCAGGTGCCCCACGACCCGAAGGTCACCGATTCCAGCCGGCTTCTGCCGCCGCAGATCTTCCCGACCATCGGCGACCGCCTGTCGGAGAAGAACATTTCATGGGCCTGGTATTCCGGCGGCTGGAACGATGCGATCGCGGGGCATGCCGACGACGGTTTTCAGTACCATCACCAGCCATTCGCCTATTTCGCGCGCTATGCCGAAGGGACCCGCGAAAGGGAGGGGCATCTCAAAGATGAAGCGGATTTCTTGAAGGCGGTCGAAAAAGGAACCTTGCCGGCAGTTTCCTTTTATAAGCCCATCGGTGCCCACAGCGAACATCCCGGTTACGCCGACCTCATGGCGGGAGAAACTCAGGCCGTCGAGGTGATCCGCAAGATCGAGCGAAGCCGGCTGTGGCGGAATACCGTAATCATCGTCACCTACGACGAATACGGCGGGTTCTGGGATCATGTCCCGCCTCCACCGGGCGACCGCTGGGGACCAGGTAGCCGCGTGCCGGCGATCATCATCTCCCCGTTCGCCAAGCGTGGGCATGTCGATCATACCGTTTACGACACCACCTCGATCCTGAAATTCATCGAAACCCGCTTTGGTCTGAAACCGCTGGGCGAACGGGATGCCAAAGCCAACGATTTGTTGAATGCCCTGGATTTAGGATCTTAGAACCTGTCTTCAAACCCTTGTTTTCGTTTTCGAGAGACGCCGAAGCATAAGGGAAATCATAGCGATGTGGCTAAAGTATCGCGGCTTATGGATCTCGACAGCCGGTCGAGGATTTCGGCCCGAATGTCGCCCCGCTTCTGGGCGATGGCATAGGAAATGCCGTGAAACATGACCATAGCGTGGCGCGGGATGAACCGGCCGGGATGACGTTCTTCGAGCAGCCACTCGATGTGCTTGCGCAAGTGAAGCTTGGCATCGCGGACAGAATCGCGCATCTCCACGTAGTTTTCCGATGCCATATCGGCAATGGCCCCGGCGTTCGGCTTCCTCGGACTTCGAAGTCGCGATAAAGGTCTTCGAACTCCTCATGTTCGTCGAGCAGCCGGTCGAGGACGACGCAATCTTCGAAGGCGCAGTTCATGCCTTGGCCATGAAAAAGCACCACCGCACTTGGCGACGACGGTATTCCCCGCCGCCAGCGCGGGCGCGATTTTCCAGGTCAAGAGATAAAGCGGAAGGTTCTAGGGCGAGATATAGCCGACCACGCCGAGCGGCACGCGCAGGGTGTAATTCCATTTCTCAATCAAAAGGAAAACGTTGTAGGCCGGAATAAGCCCTTCGACTCCGCTCAGGACAGGCCCTTCGACGTTGCTCAGGACAGGCGTATCCCGGCCTACCATTAAAGAAATTTTCTTTTTGTTCGAAAAATGGAATAATTCAGCGCCTGGCTGCCCGCGGCATGAGATTCGGAAAAGAAATGCCGGATGGCGGACCTGAAAAACTGAAAATTGGCCGCGGCTCTCGGGATATCGACCTGGCGCGCCGCGCTCAGAGGCTTACCGGCATCGGCCGATTCGGAGCGGGTGAGCACGTCGGTTTTGGCTTCGATGAGATTCGCGATTCGGCGCAGCCGTATCGATCGCTCTTCCAGCGAGGTTTCCGCCCAGGCAGGAAACGCTTTCTTCGCGGCTGCCACGGCGCGATCGACATCGGCGGAATCGGAGTCCGGCACTTCCGAAAACGAACGGCCGGTGGCCGGTTCGATGTTTTCCGGGTAGCGGCCGGAAACGGGCGGAACGAGTTCGCCGCCGATGTAGTTCGCGATTCGTTGCATAGCTACAAGCTCATCGTACGTCCCCCGTCGACGGGTAGGTTGATCCCGGTGATATAGGAAGCCAGGTCGGACGCGAGAAAACCCGCTGCGTAGGCGATTTCTTCGGGCTTTCCGAAACGGCCCAGCGGAATCGAGCGTTTGGTTTGTTCGACCACGTCATCGATGGATTTGTTCGAGCTCCGGGCCTTGGCTTCCATGATGGCCCGCAGCCTCGCCGTCTCGGTCGCGCCCGGAAGGATGTTGTTCACCGTGATGCCGAAAGGCGCGAGCTCGCCCGCCAAAGTCTTGGCCCAGTTGGCCATGGCGCCGCGCACCGTGTTGGAAACGCCGAGCCCCGGAATCGGCTGTTTGATCGAGGTCGAGACGATGTTGATGATCCGGCCGTGGTTCAAGCTTTTCATGCCGGGGAGCAGGGCTTGGACCAGGATATGGCTGCAGACGAGATGGCGGTTGAAGGCTTCCGTGAATTCCTCGACCTTGGCCTCGTACAGAAGCCCGCCGGGCGGCCCGCCGGTGTTGTTCACCAGGATGTGTATCGGGAGAAGTTCCGGCAGGCGCTCTTCGAGGACTTGTTTTAGACGATCGGGCTGACCGAAATCGGCTACCAGATAACGATGTTTCTGCCCGTGCTCGGTGCCGAGTTCGCCGCAGACGAGCTTCAAGGCCGGCTCGTTGCGGCCGAGAAGAATGACCTCGGCGCCCTGCTCCGCGAAATGCAGGGCGATGGCCCGGCCTATCCCCTGACTGCTGCCGCACACCAGCGCTTTTTTCCTTCCAGCAACCGCATCGTGCTCGCTCCTGCAGGTTTTCCGCAAAGCTAACACGGAATGATCAGCGTGCGCCATAGGCTTGTTTGGACAGGTTTATCCTTTCCTGGTGGCTGTGCCGGAAACGCTGACGCTTATTCCGGCCTACATACCTCTTGTAGGCCGGGATAAGGCGCTAGCCGTTCCCGGCGCGCAACGGAAAGGCAGGAGATCCATCGGCCGAGCCGATTGACACGCGTAACGCTCGCAGATCAACGCTCGGTGGCCTTGCTCTGATGGGTTATGGTGCGCGCCCGATCCGCCGGGTTACGCGCAGGTGGTTCGGAGGCGCACCTACCCATCCTGCGAACCCCAGGTTTCCGTCATCCGCCGACATTGAAGGCTATAACCTCCAAGCCTACTCCTGGTCTAAAAGCGTATCCCAATAGGCTTAAGGAAGCTCTGAGCAAGTGGATTTCGTTCATGCCCTTCGACGAGCTCAGGAGAGCGTTCGACAAGCTCACCACGAACGGAATCAATAGGTTACCGTTCGTCCTGAGCCAAGTCGAAGGGCTCACGGCGAATGGCCTATTGGGATGGGCTCTAAGTAGTCAACGAGTTCATCCGTCATGACATCCGAGCTGTCTTCAAAACTTTTGACGCTGAGCCGATCGCTCGAAGGGGAGCTATTGACCGACCGGCTCTCGCGCCTGTTGTACGCCACGGACGCCTCGCCCCACCAGAAGACGCCCCTGGCCGTGGCGCGGCCCAAGCATCGGGACGACTGCGTAACGCTGATGGCATTTGCGGCGCGCGAACGACTGTCGCTGATTCCCCGCGCGGCGGGAACCAGTCTGGCGGGGCAGTGCGTCGGCGACGGGCTGGTGGTCGATGTCAATCGCCACATGAACCGGATCGTCTCGATCGACCCCGAGCGGCGGCGGGCGCGCGTGCAGCCGGGCGTGATCCGCGACGATCTCAACGATGCGCTGAGCCCGTTCGGGCTGATGTTCGCCCCCGATCCCTCCACGGCCAACCGCTGCACGATCGGCGGCATGTTCGGCAACAACGCCTGGGGCAGCCATGCCTTGCTTTACGGCACGACGCAGGACCACGTGCTGTCAGTCGATGCGGTACTGAGCGATGCTACCGCAGTCCGGTTCGGGCCTCTCGACGACAGCCAACTTCGGGACAAATTGGCGCTCGACAATTTGGAAGGGCGGATTTATCGCGCCGTGTTCGAGACGATCGACCGCCATCGGACGCTGATTCTCAACCGCTTTCCCCGCCCCGACGGTATTCCGCGCAATGCGGGCTATTCCCTGGACGTGTTGGCGCTCGGCCAGCCCTGGGAATCGCGGGGGCCGTTTTTCAATTTGGCTCGATTGCTGTGCGGCAGCGAAGGGACCTTGGCTCTGGTCACTGAAATCGAAGTCGGGCTCGTGCCGCTGCCCGCTCGGCACCGTTTGGTCTGCGTCCAATTCGACAGCCTGTCGCAGGCGCTCTCGGCAGTCCCCGTGGCGCTGGGCCATCGGCCCTCGGCGGTGGAACTGGTAGACCGGCATATCCTGACGCTCACCGAGACCAATCTCGAGCAGCAACGCAACCGGTTCTGGATCGAAGGCGATCCCGCCGCCGTGCTGCTGATCGATTTCGCCGACGAAACCGGGGATGAGGTCGACGCCGCGATCGAGGGCCTGATGGCTGACTTACGTTCGCGGAACCTGGGCCATGCCCGAAAGGTGCTCGATTCCCCGCTGCGGGAACGGGCGTTGGCCTTACGCGCGGCGGGATTGGGCTTGCTCATGGGGCTGCCGGGTCCGGTCAAGGCCGTTACCGGCATCGAAGACACGGCGGTGGCGGTCGCCGATCTCCCCGCGTATGCCGAGGCGGTGCTGTCGACCATGGCCCGCCACGGCGTGGATTGCGTCGCTTTCGGTCCGGCCGGATGGGGCCTCTTGCACTTCCGCCCCCTGCTCGATCTGGGCAGCCGGGACGGCCGGTATCTTTACGAACGCATCCTTGAGGAAGTGTTCGAACGGGTGATCCGCTTCGGCGGGACGATCAGCGCCAAGCATGGCGACGGCCGCCTGAGGGCGCCTTATCTGCCCGCTATGCTGGGCCAGGAATTGTACGGACTCTTGCGCCGGATTAAGGTCGCCTTCGATCCTCATGATGTTTTGAACCCGCACAAGATCTTCGACCCTCCGCCGCTGCTTTCGGATCTTCGGGCCCATGAGAACGGGAAACCGGTTGCCGCCTACTTCGATTGGGGCCGGGAAGCCGGGTTGAGGATTGCCGCTTCCAAGTGCAACGGCGCCGGGGCCTGCCTGAAAAGCGCCGGGCGCGGCACCATGTGCCCGTCCTATATGGCGACACGGGAAGAAAAACACGGCACCCGCGGCCGCGCCAATGTCTTCCGGCAGGTCATGGACAGTCCCGAGCCCTGGGAGGACGCGAACCGCGAGCTTCTCCGGGAAATCCTCGACCTTTGCCTGGCCTGCAAGGGCTGCAAGGCGGAGTGTCCCGCCAACGTGGACATGGCTCGCATGAAGGCGGAATTTCTGCAACAGCATTACGACCGAACGGGCGTGCCGTGGCGGGCGCGGATCGTAGGCAACTTCGACCGGCTCAGTCGAATCGCGGGCTTCGCACCCGCGCTGTCCAACGCGCTACTCGCGCGGCCTTGGGCCAAATCCAGGCTGGGCTTTCATTCGGAGCGTCCGTTGCCGCCTCTGGCCGACCAGCCGTTCAGCCGCTGGCTGAAACGGCGGCATAGCTGGGAACCGGCCGGTCGGCGCGGAGACGTCCTGCTGTTCAACGATCCCTTCACCGAATACTACGAACCCCGATTGGGAGTCGCGGCCTTCGAGGTTTCGAATCGGCTCGGATTTCGCATGACGGCAACGCCTTGTCTCGAATCCGGGCGGATACAGATCAGCCAGGGCCTCTTGCGCGCCGCCCGCAAACGGCTGAGCCGGGCGGTCGAGCGGCTCTACCCTTGGGCGATAACGGGCCTTTGGATCATCGGCCTGGAACCTTCGGAAGTCCTGACCTTCCGCGACGAAGCCGCGGACTTGCTGCAGGGCGAGGAGCTCAGGAAAAAGGCACGTGTGGTGGCGGATCGCGTCTTGACCTTCGAGGAATTCATCGACCGTGAGATCGGGCGGTTCGACGAAAATCCGTTCGGCGATGCGCTCGAGGGCAAGACGCTGTTGGTACACGGCCATTGCCACCAAAAGGCTCTGCTTGGCATGCAGCCCCTCTTGAAGGCGCTATCATTGATTCCGGGCGTAGACGTTCAGCCTATTCCCTCCGGGTGCTGCGGCATGGCGGGCGTCTTCGGCTACGAGAAAGAGCACTATGCGGTCTCGCTGGACATTGCCGAACTGGTGCTGTTTCCCGCCATCCGCGAGGCTGGAAACGATACGCTGATCGTGGCGCCCGGCACCAGCTGCCGCCGCCAAATCGCCGACGGGCTGGGGATGCGGGCTTATCATCCCGTCGAAGTCATGGGCATGGCGATGGGGCAGCACGTGTTGGGTAAACGGGTCTATTAATCAGGCCGGTAAATACCCTCCCGGTCTTTACGGGCCGCCGCCCAACGGGAACGCGGGCTGTATGGAAAAGCACCCAGCCGGGCGCAGGCGGGAGGAACACAACCGGTCTGTAACAGCGCAAAACCGGTCAATTTCCAGGGAGCGGAGGAAGTCTTGCATGGACAGCCATTTATGAAGGGCACACCAAATCGCTCTTCAGAGAGTAGACTTTCGGCTTTTCAAAGCCGAAACAGCGGTGTGCGAGAAAGCCGAGGAACATAGGTCATGGCCGATACCATCCCAGATCTCCTCCGTTCGGTGCGTGAAGCCGAACAAACCATGCGGATGCAAGCCGAGCGACTTCGCATCGTTCAAGACCAGGCCCCTGTCGGTATCTGTGAAATCGATCTGGAAGGCCATTATCAGCGTGTCAATGACCGCTTTTGTGAAATTACGGGTTATACGCGCGAAGAACTGCTCACCAAGCGTTTCCAGGACATCACGCATCCCGATGATGTCGCTGCCAATGTCGAAGCCTTCCGGCGTCAAGCGCACGCGGATTTCCCCTACAGGATAGAAAAACGCTACATCCACAAGAACGGGCACATCGTGTGGATCGAGCTCAATGGTTATGTCGTTCGCGATGAACAGGGCCGGCCACTATTCGGAGTCGGTATCGTCCATGACATTACCGAGCGTAAACAGGCAGAGGCGGCGCTACGAGAGGCCGACCGGCGCAAGGACGAGTTCCTCGCCATGCTCGCGCACGAACTCCGCAATCCTTTGGCGCCCATCCGCAACGCCGTCACCATCATGCGCCGACTCGATGGCTCAGACCCTAAGCTGCACTGGGCTAAAGAAGTCATCGCACGGCAGGTGAATCACCTGACGCGACTGGTCGATGATTTGTTGGATGTATCGCGCATCGTACAAGGAAAGCTAACGCTGCAAAAAACCGACGTGGATGTCGCCACCCTGATCGAGCATGCCGTTGAAGAAAGTCGACCCTTCATCGAACTTCGCCGTCATACGCTCACGGTTTCCGTACCGCCGGAACCGCTGAGGGTAAACGGAGACAACGTACGTCTGACGCAGGTCGTGGCAAACCTGCTCGACAATGCCGCCAAGTACACGCCGGAAGGCGGCCGGATATGGGTGTACGCAACGCGTGAAAAAGGAGAAGCGGTCATTTCCGTGCGGGACAGCGGCGAGGGAATCGCAGAAGATTTGCTGCCCTACCTGTTCGACCTTTTCATTCAAGCCGAACGCACCCTGGACCGCGCAAAGGGCGGCCTCGGTTTGGGCTTGACCATCGTACGGAACATCGTGGGCATGCACGGGGGGCGAGTGGAAGTGAGCAGTCAGGGCCCCGGCAAAGGCAGCGAGTTCGTGGTGCGTTTGCCGTCGTTGAATTGAGCATGGTTGGCCGGGTTGCTTCGATAGGGAAAAACCGGTTGGTCGATGTCTCAAAGAGCGGGAGGCGTTCCTCGCCTTTACCTAGAATTTTTCCGAGCTTAGGGTTCGTGTAGTCTTCGTGAGCCTGGGCTCATCCCATGATCCTCTGATTACCCGGAGACTCGGCTTACCGGTAATACCGCCCGAACCGGTTCTCCAAAAAATCTTCCAGCCGAAAGCTCTCCTGCGTCACGAAGCCTCGATGGCGTTCGGCCTGGCTCGAGACCAGATCGACGATCGCGCAGAGGGCGGCCGCGGTGGTCACCTGTATGGCCGACCACAGCTTCCCATGGATCGTCTGCGGATAGATTTTCTTCACATAATTTTCTTCGTACAGCTCGCCGCGCTGTTTGCCGCTGACCGAGACGTAGATCAGCACGACGTCCTGCACGGTCTTGGGGATCGCGTTTTCGAGGATGCGCTTTAGGGTTTCCCTGTCCTTGTTCAACTTAAGGTCGCGCATCAGGAAATGAATCTTCTCGCAGTGGCCGGGATAGCGCAGGGTCTTGTAGTTCAGCGTCTTGACCCGGCCTTTGTAGGTGTCGGCCAAGGTGCCGAGGCCGCCCGAGGTGTTGAATGCCTCATAGAGCAGCCCGTCGATCTCGATGGTTTCGTAGCCTTCCAGCGGCATCAGGACGACGTCGCGCCCGTCTTCGATGCCATAGCAGAAATTGCCGTATTCGTTGATCAAGCCGTCGGTGGACCAGGTCAGCGAGTATTTGAGGACGTTGCTGGGATGCACCGGCAGCGCGCCGACCCTAAGCTTTACGGTGTCCAGCTCTTCGAAGTGCCCCATCAGGTCGTTCGCGACGATGTTGACGAAGCCGGGCGCGAGGCCGCATTGCGGGACGAAAGCGGTTTCCGCATTCTGGCTGAGGTTCTGGATATAGCGGGTGACGGCGACGTCTTCGGTGAGATCGAAATAATTGAGGCCCGATTCGATGGCGTACTCGGCCACCAGCGGATTGCAGTAGTATGGCAGAGCGGAAATGATCGCCTCGCACGGATAATCCGACAGGGCGTGGCGTAGCCCGCTGCCGTGGATTGCATCCACGGCGAGGGTGGAAAGGCTCTGCCCGTCGACATCCTCGGTGGCCCGCTTCAGGGCGCTTTCGTCGTGATCGGCCAGATAGACGGCATAGTCGCCGGATCGGGAAAGAAGACCGGCGATCAAGGAACCGATGGTGCCGGCGCCCAGTACGAACACGTGTCGCATACGTTTTTCTCCATGAGTGAATCGATCCCTTTGTTTAGCTCACACGCCTCCGCGCAAGCCCTTCGCCGGAGGGAGCGTCGCAAAATTCACGACGCGTACGCCGGCATAAGCGTCAGCATTCCGGCGAACCGCACTACCTCATGCCGTCGCGGCTATGCCGCGCTTTGCACGGAAGTACGAATGACGTGAGCCGCCTGTTCCGGCAGGAAATGGTTGTAGATCGGGGCGGAGTGGAGTGGATTGTCCGGTTCGTAAGCAATGTCGTACAGCGCGAAAAACCGCTCGGCGAGCGCCGGGCTCATTTCGCGGCGCGACAGAAGTTCCAGGAGCTTGGCGTTCTCGACCACGGTTTCCAAATCCGCGCCGTAAGTCCTCAAAGCCTCCCGAATCCGTTCGGGAATCTCGCGGTTCCGTTCCGGCCGGGTAAACACCTGCAACAGCAAGCGATCGGTGTAATCGCCCGTCGGGGTCATGATGGCGATGCCTTCCGCCTCCAGGGTGTGCATCAGCTTGGACAGGCCGACCGCGATCCGCCGCCCTTCCTCGAACCGCGTAGCCCGGATCGCCAGATGGTGGGCGGTATAGCCGTAAACACGATTCCAGTGCTGGATGATCTGGGTCGGATTATCGGCATCCGACTGATCGACGAACAGCCGCAGCACCTGCCCATTTTCCAGGATCTTGTAAAGCACGTAGGCGTTCCAGCCGTCCTCGAACTGGTAGAAGTCTTCGCCCTCGACCTGTGAGGGCACATAGCCGTGATGGCGGCGCAGGTTCTCCACGACCCGTTCGGCGTCGCCACGCACGGACGAGCCGCAGCGGATCGCGAGATGATCGAAATGGACCGTCCAGCCCAGGCGCGGTGCGATTTTCAGCAAGGTCAGGTCGGCCTGGCTGTAGAGCAGCGATTCGACCGCCTTGACTGCCACATAGACGTCGAACTGGCCGACCCAATCGCCGATCAGCTTCGCGTCGGCATCGCCTATAAAACTTCGGGCACGGGTCAGCAGGCGGTCCAGAAACTCGCGGGCGTAGGGATCCACATGCTCCATCGCGCCCGGTAAATCCTCTTCGAACGGTTTCGACTGCCTGGCATCGCGATAGGCCGCCAGCAACCCGTCGACGGTTTTGATCCCGTGAAAATAATGGCCGGCGGTCATCGGCTGCGGCTCTGCCTCGAAGGGCGTCAAATCGATGCCGACCGTGCGGCCGTCGGGGCGCGGCACCAGGAGCTTGTTTGGATGTTCCGGATCGGCGCGGAGGGTGGTGGGACCCGCGAGTACCTCGCGGACCAGGTCGTGGGCAAGGTCATCGTGTAGATTGGACATTGCAGGACCTCTCTGCCTTTGTGGGAAACATGACTAACGGCGCATTCGGCAACCGTCACCGCGGCTTGGACTCGCTTCCGCGCAGGAGGGTTGGTATGGATGCCGAATCGGGGTCAGAATACACTTTTAGACAGCCGAAGTCTCGGAAGGTTGAGGAACGCATCCGTCCGTCGAACCTCTTCTTCCCGCCCCGAATCTAACCGGAGCGAGGCGCTGCGCCTCGATAGGGAGTCGCCTATGCACACCCACGATATCGTTTCCCGGAATCGACTATTCGAGAACTTGCACCTTCAGGACGTCAACATCGGCAGCTACGCCGCCTATGACGGCTGGCTGGAAGCTCCGAACGCTCCGCGCCTGGAATCGTACAACCCGGCCACGGGCGAGGCTATCGCCGAGGTCACGCTGTGTTCGGAAGCCCACTACGAAACCGTGCTGGAAGAAGCCAAGAGAGCCTTCGAGGAATGGCGATTGGTTCCGGCCCCCAAGCGGGGCGAACTGGTACGCCGAATCGGCGATGTCCTGCGCGAACACAAGGACGCGCTGGGCAGCCTGATCGCCCTGGAAGCGGGCAAGATCAAGGCGGAGGCCGACGGCGAGGTGCAGGAGATGATCGACATGGCCGATTATGCCGTCGGGCTGTCACGCATGCTGTACGGCATCACCATGCCTTCCGAGCGCCCGGGGCACCGCCTGTACGAGCAATGGCACCCGCTCGGACCGGTGGGCGTCATCACCGGCTTCAATTTCCCGGTGGCGGTGTGGTCCTGGAACGCCTTTATCGCGGCGGTGTGCGGCGATACCGTGGTGTGGAAACCTTCCCCGAAGACCCCTCTTTGCACCGTGGCGGTTCAGCGCCTGTGCGATCGAGTCGCGGCGGAAATGGGATATCCGGGCATTTTCTCCTGCTTCTTGCCGGAAAATCCGGAGCTGCTGGACCGCTTCGTCCGTGATAGAAGGCTGCCGCTGATCTCCTTCACCGGTTCCACGGCCGTGGGCCGCCAGGTGGCGGTGAAGGTCGCCGAGCGGCTGGGGCGGAGTCTCCTGGAACTGTCCGGCAACAACGCCGTCATCGTCGACGAGACCGCCGACCTGGATCTCGCGCTCCGGGCCATCCTGTTCGGCGCCGTGGGAACGGCCGGCCAGCGTTGCACCAGCATTCGGCGGCTGATCGTCCACGAGAGCATCTGTGACGAACTGGTCGACCGTCTCGTCAAGGCTTACGCTCAGGTGCGGATCGGCGATCCCCTGGACCCGTCGACCCTCATGGGCCCCCTCATCGACCAAGCGGCGGTCGAGGCGTATCGCCAGGCGGTGGAAGAGGCCCGCCGTCAGGGCGGCGAGGTCGTTTACGGCGGACGGGTGCTCGAGCGGCCCGGCTGCTTCGTGGAACCTACCCTGATCCGGGCGGAAAACCGCTGGGATGTCGTCCAGCGGGAAACCTTCGCGCCTATCTCGTACGTGATGAGCTACCGCCATTTGGAGGAGGCGATCGCCATGCAGAACGACGCGGCGCACGGGCTGTCCTCGGCACTGTTCACCCTGAATCTCCGAGCGGCCGAGCGGTTCCTGTCGGCTTCCGGCAGCGACTGCGGCATCGCCAATGTCAACGCGGGCACTTCGGGCGCGGAAATCGGCGGAGCGTTCGGCGGCGAGAAAGATACCGGAGGCGGCCGCGAGGCCGGCTCCGACGCCTGGAAGATGTACATGCGGCGGCAGACCAACACCATCAACTGGGGCGAGGGCTTGCCGCTGGCGCAGGGTATTTCGTTTTTTTGAATCGGATGTTGGGCAAGAGCGGTAGTTGTGCCGACCGAGCGCGCGGTGACTGCGCGTTCTGACACGCCGGGATCGAGTGGAATTTAAATGAACGCAGGAAACGCGGAGCCTGTCCTGAGCAACGTCGAAGGGCCTGTCCTGAGCGAAGCCGAAGGGCTTATTCCGGCCTACAAAAATAGCCTTTTGCCTTTGAAAAATCGCCTGCCGGTGATGTCTTAGGGGTTTGACGCGCCGGGATCGAAAGAATGGGCGAGCGCTTACCCCCTGTTAGGCGCTAGGTTCGAAAGTTTACGCGACAGCGCTTTGGCGACGAATACGGCGAGATCGCGAAACAGGTCTTCGGCCAGGGCTTCCCGCTCGGCTTGCGGCCGCGCCAGCAGCGCTTCGACGCGAGCGAGCATCGCTTTCCGCTCCTTGGGCTCGGTTAGCGGCGAGAGCCGGTCGAAAAGCAGTCGATGAGCGGCTTTACGCTCCATCACCTCGATGCCGTCTAGAATCTGGCGGTGCGAGGTGCCTTCCCAGATCAGCAGAATCATCGCTTCCCGGAGCCAGCGTTCCACGCGCTGTTCGGCCAAGGTGCCGATTCCGCCGTGAACCTCCATCGCCCAGCGGGCGGTTTGGACCGCCAATTCGGCCGTCCAATATTTGGCGAGATGCGCCGTGAGGCGGAACAGATGGTAGCGCTCGGAATACGGCGGCATTTCTCGCCGGACCTCGTTCAAGCGTTCCACTGACTCCCAGGCCAGGGCGAAGGCCGCTTGCAGATCCGTCCAACGCCGTTCGAACTGGCAATGCAGCAGCGGGTGTTCGACGATGGGCTTGCCGAACGCGCGCCGGTTTTCCGCATAGCGCAGGGCATCGCACAGCGCACGCTGGACCAAGGCCGCGCCGGCGATGCCGTTCGCCACGCGGGAGATATTGAGCACTTCCAGGATCAGGTAAATGCCCCATTCGGCCTTGCCGAGCAGGAAGCCTTCGCTGTCCCTCAGCTCCACTTCGCCGGTCGGAACCGAGCGGGTGCCGATCTTGTCCTTGAGTCGCCGGATGAGGTAATTGAGGCTCCCATCCTCGCGGCGGCGGGGCAGCAGGAACAGCGCCAGCCCTCGAATGCCGGATGGCGCCCCGTCGGGCCGCGCCGCCACGACCGCAAGCTCGGCTCCGACATTGCTCGCGAAATATTTGTCTCCGGTCAGCCGCCACCGGTCTCCGGCGGGTTTCGCGACGGTCGCGACCGCCGCGCCCAAATCCGAGCCGCCCCCAATCTCCGTCATCCAGGTCGCCCCTTGCCAGACGGCATCGTCCTGACGCAGGAGCGACGGCAGGAACCGTTCCCTCAAGGCCGGATCACCGTATTTTTCGAGCACTACTGCCGTCGAGAGCGAAACCGTGTAAGGGCAATACAGGCCCGGATCGTGGAAAGCCGTGATATAGCCCAGTTCATAAGCCGGCAGCATCGACCGTTCTTCGAAAGCTCGCCAAACGGCGCCGGCCCGGTAGCCGTGTTCGAGCATTCGCCGATACTCGGGCGGATGGAGCATATCGTCGACGCGGTTGCCGAATTCATCGAACATACGTAGCCACGGGGTTCCCGCCCTGTCGACCGCATCCGAGATCGGCCGGCCTTCCGTTTCCCACCAGGACGCATAATCCGAGAGGAACATCGCCTCCGAACGAGGACCGAGCATCAGATTCAGGAACGCTACTGGTGAACGGACGGGTTCAAGCGTCATCGGTCGTCTCCTTGTTCAGGGATCCATGCGATGATCCGGAGCGGCGCGCCGCTGCCGCCTTCGATCTTCATCGGCAAGGCCACTACCGCGGCCCCGGTCGGAGGCAATTCGCCCAGCCGGGCGAGATTTTCGAAGATCGGAATGCCTCTCTCCGCGAGTATCCGGTGGGTCTCGAAATCGGTCGACCGGCCGTAATCGATGCTCGCGGTATCCAATCCGACCGCCTTAACGTGGCGCTGTTCGGCCAGCCAACGCGCGGCGTCGGGAGCGAGACCCGGGAAGCGGAGTTTCGCCACCGCCGCCTCGCCCCGCTCGGCCGTGCCGAGATACCGGAGGGGGTCCGGCCAAAACCGATCGTATCCCGTGCGTAGCAGCACGATCGCCTGCTCCGGTATCGGTCCGTGGGCCTTTTCCCAGGCGGCGAAATCGTCGCGGTTCGCCCGGTAATCGGGATTTGCGGCGGCCTTGGGCGAGACGTCGACGAGCACGGCGGGACCGGTCAGCCGGTCGAGCGGAACCCGGTCAACCGGGATGCCGCGCTCGGAGAAATGGCTTGGGGCGTCCAGATGCGTTCCGCCATGCTCCGCCGCCCGGAACTGATAGGCTTCGTAATGAAAGCCCTTCTCGGTCGTACCGACGAACACGGGTTCGAGATGGAAAGGCGTCGCCGTCGGCCAGTACACGGTATCGGCGGAGAACGAATGGGTGAGGTCCACCCAGCGGCCGGAAGACCACAGTCCGGTCTGTGACGCGCAGCCCGCCGAGACCAGCAGAACCGCCGACACGGTCAGGCGCCTCGCGAGGTGGATAGTCCAAATGAATGGGGATCGAACGGTATCGCGCATGGCTTGGCACCTCGATGATCGTTTTGGATAGCCTCTTGACGGCAGTGCGCCTGGACACCATGATTTGGATACCAGGGGCAGCAAGGCTTTTAGACTGACGTTCTTCACGTTTTTTGGGAAGGGACTCCATGAAACAACGGCGTAAGAACCGGTCCTGCGCGGGCAGCCATGCGCTGGGCGGAACACCCGGAGGCCGACATTGACGCAGCGATCGGCGGAAGAGAGGGCACGTCCGGACCGAGCCGCTCCCGGCGTTTCCCGCCTTGATCTATCGTCGCTCGGCGACATGTGCCGCGGTTCGCTCACCGTTCTCGACACCATCGAGGACATCGAACGCCATCGCGGAGCCATCGAGGAACTGGCGGAGCATACGGCTCATCCCAACCCGTTCTACGAACCCTGGTATTTGCTGACTTTGCTCGAGGTCCCTCGAAGGATGCGGCGATTGCGTTTTCTGCTGGTCCACGGGACCGACGACGATGGCTCGGGTGCGCCCGACACGCTGATCGGCTTTTTTCCGTTCGAGCAGAAACGTCTTCATCCCCTGTGTCCGGTGAGCTGCCTGTGCCCGTGGCTGGATACTTTTGGTTGGACGCTGCGCCGCACGCCGTTGCTCCGCGCCGGAGCGGTCGGCAACAGCCTCGCGGTACTGGGCAAATGGCTGGCGAGCCGGCTGCAGGCCCCGAAAATTCTTATTCTCGACGACCTTCCCGGCGGCAGCGAGATCGCCGACGCGGTCGAGCGTTGGTTCGCACGGGACCCGCGCTTGTGCCATGCGCTTGAAATCCGCGAATCGCACCTCTACCGCCGGCAGTCGGATGCCGAAACTTATTTGGCGCGCGTGCTCTCGGGCAAGCGCCGCCGGCATCTGAGGCGCCTGCGCCGCCTGCTCGAGGAACTCGGACCGGTGCGGGTCGCCGATGTCGAGGGGGCCGACGATATCGACCGACTGATCGACGAATTCATCGCCCTGGAATCCAGCCAATGGAAAGGCAGGCTCGGCACCTCCATGGCCTCCATGCCGGAGGGCGCGGCGATCGCCAAAACCATTCTCAAAAAGGCGCATCGACGCAAGCGGCTTTCGCTGCTCACCCTCAGGGTTGGCGACAGGCTGGTCGCGGCGCGCAGCGCCTTCGTCTCGCCGCCCGGCTGCTTCGGGTTCAAGATGGCGTACGACGAGAGTCCGCCCTATGCCCGCTGCGGTCCGGGTTTTCTGCTGGACATCGAGGGGATACATCGCCTGCACGACAATGCCAACCCACTGGGTGCCGGAATCGAGTGGCTGGACAGCTGCGCCGTCGAAACGGCGACTCTGCCGCTCAGCATGAGGACGGAAGCCTTGAGGCTGCATCGATATCTGGTGGCCGTGCGCGGCGGGGTCGGCGAAATCGTGACGCGCCGGTTTTCCAAGGTCATCAAGGCGTTGCCCTGGAGAATGCGCCGGCTGTCGGCGTTTTAGAGCCTATCCCAGTAGGCTCAAGAAACCCTTCGACAAGCTTGTCCTGAGTTCAGTCGAAGGGCTCAGGACGAACGGTAACCTATTGATTCCGTTCGTGGTGAGCTTGTCGAACGCTCTCCTGAGCTCGTCGAAGGGCATAAACGGAATCCACTTGTTCAGAGCTTCCTTAAGGGTCTTCCGGGATGGGCTCCAAGGCAGGGCGAACGAGATGCTTTATGATTCGCGATCTTCGTCCCCGGCACAACCCGTCTTCAGGTCGTCGTGCGGTCACGGCTTTCGCGGCCCGGTTCCCGATCGCCCGGCTCAGGCGATAAGTCCTTCTCGATCAAATACAAGAAGCTGTCAAACACCTGTAACAGAACGCCGCAGATCGATAGCGCGAACCAGGCGAAGATGACGAAGCCGTAATGCAGGGGCGCAACGAAAACCTCCTCCATGAACCAGAAAGTGTGGCCCCATTCGTTGTAACCGACGTTCGGCAGCAGCGTGAACGGGCCGACCACGGAAAAGAGGTAGGGCACGGACAACCCCTTGGCGAAATAAGGCAGGCGCGTCTTGGCGTATAAAAAAGCCCCCCAGCCCGTGATGATGTACACGGGATAGCTCAGATAGAATACGACGATGTGATTCGGCGTGAAGTCGGTGTCGCGCACCACCGTCTGGTGCCAGGTCGCATCCTGTTCGGTGAAGAAGCTCGTTCCCCAATAGAAGGCCCATCCGTAGGCGGCCAGCCAGATGAGGTGCGTCATGTTGCGGCGCAGTTCTTCGCGCGGGGACAAGGACACCAGGCCGCGATCGCGGGTCTTCCAGGGTATTTTCGGCAGGGTGTTCCCTTTCGCCCTGGACAAAGCCGTTTCGGTCTTGATGAAATAGGCCCAATATCGCTCCAGATTGCGATCGCGACTACGCCACAGCCATCCCCACAGAGTTGCGGCCACGAGCGTTTCCACCACGATTTCCACGTAGAAGAGATTCATCCAGTAGGTCTCGAACTCGGGAGAGAAAGCGTCCAGCCCGGTCGACCACGCGTAAGCGCCTTCATACCATCGAACTGCCAGGTATAAGCTCATATAGCCTGCCAACACGATGGTCAGTCGACTCCGGCTGAACAAGGGGGGGTCGTTCGGGGCGGCCGAGGTTTCGGTTTGTTTCGATGTTGTCACGAGACCACCGATCGGCGGTTCGAAAGTTCTTAATTTGGACCGCGGCGTTTGAAAAACACTCCCGAACTTTTTAAGGAAGTTCTGAACACGTTGATTCCGTTCACGCCCTTCGACAGGCTCAAGAGAGCGTCCGACAAGCTCCCGCCTGCTGCCGCGCGGGTAGGCACCGCGGACGGAATCCACGCGTTACCGTTCGTCCTGAGCCCTTCGACTTCGCTCACTCTTTTGGGAGAAGGGCTGGGGATGAGGGCCTGGCGCGTTTAACAGGCTGTTGAAAAATTCGATGCTCCTACCATAGGTAGTGGGCAACGACGAAACTGTTAACCTACATATCGTATGCAGAATGCGTTTTTCAACACCCTGTTAAGGGTGTATCCAACTGCCGGATTTAGGCTTAATCAGGTCCGTAAATACCCTCCGTATTTACGGGCTGCCGCTCAGGCCGGTACACGCTTAGGCCTTGGCTCACGCGGCTTGTTAGCGCGTCGGGGTCTCTCTCTATTCCGGATTAACCCGGCCGATATTTAGAGGCCGGGTCAATGAAGCACTTTCAGCACCACAAGGGAAACGTCGTCATCGAAGGATCGGCTCCGGCAAAAGTTTCCGAGTTCGTCGACGACAATCCGAATGAGCTCTTGAGGGGATGCTCTAGCATGTTCGACCACCAGATCGCAGAGACGGGCTTCGCCGAAAAATTCTCCTTGTTCGTTTCTGGCTTCGGTAACCCCATCGGTATAGAGAAGCACCGTATCGCCCTCCCTCAGGGCGAGCGTTTTCTCTTCGAAGTCCACGCCCTTTTGAACGCCCAGGATCAGCCCGTCGGCATCCAATTCTATGCAATTCCGGGCGCCTTTACGCACCAGCAGCGGCCGATTGTGCCCAGCGTTTGCGTATCGGATACGGCGGGTACCGGTATCGTAGCTCAGATAAAACATGGAGATGAAAAAGTTGGCGCGGTTCAAATCCTCGAACAGAAGATTGTTCAAAGCCGACAGCGTTTTTCTAGCGCCGTAGCGTAATCTCGCTTGGCCTTTGCTCATCCAATGGGTTCCCAGCTTCAGGATGCTTCGGGTCTCGGCCATGATCAAAGCGGCGCCCACCGAGTGTCCCGATACATCGGCAATCACCACGTCGACACCTCCCTCGGTGCTGAAATAGTCGAAATAATCACCGCCGACATGGACGGCCGGCAAACAATATCCGGCGACCAACGCGCCGGCTACCTGCAGCGGAACATCCGGCAAGAGGGACAACTGGAGTTGCATCGCGATCTCCATTTCGTGGCGTTCCTCCTCGATCCGCCGCAATGCGGTGACGTCGGTCTGGGTGCCGATGAAATGCGTCAGCCGGCCATGGTCGTCTCTCACCGGAGAGATAAACAGCTCGTTCCAAAACGGCGTGCCGTCCTTGCGGTAATTCTTCAGCGTCAAGTGGCAATCACGCTCTTCCCGAATCGCCTTCCGAATTTCCTCCACCGCTTTCGGATCGGTTTCCGGCCCTTGCAGAAAGCGGGGATTCCAGCCGATCACTTCGTCGCGGCTGCGGCCTGCCATTTGGATGAAGGCTGGATTGGCGTAGATGATGGGATTTCCCGGCTGATGGGGATCGGTGATGATGATGCCTACGCTGGATGCCGCGATGGCCCGATCCCGAAGCCTTAGGGCATCCTCGAAGCGTTTGCGTTCGGTGATGTCGTGATCCACCCCGCGCCACTTCAGCAAGCTGCCCCGGCGATCGGAGAGCGGGATGCCAGTGGATTCGGTGAACACTTCGCGGCCGTCCTTGCTCCGATAGCGGTTGACCAGGCGAAAAAAAGGCTCTTCGCGAGCGATCAGTTCCGGCGCCTGAGCCGCGCAACGTTCCCTGTCTTCCGGAAAAAAGAGATCGTAATAGGGCTTTCCGATGATTTCCTCGACTTCGTAGCCGAGAATATCTTTCACCGCTTCGCTCGAGTAGGTATAGCGGCCGTTGGCGTCCTGTTCCCAGATCCATTCGCGGGTCATATCGGCGATCTGGCGGAACCTGGCTTCGCTTTCCCGTAAAGACTCTTCCGCGACTTTGCTTTCGGTGATGTCCTCGATCATGTCGACGGCGAACTGGAGTTCGCCCCTGAAACCGTAGATCCCGGAAACGATCTTACGAACCCAGAGCGTTGTCCCGTTTTTCCGGATGAAGCGCTTGTCCAAGCTATAATGCTTGTAGTGCCCTTCGATCAGCCCCTTGAACCGCTCGACGCTGATCTGATAATCGTCCGGGAAGCTCATGTCGAAGATCACCTTGCCGTGCAGTTCGTTGGCGCTGAAGCCCAGCATTTCCTGGAGGGTGAAATTGCACTCCCGGATTCGCCCCTCTTTGTCTAGGAGCGCGATGCCGATACCGGCCCGTTCGAAGATCGTCCGGAAGCGGGCTTCGCTTTCCCGCAACGCGATTTCGGTGAGCTTGCGTTCGGCGATTTCGGCGCGCAGGGTCGCTCCGGTCGCTTCCAGCTGGGAGGTTTGTGTTTGCAACCGCTGTTCGAGGTCCAAACGGCTTCCGCGCAGCGTTTCCTCGCTTTGTTTCAACGCGGCAATGGCCTGATCTTTTTCGCGGCAGATTTCGATCAGGTGCCGATTGGTCCGTACCAAACTCTCGTTGAGCAATCTGAGTCGCGCGATGGTCTCGTCATTGCCGAGTGGCGCCCTCTCGAAAGGTGCCAGCGCCTCCCGAAAAAACTCCTCCGCCTGCAACTCGAGACCCAAGCCTTCGCCCAGAGCGATGCCTTCGGCCTTAAGACCCGTCAGCACTCGCTGGTGAATTCGGGCCAGAGCCGAAAGGCTGAGATTTTCCGCGATGGCTTGACGTCCCAGCCGGTAGGCCCGCAGCAAAGGATTCCCCTCAACGCCGGTCAAATAATCCCGCAATGCCGCAGCGTATTGCGCTGCGAGATCGCTGTACACCGTTTTGTCATTCATGGTTTGACTCCGAGACGCTGCCGGGCGGCGTTCGGTCAGCCACACGCCGCGTCGTGACGGGACGAAACAATCGTCTGGCTTATTGGACTGTGGAACCGACGCCCAATTCAATCGGTCCCGCGGATGGTCGAGCAACGGGGGCGGGGCCGGCCGGGACTCAGCGCACCCATTTGACCATTCTCACGGTCGTGCCCTTGCCGACTTCAGACACGATATCGAACTCGTCCATCAGCCGCTTGGCGCCCGCGAGGCCCAGCCCGGCTCCGCCGCCCGTCGAATAACCCTCCTGCATGGCCAACTCGATGTCGGGGATGCCCGGCCCTTCGTCACGAGCGAGAACAAGAATGCCTTTCGCATCGTTCTTTTCGATAACGTCCAGAACGATTTCTCCTTTCCCGGCGTATTGAAGGATGTTGAGCGCCACCTCCGAAATGGCCATGGCGATGAAGCTTTGCTCGACCGACCAAAAGCCCAGCCGTGCGGCCAAAGATCGCGCCTCACGCCGGGCGGTGAGGATTTGCGCCTCGGAGTCTATAGGTATGCATATGCGGTCGGTCATCAGCGCGCCGGTCCGTTCGCTTGAGTCATTCATGTCGGCGTGAATTCCTCCTTTGGCTCGGTCCGTAAAGGCCAAGCGTTCACGGTCCGAGCGATCGGATTATCGTCCGCTATTCCGACCGGCGATGCCAGCGTGAGCGGATTTCGCGGCTGCGCGTTCTATCGGCGACGGATCAGCGCCGCCAATATGAATCCGGCAATTACGTTTCCGCCGACACTCACGATCAGTTCCCGAGTGAAAAAGGCTTGCGGTTGCATCTTGCCAAGTTTGGGATTTTTATGCTTGGCCGTGAACTCGGCGGTTCCGGCGGCTATGCCTTGTGAAATCGCCTGTACCCGATCGAGAACTTCGGCCTCGGTATGCAAGGCGGGATGGTATTTGATCAGAGAGGTTCCCGTGGTGACGTTCGGTTCGGCGTGATAGATCCCCTTCGCGCGAGCCTCCTTAAGGAGGCTTTGCTTGAGCAGCTCGGCCAGAGTCCGCTTATTTTTGATCAATGGCACCCGAATGCGGATTCGGGCCGGAACCCTGTTGTGAACGATGGCGATCGTTTCGGACATTGCGTGCCTCTCGAGCCAGAATGAAAGGTCGATGTCTTTTCGAAGTGCCTTAATCCTCAGACACGAAAACGCTTGAAGAATGCCGGACGAGGCTCGGCAGTCGATGGGCGGAATCCGTGGCCGCCGCACTCGCCTAATTCCATTTCTCAATCAAAAGGGTACTGTTGTAGGCCGCCAACGGGCGAACAGTCCTCGGGACATAAACTCAACCCGGAAACGGGAAGGCGGAAAGCGCCGGATACGTGATCCACACGTCCGGCGGTGTGGGAGGACGGCGGAGGTGACCCCGCCTCCTACCCGATTCAGGGTTGGACGTCGGGCAGAAGCAGCTTGGTCACCAGGGAAGCTCGCTGCCGTCGTAACGAAAGAAACGGCCAGTATCGGCCAACCGGAACTCGGCGATGCGCTCGCGCATCCCGCGCACGCTTTCTTCCGTCGACAACGGCGCGTCGATACCGCCCATACGAGTGTGCACCCAACCGGGGTGTAGCAGAAGCACTCCGATGCCGAGCGGCTTGAGTTCCAGAGAGAGTCCTTTCATCACGGCGTTCAACGCTGCCTTGCTGGACCGATAAAAGTAACTGCCGGGGCTCGTGATCTCGGAGATAGAACCCATGTGACTGCTAATCGCCACCACCAGGCGCTTTTCGCTGCGCGCCAGAGATTCGACGAATGTCTTGGTGAGGCGCAGCGGAGCCATGGTATTGACCTGAAACGTATAAGCCCAATCATCGTAATTGAGCGGCGCGTTCGGTGGCAGGAATTTCTCGGGATACACCCCGGCATTGTTGAGCAGGATGTCAATGGGGGTTTCCTTGAGTTCCTCGGCCAAGGCGACGATCTGGCCGGCGTTCGTCACATCCAGCCGATGCAGGCGGACCGACCGGTATTGGTCGGCCAACTGCGCTAATTCGACCGCCTCCTCGGGGTATCGGCAGGTGGCGAACACCCGCCATCCGGCCTCGGCGTATTGGCGGGACCATTCCAGTCCCAATCCGCGGTTGCTGCCCGTGATGAGAATCGTAGCCATGATGCTCGACACTCCAGTTGCTGCAAGAAAATCTGACGATAAAACTTCCTCAACTGAGACCGCGGAATGCGTGGGCGGTTCGCAGCCGGTGCCAGCCGCCGTTTTTCGAATCATTAGGAATCACGAACTGAGCCAAACTCGTCGCTACTGAGCGGGATTTAGAGCCTATCCCAATAGGCCGTTCGCCCCGAGCCCTTCGATTTGGCTCAGGACTGGCTTGTCGAAGGGTTTCTTGAGCCTAATGGGATAGGCTCTAAGTCGCTATTCGAGTGGACATTACGCACGGTGGTTGGCGGAGCGTACACCGTCAAATCGACGCCGCTCGGCGGCTCAAGGGTTGGTTTGTCGCCACTGAAAGGCGGCCAGAACACTAGAGGGCAAAGCCATGGCCAAAGCAAGCAAGGCAAAATACACCGAGAAACAGAAGCGGCGGGCCAGACATGTCGAGGAAGGTTGCGAGGTGCGCGGAGTTCCTGAGGAGGATGCGGAGCGGCGCGCCTGGGCGACGGTGAATAAGATTCACGGCGGCGGCAAAAAAAGCGGGGCGGAAGCGGAAAACGGGCAGACGGCGAGCCGGCGTGCAAAGGCAGCCGTCAAGACGGCGACCAATAGGCCGCATTGGATCGGGTCGAACCCGCTGAAGCCGAAAACGCCGACACCTCGCGACCGCGTTCGGGACAGTCCTTTCGACCGGGGCTCAAAATGGGCCATTCCGGTCTACACCGCGATGGCACGGTAAGCCGAAATAAGGCCTTGGTCGCCCGGTACCCGAAAAATCGGCCGGCGCTTTCAACCTAGAAACGGCAGTTGGACGTGCTCGAGTGTGTGGCGGCTGGCAAGCCTGTCCTGAGCGGAGTCGAAGGGCGGTTCGCTTCGCTCACCGTATCCTACTTTTCCGGTGTATCGAAGCGGTCAACTGCCGTTTTAAGGTTCAATCCTCCAGCAGCCCGCTGACGGAGCCGCCGACGTGGATCTGGCGGATGGCCTCCGCGAACAGCGGCGCGATCGGAATGACCGTCAGCTTGGCACGGACCGTTTCCCGAGGAAGCCGGAACGCCGGAACGCTGTCGGTGACCGCGAGGCTGTCTAAGGCCGGATCGGAGATAACCTTTGCGGCCTCGCTCACGAACAGTCCGTGGGTCACCGCGACGTGTACGGCCGCCGCCCCCTGTTCCCGGCAGGCATGGACGGCGCGCGCCACGGTGCCGCCCGTGCTGATCAGATCGTCGACGATGAGTACGGTCTTGCCTCGTACGTTCCCGACCACGGCCGCGCCGATCACCGCTTCATCGCTGCGGTATTTCTCCATGAGGGCGCCGCCGACGGTGGCGTCTAGCCGTCGGGCCAGTTTGCGGCGGAAGCTTTCCGCTCGTTTCAGTCCGCCTACGTCGGGCGAGACCACGGCCACGTCTCCCTCGATACGGGCGGCGAAATGCTCGACCAGGAGTTTCCCGGCCTCGAGGTGGTCGGTTCGGCAGCGAAAGGCGTTTTGAAAACCCGCCAGATCGTGTACGTCGAGCGTGACGACCCGATCCGCGCCCGCAGCCTCGAACAATTGCGCGACGTAGCGCAGCGTGACCGGCTCGCGCGGCCGGGTTTTCCGGTCCGCGCGTGCATAAGCGAGGTACGGCACGACCGCGGTCACGCAGGCGGCGGACGCATCCTTCAGCGCGCCGATCAAGAACCATAGGCGGCAGAGTTTGTCGTTGACCGTTTTGCCAGGCTCGTCGTACAGCGACTGCACCACGAACACGTCGCAGCCCCGCACGTTTTCCGCGGGATAGGTCTTGTGTTCGCCGTCGTCGAAATCCTTTTCTTCGACTTCGGCCAAGGCCACGCCCATGCTCCGGGCGATGTTTTCTCCAAGCGCCCGGCTTTCGCTCAGGGCAAACAAGCGAAGCGGACCGCGGTTCATCGGCGCAGGTACTTCAAGAACCAGTCGCGGGCGAGTTCCTGCACCTTCTCCAGCGTGCCGGGCTCCTCGAACAAATGGGTCGCTCCCGGAACGATCTCCAGCTTGTGTACGGCATACAAACGCAAAGCCGCCTTGCGATTGAGTTCGATGACCACATCGTCATAACCGCCGACGATCAGGAGAGTGGGCGCCCGCACTTCGGGCAAGCGCTCTTCCGCCAAATCCGGCCGTCCGCCCCGAGACACCACGGCAGCCACCGCTTCGGGGCGTTCGGCCGCGGCCCGAAGCGCCGCCGCCGCGCCGGTGCTGGCGCCGAACAATCCGATGGACAGCCCGGACGTCAGCTCGTATTGAGTGGCCCAGTCGATCGCGCCCACCAGCCGTTCGGTCAAAAGCCGTATGTCGAAACGGAACTCGCGGGTGTATTGATCGATGTCGTGTTCCTTTGGGGTGAGGAGATCGAACAGCAGCGTGCCGAGATTGGCGCGATTGAGAAAATCGGCGACGGCGCGGTTGCGCGGGCTGAACCGGCTGCTTCCGCTGCCGTGGGCGAAGATGACGAGCCCAACTGGCTGTTCCGGAATGAACAGCGAACCGGACAGGATTACGCCCTCCCGCCCCGCCGGGAATTCAATGGAATCCGAAGGTGTAGCATGCTCCATAATCTGATCTTCCTGCCAAAAGGTCTCGTTAAGCGGGTGATTCGCCCCAGGATCGGGCCAGAATCTCCCGGACTTCGTCATCGGTAGTCTGGGAAAAATCCCGGTATCCTTGGCCGACGGCAAAGAATGGTTCGGGGGTGGTCAGACAGACCGCCTCGTCCACTTCGGCGCGAAGGCGTGCCAACGTATCCATGGGCGCCAACGGCACGGCGACTACGATACGGGCCGGGTTTTTCCGGCGCAGGGCGGCGAGGCCGGCGCGGATGGTCGCTCCCGTGGCGATGCCGTCGTCCACCACGATGATGCAGCGGTTCTCGAGCTCGGGATACGGGCGATCGCCGCGGTAAAGCCGTTCGCGGCGTTCCAGTTCCCGGCGCTCTTTAGCGGTGACCTTCTCGATGACTTCGTCGCTGATCCGGTAGATCGAAACCACGTCGCGGTTCAGCACCGAGGCGCCCCCGCTGGCGATCGCACCCATGGCCAACTCCGGGTTGCCGGGCGTTCCCAGCTTGCGCACGATCAAAAGGTCCAAGGGCGCTTCAAGGGCGCGGGCGACTTCGTACGCGACCGGCACTCCGCCGCGCGGCAGGCCGAGTACGATCAGGTCGGAACGCCCGGCGTAAGCACGGAGGGACTCCGCCAGTCGGCGTCCGGCGTCGGTTCGGTTTTCGAACAGTATGTCCATAAGACTTCTAACGCTTGAAAGCGCCGGGTTTCGTCCCCCAGCCCGGCTTGTGTTTCCGCCTCAAGGTATTTCCGGGCGCCCGCCACACCGCCATGCGTTCAGCTGTTCCGCGCCTGCCCGCAGTGTCTCGATCCGCTCCTTTTGCTCGATGTGGGTCACAGGCCAGGCTTCCAGCCGGTCGAGCTCGGCTTGCCATTCCTCCATTTGCGTTTGAAATTCCCGCAAGCGGGCTTGTTTGGTATTCATGGCTGTTCCAATATCCTAGAAACGGCAGTTGGACGTGCTGGGGGTGTGCGGCGGGCGGGGCGGCCGGCAAGCCTGTCCTGAGCGGAGTCGAAGGGCCTGTCCTGAGCCTGGTCGAAGGGCGGTTCGCTTCGCTCACCGCATCCTACTTTTCCGGTGCATGGAAGCGGTCAACCGACGTTTCCAGGATAATTCTTCCATATCAACGAGAAACCTTGTTTTTCAGGAGCTTCATGAATTCCCGCATGAATGCGGGCAGATCCGCGGGTTGCCTCGACGTCACCAAATTGCCGTCTACAACGACCTCGCGGTCTTCGTAATGAGCGCCGGCCAGTCTCATTTCGTCCGCGACGGCGCGATAACAGGTAGCGCGCCGGTCCCGCAGCACGCCGGCGGTAATCAGGATCTGCGGCCCATGGCAGATGGCCGCCACCGGCCGGCGGTGCTGCATGAAAATTTTGACAATCGCCAGGGCCGAAGATTCCGCCCGCAACGCGGCCGGCGCCTTGCCGCCCGGGAGTAGAAGGGCGTCATAGTCTTCCGGGGTGATTTCCGAAAGTCTTCCGTCTACCGTTACCTCGTAACCATGCTTCCCGATGATCGTTCCGGATTTGTCGGAAGCGATCTCGACCGGGATGCCTTCCTCTTTTAGGCGATAGTAGGGCACCAGGAGTTCGGCATCCTCGAAATAATCGGAACTGAGCATGAGGACTTTCATCCGGCGTGCCTCTTCGTTAGTGGAGTGCTTCTTCCCGTTCGGAAGGCGGCGCTGGCGTGGCCTCGGTTTCGGCCCCTGGACGGGGCGGCTGGATGGCCTCGGGGCGATGACCGGCGGTGCCGGTGCTTCTACCCATGAGCGGCCTGTTGGTCACGGCGCGGAGGAGTAGGCTGGAACCCGCTAGGCCCAGAACGGCTGTGAGCGGACTCGTATGGCGCAAGGCATTGAGCGCCAGGGTGGTTCCGGTAGCGCCGGCGATCAGTCGCGTGGCCGGCGCCCAGTTCTCCTGCAAGATGTCCGGGCGTATCCGACGGCGCGGAACCCCGCCCTGAAGTTCGGGAATCTGCTCCGCGGTCTCATGCACCTCGAGCCTGTCCTCAACCCCCTTGACGCCGCGAACCGAGGCCACGCACCGGTAGAGCGGCTTGCGCTCGTGAGCCAGAATCGGACCGGAGAGCGTCACAAAACCGTCCTGCACTTTGACGTCGATGATTTTGGGATGGGAAACGACCCGTCCCAGGTTGGAGCGTACCCGATCGACCAGCAAGTCGTCGGGAACCGGGCCGGCCGTCAGCCACGCATTGAGTTCCGCGACCATGCCGACCGCGCGGTTGCGAAGATCGCGCAAGGCGACCTGAAGGGCATCGTCCAGGCGATTCACGGTGCTTATCGTCTTGTCGCGGAGTACCGCGCGGCGATACCGTCCGCGATCGGGATCGAGCAAATACATCAACGCGGCGCCCAACGCCGCTCCGTACAGTGCTGAGTTCCTTTTCATGGCATTCTCCTCGGAAACTGATCCATGCTGCGCCCGCCTGATTAGTGAGACACCTCTCCCCGAAGGGAGTTGCAGAAAAGCGCTACCGAAATGAAAAGGCGGGCGAGGCGTGGCGCCGCCGCCGAAGGAATCCACGCATGGGAACGAGCGCTGGTTTTTCATTGGGCGACGGTTCGAAGCTTGTTTCAGCGCGATCTGTTCTCGGATTCACTTCTGGTCAGTGCCGCCCAGGCCGCCGAACAGCCAGAGGATCGAAGGTTCTCGTACGGCGGACGGCGGGACGTCGCGATAAACGCCGTTTGCCGCGACGAAGTCCACGTCGAATCCGGAATTCGCCCGGGAAGCGGTCAGGCTGAAGTTGAACACCAACTCCACCCAGTGGTCGGTTGCGATCGGATCGGCCCAGAATCGGAGATCCAGCAGGCGATCGTCGAAAAACGTCAGCGCCGAGTTCGGATCGGTAAACGTCCGGTCAAAAGAGCGTCATCCCGTCGGCTTCAATGTCGATGCGGAAACTGTCGAATCCTTCGCAGAGGCCCACGGGGTCCAGCCAGCCGACCGGCAAATGCTGAGGTTGGCAGGTCATGGGCGGTATTAGGCATTCCATCAAAATACTCGCGGTGAACGTCTCGCCGGCGCCCGACTCCAAGTCGCCGGCGGAACTTCCGCCCAGTGCGGCGCATGCCGAAAGACCGGTGCCGAGCCCTGCGGCGGCGTTGGGATTGCCGATTAGTCCACCGGTCACCAACGTTAACTCGGTCGGTGCTTTTGGGCGTTCGTAACGGGCTGAAAGCGGCGAGAACGGGAGGGAGGCAAAACAGATCGGCACGGAATGTACCCACTAAGGCATGGCGACCGGAAAAGTCGACAAGAGCTGTGCGATTTAGCATCATGGTTTATGGTGTGAGCAATTCGCCGCGGACGGGACCGGTTCCTCGCTTTCCGATAAGCCGCCGATTCCGGAGACGAGCCGCATCGCTTCCCGATGTCTCTTTATCTAAGTTGAGGAGTGCGAATCATGACGGACCGTGTCTACAAACTGATCGAGATCGTCGGCACCTCGCCGCGTGGCACGGACGAGGCCATTCGGAACGCCATAGAAAAAGCGTCGAAAACGGTCAAGAACTTGGACTGGTTCCAGGTTGTCGAAACGCGGGGCCAAATCGCCGATGGCAAAATCGCCCATTACCAAGTCGTATTGAAGGTCGGGTTTCGGATTGAGGATTGATTCGCCCGATCCAAGGACGGGAACGTCTACAATTGCCGTTCGCGGCCGAACGCTTTCTCTCTAGGGAATTCATATGGTTTTCAAGCCCAGATTTTATTTTCTCGCAGGGTTTCTGTTTTGTGTCGGGCTGCTCTCGGCGGCTCTATATTTTCAATTTTCCGGTGGGCTGGAACCGTGTCCGCTCTGCATATCCCAGCGTATCATGGTGTTCGCCGTCGCCTTGGTAATGCTAGTGGCGGTGCTGCACAACCCGAAAAGGACCGGCGTCAGGATTTACGCGCTTGTGGGGTTCGTCATGGCTGTATTGGGCGGATCGGTTTCGGCCCGTCATATCTGGCTGCAGCATCTGCCGCCGGAGGAGGTGCCGGCCTGCGGTCCGGGGCTGGAGTACATGTTGCGGTATTTTCCCTTGACCGAAACCCTCAAGGCGATGCTGAGCGGGACCGGGGACTGCGCCAGGGTCGATTGGAAGCTGCTCGGACTTAGCATGCCCGCCTGGGTGTTGATCAGCTTCTTCGTTCTGGCGCTGCTCAGTCTCAGCCAACTGTGGAACCGTTCGGAGACGCGCGGCGATCGGAAGTATTTTTCGGCCAAGGGCGAACTGCCTTTTCGTTGAACGGGTTCGCTGGACGCTGCCGATTACCTCGGGGGATACGCGGGATTCGGCGTTGCCAGGCCGGGAAGGCTGTCACGGAAAGGTCATATGGGTAACGTAGATTGAGCGATCTTTCGGAGGAGTGATTATCGAGAATGTCTGCGATCAATGTGCTTGTTGTCGAAGATGAAGACGCGATTCGTGAAATGCTCAGCTTGGTACTGGAACAAGCCGAGTTCGCCGTCAGGGCCGTTTCGGATGCCCACCAGGCACTGGCGGTCTTGAACGAATCGGTGCCCGATCTGATTTTATTGGACTGGATGCTGCCGGGTTTGAGTGGAGTCGAATGGGCGCGCCGCCTCAAGAAAGACAAGCAGTACGGCGAAATCCCCATCATCATGATCACTGCTCGCGGTGAGGAAGAGGATAAAATAAAGGGTTTGGATGTCGGGGCCGACGACTATGTCACCAAGCCCTTCTCGCCGCGCGAACTCATCGCTCGGATCAAGGCCGTGCTCAGGCGCAGCAACAAGTTAGGCAAGAGCGGAAGAATCGAGGTCGGCGGGATTGTATTGGATGTCGACGAGCATAGGGTCAGCATTTCGAACCACGACGTCGATCTGAGTCCGACCGAGTACCGATTATTGGAATTTTTTCTCACCCACCCCGGCAAGGTTTACAGCCGCAGCCATCTGCTCGACCAGGTTTGGGGCCGAAGCTCGTTCATCGAGGAGCGCACGGTGGATGTTCATATTCGGCGCCTACGCAAGATTTTGGCCGAGTATGACCGCGAAGAGCTCATCCAGACGGTACGCGGGTTCGGGTACCGCTTTTCTGAACAAACCTGATTCATGGCTAGCCCCTGGCGATCGGAATTTTCTTTTCTTTTCTTGGCGCTGTTGGTCGGCGCGTTTCTCGGTAAGGTCCTCAACAGCTTCGCCGTCGCGCTTTGGTTCAGTCTGCTGGCTTATTTGGCACGGCATCTTTTTTACGCCAACCGATTGCTGGTCTGGCTGCGTAGCGGCAGAGCCGGCCAACCGCCGGAGAGTGATGGAATCTGGGAAGAAATCTATTACCTCATCTATCGGTTGCGGCGGCGCAGCAAGCGCCGCAAGAAGCAGCTCATCCGGATGCTCGAACGTTTCCGTACCGCCACGGCGGCCTTGCCGGACGCCGCCGTGGTGCTGGGTCCGCGGGACGAAATCGACTGGTTCAACGACGCGGCCGAGCGCCTTCTGGGCTTGCGCCGTGGCGATATCGGCCAGCAGATCGGCAACCTGCTGCGCCACCCGAGATTCAGCCACCACCTGAAGAACGCCGATTATCGTGCCACGGTCAGCATTCCGTCTCCCGTTACCGAAAATATCCAACTGGACATTCGCATCGTACCTTACGGGGAAGATCTGCGCCTCCTAGTCGCGCAAGACGTGACTCAATTGCGTTTCATGGAGCGCGTTCGCAGCGATTTCGTAGCGAACGTGTCCCACGAGTTGCGTACGCCACTGACGGTGTTGAGAGGTTATCTCGAAACGTTCGGTTCCGCGGATGGATCGTTGCCGGAGTCGTATCCGAAAATCTTTCAGCGCATGCGCGAGCAGACCGCCCGAATGGAAAGCTTGGTCGACGGACTTCTTTCGCTGACTCGACTGGAGTCGGCGGCGCATCAGACGGTGCAGAAACGGCTCGATGTGCCAGCCATGCTGCGAAGTATCTGTGACGAGATCGAACTTTTGGCCGACGAGCATCCGGCTATCGAACTGGTCCTCCAAACCGACGCCCATGTGCAGGGCGCCGAGCAGGAATTACGCAGCGCGTTTTCGAACCTGATCGTCAATGCGGTGAAATATACGCCGGCTACGGGCCGGGTGACCGTACGCTGGCGCGACGAGGGCAAGGGCGCAAGACTGGATGTCGAGGATACCGGGCCGGGTATCGCCCAGCATCATTTGCCGCGGCTTACCGAGCGGTTTTACCGGGTGGCCGTCGAAGGATGCAACAGTAAGAGCGGCTCCGGGCTCGGATTGGCCATCGTCAAGCACGCGTTGTCGCGGCACGGCGCCGAACTCAAGATCGCGAGCACGGTCGGGAAAGGCAGCTGCTTCAGTTGTTGTTTTCCCGAAGGACGCGTGGTGCGGGTCGATTCCCGCGCCGATTCCAAGCGCGCGCGAGGGGTGTAGCTCGAGCATGAAAGGATGCTTTCTGGGCCGCATTCCTCGGAGCGTGTGCGAACGGCTGCGCGGTCGGTTTTCGGATCGGATCAGGTGGGGAATTCGGTTTTTCTTAGCGGTTTTGCTTTTGGCCGGGAGCATCGATACGGCACTTGGACCTGCCGAAGCCGCGAACGCGGACAGCTCGCATGCCGCCGCCGAGGAGTTCGGGGCGAGTGACCTCGGCGGTTTGGTCAGGCAATGGCTCTTCGCGTTTCAGCGGCATCACGCCGGGGCCAAGATCTGCTTGCTCCCGGCCCGCTTGCTCACTTCGCCGGCCGTCATTGGTGAGGGGTGCGACGATACGGTCTATGTCGGCTACCGCCTGAACCGTCGAGCCATCGACGGCTTCGTCCGAAGATACGGTTATAAACCGACTCCGATGCGTGTCGCGCTCGACACCGTTGCCGTTTTCGTGCATCCGGAAAACCCGATTCACGGCATGACTCTGGCTCAGGTCGGCTCGGCTTTCTCCCGCTCGCCGATGTGTCGCGGTGGCCGGCATGCGGCGACCTGGGGCTCGCTGGGCTTGGCCGGGGAGTGGTGGTCTCGGCCGGTGCAGGTATTCGCTCTCGATTCGGCCGACGATGTGTACGACTATTTTCGCGAGCAAGTTCTGTGCGGCGGCGAATTGAGTGAACTTGTGCAGGTGCGTCCCGATTCTGCAGCGGTTGTTCGTGCCGTGAGCGGTTCGTTGAATGCCATCGGTTATGCCCGCGGCGGCGTGCGGGGCGATTCGGCGAAGACGGTTCCCTTGGCGGTGGAGGCAAACATGCCTTTCGCCGAGCCGACCGCGCGCAATGCCGTTAACGGGACCTATCCGCTGACGCGGTTGCTTCACTTGTATATCAATAAAAGGCCGAATGAGCCGCTGACCGGTTCGCTGGCCCAGTTCGTCCGTTTTGTGCTGTCTGTCGAAGGGCAGGAAATCGTCAGGCGCTGCGGTTATATCCCTCTGACCCAAGATGTTGTGAAAAGGGAACAAAGCCGTCTCGTCACGGATCGGCCCTGAAAGCCGATCGAGCCATCGAATTGTGCGTTTTCCATGAATTCAGTTGCGCCCTGGTGAGTCCGCGACTAAGATTGTGTCTGTTGCAAGTTTTCAAATCTTGTTGGTATTTTGGCTACAGGGAGACGGACATGTTAAAAAGAATCCTAATTGCCTTGGGTCTCGCGAGCGTTCTGGCCATGACGGCGCAGGCCGAGGAGCAGTTTCTGGACGATCGGTGGTATATCGCGCCGTTCGGCACATATTTCAATCCCGGCGGGGATCGCAATGCAAAGGATGACTGGGGTGCTGGCGCAGGCATCGGTAAAATCATCGATGAACATTTCAATGCCGAAATCAGGGGTTTTTGGCAGCACCTGAACGGTAAAGGCTATAACGGCGATCTGACCGGCGGTACTGCCGATCTGCAATACTACTTCATGCGCGATGTCTTCTCCCCGTATGCAGTTATCGGTGCCGGCGGCATGAACACCAGCGCGGGCGGCAGAAGCGGAGCCTCGTTCATCGGCGAGGCCGGCGTCGGCGCGACCTATGAGTTGCACGACAACTTTCTGCTGCGTGGCGATGTCCGTTATCGCTACGTCTACGAAGGAAAAGGCGGCGTGTACCGGACCGAAGACGATTTCCACGATATGGTCGTCAATCTCGGTTTTGTCGTTCCCTTCGGCGAGAAGCCGAGAGCCCTGGCGGAAGCGGAACCGGAGCCAACTCCGGCGCCCGCCGACGATTGCGCCGCCCGCGATTCCGACCGCGACGGCGTGAACGACTGCGACGACAGATGCCCCGGCACCATGGCGGGCGCGCAGGTCGACGACCAAGGCTGTCCGATAAAGATTGAGCTCAGAGGCGTCAACTTCAAATATGACTCGGCCGAACTCACCGAAAACGCGAAGAGCATTCTGGATGGCGTCGTGGAGCAACTCGTCGCTGCCAACGAAACGCGCGACATCGAAGTCCAAGGACATGCCAGCAGCGAAGGAAGCTCCAAGTACAATCTGAGGCTTTCCCAGCGCCGTGCTCAGGCTGTGGCTGATTATTTGAAGGCGGCCGGTTTGAAGAACAGGCTATATGCGAAAGGTTACGGCGAGGACTATCCGATCGCCGACAACAGCACGGAAGCCGGGCGGGAGCGGAACCGCCGCGTTCAGCTGGTCTTCATGGGTGAATAAACTCACCGCCGTATCAAGCGCCGAAGTTGCCTAATGGCAACCGGCCTCGACTGAAAACCCGCTCCCCGGAGCGGGTTTTTTCTGCTCGTTTTAAGACTAGAATGTCGCGAGAGCGGCCTTCGCGTCGGCCCTTTCCTCGTGTAACTGATCCATAGGTAGATCGTGAATAAGCGTGTCACTTTTCTCGCTGCAGTGCTCGCAGCACCTCTGATGATGCAGACGGCGACCGCCGCCGAAGTGCGGGGTTTCGTGCATATCAACGGTTCGAATGTGATAAGGCCGTTTGCGGATGCGGTGGCCGATCGCATCAGCAAATCCGGGAAGATCAAGCGGCCCTGGGTCGAATCGAACAGCACCGGCGGCGGAATTCAGCTGTTCTGCCGGCCCGACACCGGCGAATCGCCAGACATCGTCAATGCCTCGCGGCCGATGAAACAAGCGGAATTCGAGGTCTGCAACGCGTCCGGCATCAACAGAATCGTCGAGCTGAAGATCGGCTACAGCGGGCTCGTCCTCGCCCATGCCAAGAAGGGGCCGGCTCTGGATCTCACCCGTAAGGAGTTGTTCCTGGCCTTGGCGAAAAATGTGCCCGATCCCGAATGCAAGACCTGCGACACACTGGTGCCGAATCCCTATAAGACCTGGAAGGACATCAATCCGTCGCTGCCCGACACGAAGATCGAGGTGATCGCTCCGCCGTTCGGATCCGGCGTGCGCGAGTTGTTCGAAGAAGCGGTTTCGAAGGCGGGATGCGAGAGTTTTCCCTTCATCGCCGCGTGGAAGGAAACGCAGAAAAGTAAATACAAGGAAGCCTGCTTTACCCCCCGGACCGACGGCGCTTACATCGAAGAAAGCGGGGACGCGGTAGTCGGCCTGTTGGCGGAGAGCGCCGGATCGATGGGCTTCGTGCCGTACAAGCAGTACATGAACAATACCGCTCGGCTGAGCGCCGTTCGTATCGACGGGGTCGCTCCGAGTGTCGAGAGTATCGCGGCAAACCGATATCCGATCGCAAAGCCTTTGTTCGTCTATTTCAAAGCGGATCATGTCGGTAAAGTGAAGGGCATGCAGCAATATCTCGCCGAACTGACCAGTGACAAAGCCTGGGGCGAGAAAGGTTATCTGGCGCAACTGGGGCTGGTCCCGATGTCGGCCGGCGAACGCAAGCTCTATGCGGCGGACGTGAAGAATCTCAGAGCCATGCCGGCACCGACCGATACGGTCGCCGCAGGTCCAGTCTCGCGGGATGCGCCGCAGGCGGGCCGATAAGATCGTCCTGGTCGTTTGCATGGGCTTGGCGCTGAGCCCAGGAGTTTCTATGTCTTTTTCGAGATTTTCGGATTGCCCGACGAGTCCCAATTGCGTATCCAGCCGTTCTAAGGATCGGGACCACCACGTGGAACCGTTTCCGTTGGTGGTCGCGCCTGAGGAAGCCTGGGAGGCGCTCAAGCGCGCAGTGAAATCGGAACCTCGTGCTCGCCTTGTCGAAGAAGACAAAGAGCGATGGTATCTTCGCGCCGAGGCCAGGAGCCGACTGTTCCGGTTTGTGGATGACGTGGAATTCCAGCTCGTTCCGGAGGAGCGTCTGGTCCACGTTCGTTCGGCATCCCGCGTCGGCTATTGGGATTTGGGCGTCAATCGGCGGCGGGTCGAGCGATTGCGCGAAGCCTTCGAGCGGGAAGGTTTACGGCGGTAGCCACATGGGGGACGAGACGGTGGACCCGATAGACTTGAGCGAAATCGATCGTTTTCTGGAAGAGGATGTCGGTTCGGGCGATTTGACCGCTTCGATTGTTCCGGAGAACGCGAGGGCGGCGGCCAGAGTGATCACCCGCGAACCCGTGGTGCTGTGCGGGCAGGCTTGGTTTGCCGCGGTTTTCGCCCGTCTCGATGAGTCTGTGCAAATCGAGTGGCGGGTAGCGGAGGGTATGCGAGTCGAGGCGGACACCGAACTGTGCACGATGCGGGGTCCTGCTCGGGCGCTTCTCACCGGCGAGCGCACGGCGCTCAATCTTCTGCAGACGCTGTCGGCCACCGCGACCTTGGCGCGCCGCTACGCCAAGGCCGTGGAGGGCACCCAGGCGAAGGTGCTGGACACTCGCAAGACCCTGCCGGGACTCAGGAAGGCACAGAAATATGCCGTCCGCTGCGGCGGTTGTCATAACCATCGAATGGGGCTTTATGACGGCATTTTGATCAAGGAGAACCATATCCTGGCTTGCGGGTCCATCGAAAAAGCCGTGTATGCCGCGAAAGCCCTGGGCGCGAACGTGCCGATCGAAGTCGAAGTGGAAGATCTGGATGAGCTGCGACAAGCCCTGGAGGCGGGCGCCGAGCGGATTCTTCTGGACAATTTCACCTTGGCGATGATGCGCGAGGCAGTAACCGTAGCCGCGGGCCGCGCCAAGCTCGAGGTCTCCGGCAACGTGACCCTGGATACCATCCGGCCGATCGCCGAAACCGGTGTGGATTACATTTCGGTCGGCGCGCTGACCAAGAACGTCCGAGCGATCGATTTGTCGATGCGTATCGTGATCGCCGGCTGAGAATTCGAAGTTATTAACGCGGCCCTCGAATACGATGTGGATTCCGTTTGGGCTCAGCCTGTCGAAGCCGTAAACGGAGCGCCGGTTGACAGGCTCATGGCGAACGGTATTTGGACCGGATTAATAATCCCAGAAACGGCAGGCGACCGCTTCGATGCAGCAGAAAAGTAGGATGCGGTGAGCGAAGCGAACCGCCCTTCGACAGGCTCAGGACAGGCCCTTCGACTCCGCTCAGGACAGGCTTGCCGGCCGTCCCGCCCACCGCACGCTCGATCACGTCCAACTGCCGTTTCTAGGATAATCGACCAACGGCAACGTTTTGTCCGGGTTCAGAATGCCGTTCGGATCGAACTGGCGTTTGATGGCGCGCATCAATTCGAGCGCCCAGGTGTCGATTTCCCGATCCACGTAATCCCGTTTCTCGAGGCCGACGCCATGCTCGCCGGACAGTGTCCCGTGCAGCCGCAACACCAGGGAGAACATCTCGTCCAGGCATTGGTGGGCTTTCTCGGTTTCGCCGGGTTTCTCGGGATCGAACAGCAGATTGACATGGATGTTTCCATTTCCCGCATGACCGAAGTTGACGATCGGAAGATCGAAGCGACGGGACAGCCCATTCAGACCGGCGATCAGCGTAGGCAGTTCGGTGACCGGCACCACTACGTCCTCGTTGATCTTCTTCGGGGCAACTTTGCGTAGCGCCGGCGACAAGGCTTTGCGCGTCTGCCACAAGGCTTCGACTTCATCGGCGGTTTCCGCGACGCGAAATTCCAAGAGCCCTTCGTTTCGGGCGGCTCGCCGCACGCTCTCGGTCTGAACGGCCAAGCCTTCGGCGAAGCCGTCCACTTCGATCATCAGCAAGGCGCCGGCGCACTCGGGGAGATCCGCGCGAGAATACCGGCGGATCAGTTCGATCGCGTTTCCGTCGATGAATTCGAGGGCACATGGAACCGCGGGCTGGGCCATGATTCGGGTAATGGCTTCGGTCGCGTGGCCCAAATCGGCATAGATCGCCCGCATGGTGCGTTTGGCTTCGGGCAACGGCGTCAGCTTGAGCGTCGCCTCGGTAATCAGGGCGAGCGTTCCCTCCGAGCCCAACAGCAGCCGGGTCAGGTCGTATCCCACGACGCCCTTGGTGGTGACTACGCCGGTGCGGATCTCGGTTCCCTGACCGGTCACTGCCCGCAGGGCGAGGGTGTTCTCACGCGGCGTGCCGTATTTGACCGCGCGCGGCCCGGCGGAATTGTAGGCCAGATTGCCGCCGATGCTGCAAAACGCAGCGCTGGTCGGGTCGGGAGGCCAGAAAAAGCCGTGCGGCTTGAGAAAGTCCTGTAGCGCCTGGTTGGTCAGGCCCGGCTCGACTGCGATGTAGCGGTTTCCGGGCGAGAACTCCACAATCCGGTTCATGCGTTCGAACGACGCCACCACGCCGCCCCGCACAGGCACGGTCGCGCCGGTCGTGCCGGTGCCGCGCCCTCTAGCGGTCAAAGGCACTCGATGTTCGTTGCACAGGCGGGTCAGTTCGACGGTTTGGGCGTGAGTGGCGGGGAAAACCACCGCTTCGGGCAGAGCATGGCGGCGGCTGTTGTCGTAGCCGTAGGCCCAGCAATCGGCGGGGTCGGTGTAGAGCGAGCCGGGCGGGAAGATCTGCGCCAGCCGGCCCAAAAAGGCGCGGGATAATGCCAAGGAATCAGTCCCCGAATAATTGGTGGTCGATCAAATCGCACAGGCAGTGCGTGATCAGCAGGTGAACTTCCTGTATCCGGGCAGTGGTCTCCGAAGGCACGCGGATTTCGATATCGGTTTCAAGCAGCAGGGGAGCAAGCGCTCCGCCGTCCCGGCCGGTGAGCGCCAGTACCGACATATCCCGATCATGGGCCGCCGTAACCGCGCTCAAAATGCTTGTGGAGTTGCCGCTGGTGGTATAGACCACGAGAATATCGTTACTGTGGCCCAAGGCTCTGATTTGCTTGGCGAAAACGTCGTCGAACCGGTAATCGTTGGCAATCGAGGTCAAGGTCGAGGTGTCGCAGGTGAGTGCGACGGCGGGCAGGCCCGGCCGTTCCCGCTCGAAGCGGTTCAGCATCTCGGAGGAAAAATGCTGGGCTTGTGCTGCCGATCCGCCGTTGCCGCAACAAAGAATCTTGCCGTCGCTGAGCAAACACTGAGCCAGCCTGACTCCTGCAATCTCGATGATCTCTCCGAGCCTGGCCAAAGCTTCGCGGCTAGCTTCGACGCTGGTCTCGAACTGACGAAACACTCTTTCTTGTAAATTCATGCGTTAAGTCGCCTGAAAAGCGTCTTTTACCCATTTTACAGCAAGCCTGCCGTTGTCGGGGGCCAGTGCCGCCACATCGAAACGCGCCGGCCGATCCATCCGCTTTTCACGAAGGAAATGGGCGGCGCTCGCCAGGAGTTTCGCCTGCTTGCGCCGGTCCACGCTTTCCAGCGCGCCGCCGAACTGGATACTCCGCCGATAGCGGACCTCCACAAAGACTACGGCGCGCCCGTCTTCCATAATCAGATCGATTTCGCCGTATCGGCAGCGATAATTGCGCTCGATCAGCCGGAGGCCCTGAGTTTGCAAGAACGTCAGCGCTTCTTCCTCGGCGATACGTCCTTTGGTCTGGCCGAGAGTCGTCATTCCGGGCGACTCCAGGGGAGAGCCGGGGCGCTGTCGCCCGGTCTCAGCAGCGGTGCGATTCCCCGGGGTTGCGGAACGCCGTCTTCAAACTGCGCGCAGTGGAGTTGGCGCTGAATGCGGTTGCCCGCAGCCAGCGAGAGTGTGCCGGTCGCGCCGGTGTATCGATACTGGGGTTCGGTCTTGAATCGTTCGAGTTCCGGCAGCAAGCGATAGGCGTCGATTCCGAGCGCGATGAGTCTCACGTAATCCGGCGGCGTCTGCTGAATGTGCTTGGTGAGTGCCTGGTAGGACAGCGGACCGTTTTCGGCAGGATCGAGCAACCATGGCGTATCGCAGAAAATAAGGCCGTTCAAGTCTCGATCGGCTTCCGAATCGGCCTTGCCGCGGTAAACGTGAGAGGTCGCGTAGACCGGAAGATGCTCGCCTTGGTGAAAGGCGAGCTGAGGCAGAATCAGATGGGCGTCCCGGGCGTCGCTGATGAGAAAGATGAAATCGCCTCTCGGTTTCTCGATCGGTGGGATTGCCGGTACGGAAAGCCGGGTATGGGCGGCGGGAGCTGCGGCCATCAACTCTCTGATAGAGGTGGCGAAATCCTCGCTGTGATATGGGTAGGTCTTGATGGTTCGAATGCTTCCCCCGAGTTGACGCCAATAGGCTACGAAGTGCTTGATCATGCGTTGGCCGAATTGATTCGCCGGCGCCAGTACTAGAGCGTTCTGACGACCGTCGAGCCAGGCGCTCCCGGCCGCCTGCTCGACCTCGTGTTCGGGAGTGAGGCCGAACTGATAGACGCGGTCGTTGTCGATCTCCGGGATTTGATTGAGAGCCAAGACCGGGATAGGCAAGTCTCCCGTCTTGGCCAAGGTAGCCACATCGTCCTTGATCAAAGGGCCTAGGACCGCTTTGGCACCATCGTCGGCCAATTTCCGATAGAGCTGAAGGATGTCGCCCGATCGGGTATCGACGAATCGGAGATGCGGTTTTGCCGGATTGGCATCCGCATAATAAGCCGCAAGCACGCCGGTGCGTAGGGCCTGGCCGGCGGGGGCATAGGGGCCGGACAAAGGCAGCATCACGCCGATGAAGCCGGCGGAACCCGGCACGGCTGCGGGGAGCGAAGTTCCCGCCTGAGCTTGGTCTGGACGATGCCCGTGGGCTTGCCCCAAAAGCCCTTGCAAGAATCTCCCGTCCGCCGGATGTCCGGGAAAGCGGGCCCGCCATTTGGCCAATTCCGTGTTCAAGCCGGCCGGAGGCGTGGTCTTGACGAGCCGGGTCAGATTCATCCAGCCGCCCAGAATATCGGGCGGAGGGGGCTGCATGGCGGTCAGGATTTTTTCGGGAATCCGGGCCAATGCATCGTAAATGGCCTCGTTATTTTTCTGGACGGCGTCAGGATGCGTAAGAAGCTGGCCTAGCTTGACCCGCTCCCGGGCGCTTTCCAGCATGTTGCCCAGTTGGTTATAAGCCGAGGCGCGCAGTGTGTGATAATGCACCAGCTGCGAGGGTTCCAGCCGGCCTGCGGCAATGCCGTCGAGCTTCGCCAGAGCCTCCCGCGCCAGACCGACATTGAGATCGAGCCTGCTTTGTAGAAGGGTGTAATCGTACCCGTTGACGGCCTCCAGTCGGCGGGGATTTATGGCATCGGCCAGGTGTTTCGCCATTTTGCCATCGCCGGCCCGGAGCGCCGAATCGGCGGCTCGCAGCCGGTAGTAATCGGGATCTCCCGATGTTTCCGCGAGCTGCTGAAATAATCGCATCGCTCCGGTATAGTCGCCGCGCTGAAGCAGACTTTCGGCTTGCATGGCTCGCGCGTCCACGGCGCCGCGCCTCGCGGTGTCGCGGGCGCAGGCGGCCGCCATCAGCACGAGGAGAGCGAGACAAAGGCGGATCAATAGGGGCATAGGCGGGATTCCGTTCGGGAATGCGAGGCATTGATAGTGAGGCAAACAGAATCCGGCATACTATACCTAGTAGCGACGCCCATCGGCAATCTAAGGGATTTTACGTTCCGGGCCGTTGAGGTTCTGCAGCACGTCGACCTCATCGCCTGCGAGGATACCCGACACAGCCGGCCGCTTCTGGATCACTACGGGATTTCCACGCCGACCTCGCCGCTCCACGAACATAACGAGGATGTCGCTTCGTCGCGGCTGGTCGAACGCTTGCGGCAGGGTGAATCCATCGCGCTGATCTCGGATGCCGGCACGCCGCTGATCAGCGATCCCGGTTTTCCCCTGGTGCGGGCGGCTCGATCCGCGGGTATCCGCGTTGTTCCGGTTCCCGGTCCGTGCGCACTGGTAGCGGCACTTTCGGCATCCGGCCTTCCTGCCGACCATTTTGCCTTCGAGGGGTTTCTGCCGCGAAAATCGTCGGCGCGCAAGGCCAGCTTGGAGTCGCTGCGGAACGATTCGAGAACGCTCATATTTTATGAGTCCAGTCATCGTGTAGTCGACTGCATAGCGGATATCGCGTCGATTTTCCCCGCTGACCGGCGATTGGTCATCGCCCGTGAACTGACCAAGCTGTTCGAAACGATAGTCGATACCCGTGTCGGCGAGGCGCTTTCGCTTCTTGAAGGCGATCCGAATATGCGAAAAGGAGAGTTCGTTCTCGTTCTGGAAGGCGCGCCTGCTCTCGGCAGAACGGAAGGGCTTACGGCTGAGGAGGAGCGGGTATTGCGGATTTTGCTCGAGGATTGCTCGGTAAAAACGGCGGCATCGTTGACCGCGAAAATTACCGGAGCGCGTCGGGAAACGGTTTACCGAGCGGCGCTCCGATTGGCTGAAGGGAAATGAAACCGATTGACTAGCCGTGTCTAGCGAAACCGCAGGAGGAGGTCTTTTCTCGAGCCGATTATTGAGGACGTTCCGGCCGTTCGGAATCGCGCAGGGAATGGTCGGGTGAGCCATTGTGGCGCGCCGACGGTTTTCTCCCGTTGCCGCTGGTCAGTTTCTGAATCATATCGTCCCACGAACTGTACTGCTTGAAATCGGGATGACCGGCCGCGATCTTGATATTGACTTCCTGCCTCGCCGTTTCGACGATTTCGTCCGGGTTCTTTCCGTCCACGGTGTCGACGAAGGCATCCGGCCCTTCTTCGGTTTTGATTTTGTCTAGAATTCCCAAGGCGGTATCGAACAAAACGCGTTCGTCCGTGTTGAGGTAGCGTTTGACTTTGACGGCCGATTTGTAAACCGCTTCCCGCGAGGTCCCGTCGATCTCGTCGGATCGCGACATGAATGCGGGCAGAAAGTAAATGACGGCGAGCAACGCCAGAAAAACACCGGCTAGCACTTTCATTGTCGATCTCCAAAGGTGTTGAAGGCGAACATTATATAATTTCGCTGCATTCTTGATGTCAAAAGTGCCAGTAGCGTCACGCCGAAGTCAGAACCCTGCCACACGCCTTTTATTTATCCATATTGTTCATTTGGAGTGCTTTCATGGCTCGAATTCGGCGTTTTGTAACAATAGGGGTGGTTTTAAGTTTGACGCTTTCAGCGTGCGCCCATGACATGAGGGTGATGAAGATGGAGGAGGCGCTGAACAGCTATGGCTCAGCGATTCGCTGGGGGGCTTTCCAAAAGGCCTGGAGTTTTCAGGCCGACAAATTGAAACCAGCGCCTGATTTCAAGTCGCTCAAAACCATAAAGGTTACGTCCTACGACGCTGTGTTCCGGTCGGTGCAGGACGGCGGGAAAACCGTGCTGCAAACGGTCGAGATTCGCTACATCGATAACGATAGGCTGGTGGAAAAAAGTCTGACGGACGAGCAAAAATGGCATTTCGACGTCGAGAAGAAGCAGTGGCTATTGGATAGCCCTTTTCCGAAATTCGAACTGCGCGATAAAGGCGCTTAAGGAAGCTCTGAACAAGTTGATTTCGTTCATACCCTTCGACAAGCTCACCACGAATGGAATCAATATCGTACCGTTCGTCCTGAGTCCTTCGACGATGCTCGGGACAGGCCTGTCGAAGGACTTAATAAGAGCTTCCTTAAAGCCTGAAGCCGTATCCCATCGCATGACGGGCCAGCAGGCGTTTGGCCGGCGGGAAGCAGTCCAAGGCGACCATGGCGGCATTGCGCGCTAGGGCGAGCGGCGGGAAATCGGTACAGAACGCTCGTATCAAGCCGTCGGTGAAATGAATCGTATAGGCCAGATCTCGCTGTCGGGCTCGGACGTAGCGATCGACGAATGCTTTTTCGCCGATATCTTCACGGAAAGCTAGCCTGGTAGAGAGGCGTTCGGCCAGGAATGCCGCATCGCGCAGCCCCAGGTTGAAGCCTTGGCCGGCGACCGGATGAATCTGATGCATCGCATTGCCGATCAGGAGGACACGGTCGTCCGCCATCTTTTCCGCCCGGATCAGCTTGAGCGGAAAAGCCTGCCGTCTCGAGGCCAACTGAATTTTTCCCAGCCAATAACCGAATGCGGATTGCAAGCTGGCGGTAAAGTTCGCGTCGGATTCGCCCAAGATTTCTTCCGCGTCCTGGTCTTTCATCGTCCAAACGACTGAGCATTTCCTGCGTTGCAGTGGCAGCAGAGCCAAAGGGCCTGCGGCCGTGAAGCGCTCGTAGGCCGTGAAGTTCACGTCTGCCTGCGTGCTGACCTCGGTCACGATCGCCGTCTGTCCATAGTCCCGAACTGATTGTGGTATGCCTAACAGCTTTCTCACCGTTGAGTTGCCGCCGTCGGCGGCAACCACCAGTGCAGCCGTGAGATTGAGGCATTCCTCGCCTTTCTTGAGGGTAACGCACACGCCGTTCTGGCCAGCTTTGAGGCCGATGACACGAGCCGGGCATATCAACTCCGCATCGAGCTCGTGCAGTTTCTGAGCGATACAATCCTCCAGCGTTCGCGCGACGACGACATGGCCCAGCGTATCGACCCCTTTTTCGTCGGCGTGCAGCCGAGTCTTTCCGAAACGGCCGCGGTCGGACACGTGAATGTGGCGGATGGGCATGACTTGGGCCGCAACGTCTTGCCATACGCCGAGGCGATCGAGAATCTGGACGGTACCGCGGGCCAAGGCGAGGGCTCGGTCGCCGGTGGTCGAGGCCTGTCTTTCCGTTTCCGTCAGCGCTTCGACAATTCCCACACGGAGTGGAGCGTCCCGCAACGCCAAGGCAAGACTGCCCCCGACCAGTCCGCCGCCCACGATCAGCAGATCGAAATCACAGTTCATTCTGAATCCGCCATAAATGCTTCGATTTCCTCGACTGTTTTGGGCAGCCCCGCCGTGAGGATTTCGCAACCGTCTTTGGTGACCAAGACATCGTCTTCGATCCGGATGCCGATGCCGCGCCATTTTGGATCGACATCGTGGCAATCCGGCGCGATATAAAGGCCGGGCTCCACCGTCAACACCATGCCCGGTTCCAGTACGCGCCATTCGCCGTCGACACGGTATTCACCGACATCGTGCACATCCATGCCCAACCAATGGCCGGTCCGGTGCATGTAGAACCTCTTGTAGGCTTCGTCCTTGATCAGCTTCGAAACCCGCCCTTTCAGCAAACCCAGTTTGACCAAGCCTTTGGTCAAGGTGTGAACGGCGGCGTCGTGCGGATCGTTCCAGCGATTACCGGGGCGTACCCGTCCTATGGCGTCTAGCTGCGCCTCCACGACTAGTTCGTAAAGGCTGCGCTGACTTTCGGTGAACGTTCCGTTTACAGGAAAAGTGCGGGTGATGTCGGCGGCATAATTTTCATGCTCGGCTCCGGCATCGATTAACAAAAGATCGCCATCCTTCAGGATGTCTTTGTTTTCGGTGTAATGGAGCACGCAAGCGTTCTGCCCGCCCGCGACGATACACGGATAGGCCGGGGCTCGCATGCCGTGACGGGTAAATTCATGGAGCAATTCCGCTTCGATCTCGTATTCGTACTTTCCGGGTTTACAGGCGCGCATCGCGCGTTTATGGGCAAGCACGGAAATCTCGGCGGCTTTCCGCATCAACTGGATTTCATGAGGCGTTTTGATCAGCCGTTGCTCATGAAGCAGATGCTCGATCGACACGAACTCGAACGGCGCGCGGACGCCGGTGCGGACTCTGGCACGTATATCGTTTACCGCGGCGAACACCCGACGATCGAGCCTCGGGTCGTGCCCGACCGGAAAATAAACCCGCTCGCGATTTTCCAGAAGTCCGGGCAAAACCTTGTCGAACTCGTCGATAGGGAAGGCCTCGTCCGCTCCGAATGCATTGCGGGCGCCCTCGAGCCCGGCATGCTTCCCGGTCCAGATCGCCTTTTCCGGATCGAATTCGCGGCAAAACAGAATGTATTCCCCTTGTTTTCGGCCGGGCGCAAGCACCGCCACCGCATCGGGTTCGTCGAATCCGGTCAGATAATGAAAATCACTGTCTTGGCGATAAGGAAACTCCACGTCCCGGTTGCGCACACTCGCCGGTGCACTGGCAATCAACGCTATGCTTTTCTTTTTTATAAGGCGCGCTAACCGTTTGCGCCGTTGCTTGAATTCGCTCGGCTGAAGCATGTGGTTTGTCAATGGAGTCGTGCGGGCTGTTGCTGCTGCAATTCGGTCCGGATCAACTGTACGCCGACGCGAACATATTCCGTGATCTCGGCATAGGCCACTTCATCCGATTCTCCGGCGGAATCGGGGCTTAGGCGGGCGATTTCCAGAAGGTCGTGGAGGACCTCGGTGCTTTCTCCCGGCCAATCGGCTCCGTCCGAGCGATAACCGAGACCGTACAGAAAACCTTGGCACCATTCGCTCAAGGCATTGGCGCGGTCCTCTAGAGAGAAGGTATCATCCGGCAGCAGCAAATCGAACGAAAAGTCGAAATCGTCCAATTGGCGCCGAGTCGTCTCGCACAGGGCGGAGAGCAGGGCATGTTCCGCCGGGGCGAGATCGGTTGTGTTCTCGCCGAAAACCGCCTCCAGCCACTGATCGCACTCGGTCCGACCGTTCAGGCACAAGAGTCCGGACAGTACGCCGTGCACCTCGGCCGCACTTGCTGCGGAGTCGTTGTTCAGGACGATGTCCTGGACGCTCTGATAGGATAAATCTCGATTCATTCCGGCCTTGTCGACCCAACTTTAATTCTTTATGCTAACACTTCGAACAGCCGGATCGAAAGCCGGCACCGACATCTGACCCCGCCTCGACGCTCCAAACTCATGATAGTCGATCTGTTTGGTTTGGATGCCGAGCGAATACGATTAGAAAATAAGGTCGAGTCGCTGGTTGCCGCGTATGAGCAACTGCGCGACGAAAATCAGGTGCTGAAGTTCACGTTAGATGAATGGATGCGAGAGCGGGTGCAACTGTCCGATAAAAGCGAGATGGCGAAAAGCCGCGTCGAAGCCATAATTTCCCGCCCGAAGTCCATAGGATACGAATGATGAGCGAAATGAATCCGCCAATTAAAGTTCAGATCCTGGGCAAGGAGTATCCCATTGCCTGCCCTGAAGACCAACAGCACGAACTCTTGATCGCAGCGCGTTATCTGGACGATAAAATGCGTCAGATACGCGGCGCGGGCAGAGTGATCGGTACTGAACGGATCGCCGTAATGGCGGCTCTGAACATCGCGCACGAGCTGTTGCAGGCTCAACAGCAGAACAAGTTGTTGTCACAGGATTTACGAGATCGTTTTTCGTCTCTGCACGAAAGACTGGACGCGGCCCTGGATACAGATTGACTCTGTTCCGCTGCTGATATCTATTGCATCAATTTGTCGACCTAGTAAAATTCATTTTATGTATTCCCTGCGGCGTGCGAAAGCGGCTGGGTTACTTCTTGAGCCTAATCCAAAACCCCGGGAGCCATCGAGCGTACGATGTGCGCAAGTCCGCTCCGAGCGGAAAGCCTAATTCGGCGTTCTCACGCTCCCACCTGAACCTGTCGGTTCAAGGGCGAAAGCGGTTTACGGCGCAGGCGGGGAATACTTC
>DYIL01000087.1 GCA_020723665.1 Methyloversatilis universalis
GCCCCGAAGCGACACGACCGACGGTCGACACCTGAAGCCCTCCTTCCTCGGAAGGGGGGCTTTTTTCACGAATGAGATGCCGCCAGTCGTGCTGTTGCTCGAATCGAACGTGCCTGCTGCCATCGCAGATGCAGGATTAAATCGCTCTGAAATCGGAAATTACAGTCCCTAGTCGCGTAGCTCGCGGGTCGCTCCCTTGGCGAGATCCGCGACTGAGCCCGAAGGCGTTAAACATGCGGTCCCGTTCTTTTCGGGATTCTAGTGATATAATTTCAATTCCAATCCATTGCTGGCGTAGCTCAGTCGGTAGAGCAGCTGATTTGTAATCAGCCGGTCGGGGGTTCGAATCCCTTCGCCAGCTCCAAATCGCTCTCGTTTTGCTTGAATCCGGTTGATCGACTGGAAATCGTCTAACGACTTAGCCGCGTGTCCAAGCGCCGTACGAACTCGGCGACGATGATCTGATACAGCCTGTCACCTAAAACCTGATCTTCGACGCCGGCGTCTATGTTGGGATTATCGTTAATTTCGATTACGTAAACGCCGTTCTCGGTTTGTTTGAGATCCACCCCGTAAAGACCGTCCCCAATGAGTTTGGCAATGGCCAGCGCCGTGTCGACAACGGTACTGGGAGTCTTTTCGACGGGTAAGGTCCTGAAGTTTCCTTCGACAGCCTTTCCGGAGGCACGGTGTCGCACGACCTGCCAGTGTTCACGCGACATATAGTACTGACAGGCGAACAGAGGTTGCCCGTTCAGTATGCCGATTCGCCAGTCGAATTGCGTGTAAACGAATTCCTGGGCGAGGATCAGATCGGACTCCTTGAACAGCTTTTCCGTAATGGCCTTGAATTCCTTTTCGGTATCCGCTTTAAACACACCGCGGGAAAACGAGCCGTCCGGAATCTTTAAGACGACCGGGAAGTCGATGCTGCCGTTCATGGATTCGACATGTCCTTTTTGGAGAATCTTGCTATTCGGCGTGGGAATACGATGGGTATCCATGAGTTCCGCCAAATAGACCTTATTGGCGCACTTCAGGATGGAATCGGGGTCGTCTATGACAACGATGCCCTCGATCTGCGCCTTTCTCGCGAACCGATATGTGTAGTGGTCGATGTTGGTGGTTTCGCGGATGAAGAGGGCGTCGTACTCCGCCAAGCGCCCGTAGTCCTTTTTCTCGATTAGTTCGACGTCGACTCCCTGTTTCCGTCCCGCCCTGATGAACTTTTGCAAGGCTCCAGGGTTGGATGGCGCCATGATTTCGGTGGGATTGTGCAATATGGCCAGATCGTAACGGGATGTGCTTTTGGCGCGGGGTGTTCGCCACGGTTTAACGAGATAGCTGTTCAAGGCTTCGATGAAAAGTTGGCGATTCGGTTCGCCGGTCGCGCCCGTGAGGTGCATCGGCTTGACCGTGTCGATATGCCATTTGCCTTGATAACGAAATTCGACTTTAAGTAATGGACATTGAAATAAGTCGAAGATCTGACGTGCAAGATCCTGCAGGTTCGGATCTCCGCAACGCCCGAAAAAAATCGGCAGCTCAAAGGTCCGATCGGTTTTGTTTTCACGCTTTTTAAACTGCTTTTGGATGACGCCGCTGAGATCCTCGACGTTAAGACTGTAAATCGCTTTGCTGCTCAGGCTGGTCAGGGTTCTTACGGTTGGAATGACCCGATGGCTGCGGGGCTCTGCCAGAAGGGAGCAGAAATATCCGGTGCTCAGATAGCGATAGCTTCGGCATAGGTTGATGATCCGGATATCCTTGGTGTGAAGATACTCGGCCTTGGATAGATAATCGGTGGCGGCGACAACCGGGACACGCGGAAAGTCAGATTGCCAGTCCTTCAGACTCTCGACAACGACGATATGGAAGGACATATCAGTGGCGGCGGCGCGACTTTGACTTACGAAGAATCAGCACCGACTTTTGCCCGGTTTTTCCGTAGCGGGCCATTCGTTGAAAGTCGGTCTTCAAAATGGGCATGTTGATGCAGTCGGTGACGGTTTTTCCCGCCGAATAGTCGACGTACGGATCGTGCAGGTAAAAATAATGTTCGTCGCAGCCGGTCACCACGATCCAATGAGGAAATTTTTCCTGATAAAGGCGATACGAACTGATCAGCACCACCGGTATGCCGCCTTGCTCCATCTTTTCCTGCAATTCGCTGCAGTTGAGGGCGGCATACACGATCTTGACCGGTAGTTTTTTCAACTCATCCAAAAAATCTTCCTGCACGACCCGCATCACTTCTCGCTTTTCCGGATCGCGCACGGAAGTGATGAAGAGTGCGCCTTCGTCGTTGACATAAACTTCGACGTCAAAGCCGCGGTGAAACGCGGAGAGCGCGAGTCCGTAGGGACCGCACCCGCCGTGCCCCGATGTCATGAAAACGGTTGTCGATTCGCGCCACAGTCGCAACTCGAGCTTTCGGTCGAGTTTGAGATCCGATTGCAGGGCTTTCATGGCCATCATCAATGACGCGGGACCGCAGGTAAAATCGAGCGTTTGCTGGTAATAGGGCACGCGTGCCAGTTCTGGGTTGAGATGGGGCGCCAGCATCTTTTCGAAACGCAATGCCAAGGCGTGATCCTCGTAATAGTCTGGAACGCTTTCGAGATAGCGGTAGCCGAGGTCCTCGAAGAGTTTGATTGAAGCCAGATTGTCGCGCCTAACTTCGAGCCGCAGAGTAACGCATTCCCGATCCAGGGCCAACTCTTCCGAAGCCTTCACCAACGCTCGGCCTATGCCTTGACCGCGCCAGAGCGGGTCAACCGCGTACGAATACAGCCGAGCCAGGGACGTGCCCGTGTGAAACAATAGCATGGAATATCCGCGAATGACCCCGTCTTGATCATCCACCAGCGTCGCGGCGTTCGCCTTGGTGAGAAGATACCGGAAGTTGCGCCGGGAAATGCGATCGGTGTCGAAACACCGGTCTTCGATCCGAACCAGGGCGTTCAGATCGTTCAAATTGGCTGCGCGAATCATGAATGGTCGAGATGGACAAATATCGGAACGTACGCCAGGCACTATTCTTTGGACATCTTAACCGAAAAACGCCAGGCGTCGCGCTTGTCGCCGCACGTCGAGAACGAGTCTTTTTGTCCGCGGGCGCTCAGCGGAGTTGGGCTTCGAGATCGATGCGTTCCCAAGGTAGTTCGGTGAACGAGGTGCCCAGGTGCCCATGGGCGGGCAACAAGCGGTAGAACATCCCCTTGTATTGCGAAGGTAGGTAACGAAGTCCGAATTTCCGGATAATAGCGCCCAAGCGGAAATCGACGCAGTCTTCGAGCCGATTCTTGATCGTGTTTTCGTCGACTTGGCCGGTACCGAACGTCGACACTTGAATGCTGACAGGCCGGGCCTGGCCGATCGTGTAGCTCAACTGCACTTCGCATTCCTCCGCAAGCCCGGCCGCTACCACGTTCTTGGCGGCATAGCGCGCGACATAAGCGCCGACGCGGTCGATGCGGCAAGGGTCTTTACCGGATAAGGCAGACCCGGAGTGCCGCGCATAGCCGCCATAGGTATCGCTCGCGCTCTTTCGTCCGGTCATGCCGGAGTGTGCCGCGGGGCCGCTTTTCGGAAAAGTCCCCCGTGGATTGATGAAGATGTCGGTCTGGTCGTCCGGCCGGATGGTCTCGCCGGAAAAGGCGGAATCGACAACGTGAGCGAGAAGATCGGCGCGAAGCTGTGAGGCGTCCACGTGATCGCCTCCCTGGGGGCCGGCGATCAGGGTAATGCTATGAATGCGGTTCGGCTTGCCGTTCTCGAATTCTACGCCGACCTGGGTGGTGCAGTCGGGCGATAAATACGCAACGGTTTTCTTTTCACGAGCCAGGGTCAGTTGCCGGGCCAAACGGTTAGCCATGGTGATCGGAAACGGCATCAGTTCGGCCGTTTGATTGCAGGCGAAACCGAACTGGGTGATTTGATTGCGGACGGTGATCCGGTCGAGTTCCTTGTCGGTCAAATCCCGCTCATCCCATTCGTATCGCTGATCGAGGGGCTGGGCGATGAGGCTAGTAACCACGGTGCACTCGGCGGCGTTGAAGTCCTCCTTGCGATAACCGACCGCGCCTACGACCTGTCGCGCCAGATCCGGAATGTCCACGGTCGCTTTTGAGGCGAAACGTGCCGCGACGAACACGATCCCTTTCGACAGAGCGCACTCGGTGACGATGTGAGAATAAGGGTCTTGCTGGAGAAAACGATCGACTATGGCATCGCTGACGGTGTCGCAGAGCCGGTCGGGATGACCCTCGGTCACCGACTCGGAGGTAAACAAAAAGGTCTTTTTCATGATCGTCGCTCCTTCCGGTGCATTCCGGACTTAAGCCGCTTGGCTCCCTCGTTGACCAAAAACGGCGTCGCCGCGCCAGCCGCGATCGTGGCCCAATCGAGGGCGCCGATGGGGGAAAGTCGAAGCAGGTTGCGCAAGGGGGGTAAAAAGGCCGCACCGACTTGAAGAGCGGCTGAACCCAGCAGCGCTGCATTCAACAATCGATTCGTCGGCCGTCGCTCCCGGTCGAACACGCTGGTGCGCTCGGACCGGCAACTGATGGCATGCAGCAATTGCCCGAGCGTGAGAGCCATAAAGGCATTGGTGCCCGCCTTGGGGCCCAGGCCATAGCGGCCGATGCTGTAGCCGTAAACCGCCATGGCGCCACCGGAGAGCAGCAAGGATTCGCGCATCAGTCTAAAGGCATCGGCGCGCCGGATGATGCCTTCGGTCGGGCTGCGGGGAGGCTGCTTCAACACGTCCTGCTCGGGCGGCTCGAGCGCCAATCCTAGGCCCGGCAGGATATCGGTCAACAGGTTGATCCACAGCAGCTGGATCGGATTCAGTACATCGCCCGCGCCCAGCGCCGTGCCGGCCAGCATGACCTCGACTTCGCTCAAATTGCTGGAGAGCAGAAAGTGCAGGCTTTTCCGGATATTCAGGTAAATCGTCCGTCCCTGCTCGACGGCAGCGATCATGGTGTGCAGATTGTCGTCTTCCAGCACGATATCCGCGACCGACCGCGCCACGTCCGTGCCGCGTCCGCCGAGCGCAACGCCCACGTCCGCCGCCTTTAGCGCCGGGCCGTCGTTGACGCCGTCACCGGTCATCGCGACCACATGTCCGGCTTTTTGGAGCGCCTGGACGATACGGAGCTTGTGCGCCGGGCTGACCCGCGCGAATACCGTCGTATCGCCGACGATGCCCGCAAGCAGATCCGGGTCGAGTGTGTCCAGACTGGTGGAATCGATGATTTCGAGAGCCTTGTCCCCATTCAGTCCCAGGCGTTTGGCGACCGAGAAGGCCGTGGCACTCTGATCGCCAGTTATCATTACGGTACTGATGCCGGCATTGTGGAATTTAGCCATCAGCTCGGCCATCCCCGGGCGAACGGTGTCTTCCATTCCGATCAACCCCAGCCAGACCAAGTTTTGGGTCACGGATGCGGTACTGATATTTTGGGAATAACCGAAGGCAACGCCCAGCACTCTCAAGGCGCGGCCGGCCAAGCGTTCATTCTGCGCCATGATCGCCGCACTCTCGGTTTCGTCGAGTTCGATGCGCTCGCCGTTGCGGAGCCGGTGTGTGCACATACCGAGTACGTCCGCCGGACTACCCTTGACCGCAACCAGATATTCGCTGTCCGGATTTTTGTGAACCGTGACCATGTACGGTCGATCCTCCGCCCGGTGTACCGTTTTAACGAGCGCATGCCGCGCCCGCAGCGCTTTGATGTCTTCCCCGGCATCCATTGCAATCTCAACCAAAGCCGATTCCGTGGGTGTTCCGTCGAGCTGGAGCCCGTCCCCGTGCTCGACGAGCCTGACTTCGCTGCACAGGCTGACGACCTGAAGCAGGCGTTCGAGGTCTTTATGCTCTTCCAGGGTGAACGGTTCTCCGTTCATGAGCAAGCTGCCGCTCGTCCGAGTGACGGAGCACTCGGGCATTTCGATGCTGACGGCTCGCATTCGGTTCTCGGTAAGCGTACCGGTTTTGTCGAGACAAAGCGTCCGCACCGACCCGAGGCTTTCAACGGCCGGCAACTGACGGACAAGGACGTTGCGGCCCTGCATGCGCCGAATCCCTAGGGCGAGAGTAGTGGTCGCGACCGTCGGCAAGCCTTCAGGAACGGCCGCGACCGCCAGAGAGATCGAGGACCTCAGCATCTGCAGCCAGGCGAATCCGCGCAACAGACCGAGGCCGAACATCGCCGCGCATATGCCGCCCGAAAATAGCGCGAGCTGGGTTCCCATACGCCCCAACTGACGTTGCAACGGCGTTTCCGGAGGCTTGACGGACCCGACCAGGGATTGGATTACACCGATTTCGGTGTGGCGCCCTGTCGATACGGCTACGCCCATCCCGCTGCCGCCGGTGACAACAGTGCCGCGATGGACCATGTTCTTGCGGTCGGCCAGAGGCGCATCCGCCGCAGCGAGATAGTTAGGGTGTTTGTCGATCGGGAGGCTTTCTCCCGTCAGAGCGGATTCGTCGACGGTCAGCCGGCTGCTCGCGATCAGGCGTGCGTCCGCGGCCACGAAGGAACCCGGCTCCAGTACCAGGATATCGCCGGGCACGACGTTTTCGACCGCTATCTCCGCCTTCTCTCCTTCACGAACGACTGTGGCCCGGGTCGGCGTCAGGTTGCCCAGCGAGCCGATGATTTTTTCCGTTTCGCTTTCGGTGAAGTAGCCGATCCCGGCATTGATCAACACGACGCTCAGGATGGCTAAAGCGTCCGCTATCCCCCCGGTCGCGATGGAAATCGCCGCCGAAAGCCCGAGCAGCGCAACCGGAGGACTCATGAACTGTCCCGCTAACATCGCCATGGCCGAGCGTGGCTCTTGTCGGATCAAGGTGTTCGGGCCGTAGCGACGCAGGCGCGCCGCGGCGAGCTTTGAGGTCAAACCGTCTCGTCCGGAACCCAGGGCCGTCAGTGCCTCTTCGGCTTCAATCGAGTGCCAGACCTGCCTGCGAGAGGCGGCTTCGACATCCAAGTTTCCGACCAGTTGCGGTGGCGGCCTTTCGGATGCCGCCTTGTCGCCTTTGGAAAAGTCGATGTTGAGGGTATTGGAGTGCCGCAAACCCGGGGTTCGCGGTGTCGCCTGGGGTTCGAGCTCAGCGGCTTTGGACTTCCAATGTCTTCGGACCCAAAGTTCGAGTTCGTCCACAATGAGGGCGATCGGCCGATCCGGTCTGAATCGGACCAGGGCGCTGCCGGTGAGCGGATTGGCGCTCACCGATTCCAGCCATCGGCTCTTGCCGGGAAGGTCTTCGAGCGCCTTCTTCAAAATCTCCGAGCGATAGAGTCCCAGGATTTTGACTCGGATGCGGCCGGGAGCGCCATGATGAGCGAGGGTGACCAGGATGGGGCGGGCGAGGCTCGACACGGAGGACGAATTTTGTTGGCGGGCGCTGCGATGGAGCGTGTCTTTCATTAGCAAAATCGTTCCGCGATGGGGATGGCGGCTCCCTGTCGCGATGTGAAGGTTACTTCGGTGGTTTTTCGTTCCGGGCGTCGAAAACCGGTTATATCCAGCGATTGTTACTGATTCGTGACCCCCATTTTTACAAGGGTTTACGGGATGCAGCCAGCCGCCCCTGAACGTAGGTCGAGTCCACGTGCCGTTCATCCGCCAAGTGCAGCAGGCAGAAAAGTTGCTCGGCCGCGCTTTCGCATCGGTTCAGGCGGGCGGCGAGATATCGGTCCTCCTCATAGTCGAGCACGAAAAAGTCGGCGTTCTTGCCAGTCTCGAAATTACCGACCTCTCGTTCAAGGCCGAGCGCTTTCGCCCCGCCGAGGGTCGCGAGATAAAACAATCGGCCGGCATTCAAGCAAAAGCCCTGCAGTTGCTGCACTTTATAAGCTTCGGACAGTTCCCGCCACACGGAAAACTGCGTACCGGCACCGATATCCGTTCCCAGCGCCACTCGAATGCCATGCTCTAGGTGCCGTCGCAATGGGAACAAGCCGCTTCCAAGGTAGGCATTGCTGGTGGGGCAATGGCAAACGACGCAGGAGACCTCGGCCATCCGGTCCAGCTCGGCTTCCGTGGTGTAGATGCTGTGTGCCAGCACCGTACGCTCGCTAAGGAGTCCGAAGCTGTCGTAAACGTCCAGGTAGTGCCGGTTTTGAGGAAACGCGGCATGCACCGCGGCGACTTCCTGCCGGGTTTCGTTGATGTGGGTTTGGACGTAGCTCTCGGGATGGTGTTTGAGCAGCCAACCGCACAGCTCCAGTAGTTGCGGCGAACAAGAGAGCGCAAAGCGCGGGGTGATGGCATAGTGGAGCCTTGGATTCTCCCGGCACAACGCGATGAGCTTTTCGGTTGCATCGGCCGCTTGATCAACCGTGCCGAGTAACGCCGCCGGCGCGTTCCGGTCCATCAAGGTCATGCCGGCGATCAGACGGATGCCGGATCGTCCGGCCGCCTCGAACAGAGCGGCGTTCGCCGCGTAGAACTGGGAGCCGAACGCCATGGCCGTAGTCGTTCCGCAGGCCAGCAGGTGCTCTATGAATCGCTCCGCCGCCGTCTTGGCGAATGTCGCGTCGGCGAAGCGGGCCTCGGCCGGATAGACGGTGTTATCCAGCCAGTCCAACAGGCCGTTTCCAAAGCCCGCCGTCGCGTAAAACTGAGGAAAGTGCAGGTGCGCATCGATGAGGCCGGGGATGAGCCAGGCATTGCCATGGTCTACGATCTGGGTTTCCGGAAAGGCGTCGAAAACCGTTTTCCGCTCTCCTAGCGAGGCAATTCGGCCCGATGGGTCTATCGCTAGCGCGCCCCGCTCGATGATCTCCAGGGCATTCTCTTCGGCAAACGGATCGGATCGTAAATGGGCGATCGTGCCGGTATGTATGATCTCAGTCATCGCGGGCCTATCGGCTATTCTGTCTAGGGGACCTCGAAAAACCGCCTTCCCGGCGGTTTTTCTTTGCCAAGCCCAAGCGCGGTTTGGGCTTGGCTTACGTTTTTCAAGCGCTTACGTGGCTGAAAACGATGGGGCATCCCTGCCCCTTAGAGCGTCTCGAAGTTTTTCGAGGTGCTCTCTAGTCTGTCCGCTAGAGGCCGAACAGCGCCGGCAAGTCGCTCACCGAAGCGATGACCTTGTCGGGCCGAATCGACGAAGCGTTCACGTAGCTTTCCCGGTATTTGCCAGTTTTGACCAGAATGCCCACAAGGCCCGCCTTTTGACCACCGCCGACATCGGAGTCGATGTCGTCGCCGACGATGGCCGTCTCGTCCGGTCTCAGGCCCATATCCTGTAACGCGATCCGGAAGAAATCCGGAGACGGTTTTCCCATCACCGTAGCTTCGACGCCGCTGCAATATTCCAATGCCGCCACGAATCCGCCGATATCCATCTTCAGCCCCTCTTCGGTTTGCCAGAATCGGTTCTTGTGAACAGCCACGAGCTTGGCGCCCTGCATCAGCCGATTGAACACCCGGTTGAGCAAACCGTAAGACCAGTTTTCGCCGATATCGCCAAGGACGATGTAGTCCGCATGCTCGATGTCTTCCTCGCCGATTTCCGCAAAGTCGCGTTTTACGTCGTCGGCCAACAACAAAGCGCAGGGTGGGGAACCGCATCGTTTCAGATAGCGCAGAACCGCCTGGGGCGCGCTCAGGATTTCAGCGCGATCGACGTCGAACCCGAGTTTCAGGAGTTTGTCGTGCAGAGAAGTCAGCGACTGCGTGCTGGTATTTGTGACGACACGAAGCGGAAAACCTGCGGCGCGGATGCGTTTGACGGTTTCCGGAGCGCCTTTGATGATGCGTGAGCCGACGTAGAGCACGCCATCGAGATCGAACAGGATTCCTTTGATGTTTAAGGCCGGATTTGAAAAGCCGTATTCGGAATTCATGGGATGTTGTGAGGGTTGTCCATACCCGGCTTTATGGTGCGGTATTGCGCCTCATCCTGCAATCCGTACGGTGGGGGACGAGAAACGCTGTGGCCGCATCGGTATTCGCGATACTGGCCTTTAGGGAAGCTCTGATTAAGAGCCTATCCCAATAGGCCGTTCGCCCTGGGCCCTTCGACTTGGCTCAGGACAGGCTTGTCGAAGGGTTTCTTAAGCCTATTGGGATAGACTCCAAGTTTTTCGACAGGCTCAGGACGAACGGTAACGCGTTGATTCCGTTCGCGCTGCCTGCTCGCGCGGCAGCAGGCGGGAGCTTGTCGAACGCTCTCCTGAGATTCTATGGTTCATGTCAAGCTGCCGATTGC
>DYIL01000088.1 GCA_020723665.1 Methyloversatilis universalis
CGGCTTCCATGGCGGCGAGCACGGCTTTCACGTCGCCGATCAGGTGCAGTTTTTGTGTGAAGGGTGTCAGGCTTTTGTTTTTTGGCTTTTGTCACGGTATGAGGTATTCGCGGCAATCGATCTGAAGGCGGAAAACCGGCTGACCGCATGGCTGTCGGGCCGACCGGGATATGGGACCGAGATGGGGCGATTGTCCCGCGGTCTGAGTATCCGGACGTTGACGCCTAGTTACGGTAATATCCGCCGAGATCTTGAATCTTTCCAACGAGGAGGCCGTCCATGGGGCTTTTGCTTCGTGATTCAGAACGCCATACCTACGCCGATTACCTGTCCTGGCCGGAGGATGTTCGCTACGAGCTGATCGACGGCCGGGCCTATCTCATGGCGCCGGCGCCCAACCTGGAGCACCAGGACGTGGCCGGGGAGATTTACCGGCAACTGCGAAATGCCCTGGAAGACAAGCCCTGCCGCGCCTTCATCGCGCCGTTGGACGTCCGCTTGCCCAAGGCCGACGAGACGGATGAATCTGTCGATACCGTAGTGCAACCGGATATTCTGGTGGTGTGCGACGAGTCCAAGCTGGACCGTCGCGGCGTGCGCGGGGCGCCGGATTTCGTGGTGGAGGTGCTGTCTCCGGCGACGGCGAGCCATGATCATGTGATGAAGCGGCGCGTGTATGAGCGGGCCGGTGTTAAGGAGTATTGGCTGGTGCATCCCGTCGACCGGATGGTGACCATTTATCGGTTGCTCGACGGCGAATACGGCAAGCCGGACGTTCAGGAGCTTTCCGGCGAAACCGCGGTCGGGGTGTTGGAAGGCATCGCCGTGGTCTGGGACGATCTGGTTCGGCGCTTACCGCCGCCGGAGTTTTGAATGGGCGCGTGAGGAACCCTAGGGAAGTCACTTTTCCGACCGTGACGCGACAGGCCTGTCCCGAGCCGAAGGGTCTGTCCTAACCACGAATGATGCGGTTCGCTTCGCTCAACACATCCTACGGCCGACAGCCTGTAGAATGATGCGTGTCCTGAGCCGGGTCGAAGGGCGGTTCGTTTTGCTCACCACATCCTGCGGCAGATAGCCCGTAGGGTGCGGTGAAGGATGAGCCGCACCGGTCGCGTTTTTCTCCTCCTCCGATCGCAAATGAGATCTCGGGAAGTACCGGAGACACTCGTCCAATCGGGAGCGAATGTTCTGCAATTCGTTTACAACTCCCGGGTCGCGCTGAAGCGGATATCCGGCCAGCGCTCCTGGGTCAGTTGCAGGTTGACCCGGCTGCTGGCCAGATAAACCAGGTAACCGCTGCCGTCCTCGGCCAGGTTGTCGAATACCTTGCGCTTGAATTCTTCCAGCTTTTTCGGATCGTCGCAGCCGACCCAGCGTGCCGTGGTGACCGGCACGCTGTCGTAGACGCATTCCACGTTGTACTCCGATTTCAGCCGGAAAGCCGTTACGTCGAATTGCAGTACGCCCACGGCGCCCAGAATGAGATCGTTGTTCTTGAGCGGCCGGAAAAGCTGGGTCGCCCCTTCCTCGGTCAGTTGCTGCAAGCCTTTTTGCAAGGCTTTGGCGCGGAGCGGATCTTTCAGCACCACCCGGCGGAACAGTTCCGGCGCGAAATAGGGCACCCCTTCGTATTTAAGCGTCTCGCCTTGGGTGAACGTATCGCCCACCTGGATCGTGCCGTGGTTGTGTAGGCCGATGATGTCGCCCGGATACGCCTCTTCGATATTGGTTCGGGTGTCGGCCTGAAACGTGATGGCGTTGGCGATCTGAACTGTCTTACCGATCCGGACGTGATGCAGGCGCATGCCTTTCGCGTACTTGCCCGAACAGATCCTGAGGAAAGCGATGCGGTCGCGGTGCGCCGGGTCCATGTTTGCCTGAATCTTGAAGACGAAGCCGGTGAATTTTTCTTCATCCGGTTGCACGATGCGTTCGCGGGCTTGCCGTGATCGAGGCGGCGGCGCAAAGTCGGCAAATGCGTTCAATAATTCCAGCACACCGAAATTGTTGATCGCCGATCCGAAGAATACCGGCGTTTGTCTTCCCGCCAAGTAGGCCTCGATGTCGAATTCGTGGCTGGCGCCGCGCACCAGTTCGATCTCCGCCCGCAACTCCTCCGCCTGATCGCCCAGCACGTCATCCAATCGCGGGTTTTCCAATCCTTCGATGATTTCCCCTTCGACGATGCGGTCGCCGTGGGAGGGGCTGAACAATTGAACCGCGTCGGCGTAGATCTGATAAACGCCCTTGAAGCGCTTGCCCATGCCGATGGGCCAGGTCATGGGCGCGCACTGGATCTTCAGGACACGCTCGATTTCGTCCAGCAATTCGATCGGTTCGCGCCCTTCCCGGTCGAGCTTATTGATAAAGGACAGGATCGGAGTATCCCGCAGTCGGCACACTTCCATGAGCTTGATCGTTCTTTCCTCGACGCCCTTGGCGCTGTCGATCACCATCAGGGCCGAGTCGACCGCGGTCAGCGTGCGGTAAGTATCCTCCGAAAAATCTTCGTGCCCCGGAGTATCGAGCAGATTGAAAAGCTTGCCCTTGTGCTCGAACTGCATGACCGAAGTCGTGACCGAGATTCCGCGCTGCTTTTCCATTTCCATCCAGTCCGAGGTGGCGTGCCGGGCCGCCTTGCGTCCCTTGACCGAACCGGCAAGCTGAATCGCACCGCCGTAGAGTAGGAGCTTTTCGGTCAATGTGGTCTTACCGGCGTCCGGATGGGAAATGATGGCAAAGGTGCGGCGCCGGCTTAATTCGGAGAGAAACTCAGACATCGAAAGTTGCAGCGAAAAATCGTAATTATACCGTGCTCGCCGCGATTAACGGCAGCAGAGCAGAATTGGAAGGGATGACGGCTTGCTCTCGGCCGGTTTGAAAGCTGGAACGAACTATCTGTTATGCCGGTCGGCGGCTTCTTCCATTTTTCGGCCGAGCTTTTGAACATCCTTACCGAAGCCCGATACGGTATTGCACCCGGCAAGCATCGCAATCATGAGCCACAACAGGACGTTAAAAGCGAATTTCCTCACAAATAATCTCCGCAACAAACTTCTCCATCTTCAATATAAGGGGTGGTTACCGTTGACCTCAATACCTTGAGGTTATCCCAATCGATAAGGAAGCTCTCAACAAGCCCTCCCTCCCGCTGGGACAAAGCTGTCCTGAGGCTCAGGACAGGCCCTTCGGGCCGTGCTTCACACGTTAGCGTTCGCTCCCGGCGAACGGGTGCACGCGTAAGCGCCGCTTGCGGCTCCCAACAGGGGTCGAAGGCTTTTTAATTTTTAAAAAGCGTAGTCCGTGCCCAAGATGTCGTTATTGTCCCGTCGTCTGTCATCTCTCTCGAATCGGGATTGTGCTTATTGCTACAAAGTGTTGTTTTGGTGCAATTGGCGGCGCGAGTGCACCAAAGTTGTGCGTCGGTTTATGTAACATTTCGGAAGTATTTGTTTAAACGATTGAGTTCGCGTTGCTTTTGTCTTGGTATAGGATTTGCGTTAAAGCTATCGTTCCAAAAATCCACGAAGAGAACAAAAAAACATGAACAACAATCTATCCGGGATCAAAATAGGGCGATTGGCTTTAGGTTTTTGTGCTGGCATCTTTGCCGTTTCCGTGAACGCTCAAGAACCTAGTGAACCTACCGGGCTGCTCGGCTACATGGGTGCCGATGTCAATGAAGCGGAGTTCATGAAAAATTTGGGGCTTCAATTTGGCGGGTGGATTAACATGGGCATCACCTACAACGCGAACGAACCGGCTGGAAGATTCAACGGGCCGGTGACCTTCAACGACCGAGCCTCCGAATTTCAACTGAATCAGCTCTACTTCTACCTGCAGCGCGCCGTGAATACCGAGGGAGATTCCTGGGATTTCGGCGGGCGCTTCGATTTCATGTTCGGCACCGATGCGCAATTTACCCAGGCTTACGGTTCGCCCCGCGGGCACTGGGACCTCCGTCTGGTGAACGAGGAGCGCTTCTATGACATCGCACTGCCCCAAGCCTATTTCGAGATATTCGCACCGTTCGGTAACGGCATAACCGCGAAGATAGGTCATTTCTACACCATCATCGGCAACGAAGTGGTGACGGCCCCGGATAATTTCTTCTACTCGCATGCGTACACGATGCAATACGGCGAGCCGTTTACCCACACAGGCGTCTTGCTGAGCTACCCGATCGATGAGAACTGGACGATAACAGGGGGCGGCGTGACCGGGAGTGTGACCGGCGGCTGGGACGGCGCCTGGGACAAGGGGCTCGGCAATTGGGCTGGTATCGGCGGCGTAACTTGGAGCAGCGACGACAAGGCAACCTCGGTTGCAGTGACGGGAACCACGGGTGAAACCTCGGAGCAGGATCACAACAACTGGAGCATCTACAGCATCGTAATCAAGCACGACATCACAGAGGGGCTGCACTACACCTTTCAGCACGACCACGGTTTTCAGAGCAAGGCTTTAGGCGGTCAGGATGCGACTTGGTACGGACTTAACAACTATCTGACTTATGACCTTACCGACAAACTTGCGGTTGGTATCCGCGCCGAGTGGTTTCGCGACGATGACGGGGTTAGGGTTTTTTCACCCGGTAGACCTGGCGTCATTGGGGCATCGGTTCCGGCGCCTTCAAGCTATTATGCATTTACGGCAGGCTTGAACTGGAAGCCGACGACTTGGCTGATAGTTCGTCCGAACATTCGGTACGATTGGGCCGACAAGGCAGACGCTTACGACAATGCGGGCGGAGCGGCAAATTTTGCCGGGAAGAAGAGCGATCAATTCCTTTTTTCCACCGATGTGGTCATAACATTCTAACGATCCCGAGCGGTTTCTCGTGAAGGACAGGGATGTCTTCCATGTGTTTTTCTTGCGCTCGCCTCTACGACCGTCGCACTTCTAACGATTTCGCACCCGCCTTGATGCGGCCCGGCGTCGCCTACCTTGCGGGAACGCTCAAACTTATGCGGCCTTACGCGGGTTATGTTCCGGCACCGCTTTTTCTTGCAGGCATTGGCGTATGAGCTGCTTGGCATGGATCGCGCATTTACCGCACTGATTACAAGCGCCCAATTTGGAACGCAAGCCGCGCATACTGGTAACGTCCTGTTCCTGAACGGCTTTACGAATTTGTCTGTCGGTGACTTTCTTGCAGATGCAGATATACATAACAAGACCAGATCAATTAATCTGATCTAAATACTAGTACAACTGATAATTATTATCAAATAAGATTTGCTTCAAATGCCTGCCCCATCGGCGGGCACGCGAATGAAAAGTATGAGATGTAGAAATTACATCTGAGTTTGCAGGTAGTTCTGGAGACCGACTTTTTCGATCACTCCGAGTTGCATCTCCAGCCAGTACGCGTGGTCTTCTTCCGTATCCTTGAGGAGTGCAAGGAGTATGTCCCGCGTAACGAAATCCCCGAGATTTTCGCAAAACGCGATCGTCTTTCTCAGTTCCTCGATGACTTTGCATTCCAAGGCCAGATCGTTCTTGAGCATGCTGGGCACGTCCTGGCCAATTTGCAGCGTATTGCGCTTGCTAAGATCCGGTACGCCTTCGAGGAACAAAATCCGATTGATCAGCCGGTCGGCGTGGGATTGTTCTTCTTGCAGTTCGTGATGAATACGTTCGTACAGGCGGTTAAATCCCCAATCTTTATACATCCGAGAGTGAATCAGATACTGATCGATGGACGTCAATTCACCGGTCAGCAAATGGTTCAAGCGTGCGATAACGTCGGCATTGCCTTTCATTGTTGTTCTCCGTTGAGAGGCGCTAAATCTCGCTTCGGATTAAGACCAGCCTACCGAAGTGAGTAAATTGAAGCAGATTTGCGTATACTAGTCACCCTTTAACGCTCAGGGGGCGTGCTGCCGTCCGTCGGCCGCGCGGGGTGTTCGACAAATTTCATGATAGACGTATGGCTCAGATAGAATACGAAGTCCGCGAACAGGATCTGGTCGCCTTCAACGAACATCAATTACGGAATTCCGCAAGCTGGCAGAAAACCCTGCGCCGCCATCAGGCGATCTTCCCCGGGATCATGGCGCTGATCGCGCTGTTTCTTTGGTTTTACTATCAGGATACGCTCTCCGCGACATACGTCGGCGTAATTGCCGTGTTATGGGGTATTTTTACGCCGCTCTATTTCAAGGGAAGTCTGCGCAGACAGCTCCGAAAGATGTACTCGGACGAAGACCGAGCTAGCGTCCTCGGTACATATACCTTGCGGGTGGAGCCGCATGTTCTGGTGGAGGTCAATCGAAACGGCGAATCGCGGGTAAAGTGGTCCGATGTTCTGCGCATCGAAACGACCAAGAAATACGCCTTCCTGTTTGTAGACATCGATACGGCTTTGATCATTCCTCGTGCTACCGTCAAGAAAGGGGACCTGCATGAGTTCGTCAAAGAAGCGGATCGGCGCATCGAGCAGGCTGCTTAAGTCTGAGTACCCATTTTCTCTGTCTGACGGGCGTCCGTAGGACACCGCCATCGGCATGCTTAATTTCAAGTCGGTCGCGCTGAGACGGGGCCAATGCCTGTTATTCGAAGAGGCCTCTTTCACCATCCACAGGGGTGAAAAGGTCGGTATTACCGGCGCGAACGGCGTTGGCAAGTCCAGTTTGTTCCGTCTGATCTTGGGCGAAATTCATGTCGACGCCGGCGAAGTTTCGATGCCGCCGAATCTCGCTATCGCCCATGTGGCCCAGGAAACGCCGGCAAATGACCGGACCGCATTGGATCACGTCATGGATGGCGACCGTGAATTACGCCTCATCCAGGCAAGTCTCGAAAGGGCGGACGAGAGCGGTGATGGCTTGGAATTCGCAATGCTGCATTCGCGGCTCGAAGCGATCGGCGGTTATGAAGCCCGGGCGCGCGCCGCCAAGCTGATGTCGGGTCTCGGATTTGCGCCGGGCGATGAGGCCAAGCCGGTCAACCAGTTTTCCGGTGGCTGGCGAATGCGGCTTAACCTCGCGCAGGCCCTTATGTGTCGTTCCGACATGCTGCTTCTCGACGAGCCGACCAATCACCTAGACCTTGATGCCGTGATTTGGCTTCAGGAGTGGCTGTCTCGCTACAGCGGTACCCTATTGCTGGTTTCCCACGACCGGGATTTTCTCGACGAGATCGTCGATCATGTGCTTCATATCGAGAACCAAACCGTCACCCTTTTTTCCGGAAATTATTCCGCGTTCGAAGCGAGACGTGCCGAGCTTCTGGCGCAGCAACAAACGGCCCATGAGCGACAGCGGCGCGAAATTGCACGTATTCAGGCATTCGTCGATCGATTCCGCGCCAAAGCGACCAAGGCTCGCCAAGTGCAAAGTCGCCTCAAGGCATTGGGGAAGCTGGAGCTGATTGCCGCCGCGCATGTCGATTCGCCGTTTCAATTCTCGTTTCTGCCGCCGGATAAGCTACCCTCGCCTTTGCTGAAGCTGGATGACGTCAGTGTGGGCTATGGGGCGAACGCAATCTTGAGCGGAGTCAATCTGACCCTGAATCCGGGCGATCGGGTCGGGCTTTTGGGCACAAACGGTGCCGGCAAATCCACTTTGATCAAATTGCTCGCTGGGGTATTGGAGCCGCAGTCTGGCGAGCGGGTAGAGGCACAAGATCTTAGGATCGGTTACTTTGCACAGCATCAGCTCGAACAGTTGCGGATCGACGAGAGTCCTCTCAAGCATTTGCAGCGGCTCGATCCCAACGCGTTAGAGAGGGATTTGCGCAACTTTCTCGCCGGCTTCGGTTTTTGCGGGGACCAGGCATTGGCGGCAATCGGACCTTTTTCCGGCGGTGAACGCGCGAGGCTTGCGCTCGCTCTTTTGATCTATCAAAAGCCGAATCTTTTGTTGCTGGACGAGCCGACCAACCATCTCGATCTGAACGCGCGTGACGCACTGAATCTGGCCCTACAGGATTATCAGGGGGCGATGGTGCTCGTTTCCCATGATCGCTACCTGCTCCGAACGGTTGCCGACGATTTTTGGCTAGTGGCTGACGGAAACGCGGATGCATTCGCCGGCGATTTGGACGACTATAGGCAGTGGTTGAGTGATCGGCGTGCACGCCTTGAAGGTTCGACCGAAACGAAAGCGGTTTCCCGCAAAGATCGGCGCCGCTTGGATGCGGAGCGGCGTCGAACCTTGAAGCCGTTGCGCGAAGCACTGGAGCAAGCCGAGGCAGTTTTGGAGAAGTTGAGTTCAGAAAAAAAGCGTCTTGAAATACAGTTGGCGGATCCGGCGCTTTATGAGAGCGATTCGAAAGCTGCGCTACACGCCTTGTTGCTCGAGAAGGCCGGAATCGACCGGCAATTGGCCGATGCCGAGTCCGCCTGGCTGGCAGCGAGCGAGGCGCTGGAATCGGCCTCCAGTGTAACTTGACCGAATACGGCATTCGAGCCGAAGGGTAAACATGCCACTGATAAAATTGTTTCTCGACATTTGTTTCTTTAGGAAAGGTCCGCAGGATACGCCAGCATCGAATGTGTTGCTGGGGCTCGCGGTTTCGGCCTATTTGATCGTCGGTTTCGTGCTGCTCGGGCTGGAGGGCGATTGGGCCGGAGCGGTAATCGAGGCCTTGGCCGAAGGCTCGATGCTGTTCGGATTCCTTTCTGTCGTGCTTTATTTGGGCAAGAAGCTCCCCCGCCTTCAACAGACCGCTACCGCCTTATATGGGTGCGACGCATTGATCAGCGCAACGGCTATTCCACTTCTGGCCTGGCTGCTGGTGACTCCGGAAGCCAAACCGGTTTATATTTTCCTAACGTTTTTGATGCTTTGGCATTTGGCCGTAGTCGGGCACATCTTGCGACACGCCCTGGCTATTCCGTTCTTTTACGGTGTCGGGTTGGCCTTCGGCTATGTGGTTGTCAGTTATCAGGTTATGATGGCTTTGTTCGATCGAGCCGCGTGACCCCCCACAGAAACAGGAGACTCGCGATGGCGTACCGGCGGATTTTATTGGCAGCCGATTTTTCCGAACATGGCGAACAGGTCATCCAACGCGCCCAGGAACTGGCGAAAAAGTACGCCGCCGAGTTGGGTATCGTCCATGTTGTAGAGAATGTGCCGATCATGGACTCGTCTTACGGGCCTATCGTGCCGTTCGACATCGATTTGAGCGAACAGATGGTCGAATCCGCGCGGAAGCGCTTGACCGAAATCGCCGATTCTTTGGTTATTCCTCAGGACCGCCGTTGGGTCGAAATCGGAAGCCCTAAGGTGGAAATCATCCGAATTGCCAAAGAGTGGCAGGCGGACCTCGTCGTCATAGGCTCGCACGGGCGGCACGGCATCGGCTTATTGCTCGGTTCTACGGCGGCGAGCGTGATTCACCACGCCGAGTGCGACGTCTTAGCCGTCCGTCTACGGCGTTAGATTCCGGTTTTTTCATTGAAAGGCAAGGAGGTCTGGCCTATGAATACGATTAGGCGCTGGGCGCGGGTGTTGTTCGGCAGCGTGCTGCTCATCTCCAGTGATGCGGTCATTCCAGGGGAATCCAAAGGAGGGCAGGGTATGTCCATGAAAATCGAATCGTCGGCATTTGTGCACAACGGCGATATGCCGCAGCGTTTCACCTGTGATGGTCAAGACGTGTCGCCGCCTTTGTCTTGGTCTGGTGTGCCTGATGGAGCGAAAAGCCTGGTGCTGATCGTGGACGATCCGGATGCGCCGGATCCAAAAGCACCGAAGATGACATGGGTGCACTGGGTGCTCTATAACATCCCCCCTAGCGCAAGCGGTCTACCGGAGGGCGTCTCATCCGGAGCCTTGCCCCATGGGACGGCCGAAGGAGTCAACGACTGGAAGCGAACCGGCTATGGCGGGCCATGTCCGCCGGTAGGGCGTCATCGCTATTTCCATAAACTTTATGCACTCGACACCGTTTTGACAGGACTGAATAAGCCGACGAAAGCCCAGCTTGAAAAAGCCATGCAGGGGCATGTTCTGGCGCAGGCGGAACTGGTCGGCCTATATCGGCGCGTCAAGTGATTTTTGTTCGCCTAACCTCTAAGAACCTGTCTTCAAACCCTAGTTTTCGTTTTGGAGAGCCGCCGAAGCATAAGGGAAACTCTGAACAAGTTGATTCCGTTCACGCCCTTCGACAAGCTCAGGACAG
>DYIL01000089.1 GCA_020723665.1 Methyloversatilis universalis
CGCTGGCCCAAGCGACCACCACGCCGCCGACGATGCCGGTGATGATGCCGGAAAAGAGCGGAGCGCCCGAGGCGAGCGCAATCCCCAGGCACAAGGGCAGGGCGACCAGGAACACGACGATGCCTGCCGGAATATCGTTCCGCAGATGACTGAAATAATAGTAGAAATGCTTATGTATCATAGGCGGCACCCTATTGTCTGGTTGAATAAGCTCGCAGAGTCCATGGGTGTTGTGTCCTTTTCATCGGTACGGCGTTTGCCGGACTTAGGCCTCGGCGCGCCGTCGCGTTGGACGAAGCTGCCCCGGAGGCAATGAAGCGCCGACGCACTCCGGCCGTTCGTATCCCTATGAAGGCATCGAGCCTAATTAAAAACATCCAGGCGGTTACCGCTAACCCGACTCGCAACCGTCAACGGCCGAGACGCCGGCCCAAGCCGTAACGCACCGTTCTGCGGACTGCCACACGCAGGTGCGAGCACTGATGGTTTCATTCTATCGTCCGAACCTTTCATTAACCTTTCAGCCGTCAATACGACGAGACGCCCTTTCCGGATGACCGGTTATCATTGCGGATCGGCACGAGACTAAGAAACCAAAGTATTTATCCTAGAAACGGCAATTGACCGCTTGGATGACGTGGAAACGCCTTTTGGATTCCGACTATCCTCCCTTCTACCCATTTCACCGCTTGGGTGAAGCCGCTATGTACGCGATTGCATGGCGGGCGGGCCACCCGGCGGCCTTGCTCCTTTGACGCGGATCAAAAGCGTCCTGCGACGCACGATGACTCCGACGGCGGAGCCGATCAGGTCATAGCGACAGACCCGCTCGACTCGTGCGCTTCAGCCGCTGCCGATCGGACCTGGAAAGTCATCGCCCACTCGGGGAAAGCAGCCGGGAACTCCCGCGCCGGGCCTACGAAACGCCGCCTGGCTATGCGCTTCTGAATTTCACTGCCACCCTCGGCTGGTTCCGTTTCGGGGGAGGAACGCTTCTGAAGGATTTTCCCGAATTGGGAGACTCGTTTCGTTCGTAACTCGAGCGTTTCGGGCTTATTTCGGGCCCCGGGCGCAAACCCTTGCGGCCGATAATGACGGCCGCCGGAAGGGATCGATATCCCTTCGTGGCGGCTCGAGATAGGAACTAGACCGGCAGTTGGATAAGCTCGAAGGTATTGTTATCCGGGTCCCGGCAGAACAGCGCCGGACGGCCGGACTTGCTTACACTGTAGGGCACTCCCGCTTGTTCGAGGTCGCGCTTGATCGCCTCGAGATCTGCGACGTTCAAAGCCACGTGGCGGTCGAGCCCACCATGTTCCGGACGTTCCGCCCCCGCATCGGGATTCGGTACCTGAAGCAAGTGGATCTGCTGCTCGCCGATTTCGTACCAAACCCCGTCGAAGGGCATACGGGGACGTTTGTCGCTGGGCGTCAGCCCGAGAATGCCCTCGTAGAACCGCCGTGAGACCTCCAAATCGCTGACGATCAATGAGGCGTGATTGAAACCGATGACTTTCATGTGTCCTCTCGAATAAGTTCGCAAAATCTTGTGCGCCGGTATTTTGTCGCCGCCGTCCCGGCGACACAATCCGTTACCGAGATGATCGGTGACGTCGTCATTTCGGGATATAATCGACGACTTTGATCAACCATCCGAAACCGTTGTGGCCAGTCAAACCATAGCTAAACGCGACGTCTCCACTTTTCAGGGATTGATCCTGGCGCTGCAGGAGTACTGGGCAGCACAGGGTTGCGTCATCATGCAGCCTCTGGACATGGAGGTCGGGGCAGGCACGTTCCACCCCGCGACATTTCTCCGCGCCATCGGCCCGGAGCCCTGGAACACCGCCTACGTGCAACCCTCCCGCCGGCCCACCGACGGGCGCTACGGCGAGAATCCCAACCGGCTCCAACATTATTACCAGTTTCAGGTCATTCTCAAGCCGAGTCCGCTCGATATCCAGGACTTGTATCTGGGCTCCCTTCGCTTCCTCGGATTCGACCTGCTGGAGCACGACGTCCGTTTCGTCGAGGACAATTGGGAATCGCCGACCCTGGGCGCCTGGGGCTTGGGCTGGGAAGTCTGGCTGAACGGCATGGAAGTCACCCAGTTCACTTATTTTCAGCAGGTCGGAGGGCTCGACTGCCGGCCGGTCAGCGGCGAGATCACTTACGGGCTGGAGCGCATAGCCATGTACCTGCAGGGCGTCGAAAGCGTGTTCGACCTGGTCTGGACCCATGGGCCGAACGGACCCGTGACCTACGGCGACGTTTATCACCAGAACGAGGTGGAAATGTCGGCCTTCAACTTCGAGCATGCCGACACCGAATTCCTGTTCGGCTGCTTCGATACCTACGAGCGCGAATGCCAGAAACTGATCGCGCAGGATCTACCTCTACCGGCCTACGAAATGGTGTTGAAAGCCTCGCACTCCTTCAACCTTCTCGACGCGCGCCGGGCCATATCCGTCACCGAGCGCCAGCGCTACATCCTCCGTGTCCGCGACTTGGCCAAATCCGTCGCGGAAGCCTATTACCAACGCCGCGAAAAACTCGGTTTTCCGCTGCTGAATGCGAGGAGTGCCGGCGATGAGTGAGACCCGCGACCTTCTGTTCGAACTGGGCACCGAGGAATTGCCGCCGAAATCCCTGCTTACGCTAAGCCAGGCACTGAAAAACAACGTCGAGAGCGGCCTCGCCAAGGCTTCGTTGGGATTCGACGAAGTCGTACCGTATGCGGCGCCACGGCGACTGGCCGTGTGGGTGAAAGGCTTGGCGACTTCCCAGCCCGACCAAACCGTCGAACGGCGAGGTCCCGCGCTCAATGCCGCCTATCAGCCGGACGGCTCGCCCTCCAAGGCGCTGGAAGGCTTCATGAGGAGTTGCGGCGCCACGCTCGAACAGCTCACGACCATCGAAACCGACAAGGGCGCTTGGGTCGGCTTTCGCCAGGAAGTTAAGGGCGGACGGACCGAAGATTTGATCCCGGACATCCTGCGCCAGGCGCTGGCTGCCCTTCCAATCGCCAAACGCATGCGCTGGGGAGCCGGAACCGCCGAATTCGTCCGTCCGGTGCATTGGGTCGTGTTGCTATTCGGCAGTGAGGTGATTGAGACCGAGATCCTGGGCGTACACTCAGGACGCATAACTTACGGCCACCGGTTCCACCATCCCGACGGTCTGGTTCTGAACGAACCCGGCGAATACGCCGCGAAACTCCTGAACGAAGGCTTCGTCGTCGCCGACTTCGAAACGCGCAAGGCACGAATCCGCGAGTCGGCCGAAGCCACCGCGGCCACCGTCAACGGTTGCGCACACGTCGAGGCCGATCTGCTGGACGAAGTCGCGTCCCTAGTCGAATGGCCCGTGCCGGTTCTGGGCGGATTCGATGCCCGCTTCCTGTCCCTTCCGCCGGAAGTGCTGATCACCACCATGCAGGCGAATCAGAAATATTTCCCGGTGAAGGATAAGCGCGAGGGTCTGCTGCCCCACTTCATCACCTTCAGCAATCTGGACAGCCGCTCCCCGGATACCGTTCGCGCTGGAAACGAAAGAGTGGTGCGCCCTCGTCTGTCCGACGCCGAGTTCTTCTGGAACCAGGACCGCAAGCAAACTCTCGAAAGCCGCGTTCCCGATCTGGCGCAGATCACCTTTCAAAAAACCTTGGGATCGCTGCTCGACAAGACCGAAAGGGTCAAAAACCTGGCTGTCATCATCGCCGAGAGGCTCAATACGGAAAGCGCCTGGGTCGAGCGCGCCGCCTTTCTGGCCAAGGCCGATTTGCTGAGCCTGATGGTCGGCGAGTTTCCCGAACTGCAGGGCACCATGGGCCGCTACTATGCCCTGGCCGAGGGCGAGCCGGAGGACATCGCAGCCGCCATCGAGGAACAGTATCTGCCCAAGGTATCGGGCGGTCCCTTGCCGAAAACGACTACCGGTCTGATGCTCGCCCTCGCGGACAAGATCGACACCTTGACCGGCATCTTCAGCGACGGCCTGATCCCGACCGGCGACAAAGACCCCTACGCTCTGCGCCGCGCCGCCTTGGGAGCGATCCGCATCCTGCTCGAAGCCAAGTTGGACCTGGATCTTCCGGACCTGCTCGATGCGGCGCTGGCTCAATTCACCCATGACTTCGAAGCCGAACGCGTGCATGCGGACGTTTACGACTTCATCCTCGAAAGACTCCGCGGACATTACCTCGAGCGCGGCGTCCGCCACGACGAGTTCGAGGCCGTTCTGGCGGTCAGGCCTTCCCGCTTGACGGACTTCGACCGGCGCTTGAAAGCCGTGCGCGAGTTCCGCCGACTGGCGGCCGCCGAAAGCCTTTCCGCGGCCAACAAAAGGATTCGCAACATTCTGCGCAAGGCGGAAGAGGAAATCGTCGCCAATGTGGACGATCACGTGTTGACGGAATCGGAAGAAAAGCAACTTTTGGAAGCGGCACGCCAAGCCAAGGAAGACATTCTTCCGCTGCTGCACGAACGGGACTATACGGCGGCCCTGTGTCGTCTCGCGCAGCTCCGGGAAACGGTGGACGCCTTTTTCGACAGCGTCATGGTGATGACCGAGGATGCGGACCTTCGCCGCAACCGACTGGGCCTCCTCGCCATCGTGGAGGGGCTGTTCCTCAATATCGCCGACATCTCGAAGCTACAGGGATAGGCGGTCCGACATCGTGCCGAAATTCGTCATCCTCGATCGCGACGGCGTCATCAACGAGGACTCCGACGCCTATATCAAGTCGCCGGACGAATGGCTGCCCATCCCGGGCAGCCTGGAAGCGATAGCCCTTCTGACTCAGCAAGGCTACCGCATTGTCGTGCTGACGAATCAGTCCGGCATCGCCCGCGGCTTGTTCGATTCAAGCGTACTGGAAAAGATCCACGGCAAAATGCGCGCTGCCGTGGAAGCGACGGGCGGGCGAATCGACGAGATTTTCTTCTGCCCGCACGGCCCGGAAGACGGCTGTGCTTGCCGCAAGCCCAAGCCCGGCTTGTTCCGGGCTTTCGCCGAGAAATACCAGGTCGATCTCAAGACCGTGCCGGCGGTGGGCGATTCTTTCCGGGATCTTCAGGCCGCGCAATCGGCCGGGGCGCAACCCATCCTGGTGGAAACCGGCAAAGGCGCGCGGACCCTGGCCCGCCATCCCGACCTCGACATTCCTAGCTTTCCGAATCTTTATGCAGCGGCCCAATACATCCTTTTTAATGCTCGTTAGCGTCTTTTTGCATTCGACCGTCTATTTCGCCGGCCAAGTCTTGTCGACCCTGTTGCTCGGGCCGGTGTTGTTGGCGGCCTATCCGCTCCGGTTCGAAACCCGCTATGCCATCGCCAATCTGTGGGTGCGATTCAACCTGTGGATGCTGAAAACCGTCTGCGGTTTGAAGTATGAGGTGCAAGGACTCGAAAACATCCCCGAACGAAACGGCGTCATTCTCTGCAAACATCAGTCCGCCTGGGAAACCCTGGCCTTGCAGGCCCTATTCCCGCCCCTGGTGTTCATCCTGAAGCGCGAATTGCTGCGCATTCCGGTGTGGGGCTGGGCGATGGCGACCTTGCAACCGATCGCCATCAACCGGCGGGCGAAAACTGCCGCCTTGAAGCAGATTCTGAGGGATGGCGAAGAACGGCTGAAAGCTGGCCGCTGGGTCGTTATTTTTCCGGAAGGAACCCGGGTTGCGCCCGGCCAGAAAGGACGTTACGGGCCTAGCGGCGGACTACTCGCCCATCGCGCCCGCTGCCCGGTAGTGCCGGTCGCGCATAATGCCGGCGAATACTGGGCGCGGCGGGCCTTCCTCAAATTCCCGGGCGTCATCCGGGTGCGTATCGGTCCGCCGATCGAATCGGCCACGCTGAGTGCCGCTGACATCACCCATCAAGCGGAACAATGGATCGAAAGCCGGATGGCCGAAATCAGCGGGTTCGGCCCGTACGCCGGGAATCTTCCGAAGCGCGACGCATCGACGATATCGCAATAATCGCCGGTCATCCTTCGCCGATCGGCCGGATGGCTCGAAGGCACCGTCGGAAATCGAAATCCAAACTGCGCGTACCTGGGGTCTGTGAATCGCTAAGAACCACCGGCTTCATAACGCTGCAAACAAGCCTCGGCCTCGTCGAGATCCGCATGGCAGCGGTGTACCCAATCTTCGCCCCAGTAAAAATTGCAGCTCGTTTCCGCTCGCAGCAGTCGCCAGAACGCTTCGTTCAGATCGCCCTGGTCCGGTTCGCTCACTTCATCCGCCGTGGCGGCATCGCGGGCTCGATGCACCGCCGCGCTCACCGCCCGCACTCGAGCCAGAGCGTCCTTTTGCGCCTTTGAACCGGTCCATTGCATGAAATCCCGCCCGTGGTGCCAACCCGTATTCCAGGCTCCGGTCCTGACCGTGACTTCGCCGTGGGCGCCGAACCGATCCAGATAATCCTTGATGAAAGCCGGCCGAACCAGACTCTTCTTGCGCGCCTCGTCTAGCAATTCCCGGTAGAACGCACCCCAGAAATTCACCTCGTTGGTCGTGTTCCGGAACCAGCCCCCGTTTTCGCCGTCGGTGCAGGTCGTGACCAGAGGCTCGAAATCGCACCACTGGGTGCGCTGAACCACTTCTTTCGCAAACCACACGTATTCCATGCCCGATTCCTGGGCGTCCGAAAGCTCCCGATCGCGCACGACGACGATGATTTCCTCGCCGTCGTGGCGAGCGACATGAGGACGATAGCGCAGTTCGTGCCATTGCATAGGCGTCACCGGCTCCACGTGCTCGCTGTCGACGATCACATAGCGGTAACCGAACTTCTTGAGTAGCGGAATCAGCTCCATGGAAAATCCCATTTCCGGGGGCCAAAAGCCCTGGAACGTAGTCCGCCAAAACAGGTGCTTGGCGATGCCCTGCCACCGCGCCAGATGCTCGTCGCGATCGGCCTCGGGAATCAACGGCAAGACCGGATGGTAATAGCCCGTGCCGAGAATATCGATGATGCTTTCGTTTTGGAAATGCCAAATCATCGACCCGCAATCGACGATTCCATAAACGCGGCTCTGGAACTCCGGATTCGACAACGTTTCGAGCAGCGTCCCGGAAAACGAGACGTGGACCCTCGCAACGTCCTCGTACCCCCAAAGAAACCGTGGAATGCGATCGTAAGCATAAAGAATCTCCTGCGCTTCCCAAGACTGCTCGGACAGCAGATGCTCAAGATTGCCGGGCGGCTGATGCAGGTTCAATACCAAGGCGTGATGAATGGCGGACATAATCCCTCGATGTGTTCAACTCGATCACGACGGACTCGCGAGGCTTATTATACCTTCGGGGAAATCCGTCTGGGACTCGCGGGGAAAGGAAATTTCGTCCGAACGAACCGAAGCGGGAGTTAAAGTTCCGCCGTCAGCGATCGGGCAGTCTCTCCACCCCGTCCACGAAAAGTTTCTTGACGGAACCGTCGACGGTATATCTCACGACCGAATGCTTCCCGACGGTGCCGTAGGACACGCCGTTCCACGTCAGCTTGCCGTCCCTGACCTCCACCCGGTCGCCGTTAAGCGAAATTGCCCCCTGCCGTCCGCTGATCACGGCCTCCGCGCGTGAACCGCCGTGCGAAACGGAAGATACCGATTGGATGATGGTCGAACTCGAGACCTTGGCCGCACGAACCGACCCGCACTGCCCTATCGAGCACATAAGCGCAAACGCTGAAACGAAAGTCGAAAAATGTTCCTTGTTCATGACGCCTCCCTCTCGGACCTCACGGTCATCATAATCCTAACGCCGCCGCTCCGGGAATCCAACGACTTCGGAACAGCCCCGATGCTGGGTCCGGCGCCGCAAGACAATGTCCCTGTGCCAGCGGGTTCATAGGTCTTGGTGCAAAACAGCGAAGTGCGGCACTTCGCCCGGATAGAGCATGATGGCCACCGCAACGGCCCGGCATCGAGCCGGAGCCGGGTTTGTTGGCGCTCCGGACAAGAAGCCACAAATCACATGGACTCCGGCATGTCCGAACGGTCTCGACTCGATACCATAGCGCCGCAACCCGCGTTGATTTCGGTTAAGCCGTAAAACGGCGTTCCTCCGTATAATGGCCGAAACCCTCGAGGAGCCACCATGCGCGACATTGAGACGTTGATTGCCACATTATCCGGCTGGGTATGGGGGCCACCCATGCTCGTCCTGTTGGTCGGGACCGGACTCTATCTGACCGTACTCCTGCGAGGGTTGCAGTTCCGCGCCCTGCATCGAGCCTTTCGCATCATCTTCCAAAAGGATCACGGACACGACGGCGACATCAGCCATTTCGCCGCGCTGATGACGGCACTGGCCGCTACCGTCGGCATAGGCAACATCGTCGGCGTGGCGACAGCTATTACCCTGGGCGGCCCCGGCGCGGTGTTCTGGATGTGGTTGACCGGCCTGGTCGGCATGGCCACCAAATACTCGGAGGCGGTGCTGGCGGTCAAGTATCGCGAAAGGGGAGAGTATGGCATGCGCGGGGGGCCGATGTACTATCTGGCCAAGGGCGCCGGCTTGCCCTGGCTGGGAAGGCTGTTCGCGGTCTTCACCACGCTGGCGACCTTCGGAATCGGCAACATGACCCAGGCCAATTCCACTGCCAAAATCCTTGAAGGCACGTTTCACGTCGCTCCGCTCACCACCGGACTGGTCCTGATGGTGTTGACGGCGCTGGTGATCCTGGGCGGGGTCCGCTCCATCGGCCGATTTACCTCGCTGCTGGTGCCGTTCATGATCGTCGGCTACGTCGCCGCCGCGCTGATGGTGCTGGTCCTCAATGCCGGCGAGATTCCGCACGCGCTGTACCTGATCGTCTATCACGCCTTCAATCCGATCGCGGCGGGTGGCGGCTTCGCCGGCGCCACCATTGGCGCCGCCATGCGCTACGGTGTCGCGCGCGGCGTATTCTCCAACGAGTCCGGACTCGGTTCCGCGCCCATCGCGGCAGCGGCCGCGCGTACCGCCGGCCCGGTCAGGCAGGCACTGGTGAGCATGACGCAAACCTTTATCGATACCCTGGTGGTATGCACCATGACCGCTCTGGTGATCCTCACCGCGACCGCTTGGACGCAAGGCGTCGGCGCCGGAGAACTGACCAGCGCCAGCATGGCGGAGACGCTGGGCGGTAGCGGAGCCCTCATCGTCGCGCTCGCGACCGCCCTTTTTGCCTATTCCACCCTGATCGGTTGGAATTACTACGGCGAAAAGGCGGTGGAATACCTGTTCGGACCGCGTTCCATCCGCATCTACCGCGTGTTCTTTGTCGCCGCCGTGATCGTGGGCGCCACCACCAGCCTGGAGTTCGTCTGGAACTTCTCCGACCTGATGAACGGCATGATGGCCATTCCCAATCTGATCGGCCTCTTATTGCTATCGAAAGTCATCAAGACGGAAACCGACCGCTATTTCAAAAAGGAAAGCCGCCGAGACCGCAGCGCAAAGACCGAGCCGTCCGTCAGATCTTCGTCGAAGGCGCGACGATCGGCTCGCGCGGCATCCGGAGATTTTCATACCTAACAGGCTGTTGATTTTCTCGGCCCTGGAAGGTGCATAAATTCGTTGGATGGAG
>DYIL01000016.1 GCA_020723665.1 Methyloversatilis universalis
CAACGGATTTCCGCGGCGGGCGCGGGTTCCTCGATAATGGGCGAGATCCTTGGCGGTCAGACTCAAGCTCCGCTTGCCGCAGTGGATCTTCAAACCGGCGCCGGGAGGCACGGCGATCATGGCTACTACGTAATCCTGCCGCGCCGCCAAATCCGCCGGTTGAATCTGGATCAGCTTATTGCCTTTCCCCTTGTTGAGAACCGGGATCTCGCCGACCGGGAACACCAGGAAACGGCCTTGCGCAGTCGCGATCGCGACTCTATCTGACTCGGGTTGTCCGATTCGCACCGGGGTCAGCACCTGGGCATGCTCCGGCACCGTCAGCAGAGATTTTCCCGCGCGGTTCTTGGTATGAAGCTCCTTGAGCTGGGTGATGAAACCATAGCCGCTGTCGGTCGCGAACAGATACCAATCGTCGTCCGCACCCGCCAGTACCCCTTTGAACAGCGCGCCCGGCGGCGGATTGAGCCGTCCGGTCAGGGGTTCGCCCTGGGAGCGGGCCGAAGGGAACTCATGGGCCGGCACGGCGTAGCTTCGACCGGTGGAATCGAGGAAATAGGCCGGCTGGTTGCTGCGCCCGCGCGCGGCGGAAAGAAATCCGTCGCCGGAACGGAAGGCCAGCGTGGTCGGGTCGATGTCGTGCCCTTTGGCGGCGCGTATCCAACCTTTTTCCGACAGAACGAGCGTGACCGGTTCGCTGCCGATCACCGCCGTGATATCCAGGGCCTGGGACGCCTGGCGGGCGACGATGGGTGAGCGGCGCGCATCGCCGTATTTGTCGGCATCCTGCTTCAGTTCTTTCTTGATCAGAGCGTTGAGCTTTTTTTGCGATCCCAGCGTGGCTTCCAGGGTAGCGCGTTCCTTTTCCAGTTCGTCCTGTTCGCCGCGAATTTTGATCTCCTCGAGCTTGGCCAAATGGCGCAGCTTCAGTTCCAGGATGGCCTCGGCCTGGGTATCGCTCAATCCGAAGCGCGCCATCAGCACGGGCTTGGGTTCGTCCTCGTTCCGGATGATCGCGATCACCTCGTCGATATTGAGGTAGGCGATCAGCAGGCCTTCCAGGATGTGCAAGCGCGCAACGACCTTGTCGAGCCGGTGCTGGAGCCGGCGACGCACGGTTTCGGTGCGGTAACTCAGCCATTCCAGCAGCATCTCCTGCAGATTCTTGACCTGCGGCTTGCCGTTCAGGCCGATCATGTTGAGATTGACCCGGTAGGTCTTCTCCAGGTCGGTGGTCGCGAACAGATGCGACATCAGTTGATCCGCGTCGATGCGCCGCCCGCGCGGCATGATGACCAGCCGGGTCGGGTTCTCGTGATCGGATTCGTCGCGGAGGTCCTCGACCATGGGGAGCTTCTTCGCCTGCATCTGCGCGGCGATCTGTTCCATGATCACATTGCCGGACACCTGATGGGGCAAGGCGGTGACGACGATGTTTCCTTCTTCCAACTCCCAGCGCGCCCGCAAGCGGATCGAACCACTCCCAGTCTGATACATGCGGACGATATCCCGGCGCGGCGTGATGATCTCGGCCTCGGTCGTGAAATCAGGCCCCTTGATCGAATCGCAAAGCTCTTCGACACTGAGCCGCGGATGGTCCAGCAAGCGAATGCAGGCATCGACCACCTCGCGCAGATTGTGCGGCGGAATGTCCGTCGCCATGCCCACCGCGATGCCGGTCGCGCCGTTCAGCAGTACGTTCGGCAAGCGCGCCGGCAAAAGGGCCGGTTCTTCCAGGGTACCGTCGAAATTCGGCACCCAATCGACCGTGCCCTGCTCCAGTTCCGACAACAGGGTCTGGGCGTACGGCGTCAGGCGCGCCTCGGTGTAGCGCATGGCCGCGAAGGACTTGGGGTCGTCCGGCGAGCCCCAGTTTCCCTGGCCGTCGATCAAGGGATATCGATAGGAAAACGGCTGGGCCATCAGCACCATGGCCTCGTAGCAAGCCGAATCGCCGTGGGGATGGTATTTACCCAATACGTCGCCGACGGTGCGGGCGGATTTCTTGTACTTGGCCTGAGCCGACAAGCCCAGCTCGGACATGGCGTAGACGATGCGCCGCTGCACCGGCTTGAGACCGTCGGCAATGTTGGGCAAGGCGCGGTCAAGGATGACGTACATGGAATAATCCAGATACGCCTTCTCGGTGAAATCTTTGAGAGGAATGCGTTCGTGAGCAACGGAATTCACGGGATTTTCGGTAGAGAATGAGCGATTGATAATGGGAATGTCTTGGGCGGTCGTATGTCCGCGTCTCTGTCAACGGGTCATTTTAGGAAGCTCTGATTAAGTTTCCAGTGGGAAAAGCGATACGCGTGCACCCGTTCGCCGGGAGCGAACGCTAACGTGCGAAGCACGGCCCTTCGACCAGGCTCAGGACAGGTTTGTCCCAGCGGCAGGGGGCTTATTCAGAGCTTCCTAGTCTTTTCTCTGAGCGCATTGCCTCCTCTCGCAAACGGTCGCTTCGGGAAGGGTCATCCGGGCGCTCCCCGGATGACCGTTTGCGATTGGAAGGGTCATCCGGGCGCTCCCCGGACGACCGTTTGCGATTGCGGCGCCGAAGCTTTTGCACATAACAACGTACACTACTCAAAAAAGCTTATGTAACAACTATACTGGTACTGGAGATAACAACAAAAAAAAACGGTTTTACCTCCGTGAACAGGTCTTCTCTGCCCCCCTTCGAATTCGCTGCCGCATGTCGGCTAATACCAGTCTCGATGGCCCTTTTTGCGCCATCGGTTTGCGCCGTACCGATCAGCATCGATCCTTTGACGGCTTGGCGCACGGGGCCGGCTTCCGGCCATAGCGCCTATCTGTTCGGCGACCTGGATTATTCCTACAGCGACAGCCACGGCCCGCTGTTCGTCGGCGGCAACGCCCGCTTGCAGGATTTTCGCGTGGGCGATGATGCGCCGGTCGATCTCGTGGTCAAGGGAACGCTCGAATTTCAGCGCGGTTACGTGACCGGAAACCTCCGCAACGATGCCCCCTCGCTGGATCGTGTGGGTGTGGGAAGCAGTCTGTTGCCGTCGGGCGTAAGCGATGCCGACGTGGCGACCGCGCGTGCTTATTACCAGTCTTTGTCCGCATTCTGGGCCGATGGCGATCCGGTCGGGAACCTGAGCCAAACGCCCTGGGGTGCCTTCAGCCTGACGACCGTCCCCGGCATCAACGTGTTCACGCTCAACGAGTCCGCCGCGCCGCTCGTACCGTACAACCGTTTCGACATCTTCCTGGATGAAGACGCCACGGTCGTCATCAATGTTCGCGGGGATAGCCTGGCCTTGCACAACCTGGGTTTCCATATCAACGGCCGGCTGGTCGACGAGTATCAAGATCCGGGTGCCGGCCTCGCGCAGCGTATCTTCTTCAATTTCCCCGACGCCCGTGAGCTGATCCTGGGCTGCATTGCGCCCAGTGGCACCTGCGGCGGCATCGGACTGCCGGGCCATGTGCTTGCGCCCTGGGCCGACATCACCGCCGTCAACGGTCAACTGATTGGCGAACTGGTGGCAAACGGACTGAGCGACGGCGGCTGGTCCATCGATTACGGTCGCTTCCAACTCAATGGTATCCCGGTTCCGTTGCCGCCCACGACTGCGCTGCTGCTGGCCGGAACCCTCGTCTGGCCATTGTTGCCGGTGCGCAGCCGTGGTTGATTTCCGGGAACGAGTAATCGACCGGAGCTTCGCCCTTGCCTTCTTGGTCGCCACAGGCTCCTTGGTTGCATTGGCGGCCTTGCCGCTCGATGCCGAAAGACAGGCAATACTGAGCTGGAGCTGCGTCGCATTGCTGCTGCCCGTACGTCTCTGGCCACGGCGGGGATGGGGGCGCCTTCTGTTCCTTGCGATCACGGTTTTCGTCGTATTGCGTTACCTGAGCTGGCGCACTTACGCCACGCTGCAGTTCCATGATCCGACCAGCTATCTGGCCGCCGTGCTCTTGTATGCCGCCGAATGGCATGGGGTGCTCCTGCTACTTTTAAGCGGCTTTGTCAACGTCCACCCCATCGTACGGCGAGCTGCCCCGTTGCCCGCGCGAGAGGTGGATTACCCGACGGTGGACGTGCTGATCACCACCTATGACGAAGATCCCGAGCTGGTTCGCATCACCCTGGTCGCCGCTACGGCCATCGACTATCCCGAGGACCGGTTGCGGGTTTACCTCTTGGATGACGGTGCCAGCGAGGCCCGCCTGCAAGGACCCGACAGTACTCGAGCCCGGGCGGCGCGCGAGCGACAAGCCGTTCTGCGCCACTGGTGCGAGCTGCATGGCGCATATTACCTGAACCGCCCCGACAATCGCGGTGCGAAGAGCGGCAACCTCAACGCCGCCTTGGCGCGCACGTCCGGCGATCTCGTGTTGATCCTGGACGCGGATCACGTGCCCGCGCGCGCCATCCTGCGCCAAACGGTGGGGTTCTTCGTAAGTGACGAGCGCCTGTTTCTGGTGCAGACTCCGCATTTCTTCCTCAATCCAGACCCGATCGAGAAGAACCTCGGCCTGGGAGCCAAGATGCCGCCGGAAAACGCCATGTTTTACGGTGCCATCCATCCAGGTCTGGATTTCTGGCAATCCTCTTTCTTCTGCGGTTCGGCGGCGCTGCTTCGCCGCGAGGCCTTGAACGAAGTCGGGGGGTTCGCCGGAGACAGCATTACCGAAGATGCGGAAACCGCCATGCTGCTGCACAGCAAAGGCTGGCGTTCACTCTATTGGGGCCAACCCCTGGTCGCCGGTCTGCAGCCGGATACCTTCACCAGTTTCATCATCCAACGCATGCGCTGGGCCCAGGGTATGATGCAGATATTCAGACTGCACAATCCGCTGTGGTTATCGGGGCTCAAGCCTTGGCAACGTCTGGCTTATCTGTCTAATATGCTGTTTTGGCTGTTTCCGCTGGCGAGGGTGGTGTACCTACTCGCGCCGTTGTGCTTCCTGGTCTTCGACCTTCGCATCTATGACGCTACACCGACAGAGATCGGCGCTTATGCTCTGCCCTATCTATTGGCCTCGAAACTCGAGGCTCATTACCTGTTCGGGCGCTGGCGCTGGCCTTTCGTGTCGGACATTTACGAAACCATGCAATCCCTGTTTTCCCTGCCTGCGGTCTTGCGAGCGCTGAAAAATCCCCGCTCGCCGCGCTTTCAGGTCACGCCCAAGCTGGAACGTTTGGAGGAGGATTTCATTTCTCCCCTGGCCAAGCCGTTTTATGGACTGACTGCGCTGTTACTGGCGGGCGGGGCATGGGGATCGGTCCGGCTCTGGGATGAATCCGACGCCGAAAAAGCCATGCTCCTGCTCATCGGTCTGCTATGGCTGGCCATCAATCTCGCCGTTGTCCTGGCCGCACTGGGCGCCCTGCTGGAACGTCGGCAACGGCGCCGTAGTCAACGCGTCAAGGTCGATCTCACGGCCGAGTGGCGAGGGACTGCGGTGAACATTCCGCTGCGTCTGACCGACGTATCCCTGGGAGGGGCGCAGGGCGTTTGCCCGCTCGAGGCGTTTCATCTTCCGCAAAGCCTGGAAGGCGATTTGTGCCTTCGTCAGCCTTTTGGACCATGCGCCTTCCGCACACGCATCGTCAATTGGCGTCGACACCGGGGGCATTACGTGTTGGGCTTGGCTTTTATCGCCAGTTCTCCACAGGAGTATCGTCAGCGCGTCTTGTTGGTTTACGGCGACAGCCGGCGATGGGCCCTCCTGTTCCGTAAACGGCACGGCTATTCCGGATTTATCGGGGCCACGGCCCGGTTGCTGGCAGCGGGTTTCTTTCATGCCGTGCGTCATTTTCTCTGGCTCTCTGTCCATCGGCTGAGGCGCGGGGCTCGAGGCGCAGTCGATGGACCGGGTGCGAAGGTGCTGGCCTGGTCGAGTCGCAAAAATAATGAGACCGATAAGTTGGCGGCTTAGAGCTGGAGAGGGCGCCATCGGGCGATTCCGTTTTCCGGCGAAAACCTCGATCGTTGTAACGTCTTTTTCCGGAGCGTGCATGTCACGGACTTTACCTATCCTGCTGTTGCTCGTTTACACGCTCGTCCCCCGGCAGGTCTCGGCCTTGGAATCGACCTGGTCGTTGGCCCGGTTGATGAGTCGCGACGAGGCCATACGCCTGAGCCACGCTTGGGACACGTATGCCTTGTCGCTGCCGGTCTCGGCGCGCCACCAGATACTCAAGGCGCGCCTGCATCTGGAATTGACCCACTCGAATGCCTTGGTCGGCAGCCGCTCGCAGCTCAAGGTGCAGCTCAACGGCTGGCATGTCGCCCAGCTCAAGTTCGATCCCGAGCATCCCCACGTCGAGGCCGAAATCCCCCTGCCGGCGGAGCGTTTCAAGGCCGGTTACAACCAACTCGGCTTCCAGGTGGCACAGCATTACACCGAGGCCACATGCGAGTTCCCCCATGCCCCCGAGTTATGGACCGAGATCGACAGCGTGAAATCCCGGGTCGTGCTGGAATGGACGCATGCTGAGGAAAAGCCGACCCTGGCGGGGCTCGATCGCCTCTACGACGAGACCTTGCGCGATCTCAGGGTGAACATCGTCCAGGCGACGCCGGCGGTCAACGACGAGCAACGCAGCTGGGGCGCCTGGGTCGCCCAGGGGATCGCCTTGCGCTTGCGCTATGCTCCCTTTCGCATTTTTCCGGGAAGTTGGCAGGAGGGTGCGGCGGGCGATCGCGTGCTCATCGGACGGCGCGAAGACGTGGCCGCCTATTTGCCAAAGGCCATGGTGGAGCGCATCGCCGGACCCTATCTGGCGGTGCGCCCGCATCCCGCGAACCCCGGCGCGATCGAACTGGTGCTGTCGGGTCGTGACGATGCGGAGGTGAGCCAGGCCGCCCAGGCCTTTATCCGGCTTCGCTTGCCTTTCCCGGACAGTGCCGACGTCGTGATCTCCGCGCTCGATTCGCTGGAGCCCGAGCCAGGACCCGCGCCGGGCATACTGCGGGAGGGATTGGCGTATGAACTGGAGCAACTCGGTATCCGCGATATCACACTGGAAAACGCCGGTCAGTCACTGGAGGTGGAATTGAACCTGCCCGCCGATCTGCACGCCAGCGACGAAACCCAAGTCGAGCTGTGGCTGCATCTGGCTTACCGGGCGGGTCTGCGCCGGGATTCGGTGCTCAACGTCGAGGTGAACGGTGTCTTCCAGAACTCGGTACATCTCTCGGCGGAACGCGGTGCGGAGTACCGTGGCTACCATCTGGCGATTCCGCTGAAGAGTTTCCACCCCGGGCGCAACCTGTTGCGTTTTTCTCTCTATCCGGCGCCCTTGATCAGCGGTGAGTGCACCTATGTCCAGGACCGTTTCCCCGTCACCATCTACCGCAATTCAATGATCCAACTGCCCAGTGCCAGCCATTACGTACGTCTGCCCGACCTGGGTCTGTTCGGTCGCACCGGTTTTCCCTATATCCAGGCCGGCGACGGCTCGATGGCCGCAATCGAACTGCTCGACGACGAAGCCGAAACCCTCGCCGCGGGCTGGCAGATCGCGGGACGCTGGGCCCAGCAGAATGGCGCGCCGCTCACCCGTCTTACCATCACGCGCAAAGCGGCGGATGCGTCGCGGCACCGCTTCCTGCTTGGTTCGATCGCCGCTTTGCGCGTCCGTGACGCGGCACCGGGCGCTCCCTGGTGGCCGGGGGCCGACTCCAGCCGTTTGCGGCTCACCGGGGAGCCACGCTTCGAGGCTCCCGAACCTTCCTGCGCCGACTGGTTGGCGCGTTTGTTGGGCGAGGAAAAGCCCCTGCCGGCGGATGCACGTATCCGTCCGACACACATCCAACTCACCGGCGACCTCGGACGGCAACGCCTGCTCATGGCCTATCCCGCGGCCGGTGGCGCCGAGCGCGTGGAGACGGTGCTGACGGCACAAACTCCCGGCGGATTGCTCGAGGCCGCGCAGAGTTTAACCCAAGCGGAGCTGGCCCATGCCTTGAACGGTGACCTCGCCCTGTGGCTGGACGGGCCGGAAACTCTAGCCTGGCAAGCCGGTGGCGCCGGCTTCTACTTGGGCGATGCCTCGCAACGCGAACGCATGGGCGCCGTGTTCGCACGCCACCCCTGGTTCGGTCTAGGATCGATCGCCTTGTCGGCGTTGGCATTCGCCGCCCTGGGTCATCGTCTTTTGGTTCGCTTCAAGCGCCGTCATGGACCGGTGGATGATCTGGATGTGTAAGCCTGGCTTCTTCCCGGCGCGGAGAGAACGCGGTCGGTTCACACCTTCCCCGTCCCGCGTCAGGCTTTTCCTCGTTGCCCTGTTGGGCCTTGCGCTCGCGTCCTGCGACATGGTGGAGAGGTATCGGCTGCAAGCGGACTGGGCGCTGTACAAACAACGTTTCGTCCACGCCGAGGGGCGGGTCGTGGATACCGGCAACAGCGGCATTTCCCATTCCGAGGGCCAGGGCATCGGCCTTTTGCTGGCGCAGGCGCTGGGAGACAGGGCGACTTTCGAAAAGCTGTGGACCTGGACCCAAGCCGAGTTGCAAACACGCGACGATCATCTGTTCCGCTGGCGTCGTCGTCCCGGCACTCCCAGTACGGAGGAAGATCCCAACGATGCCAGCGATGGTGACATCCTGATCGCCTGGGCCCTGCTGCGGGCTGGAGAGCGCTGGCAGGTGGATGCTTGGCGCCGGGAGGCGCTGGAGATCATGAGCGATGTCAAACGCAAGCTACTTCGCGACCGGGGCGGGTTGCGCGTTCTGTTACCCGGCGCTGCCGGTTTCGAGCACCCCGATCGTCTCACCGTGAACTTGTCATATTGGATTTTTCCGGCCTTGAACGATTTCGCCGTGGCCGATGCGGAGCCCGCGCCGTGGCGCGAACTGGCCGCTGCGGGACGGGTCTTGCTGCGGCGGGCGCGCTTCGGTTCTACAGGACTACCGCCCGACTGGCTGGCCTTGGGCGACGATATACGCCCCGACCCCGCCCATCCGCCGCGCTTCAGCTACGACGCAGTGCGGATTCCGCTCTATCTGACCTGGAGCGGGTCGGTGGAGGATCGGGCCTTGCTCGAACCTTTCGAGCGCTTTCTGGGGCGCTTCGACCGCTTCCTACCCGCCTGGGTGGACCTGCACCAGGACTGCCTCACCCTGCAAGCCGCACCTTCCGGTTTCCAGGCGATCCGGCGCCTGACTCTGCGAGCCTCCGGCAAATCGGCCGGCGCTTGGCCGGAATTCTCGGCCAGCGAGGATTATTACGCCGCTAGTCTGATCCTCTTGAGTCGGCTCGCGACCTTGGAGGCCTCGCCGTGAGACGCGGGTGGATGGTCGGCATCTGGCTGCTGAGCGCCGTCGGGGTCCAAGCCGAGGACGTGCAGATTCGGCGTACAACGGAGGAACCGGTGCACCGACAGGAAGAAACCCAAGCGGTGCAGCGGCGCAGGGATCCCGCAGTGGACAGACCGGTTCAAGTGCCAGAAACGCCGGCCGAGCGTCGACAATCCGCACTCGCGGCCGAATCCGCCACGCCGCGCCCACGCCGGACGATCCCGCCCCAGTGCCGGGAACCCCGTCCAGGAGTGGACCAGTTACCCAGACTGGCGCGCATCTGTCCGGTTAGCCAGTTCGATGCGGCTCTCACCCGCATGATCGACCAAACCCCGCCCGCGACCCTCGGCTCTCTGCTGGCGTCGTTACAGGGGCGAGAAGAGGCATGGGCCGAGCGGGCGAAGGTTCGGGTGATCGCCCGTATAGAACGCGACTTCTGGCGGGCGCGCGAACGCGGCGACTCGACCACCGCCGCGCGCCGCCGCGCCGGGCTCGAGGCGTATGTGCAGCGCGAGCGGCGCTATGACCTGGCCCTGGCCTTCGCCTGGGACGATCATCGGGATGGAAGGCTCGCGGAAGCGGAGGCGTGGTTTCGCTGGATCCAGGGGGGGCAGTCGCAGGAGGACCAACGCGAGTCTGCGCGCCTGGGGCTGGCCTTGATCCGCAAGCGTCTTGCCGGGGTCGATGCCGGGCTTGCGGAGTTACGCGAGGTCTCTTCCCCGGCGCTACGCCGGCTGCGCGGCGAATGGCAGCTCGAACGGGGATGGCTGGCCCTGGAGCGAGGCGACGATGCTGCCGTCGCCGCCACACTGGACCGGGCCCGGACCGATTTGGGGTACTCCGAGGAGGCCGAGCGGCTCGAAGCCTGGTTGGATCATCGGCAAGGGCGCCATGCAAGGGCATTGGAACGTTTCCTACGTGACTATCGTCGTGCGCCGAGCATCGGGGCAGCCGAAGGGATCGTCGCCAGTCAGAGCCGAATCGATCCTTTAGCCCTGGACGACCTGCCCCATGGCGACACCGAACCGCTCAAGAGCGCGATTGCCCGCGCCACGGCCGAAGACTTGTTTGGGCGCAAGCGTTTCCTCGCCGCCAGGTACCGGGATCCAGAGCGTCATCCGGAGCTTTCGGGATTGGACGCGTCGACGCTCGAGGGCGGCAGCCTGCTGCGTCATCGTTCCGGTGCTGCCGGGCAGGGGCGCATGACTCTATGGCAACGTCCGGTCGTGGAATTCGCAACTGTCATTGGTGGCATGGACCGGGTGAGTCTTCGCGCCGCGGGACTGTCCCTCGACTCGGGTTCCTTGTCGCCGTGCGTGGCCTTCGGCACCAAGTTCGGCGACGGCGACTGTACGCCGTTTCTCAGATCGTCCGAAACGCGTTACGCCGATCTCGCCCTGGTGGAATTCGCCTGGTCGCGCGACGGTTGGACTCAGCCTTATTTCACCCTGGGCTCGACGCCGCTCAACGGCCCGATAACGCCGGTGCCGACGTTCCGCTTGGGGGTGCGCCAGCACCTCGCGCACGGCGTGTGGCAGGTCGAGACGTTCAGTCAGTCGGTACGGGAGTCGCTGTTGTCCTACATCGGTCAGCGCGATCCGTACAGCTTCCGGGATTTCGGCCGGGTGGTGAAGACCGGCGTGCAGATACAGCGCCGTTGGGAATTGGCCCATCGTTTCGGATTGCACGCGCAGGGGGACGCGGCGTTTCTGAGCGGGCAGAGAGTGGCGGACAATCACATGTTGGGCGCGTCCTTGAGTCTGGGCTACGACCTCGGACTCCCGGAGTTCGACTATTTCACCCTGGGTCCCGGCGTCCTCTACCAACACTACGGCAAGAATCTCAACCATTACACCTTGGGTCACGGGGGCTATTTCAGTCCCGGACACTACCTTCAGGCCGGTCTCGGACTGCAGTTTCTCACCGCGGAAAGCCGTACCGCCGTAGCCTCGGGCCGACTCACGCTGGGCTTTCAGCATGTCGACGCGAGTCCCTCGCCGCGCTGGCCCGGGCACGAATCCGCACAACGTTATGCCGACCAAAGGGCGGACGACATCGTCTTCGATTTCGAACTCAGAGGCGCCTGGCGCATCGCTCCGCAGTGGCTGTTGGGCGCTGGCCTGGCCGCGCGCCAGGCGCGCGGTTATGAGGATTACAGCTTGGGTCTGAGCCTGCGCTTCTCCTTGGCTGGGCGCCAAGGCGTGCTCAGCAGCGAGTTGCCGGACAGTTTCATTAATAGCGTCTATTGAGCCCGGCTGTCTCTGTGCCTCGTTCCCTGACAGCCGGAGCTTGGAACCCAGCGCAAGGCGGCTGGGAAATCGCAGAGTTGCGTCGACCGTCAAACCGCGGCGGCGCTGAATCTTGTAAGATGGCGTCTTTCGAAAGCTACCGCCCGCCCGATGCAAAGACTGACCATCACCTGCCCCGACGACTGGCATTTACACCTCCGGGACGGCGCCGCCATGCGCGACGTGCTTCCGGACAGCGCACGGCAATTCGTTCGGGCTCTCATCATGCCCAATCTCAAGCCGCCGGTGACGACCGTGGCGGACGCCCTCGCCTACCGCCGCCGCATCCTGGACGCCTTGCCCGCCGGACTGGAATTCCAACCCTTGATGACGCTCTATCTCACCGAGGGAACCTCGCCCGAAGAGATTCGCCGGGTTGCCGAAAACCCCGAGGTCGTGGCGCTGAAGCTTTACCCTGCCGGCGCGACGACGCATTCTGAAGCCGGAGTCACCTCCCTCGAAAAGATCTATCCGGTGTTCGAAGCGATGGAACGGCACGACGTGCCCTTGCTGCTTCATGGCGAAGCGACGGATCCAGAGGTCGATATCTTCGACCGGGAAAAAGTTTTCATCGACAGACACTTGACCGCTATCGCGGCCCGATTCCCGGCGCTCCGCATCGTTCTGGAGCACGTCACCACACGGGACGGCGTCCAATTCGTGCGGGACAGCGGGCCGAACATCGCGGCTACCCTAACCGCCCATCATCTGCTTTATAATCGCAACGCCCTGCTGGCCGGAGGCGTACGCCCCCATTTTTACTGCCTGCCGGTATTGAAACGCGAAACCCATCGCCTGGCCCTGGTCGAGGCGGCAACCAGCGGCAACCCCAAGTTTTTTTTGGGAACCGACAGCGCACCTCACCCGCGAAGCCAAAAAGAATCGGCCTGCGGCTGTGCCGGCTGTTATACCGCCAGAACGGCGCTCGAACTCTACGCAACCGTTTTCGAATCGGCCGGGGCTTTGGACAGGTTCGAAGCTTTCGCGAGTTTCAACGGTCCGGACTTCTACCGTTTGCCGCGGAATCGGTCGAACATCGTTCTCGAGAAAACCGAGTGGACCGTTCCGGAGACCGTTCCCTTCGGCGACGATAGTCTAGTGCCGCTGAAGGCGGGCGAGACGATCGGCTGGCGAGTCGCCGAGCGGCGGCATTTATAACAGTAAAAGCGACGCTGGCAGACGTCTCATGGTTGGAATCGAGGCTGCCCAAGGTCCGAATTCGGAACTTCCATCAACAGGTGATTCGTGCCGGATCGCAAGTTGAGCTCCAAAGAGAATTCTTCGACGGCACCCGCTCTGATCGGGACGACGCCGACCAAACCGCTCAAGCCCGTTCAAGAAGAACTGGACTTAAGCCAGCCTGCCTCTCCGCCGCCCAAGAAGCGACGAACCCATAACGCGGCCAAACCGAAAAAGAAGCGAACGCAAGCTAAGAAAGGCGGCCGACTGGCGGCGAAGCCGAGCCCGTTGCGATGGACCGCGATTATCGGGACCGAAACGCTCGCCCTGGCCGTGTCCACTCTCATCGGAATCATCGCCGTGTTCGGGCGCTCGGTGGATTGGTTCGCTGGAACCGACCTATGGTCGAATCTTCTTCCTTTCGCCGGCATGGTTCTCGCCGTCGGCATCGCGAACGCGGTGTTGCTGCGCCTCTGGCTCGGTGTGCGCACCAAGCTGGCGCTCATAAGCATGGCTCTTCCCGCGATCCTGGCGGTTTTTGTCGCCGTGGGAGCCGGCTGGTTCGCAGCTCAAGACGAATTCGGTCGCGATCTCGGCAAGCTTCGCACCCTGGTCGGCGGCATGCAGGAGGCGGAGCGAAACACGATCGCACACCAGGTGTTCGCGGCCTATCGGCGTTCCGATTTGACCCAGATGCAGCGTATCATCGAGCGCGCCCAAATCTACCTGCCGACGATCCACGAGGCTGCCAAGGTCTTCGATGTCGATCCCGAAGTCATGGTCGGAATCGGGGCAACGGAATCGTCATTCTATCCGCGCGACAGCAAGGACGGCGGCCATGGGCTTTTCCAGATCACCGCGGCCCCGAAATCGGCGATCGGTGCGGTCAAGAAGCACTTGGACGTCGAGAATCTGGACATGCTCAACCAGCGCCATAACACGTTCGTAGCGGCGGCGACCCTGCAGAATTATCTGGCGGAGATGCGCGGCGACCTGTTCTTAGGTCTTCTCGCCTACAACCTCGGGCCTGCCAACGGCGGTCTCCGCTCGATCATGAACCAGTACGGCGCCCGCGACTTCGTGACGATCCAACCCTATCTGCAAAACCTTCCACGCGACTACCCGATCCGGGTATTGACGGCGGCCCTGGCTTATCGCTTGTGGCACAGAGAGGGTCGGCTTCCGCGCTATGAGGAGGGCAGCAACGCCATACACATCCAAAGCGTCGGCATACCCGGCCTGCATCCGGGGTTTTCGACGGAAAAAAGCGTAGGCGCCCGCAAGGATAAAGCGGCCTAATGAAGGACGCAGCGACCTCTTTTTCATTTCTCAATCAAAAGGAAAACGTCGTAGGCCGGAATAAGCCCTTCGACTTCGCTCAGGACAGGTTTGTCCCGGCGGGAGAGGGCTTGTTCAGAGCCTCCTTAGACAGTCCTGTCGAGGGGCTCAGGGCGACCGGCCTATTGAGACAGGCTCTTAGTCGAGCTCCTTCCGACACTTTCCGTCGCACGAGACCCGACCGTTTGACCGTAGATCGTTCGGAATGCGGCCGCCTCGTTTCCGTGATCCCAAATTCGTGCTTCGTATACCATTTCCCTCAGCACGGGGCGAACGGCGCCAATACCGACGCCACGCCCTTCGTACGGAAGGTACGGAAATTTACGTATGTTTAACTCGGAGGCGGTGAGCTTAAATAGCACCACCCGAGATGATCTCGGGAGCGGAACAGGGAGGCTCCCACAGGACGAATCGTGGCGAACGGACTTAGGGATGTCGCCAGGGACAGGATGTTCCAAAACGCAACTGGGATGTTGCGAAAGGACTTGGAGCGCTCCAATGGATGCTGGACGCTCCTCATTCTCGGGCAGGATGCTCGACACGGAAATGGAATGCTCCGCATGTAACTGGACTGATCCGAATTTGGCTGGGATGTATTTTGGGAACACGGAAGTTCCGTTTTTCTTCCTCGTTCCTTTATTAGCTATTAGCGCTTTTGCCTCCCGCGGCGCCTCCAAAGAAGCCGGATGCCGTTTCGATCTGCGTTCCTTTCAGACATAACGTAGCCCGTTTCATTTGTACCGCCCGATCGCTGCTTCGAACACCGGTTCCGGCGCATCGATCCCGTTATCAGCCTAAGGAGAAATCGATGAAACGAAGACAGTTTCTCGTGCTGGCCGCGGCCGTCGCAGCAGCCGGGTGCGCCGGATCGAGAACCCGGGAGAGCACCGGCGAATACCTGGACGACGCGTCCATTACGGCAAAGGTAAAAACCGCTCTCCTGCAAGATGAAGTCGTCAAAGGTCTGGACATCCAGGTCGAGACCTTTAAACGTACGGTGCAGCTCAGCGGTTTCGTCAATACCGCTTCCGAAAAACAGCGCGCCGAAGCGATCGCCCGAGACATCGCCGGCGTCCGATTCGTCAAGAACGATATCCGCGTAAAGCAATAGGCATTGGCAAAATCTTGGCCGTTCAAACGGCCGCCGCTCGTCCCGAAAAGCGCCTCCCGCCATCAGTCGCTCCGGAAGAGCTCTTCATCGACGATTCGCATCCAGCCGTCCGCTCGACGTTCGAACGATTCCGTGGCAGACGGGACGAACCGCCCGTTTTCGGGCTGCCAGACGTAGCGTTCCAAACCGCCTTTCGGATGCTCGATGCGAGGCACGTTGAACGCGTTGTTTTCCCCGTGTGCGCGTAGGGAAAGCGTAGTTTCGGCGCTGACCACAAGCGCCTTGTATCCCGCGATCCGATAGCGCTTTCCGGTATGCGCCGCATGACTCACATGCAGATGCCCCGCCAAGAAGACGTCCACGCCGCCGCTCGCGAGCGCTTCCATGGCGATGCGAGCCCGGCCTGCGACCAAATCACCCTCGCGATGGTCCTTGGGTAGGTCGAACGGATGGTGGGTTACCACGATCTTGACCACCGCGTCGGGGTAATCCCACAGGCGCTCTCACTCTCATATGCGGTCCAACTGTCTTCGATTGATCCGCCCGTTCTTGATGGTCAGCGAACGCGCCGTGTTGACGCCGACCACGGCCATCTGCTCGTCGCCGTAGAAAGGTTCGACAGTATTGCCGATATAGCGGCGATATTTCACGAGTGGGCACAAGAAACGGGCTAGCGGATTATAAAGCGGTACGTCGTGGTTGCCGGGCGCCGCGATCCGCGGCTTGGGCAATGCGTCGAGAAAGCACCGGGCTTCGATGAACTGAGCGGTTCGCGCGCTTCGTGAGGTCACCCGAAAGCGCGACCAAGTCGGGCCTCGTTTCCCGAACAGCCTCGATCAGCGGATCGACGAGATCATGATCGACACGACCGAAATGCAGGTCCGAAAGATGAACGATGGTTCGCATACGTGCCGCGTTACGCCTCGACGACCGGCTTGCGCTAGAGAAGAGGTGTTACATGGAGTAGATCACCAAATGACGGTTCGGTTCACTCCCTATGCTTTCGGCGACCAAGCCATGGCGGGTGACAATACGGTGTTGCATCTGACGCAAGGCCGCAGGCCGGGGCGCGAGTTCCGCCACGACGCCTTCGGCCTTGACCTGCTGCACGGCACGCTCGGTCTCGCGCACCATTTCCCCGACCTCGTCCTGCTTGTCAGCGCGCACGACATGGAACAGATTGCGTAAAAGTTGCCGGATCTGAGCCGTCGTGTTCTTCTTGACCGAATGGACGGGAACATGGGTGGCCTGAACGATGCGTTGCAAGCTGGCGTCGTCTTCCCGCGCCCTGAGCGTCACGACGAGATCGGCCTGGTCCGGATATCGCACGGTGCGCGCCTCCAGGCGGAGGTCCCGGATCACGCGTTCTACCGAGTCGCGACTGAGGGCATACGCGTAGATGCGAACCGGGCGTTGCTGCTCCGAACGGATGGATAAAACGTCCTTCGCCATTCCAACGGCCACCTCGGGTTCGATCGGCGGCACCGGCGCCTGGACGGCGCCCGCTGCGCGGCGGTGAACGCCCTTGGGCTGTATGCCGCTCAGAATGGCATCGACCGCCTGAGCCGTGTCCGGGTGCACGACCACTTCGTCCCTGCCAGTGATTTCCACGACGATATCGAACGTAGGCGGGGCTTTCCGTTCGCTGACGGTTTTTTGCGTGCCCCGGAGGCGGGCCTCTTCATCGCTCAGAGTGACCGTTTGCACGCCGCCGACCAAATCGGACAACGTGGGATTCAAAACTAAGTTTTCCAGGACATTGCCGTGAGCCGTGCCGATCAGCTGAACGCCCCGTTCGGCTATGGTGCGTGCGGCCATCGCCTCGGTAGCCGTGCCGATTTCGTCGACGATGATGACTTCCGGCATATGGTTTTCCACCGCCTCGATCATCACCGCATGCTGTCGATCCGGGTGCGCCACCATCATCCGGCGAGCGCTGCCGATGGCCGGGTGCGGGACATCGCCGTCGCCGGCGATCTCGTTGGACGTGTCGATCACGATCACGCGCTTACCAAAATCGTCGGCCAGCACCCGCGCGACCTCTCGGAGTTTCGTCGTCTTCCCGACACCCGGCCGGCCGAGCAGCAAGAGGCTTTTGCCGCTCTCCACGAGGTCCCGAATCAGGTCTATGGTTCCGAATACCGCGCGTCCCACGCGCAAGGTCAAACCGACGATCTCGCCGCGCCGGTTGCGAATGGCCGAGATGCGGTGCAAAGTCCCCTCGATGCCGGCGCGGTTGTCCGCGCCGAATTCGCCCACCGCGCCGATGACGGTGTCGAGGTCTTTCCGGGTTACCGGCCGATTCGATAAATTCAACGCAGCGTCGGGATAGCGGGCCTGGGGCACGCGCCCCAAATCCAGGACGATTTCGAGCAACTCACCTTGCGCCTCTAGCGCCAGGGATGTCTGAAGCTCGGGGGGCAAGAGCTTTATCAGCAGGTGGAGATCATCGAGCTGGGTCTTGGGAGTCACGTCTCTATCCCCGGCATGGTCTCGGGAACCGTCCGACGCTATGGTCCCGTCCGCAAGCGAATCGGCGGTTCGGCAGATCCTTCGGATCGCTCAATCTGGGACATCCTCGGCAACCCATGACTTGCCCGGCCGTTCGAGCGCGGCTCGGATCAATCGCATTCGTAAGTCTTCTGAACCCGCCCGTTCTCGTCCACCGTTTCGAGTCTCGCCTTGAATCCCCACAGCCGGCGCACATGCCGCAGCATCTCGTTGGTGCTCTCACCCAAGGGCCGGCGGTGGTGCTGGTAGTGGCGCAGGGTCAGCGAGCGGTCTCCGCGGGTGTCTACCCGGTAGACCTGAATGCTGGGCTCCAGGTTGCCGAGATTATATTGATCCGAAAGCACCTGGCGAACGGCTCGGTAGCCGTCCTCGTCGTGAATGTGAGTAATTTCCAGCTCGTCGTTCAGATCGTCGTCCAGCACGCTGAACAATTTGAAATCTCGAATGACCTTGGGCGAGAGGTATTGGGCGATGAAACTCTCGTCCTTGAAATTGCGCATGGCGAAATCCAGCGCCTTGAGCCAATCGCTGCCGGCAAGTTCCGGGAACCATTTCCGGTCTTCATCGGTCGGGTGTTCGCAGATTCGCCGAATGTCGCTCATCATGGCGAATCCCAAGGCATACGGATTGATCCCGGAAAAATGATTGCTGTAATACGGCGGCTGACTGATGACGTTGGTATGCGACTGCAGGAATTCCAGCATGAAACCGTCGGTGACCAGTCCTTCGTCATAGAGCCTGTTCAAAAGAGTGTAATGCCAGAAGGTCGCCCAACCTTCGTTCATCACCTTGGTCTGGCGCTGGGGGTAGAGATACTGCGCGATCTTCCGGACGATTCGAATGATTTCCCGCTGCCAAGGCTCGAGCAGCGGCGCGTTTTTCTCGAAGAAATAGAGAAGATTTTCCTCCGGCTCCGGCGGAAAGTGCTGGGGTTGCTCCTGAAAATAGGTTTCCTTTTTCGGAACCGTGCGTAGCCACAGATCGTTGATCTGCGACTGAAGATATTCCTCCCGCTCCTTCTGCCTGTGCTTCTCCTCGTTCATCGAAAGCGGTGGAGGCCGGCGGTAACGGTCCACGCCATAGTTCATCAGGGCATGGCAAGAATCCAACAATTCCTCCACGGCTGCGACGCCATAGCGCTCTTCGCACTCGGCGACGTAATTGCGGGCGAACACCAGGTAGTCGATGATGGCGTCGGCGTTGGTCCAGGTCTTGAACAAATAATTGTTCTTGAAGAAGGAGTTGTGGCCGTAACAGGCGTGGGCGATGACCAGTGCCTGCATCGTCATGCTGTTTTCTTCCATGAGATAGGCAATACACGGGTTGGAATTGATGACCAGTTCGTAGGCCAGCCCCATGTAGCCTCGCCGATAGCTTTTCTCGACGGTCAGAAACTGCTTGCCGAAGGACCAATGCGGGTAGAACACCGGCATGCCCGTGCTCGAATAGCAGTCCATCATCTGTTCCGAGGTGATGATCTCGATTTGGTTGGGATAAGTGTCCAGGCCGAATTCTGCCGCGATTCTGGCTATCTCGGTGTCATAGCTCTGAAGGAGTTCGAAAGTCCATTCGGAGCCTTCGGAAATTGGTTTGCGGCTCATGCCTGCTGCTTCTTGAAAAGTTCTCTAAAGACCGGATAAATGTCCGCCGCGCTGTAAATCGGCTGCATGGCAAAATTCGGCCAGTATTCCGCCACCTTTTCGTACTCCATCCATAGGCTGTGGGGCTCGTGGTTGTTGATTTCGATGTAGGCATAGTACTGCACGCTCGGCATGATGTCTTCGATCAGCAAGCGCGAACAGTTCGTCGAATCCTCCGGCCAGTTGTCGCCGTCCGACGCCTGGGCACCGTAGATGTTCCAGTCGCCCGAAGGGTAGCGATCGCGGATAATGTCCTTCATCAGCTCGAGCGCGCTCGACACCACGGTTCCACCGGTTTCCCGCGAATAGAAGAAATCCTGTTCGTCCACCTCCAGCGCCACCGTATGATGGCGAATGAAGACCACGTCCGTTTTTTCGTAATTTCGGGTGAGAAACAGATAAAGCAACAGGAAGAAGCGTTTGGCGAGATTCTTTTTCACCTCGTCCATGGAACCGGACACGTCCATGAGGCAAAACATCACGGCCTGGGTGCTAGGCTTGGGAACCTGGATGCGGTTCCGGTACCGAAGATCCAGCGTGTCGAGAAACGGCACCGCTCGAATCTTGTGTTCCAGCAACGCGATCTCCTCGCTCAGAGCGGCGATGCGTTCCTCGTCCGGGTCGCCACCATTCAGCAAAGCCTCGAGTTCCTGTTCCAGCGCCCGCTTCCGGTCGGCCGAGGGCGCGCGTAGGGCGGTGCGCCTAGCCAAGGCTTCCCGCATCGAGCGGATGACGTGAAGGTTCGAGGGCGATCCGTCGCTGGTAAATCCCGCATGCTGACTCCTGAACGTGGCTTCCCTCGCCAGTTGCCGCTTCACCATATTGGGCAGTTCGAGATCCTCGAAGATGAATTCCAGAAATTCCTCGCGCGACAGCTCGAACACGAATTCGTCCATGCCTTCGCCGGAATCGCTGGCGCGGTTGCCCGAGCCGCCCTCGCCGCCTTCCGGACGGGGCACCTTGTCGCCCGCGATGAACTCTTTGTTGCCGGGTTGAACGATTTCCCGCCGCCCGCCATGGCCGTGCCGAAAGGTCGGTTCCGAAATATCCTTCGTCGGAATCTGAATCTTTTCGCCACGGTCGACGTCCGTCACCGAACGCTTGGCGACGGCATCGGCCACGGCCTTGCGAATCTGGCCGCGGAAGCGCTGGAGAAAGCGCTGCCGATTGACAGCGCTTTTGTTCTTGGGGTTTAAGCGGCGGTCTATAAATTGACTCATGGGTCTGACTACCTATCGCTCGGTTAAGAGGACTTGCGCACCCTGAGATACCATTCGCACAACAGCCGCACCTGTTTGGGCGTGTACCCTTTGTGAACCATTCGATTCACGAATTCCTCATGTTTCTTCTGGTCGTCCAGCGACGCCTTGGCGTTGAAGGAGATCACCGGCAGCAGTTCTTCCGTATTGGCGAACATCTTTTTCTCGATGACCGCACGCAGCTTCTCGTAGCTGGTCCAAGCCGGGTTCTTGCCGGCGTTCTTGGCGCGGGCGCGCAACACGAAATTCACGACCTCGTTGCGGAAGTCTTTGGGATTGCTGATGCCGGCCGGCTTTTCGATTTTTTCGAGCTCCTCGTTGAGAGCCCTGCGATCGAAACTCTCGCCGGTGTCGGGATCACGGTACTCCTGATCCTGAATCCAGAAATCGGCATAGGTAACGTAGCGATCGAAAATATTTTGTCCGTATTCGGAATACGACTCCAGATAAGCAGTCTGGATTTCCTTGCCGATGAAATCGATATAGCGCGGCACCAGGAATTCCTTGATGAAGCGCAGATAACGCTCCTGCACCTCGGGCGGGAACTGTTCCTGCGGGATCTGCTGCTCGAGCACGTATAGCAGATGAACAGGGTTGGCCGCGACCTCGGAGTGGTCGAAGTTGAATACTTTCGAAAGGATCTTGAACGCAAAGCGCGTGGAAAGCCCGGTCATTCCTTCGTCCACGCCCGCGAAGTCTCGGTATTCTTGATAAGACTTCGCCTTGGGGTCGGTATCCTTCAGATTCTCGCCGTCGTAGACCCGCATCTTCGAGTAAATATTCGAGTTCTCCGGCTCCTTCAGCCGCGACAGCACCGCGAACTGCGCCAGCATCTTTAAGGTGTGCGGCGCGCAGGGCGCATCCGACAGCGAGCTGTGGATCAGGAGCTTCTCGTAAATCTTGATTTCTTCCGAAACTCGGAGGCAATAAGGCACCTTGACCACGTAGACGCGGTCGAGAAAAGCCTCGTTGTTCTTGTTGTTCTTGAATTGCAGCCATTCCGACTCGTTCGAATGGGCCATGATGATGCCTTCGAACGGGATGGCCGAAAGCCCTTCGGTACCTTTGTAATTGCCTTCCTGGGTCGCGGTCAGGAGAGGATGCAGCACCTTGATCGGTGCCTTGAACATCTCCACGAATTCCATGATGCCCCGGTTGCCGAGGCAAAGGCCGCCCGAGAAACTGTAGGCATCGGGATCGTCTTGACTGAAGCGCTCGAGCTTTCGGATGTCAACCTTGCCGACTAGGGACGAAATATCCTGATTGTTCTCGTCGCCCGGTTCAGTCTTCGACACCGCCCGCTGGTCCAACATGGACGGACGTACCTTGACGACGCGGAACTTGGTGATGTCGCCGTTGTACTCGTGCAGGCGCTTGACCGCCCAAGGCGACATGATGGTATTGAAGTAACGGCGCGGAATGCCGTATTCGCTTTCCAGGATCGGGCCGTCCTCCTCGGGATCGAATAGGCCCAATGGCGATTCGTTGATGGGCGAACCCTTGATCGCGTAAAAAGGCACCTGCTCCATGAGGTGCTTCAACTTCTCGGCCAGCGAAGACTTGCCGCCGCCAACCGGGCCGAGCAAGTACAGAATCTGTTTGCGCTCTTCCAAGCCCTGAGCGGCGTGGCGGAAAAAGGCCACGATTTGCTCGATGGTTTCTTCCATGCCGTAGAAATCGGCAAAAGCCGGATAGCGCTTGATGACTTTATTGGCGAAGATGCGCGAAAGGCGCGGATCGAGACGGGTGTCGACCAGCTCGGGTTCGCCTATGGCGATAAGCATGCGCTCCGCGGGGCTGGCGTAGGCCGTCGGGTCCTTACGGCAGATTTCTAGATACTCCTGAAGCGAATACTCCTCTTCGCGCGCTTTTTCATAGCGGGATTGATAATGATCGAAGATACCCATAGATGCGAGGTCTCCCTGCAATCAGCAGATGCTCAAAAAGGTCGTAACGTCTCCGGCGAGAGGACCGCAAGCTGCCTCGTTCGATAAAGTGCTGGTTAAGACAACGAGCGTTTGAACTATCCCTATCATAGCGAACGCGGCTTTCTCATCCATCCGCACATGGCGTACGGCGCTCGCGGCTCTTACCGCTAAGACGTAGCCTAACATATTTCGGTTCCTCGGCTGCGAGACGCACACGAAAAACTTTATGCCAAAGCGAACCTCACCCGGCATGTAACAATTTTGCATCGCGCTGCTTGCCGAGCGATACGCAATACCTGAGGTAAATCCGACTTAAACCCGCTCCACTGCATTGGTCTCTTATAAAATTAGAATTAATTACCGGCCATACGTTCGGCGCCGAACCATCGACTTTTGCAATCCATCAATTTTCCCGCCGCTCCTTTTCCGCCCTAGCGCACGCTTGACACGAAACCCGAGCCGATGTTCCACTTCCAGCCACCCGCAAGTTCGAACGCCCAGGAGAACGAACTTTCCGATGGACGTCTTCCACCCGAGCGTGGGACGGTTTTATCCGGCCGACGAGCGGTCGGGCCGCATCTCGGCGCGACGCTCCGTTGCGCTGTTGCGCCGGCTGTTTTTTCTAGCGCTCGGTTTGTCGGCATGGTCCTGCCACAGTCCGGAGCCCGTTGGACCGACGCATGTGACCTGGTATGTGTTCGACGAGCCCTCGGGTGCGTTCCGCGAAGCCGCCCGACGCTGTACCGAACAGTCGGGAGACCGTTATCGCATCGACATCGTTTCCCTGCCTACCGATGCCGACCAGCAGCGCGAGCAATTGACGCGCCGCCTGGCAGCCGGCGACGAATCCATCGACATCATCGGGATGGACGTGATCTGGACGGCCGAATTCGCCGAGGCGGGCTGGATACGGGAGTGGCCGATGAGATTGACGCGGCGGGCTTCTGCCGGGCGCTTCCCGATCGCCGTTCAAACCGCCACTTATAAGAATGCGCTGTGGGCGACGCCTTTCACGACCAATGCCCAATTGCTCTGGTATCGAACCGACCGCGTCCCGAAGCCGCCGGAGACCTGGGACGAAATGATCGATATGGCCGAAAAGCTCGGCGCGAACGGCCGAATTCAGGCTCAGGGCGAACGTTATGAAGGACTGACCGTTTTTTTCGTATCCCTGCTCGCCTCGGCCGGCGGCAGCATTTTGGATGGCGATGGAACCCAGGTATCCCTAGCGCCCGAACCCACCCGGAAAGCGCTGACCATCATGAAGCGCTTGGCGACCTCTCCCGCGGCCGATCCGGGACTTTCCACGAGCCGGGAAGACCACGCTCGGCTGGCATTCGAAACCGGCCATTCGAGCTTCATGCTGAATTACAGCTTCGTCTGGCCCAGCGCTCTTAAGAACGCGCCGGAAGTCGCGGCGAACATGGGCTGGGCGCGCTGGCCCGCGGCGGCACCCGGCCTACGCAGTAGGGTCGCGGTCGGCGGAATCGATCTGGCCGTCAGCACCTATTCGCGCTATCCCGAACTCGCCTTCCATGCGGCCGATTGTCTCGCCGACAAGGCCAATCAGCGTATCGCCGCGGAGCGGGGCGGACTCCCGCCCACGCTGTATGCCCTCTATGACGATCCCGCCGTACGCCGCCGACTGCCTTTCGCGGATGTGCTGCGGGCCACCTTGAACGATGCGGTGGAACGTCCTCGAACGCCGCTGTACGCCGACGTATCCCTCGCCATCAGCCGTACCCTTCATCCCATGCGCGACATCGATCCGGACCGCGATGCAGCACGCTTGCGAAAGGCCGTGCAGCGGGCCCTTCGATCCGAAGGACTGCTATGAAGCGTACACGCGACCTCAAGGGCTGGCTTCTCTGCGGCCCCGCCCTGGCCGCCATGGCCTTGGTGACGGCCTATCCCATTCTCTATGCCGTACAGCTTTCGCTTTATCGCTACGATCTCCGATTCGGGGCACCGCCCGAGCTTGTCGGTCTCGGCAATTATTTCAGCGTCCTGAGCTCTGAAATCTGGTGGCAGGCGCTTGGGAACACGCTTCTGATCACGATCGTGTCGGTCTTTTTCGAACTGCTGCTCGGATTCGCCCTCGCGCTGCTCATGCATAAAGCCGTATTCAGGCGCCGCACGGTGCGATCCGCGCTCTTGGTACCTTACGCCAGCAACACCGTGGTTGCGGCTCTCGCTTGGAAATTCGCGTTCGATCCGACCACCGGCTTCGTCAACAGACTACTCGGCACCGATCTGGCCTGGCTCAACGAGCGCTGGTCGGCCTTCCTCGTCATCATTTTCAGCGAGATCTGGAAAACCACGCCTTTCATGGCGCTGCTTCTGCTCGCGGGTCTCAGCCTCATTCCGGACGAGGTGATCAAGGCCGCCAGGATCGACGGCGCATCCGCGGTGCAGCGCTTCCGCCTCATCATCCTGCCCTTGGTGAAACCGTCCATTGTGGTTGCCCTGCTGTTCCGCAGCCTGGATGCGTTTCGCATCTTCGATGCGGTGTATGTGTTAACACGCGGCGCTCACGGCACGGAATCGGTATCGGTGGTCGGCTACAATACGCTGATCGCCCGTCTCAACTTAGGACTCGGTTCGGCCGTGTCGGTACTCGTTTTTTTATGCGCGCTCGCCATCGCGCTGCTGTTCATCAAGAGCTTCGGCGTGCCTTTGCTCCGCGTGGAAAGGTGATATCGAATGCGAATGCGCTTGAAAGGCACGGACGGATTGCCCGGTGCCTTAGGAAGTCTCCTCGCCGTCGCGTACGCCTTGCTGCCCGTGATCTGGATCGTGTCGCTATCGCTCAAGCCGAGCCGCGAACTCGGCAATGGGCGTTTTCTTCCCGAGACCTTCAGTCTGGAACACTACCGGGCGGTGTTCACGGACCCGCAGTTCCCAGCCGCGATCTTGAATTCGTTAGGGATCGCCTCGATCACGACCGCATTGTCGATACTGATCGCCGTTTTCGCGGCCTACGCCATCGTTCGGCTCGATTTTCGAGGCAAACAATGGATTTTTTACGGCACACTCGCCGTCGCCATGTTTCCCCAGGTCTCCGTGGTCGGCCCTCTGTTCGAACTCTGGCGCACGCTGCGTCTTTTCGATACTTGGCCGGGACTCATCCTCCCTTATCTGAGCTTCACCCTGCCGCTCGCCGTTTGGACTTTGACGGCTTTTTTTCGCGAGGTCCCGTGGGAGCTGGAAAAAGCGGCCCGGGTCGACGGCGCTACGCCGTCGCAGGCGTTCCGGCTGGTCATTCTGCCACTGGTGGCGCCGGGCATCTTCGCTTCGGCCATCCTAGTCTTCATCTTCGCCTGGAACGACTTTCTGTTCGCGGCATCCCTCACTTCCACGGATCGCGCCCGCACCGTACCGGTCGCCATCGCGTTTTTTACGGGAAGTTCCCAATTCGAGCTGCCGGTTGGTTCCATCGCCGCCGCGTCCGTGGTGGTCACGATACCGGTCATCGCGCTGGTCCTGATGTTTCAGCGCCGGATCATCGCGGGACTCACCGCCGGTGCAGTCAAGGGATGAGGGGGAGACCTCAGCGTGGCTGAAATCGTTATCGATCACGTCAGCAAGCGTTTCGCCGGCGGAGGCTGGGCGGTCAGAAAGGTGACTTTCACCGTGAAAGACGGGGAGTTCTTCATCCTCGTGGGGCCCTCGGGCTGCGGCAAATCGACCCTGCTTCACATGATCGTCGGTTTGGAAGACATCACCGAAGGCGAAATCCGGCTGGACGGCCAGAGGATCAACGAACTCGATCCCAAGGACCGCAACATGGCCATGGTATTCCAAAGCTACGCGCTCTACCCCCACATGACCGTCCGGGAGAACATCGCGTTTCCGCTGAGACTGGCCAAACTGCCTCGCAGCGAAATCAAACGGCGGGTGGACGAAGCCGCTGGCATTTTGCAACTGGGTGCGCTGCTCGACCGCAAACCTTCCGATCTCTCGGGCGGACAGCGTCAGCGCGTGGCCATGGGACGGGCGATCGTACGCAGACCGCAAGTGTTTTTGCTGGACGAACCCTTGTCGAACCTGGACGCCCGCTTGCGTGTCCAGATGCGCACCGAAATCGCGGCGCTGCAGCGGCGGCTGGGCATCACGACCATTTACGTCACTCACGACCAAACCGAAGCCATGGTGCTGGGCGATAGGGTGGCGCTCTTGCGGAGCGGCGAAGTGCAGCAGATCGGGACGCCGAAACAGCTCTACGAGACACCGCGCAACGAATTCGTGGCCGGCTTCATCGGCTCGCCTGCGATGAACTTCCTGCACGCCGAGATCGGCGACGACAATCTGTTGCTGCTGCCCATGGGGCCTTGCCCCCTGCCGGCATCTTTTCCCCTCGATCGCCTGGACCACCGAAATGTTGTTGTCGGCATCCGTCCCGAGCACTTTCACCTGCCGGGAGCGGCGCCTCCGGCGAGTCCCGTTTTTTCGGCCGAGATCATCCTGGCGGAGTGGCTGGGCGCCGATCTCTACCTTCACGTCCAGCCCGTCCCGTCGCACCCGGGAGCGCGCGAAGCCCCCTTGCTCATCGAGCCGGAAACCGGCAAGCCCGGAGTCGTTCTGATTGTGCGCGTGCCTCCCGATCTCCGGCTCGGACGCGGCGATAGGATGGAACTGGCCTACGACGCCGCGAAGATTCATCTGTTCGATGCCGATACCGGCGAGAGTTTTTTGCGGAACCATTAAAACGATCCTTGGTCGAAGCGCCTTCGATGATTTGGCGCCCGTCGGCGGGCGACGCTTGAACTCGAAGAGGCGACTGCCGTTTCCAGGTTGAAACGATCAAAACGAAGAGGGAATCGTCATGAGCAATCTCGAACTCGGAATCATCGGCAACTGCATGTACAGCGCGCTGATCGACCGCAAGGGGCGTATCGTCTGGTGCTGCCTGCCCCGGTTCGACGGCGATCCGATCTTTTGCAGCCTAGTCAACGGCGACGAGGACGAGGTTCAGGAAGGATTCTTCGATATCCTGATCGACGATTTCTCCCACAGCGAACAACACTACGAGCACAACACCGCGATTCTGGTGACTACGCTTTACGACCGGCACGGCGCGGCGGTGCAGATCACCGATTTCGCGCCGCGTTTCAGGCGATACGGCCACATGCACCGTTCCCAGCGGCTGATCAGAAGGCTTCAGCCGATCAACGGCACGCCGCGGATTTCGGTGCGCGTCCGCCCCACTTACGACCACGGCGCCAAACCCATGCAAACCATCCAGGGATCCAACTATATCCAATTCGTTGCGCCCGGTACCTGTTTTCGCATGAGCACGGACATGCCGGTCTCCTACATCCTGGACGAAACGCCGTTCTTGCTGGAAGAGCCTTCGGCGATCACCTTCGGTCCGGATGAGCCGTTACGCTACACCGTTGCCGAGGCGACGCGGGAAAGTTACGAGCAGACCCTGTTGTACTGGCGCGAATGGACTCGCTCGCTGTCCATCCCCTTCGAATGGCAGGAAGCGGTGATCCGCGCCGCCATCACCCTCAAGCTCTGCTGCTTCGAGGAAACCGGCGCCGTGATCGCCGCCATGACCACCTCGATTCCCGAGGCCGCGGGAACCGAGCGCAACTGGGATTATCGTTACTGCTGGCTGCGCGACGCCTATTTCGTCGTCAATGCGCTCAACCGGCTGAGCGCGACCGGAACCATGGAGGAATATCTGGACTATATCTCCAACATCGCGGCCGAGGCCGACGACAGCCGGCTCCAACCGGTTTACGGCATCGCGCTGGAGAAAAAGCTGATCGAATGCACGATCTCATCGCTCCGCGGCTATCGGAACCACAGGCCGGTACGCATTGGGAATCAAGCTTACGAACATATCCAGAACGATATCTACGGCAGCGTGATCATGGCCGCGACGCAAGCTTTCTTCGACCTCCGGCTGGCCCACCCGGGCGATCGGCGTCTGTTCGAGCGCCTGGAGAATCTCGGCCGTCAATGCACCCGCGTGTACAACCAGCCGGACGCGAGCCTCTGGGAATTCCGCGGTTTCGCCCGCGTGCATACCTTTTCGGCGGTGATGTGCTGGGCAGGCTGCGACCGCTTGGCCCGCATCGCCGACCGTATCGGCTTGCACGACCGCGCCCAATACTGGCGATCCCAGGCCGAGCGGATTCGAACGGAAATCCTGGAGCGCGCATACGATCCCGGACGGAATACCTTCGTCGGCAGCTTCGGCGGCTCCGAGCTCGACGCCAGCCTCTTGCTTCTGCACGACCTGCAATTCCTGGCAGCGGACGATCCGCGCTTCGTCGGCACCGTCGAGGCGGTGGAAAAGGAACTGCGTCGAGGGAATCACATGATGCGATACGTGGAACCGGACGATTTCGGCCAGCCGCAGAACGCATTCAATATCTGCACCTTCTGGATGATCGGCGCCCTCGCAGCTATCGGCAGAAAAGAAGACGCCCGCACCATGTTCGAGGAGATGCTCCGCTGCCGCAATCACCTGGGGCTTTTGTCCGAAGACACCGACCCCAGAACCGGCGAAATGTGGGGCAATTTTCCGCAGACCTACTCCATGGTCGGCATCATTCATTCGGCCATGGTTCTATCCAAACCGTGGGAAGAGGCTTTTTAGAGCGTTTTCATCGCTGATGCACGCTCGAAAAGGAAGCTGCCTTCGGCAGCGAGTTAACGTTGAAAGCGGGTCTCGCCCCGTGGGCGAGTGACTTTTGAAACCCCGTCCCTGGGGTTTGCCCTTCGGGCCAGCCGTTGGCTGTCCAAACCGACAACGTCCTTCCCTGGACGTTGCCCTTCGGGCGAACGTTGTTCGTCCCGTTCCGCTCCCGGCGGAATGGTCGCTCCCGGCGAGTTTGTCTTTGCGTGCCCAAAGACGAATGCGTCGGGAACACATTTGGACGCGCGGAGCGCGCCCGCAAAAGTTTGCGCCAGGACAGGCGCAAATCCAAAGTAGCCCTAAAGAAAAGGCACCCGGATGGCGCGCTGATCCTGCGCGTCGCCGGCTTACGCCGGGGGCGACTCCGGCTCCAGCCGACGATGCTCGGGCGCGCCACACGGGAAAATTCCGTCAAACCGTACGTCGGATTAGAAAATGCTCTAAGTACGTTCAGCGAAGTGTTGCGGCAAAAGCAACAGTGCGGGAGAATCCAGCCGATCTGTTGAGATCTGCATGCCTGCGGAATGTACTGAGATAGGCTGTTTCGTAAATACCTCCTACTGGAAATCCGTCACCATCAATCGTCGATTTTGACCCAGATCGCCTGGGCAGGCGATGCGGGGTCAAGAGATACGATGTACGCTCCGGCAACCCCAACCTGCCGGTTCTCCCCGAAGGAAATCGGCGGAAGCAAACCGGTATCATGGTCGCTCAGGCTTTTCAGCGCAGCCACAAAACTGTCTCTTCCCAACCGCCGGCCGGCGCGCCTCACCCCTTCGTCGAATACACTGGCCGTGGCATAAGTGACGACCTCCAGGTGGCCCGGCTGCCGCGCACCGGTGAGTGCCGCAAGCTCGGCGAGCTTCTCGGGAGCACGGTCTTTGGGAAGAGTCGGGTAAGCGATCAGCAGCCGTTGACGAAAAGCCGGCGGCCCTTTGAGCACCGAAGGCCCGACCAAGGCACCGGGCAACAGCATCCACGGTGTCCAGGCCGCTTCCGTTGCAGTCCGGTAAAACTCCAGGAGTTCATCGTCCGAACCCAAAAAGATGACGGCCTGGACCTGCCGTTGACGGAGTTCGTCGACAATCCTCTTCGTGTGCTCAGGGGTTCCGAGGTACTCGACCGGTTCCGGAATTTCGGGGTGTTTACCCTGAATGCGTTTAACGACATGCTGAGCCAAGGTGCGCGATGTGGCTCCGGGGCTGTATACGACTGCAAGAATGGAGCCACGTTCGTCCAGAGCGCGGGCCGCGTAATCAGCCAGCAACAGGCTCTGCTCGCCCACGCCGGACAGCAGATAAAACGTGAACGGGTTGACTGCGCGCTCGGGATCCGAAAACTCCGGAGAAGGCTCGATGAGCGGGATGCGCAAGGCGGTGGCGAGGTCGGCTTGGGCTCGGGAGGAAGCGAATCCGAAAAGGGCGAAAACATTCTTTTCCTCGATCGATCTCCTCAACTCTGCGGCGGATTTTTCGCCGTCCAACAACACCGGCTCTACACGACGCCCGAAATAACCGCCCCTGCCGTTTCGCTCCCGGAAATAGGCTGTAATGATCCGCCGTATCCTCTCGCCGTTTTGAGCGGCCGGAATCAGCACTCCGACACGGATGATGCCGTCGCTCAGGCCGGAATCGTAATCGCCGTCGATGCGCTTAATATAAGCGACCAAGTCCGCAAGGTCCCGAGCCGACATTCTGTACCGCGGCATTCCCTTATCGAGCGTGTTGCGCGCCGGGTCAAGGCCTTGCGTGATAGCCCGCGCGAGTGTTTCCTCGGTGAACGGCGGATGTGTTCGCCCGTAGGAATGGGCGTGGCCATAAGGTTTGGTGAGATTAGTCCAAGTGATGTTGGACGGTGTCAGGCCGCCTTCGGCCCGTCCGAGACCGTCTTTGCCATGGCAGTTGGCACAAGGAAGCGAGCGCCCGTTCACTTCCGTATCGTCATCGCCCACCAGCGCCGTGACGAGCGTTCCGGACAGGCTTTCACCTTGGAGATAAAGGTGCTTTCCGCGCGTTTCCGCCGGCGTCAATGGCTGCGCGCCGACAGCCGAATCGAAAAGGAACAGGAATATAACCGCCACATACGCCTTCGCCCTGATTCGAACCCTGTCCCTTTGCATGTTCATCACCGGTCTTTCTATTCATCAGGCCCGTAAATACCCTCCTGGCATTTACGGGCCGCCGCCCAGGCCGGCACACGCTTAGGCCTCAGCTCACGCGGCTTGTTGCCGCGCCGGGGCATCCCTGCCCCGGATTAACCGGGCCTATATTTACAGGCCGGGTTAATAAGACGCCGGCCAAACGCCCTTCCGCTTATTGCTGCGATAGTCAATCCGGTAACGTATCGAGCTTTGCCTCGGCCCGTTCCCGCGAACCGGATCTCACGAGCATATCGATCTGCGCCATGATTTTTTTCACGCCCTGAAAGCCGTAGAGACGAGTCCACACCTGTCGACGTCCATCGCCGATCAAGAGTACCGGCGGATGAGTGTTCAGATCGTCGACGTAAACCTTCATATCCTGAAGAAGGTCGCTGATCGTCGAGCCGCCGCCGGTCAGCCAGATCCAGCCGGATCCGTAAGCAAACTGCCGGCTGTACTCTTTAAGGCGTTCCGGCGTGTCGGAAACGGGATCGAGCGTTATCGAAATCAAGCGGACTTCTTGATCCATCCGCTTGCCAAGGGCCTCCTGAACTTTGCCGAAGATGGCAGAGGTCAGCGGACAGACCGTGGTACATTTGCTGTACATGAAGTTTACGACGGCGATGCGGTCTTGAACGACATCGCTCAGGAAACGCGCCGTCCGCCCCTCCTGGTCCTGCAGCACCCAGTCCTTCATTTTGATGTTCAAGAGCTCGGACATCCCGATTTCGTCGGCTCGAGACACGGTTTCACCGGCCAGTCCGACAAACATCGCCGCCGCTAGAACGGGTACGGCAAGGATTTTATGAAAAACCGAGAGCGAGAAGACCTTACTTTTCTGTATCGATGTGTCCATATCTACCTTCACCTCAATCCATAGGGTGTAAGCGAGCGCGTCCGGTTAGCGTTCTCACGGAGATTTCCTTTCCGGCGAAGCCTCGGCCAAAGGCTTTTCCTTCGCATGCAAAGCGAATAGCGGCGAGTCCTGATAGCGCAGGCCCAATGCCGGGCTCTCTACGAATACGTAATACGTACCGCGACGCGGCGGCGTAAAGACTGCACGATAGCCGCCATTCAGGGAGGGATGAGCGATTTCCTGCGTCTGCCATACGCCTGGGGCCAACACGGTCAGGACACGCACATCGGATCCGCGTTGCTTGCTCCGGCGATCGCCCGCGCCGGTCAACTTAAATCTGATTTCAGTCGGCTCGCCGACGTTTATGGTCGAGCCTTGAGTCAGATACTCGACCTTGACGCGCTCGGCATCCCGTCTTTTGCGCAGGAGATCGGGTTCAACGGAGGCAGTGAAACAGGTCGCTATCCGCGGCGAATCGAGGAAAAAAGCGACATCGTACGTACCCTGATGCGGAAACGAAAGTGCTGACCGATAAACGCCGGGGTGAGCTTCCTGAAGCCCCCGGTCGACGACAAGAACGCCCCGCGGTTCAAGTCCGTAGTTCTGATAGCTGCCCATGGGTGCAGCCATCCCTTCCGCATAGTAATACACGATTTTTTCCGGCGGATTCGCCACCAGAGCGGCATTTCCTTCCGGAACGGGAACGATACTGGCCACCGCGCCGAGATTCGAGGAATTTGCCGGCGAGACGCTTCCCGCTCGAAATTCGCTTACGGCCAACGGCTTGTTTTGCCCCAGGGTGCTCAGCCCGATCAAGGAGACTTTCTCGCTTGCCAGAGACCGGATGTAGGCATAAGCCTTTGTGAGCGTGATCTGGTCCGGCTGCTGGCCCACTTGGACCGTATCGACGATGCGATTCGTCGCTGCATCAAGGATCGAAACGCTGTTTTCCCGGATGTTCGTAATCAAGCCCCAGCGCCCATCCGGAGTGAAGCGTAAGGCCTTGATGCCCGGTTTAGCGGCTACGGAGGCTACGATCTTCGGCTTCGTGCCTGCGTCGAGGACACTGATGGTCCCTTCATCCTCGCTGAGGACGTACACGGACTGGCTCAGCCCGGAAAATGCGGGAGCGGCCGGCGGCGTCCCGGTCTTGAGTTCGCCCACCTTTTCCAGTTTCGCCACGTCGATAACGCTTACCGAACCCTCCAGCTGGTTCGTGACCAAGGCATACCGGCTGTCGTCGGTAAAAGCAAACTCATGGGGTCCCCCGCCAGTGCGAATCCTGGCGGCAATATCCAGTTTCGCGGTATCGACGACCGTTATTTCGCCATCGGTATCGTTGGCAATCCATAAATAGCCTTCATCCGGCTGAAGCGCGGTCCGCGAAGGTTTTTGACCAACGCTCAACAGCTTGGCTATCTTCCAGGCAGATGTATCGACTACGGCCAACTCACCCATTTTGGGAATCGTAACGAAGAGTTTCCTTTGGTCGCTGCTCAGTGCCCAATCTTCGCCTGGGCCGGGTAACAAAACACGCGTAACGAGCTTGGACTGCCCGAAACTCATGACCGGGTCGATCACCGAGAGACTCGCCTGATCGTTCAAGGTCACAATGTAATAAGCGCTCAGATCGATTTCCGGACGATAGGCCAGGCTGCCCTGAACAAAGGACTTGATCTTGTCCTTGCAGGCGACCGGATTGTCCTTCTTGCGAATATCCAACCAAACCGCCGGGCGGAGTCCCTTGAGCGGTTCTCCTGTTTTAGCATCTGAGATCTTGAATTGAATGGCGGCATTTCGGCCTTCGATCAATCGCTCGGCCGATTTCTTTTTAGCCTCAGCAGGAACGGCCGAGAATTCGATGGCTATCCCTTGCTCGACCGTTCTGTTGGAATCGCGCGCATCGGCTGGCTGGATCCCGAGTGCTGCGCACAGGCCGCAGAAGGCCCAAAAGATTCCCTTTTCCCTTCGATGAAAAAACGCTTTGTCCCGATATTGCATGCTGCGTGACCTCCGTTTCCAGCAAACCCGATTTTTCGCTGCACATCTTTGCCGCCAGCGCCAGATCGGTTATTTCGCGTCGAGAAGCGGCGATCGGGACTTGTCGCCGCATCGCCGCTTCCCCTCGCAATCACATACTTAAAATTTCCATCTTCGAACGGCTTTCGCTAACTTGTCTGGTCGTTTACGCATCATATTGCGGCCCGTGCCGTGACCCGCGATCTCGACCGCCACAGAGCATAAGCGCCAGCCAGAATCAGCAGTAAACTATCCGGTTCCGGCACCACGCGGAAAAATCCGGTTCCACCGCCATTCAATCCCGACGATACTATTATGAATAGGGCATGAGGGCCTGGCGATAAAACAAAGGACCCGCTACTGATTCCATTTGTTATAAAGCAGGTATCGGGATCAAAACCACAGAAAACTTCTTGATCAGGTTGAGCGGGCACTGAGGTTTCGCCGATGATTAGATCCACTAAGTCGTTAATGGCTGCCAGCAATTCAACTACTATATATTGCTCACCGGAATATTCAGCATCGGTGACTTGAAGAATCCCTCCTCCGAAAGTATCCGGCAACGTCCATGGCGGAAGGGCAATGAATTCAGAATTAGGACCTTGAGGAAAGGAACAGCCGGTATCTTCCAAGGTACAATCAAGAATATTGCTGATAACTCCTAAATCTTCCCACACGAATTGCTGCCAAGTCGATCCGACCGGGATAGGAGTTGCTTCAACCGATCCTGAAAAAAATACAATAGCGATCAGGCCTAATGCACGCAACATATTGGTTTTCAAATCCATTGTTTATCTCCTTAATCTAATGAGTAGTGCCAATATTGGCTTACTTGGCATACACGATACTGCACTCCCCATATAGCATGCATTGTGCCATCTTCATAAGTTACTGTTTTATAGCTATCAGACGACCTCAAGACAAACAAAAACCGTTACATCGAATTTACGCTCATCTTATTCGGAAAGCGTCCTTAATATGAGATTCGATACTCGGCACGCAGCTTTCTCCACAAAAGCCCATGTAAATTTCTGGATAATCATCGACCGCCTTATTTACTCCATGTCTTTATAGAGTTGCCAAAGCTGTAAAAATTATTGACGGTATTTCCGAAACGGTAATCGTTCTGCCTATCCATCGATAGCTGTAGGACGATTCCGATCCATTGGCTAGCGAAAAAAATGGCGGGGTGGGCTTCCCCAACCCGGCCACTGCAGCACCTATCGATAGCCGAATCTTATTCGATCGCCTTAACAGGCTGTTGAAAAACTCGATGCTCCTACCATAGGTAACGGGCAACGACGAAACCGTTAACCTACATGTCGTATGCAGAATGCGTTTTTCAATACCCTGTTAAGGCGTTACCCGAAGGATGCCCCATAGCCCGCCGTCGAACTGGAACGAGGCTTGATCGCGGTACAGATAGTCGCCCGGCACGCCGAAAGCCCCACCTGCACCATTCTGCAAGACGGCATCGAAGTGATTGGTCGGTCCGTGTCCACCAGCGCTGCCGCGCCACTCCGACACTGGATTGAAGGCGATGACCGACGAATTATTCGCGTACGGTTCCTCCAGCCAGATGTGACCGTGCACTTGGAAGACATGATTGCGGGCATGCCCTCCCGGCTCAAGAACGCGGAACCGGACCTGTTGACCCGCCTTTGCCGTGAATACCGGCGTCTCGGGGTCGCCTCCGACCTTCGAATTCGACAGTACGTCCGTAAAGTCAAAGTCTCGGGTGGTGGTCAAGAGCTCATCGGGATCAAATCCCATCCGTTTCCACATGGGTTCGGTGCGGAAATTGAACGCCCTCTGGCCGGAATCTTCCGGGTCTTCCGACTCGGCCAGGTTCGGAATCGGACCATTGTCGTTCCTCAGATTGAGGTCGTCCTGAAAGATCAGCACAAACTCCCGGAACTGAGAGCCATCGGGCTTGCTGACCGTGGCCGAAGCACGGGAATTGGGATCCTCGGTCCAGACCGATCCTCTAGGTTCGACGATCAGGGCACCGATAGCCCCCTTGTTGCTATGCTTGATCGGGTCCGACGATATCAGATTGGTGGCCCCGTACTCCACCGGGTTAGCGAGGCGAACACCGGTTCGGGTCAAAGAAATGTTGCCCGCATACCACTGGTACTTCACCGTCGCACCCGGAGCCGCTGTCTGGAGAGCGTTGAAGCCTATGTTGACCCCATTGCTGTCGGCCAAGTGGCTGAGCAACTGCGACGACAGACCGATGTGTGCGGAAGGCTTCACCTGATTGGTATTGAAACGCTCCACGATCATCGGCAGCGTGCTGAAGCCCTCCAAATCCGGAAGGCTCTGGGGCAGCCGATTGGTCAGTGTCAGCTGAATGCAGTCGCCGGCGTTGGCGCGCAGTATTAAGGGTTCTGCGGGCCTATTCAGTTTGCCGTTCGCATCGAGATCCTCCTTGCGGACGTACAGAATCGCCGTGGGATCGTGAATCCTGCCCCCGTTGTCCGTTCGGGAGTTGTACACGAGAGTTCCTTCGGGCAAAACGTCCTGAGCCAGGACCGCGTGAACGTCATACTTCCGCACCGGTGCCGTCGTCGGACAAATGCCGGAAAACGCGTTGGGATTGGCGATTGTGGGCCCCGTGCCATTCGGGTTGTTCGGAAGCGGCTTCAGGTCGGCCTGAAGGCCTTTGGAGCCGTTGTATTTCCGTATGATTCCCCACACTCCGTTCCACAAGTCGTCTACCGCCGACCCCGGCCTGTACAAGAAATCCTCGAAATCCGCTCCGCCTCCGACCGGGAGGGGAGGCAAAACGAATTCGAAGTGTTCGGAGATGCCTGTGATTTGAGAGCTGCGGAAACCTGAATTGCCGTAGTCCGGCTCGAACAGCCATCGCACACCGCTGCTCACGCTGGTGTTGTGGGATTCCTCGTGCGCTCCGATCAGAATCCGGACCTGGATCTTGTCGTTCTCGTAGGCTCGTATCATCGGCGTGAACGGGTCGCCGTCCTTGACGCCACCAGACAGGGGCGGATAAAAGTCCGGCTGTTTATTGAAGTCGGGATCTGCCCGAGTGATGTTCGAGAGAAACGCCCTGGAGAGATCCCCCGCATCTCCGGCGGCCTGGCCGTTGGTGCTGGGATCGCGGACACGCAGGGCAATCGGCTCGTTCCGGTAATTGACCGTCATCGTGCCGATGTCGTCAGCCGAGATTGCCTCCGGGCAAGGGCGTGGTACACCGCCAGGACACTGATCCGCGACCTCGAGTAGGAAAGGCAGCCCGACCTCTTCGCGGGCCGGAGGATTGACCGGCGAGCCGTCTTTGCGATGAGCCAACTGAAAGTCGGCGTACTCGAGCACGAACTCGCGGTAACTTTCATTCCGGTTCGCCGTTATGATGTCAGCGTGCCAACTGGTCGGTCCGCCATCATCGCGGGTGCCGAATGCTGTGCCCGTCTCCGGATCGCGCCACTTGGACCCCTGGGGTTCGATCACGAGACCGGCGTAGAGTCCCGTTTGCTGATGGGTCGAAGGTGCGAAGTGATCGTGCGTATATACGGTGCGCAAGGTTCTATCCCTGCCCAGGTTGTTGGTGACGTCGTCGGCGAACCAACGCTGGATGGTGGTCTGGGCACCGGGGATGCCGAAGAACGGATGGGGCTTCGCCGTCAGCAGGCTGTTGGGGCCGCGGCCGGGCAGACCGTTCCAGCTTCCGCCAGACGCGTTGTTGATCGCTTCGATGCGTTCTTTCACTTCGTCCGGAGAAAAGCTTCCGTCCTCGTAATTCCACCCATTGCCCGAACCGTCCGAGGACGTCACATCGAACTTCACGAGGTGGATATGCTGCCCGGTGATGTCGGTGGGTGTCCTAACTTGAAAGTCGTCCTGCTCGTATACCCCCGGAATCAGATTGGTGTGATAGTAGGTTATGCAATCGTTGGTGTTGGCCCGGAAGAACAGCGGCTCGGGTGGCTTGGCTCCCGATTGGAACGCTTCGACATCCTCCCATAAGGCGGACATTCTCGCCTGATTGAAATGCCACCCTGCCTTGTTGAGTTTCATGTCCAATTGAATTGTGGCCGCCTTGTAGAGCCGAGTGGCGCCGAAAGGCTGTCCCGAATCGTTCACGCACGGGTCGGCAAAGGGCGCTCCGGGCGCCGGCGGAAGCCCGTTGGTAACGAATTCGGCCGCAGTACCTTCGGGCGTGAAACTCGGATGGACCCGTGTCGCATGAAAGGCCATCGCGGCTTTTTCGACATCCGTGCCATCCTTGGGCAATTCTTCGGCGTTCACCGTAACCAAGGTCTTGCTGAAATCGAGTCGGTTTTCGACACTTACCGCCGTTCCGCCCGTAATAATGTGCCTGGGCAGCCCCCCGTCCATCGGGTTGCCGTCGGCATCCGTGGCGAGGTCGAGCGGCGGATGAGGCGAACGGTGCCCCGCGACTCCGGGTATGAAAAATGGATAACCCGGATTACCGGTGCCGCTGATCCGGGCTTGGCCGTCGACGATCGTCACCTCGGCGCCCGGCATGGGCGCCATGGCCAAAGTCGGCAGAGGCACCACTGCTGGAATCGGCGTACCATTCTTGATTTCGCCGTCCGGCAATCTGCGCGTACCGTCCTCGAATACGTCGTGAATGCGCCATAACTCCCACATGCCCTGTGCGAAGTGCGGATAGAAATGGCAATGGAAAATCGAATCGCCGGCCGTCTTGTTGCGATTGCCGCTGCCGTTATGGACCATGTCGTAGATGTATCCGGAGCCCGGCCCGATGGTCTGGCTGTCCGTATAAAGCCCATTGTCGCTGTCCGGCGTATGCAGCCACTGATGCGCGTGCAGGTGAAAGATATGGTGCTCTTTCGGCCCGGCATGGAGATTGCGCATCTTGACATGATCGCCGAGATAGCTGTGATGGACGTTCGACGGATCGTCCGGATAGAGCGCCTCCGTAGCGACCAGCCCCAGCGCCGGATTGGAGGCGTTTGCCGGTACGTCGACCACCATCCCCGGATCGCCGACCGCCCAGGAGGAGAGGAAAAATTCCTCGTATTTGCATTCGACACAGCCCTTCATGGGCCCGAGCTGTTTGCGGTTGGCGAGAATCTCTGCTCCCACGCCCGCGCTGGCGTAATTGATGGCGAAACCGTCGCGGACACTGTGCAGAGTGAATCCGAGAACGGGATCGTCAAATTCGGGAAACGCCTGCCGGGCAATGATTTCATCGTGAAAGATAATGGTGAACTCACGGAAAGGCTGCTCCCGGTCCGGATAAACCGGATTCGGCCTAAAGGTGCCGGGAGCAAATCGTCCAGCGGATGGGCCCGTGATAATGGCGTTGATATCCGAATGGACGATGTGTCCTCCTTGCGTCATTCGAAGAATCGGGAAACCCGCGCGAGGGTGGCTCGCCGGATAAACCGCATTGTAATCGATGAGTGGCTGGCCTCCCGGCGTCATGATCGGATTGCCGTCGCCGTCTTTTTGAGTGGCGAGGCGCAGATCGTCCGCCGTCACCTGGCTGCGGTACCATTCGGAACCCGGCGGTTCCACATTGACAGAGCCGAAGAGTCCTGCCGCCAGCGAGCCGCCGTCGCCTTCGCCGCCGGTTGTGGCACCGGTGCTGTAAAGCAGAAAAGTGCCCTGGTGCTCGGCGAACAAGGTATATGTCCGGCTTTGGCCGGGCGCAGCCACGCTGTTCTCGTTGTTGCCGACGAATGAACCATCGGACGCGATACTGTCGACCAGCTGCATGCCCATCACGTGAACCGAGGCGGTTCGCGTGGCTGGCTGTGCCGCGTCCGCCTTAGCATTTGCGAGGAGGTTGGTGAAATGGATCTTCAGACAATCACCCGCGTTTACGCGGAGCACGAGCGGCCGCGGCCGCTTTCCTTCGCGCAGTTGTACATTGCCGGGGCTTAAGTCCGTGCCGGTCTTCGGCACGACGTCTTCTTTCAGAGCGAAAATCATGCCGGCAGGATTGACCGCGCCGAGCCGGTTGTAGAAAAACGCCTGGTCCAGCGCTACGACGTTTGCGGTCACTGTACCCGCGCACGCCGGAGCGGCGCGGCTTTCGTTACATGGCAGCCAAACCCCGAGCCCGAGGAGCGCGATCGCTATTGACACCGATCGTCCGGACTCTCGATGTCGAAAATGTCGTCCCGGATACATCTTCATTTCACCCTCCGTGTTCTCAGCAATGATGTGGGAACGCTGCCTCACCGCGAGCCAGGCAGTCGCTTCCCGTAATCCATGCAGGTATAACTAGAGCGTTTTCATCTCGCTCGTACGGGAAAACAGGCCTAGCAGGAGTCGTTCGGCGCTTTCGGCCAGGGTAATCGACGCAAGCTTTCGTAGGTCGGCAATCCTTCGCCGACAAAGCCGTTGGCCCAACGACACCGTCGGGAAGGAATCCCCGACCTACTCGCGAGTGTCCGTACAGTAGGCATGAAAATGCTCTATACCTGTAGGCGGCTGTATGTTAATTTCTTGCGGGAAATAATGTCTTGGGTTGTTTACCTGATTTTTTGGCAGGGGTTAACCCTATTTCGCGTGGCAATCCACCTTCTTTGAACTTTTCGGCTAGTGCCCCTCCCCAATTCGGGGAAACACGTTGTGCGCCTATTCTTAGGCGCTCGCGACGTTCGTTCATATTGCGCTAGGGGCATTTGCCCAAAGATTAGGGTATACGGCTACGAAACTGCGGGATGCGCGGGAATGCGCGCAATCGGTGAAATATCGAATCCCTTTTAGCCGGAATGGCTTATGGACTTATGCAAACAAGCGGAGAGCAAGGATGGCCGAAAAGAAAAAAACTGCCGCGCCGTTTCGCCGAATGGTTGAAACCGTACACCACGAACTCTTGGTACAACACGCCGGCTCCCCAGTCCCCTACGCCCATCAGCAGACTTTCAGCGCCGTAAAACGGGCTCGGAACGTGGCCGATGTCCGCAAGACCGCGGAACAATCGCCGCACGCGGCGATCAAGTATATCTTCGAGGGCTGTTTGCTCATCGGCATCTACATCGTCCAGGATGAAAAGATCGTCTATGCCAACGACAAGCTGGCCAGAATGCTCGGTTATCCGAGAGATGAACTGATCGGCATGTCACCCGGGAAACTATTTCAATCCGATCATCGGTCATCTCAAAAGGGCATGATCGAACACCAGCAAAAATGGCCCGTCGCTTCACCAGTGCCCAAAGCCAGAGGCGTCCGGAAAAACGGCGAGATTATCTGGATCAAGCAGAGCGAAGTCTTGATCGCGTATAACGGATCGGCCGCCATACTCGGGAATGTCGTCGACCTTACCCCGAAGAAACGGCTGAAAGGAGTCGTCTGGCAGTCGAAACGCGAACTCCGATTGCTGTCCGCGAAGCTTCTCAGCGCTCAAGAACAAGAACGCAAACGGATCGCTTCGGAACTTCACGACACCGTGGGACAGTACCTGAGCGCGATCAAATTCAGCCTGGAAAACATCAACGCTCTGCTTGAAGACAACCAGATCGCATCCAGCCAGAAGTCCTTACAAGCCGTTCTCCCCCTGATCCAAGAGGCCATTTCCGAGGTAAGGCGCATTTCGATGGACTTGAGGCCGGCGATTCTCGACGACTTGGGTCTTCTTGCGACTTTGAGCTGGTTCTGCCGTACGTTTCAGGATGTCTACGTCAATATCGCGATCGATAAGCAACTCAATATTCAGGAAAACGACGTGCCCGTCGAGTTGAAAACCGCGATCTACCGGATCGTTCAGGAAGCGCTGAACAATGTCGCAAAGCATGCCAAGGCCGATCACGTTAGCCTTCGTTTAAATAAAACCGACTCTGGAATCGAATTGACCGTCACCGACAACGGTTGTGGATTCGTGGTGAGCCAAGCGCTGGAAAGAGCTATACGACAATGCGGTCTCGGCCTAGCAAGCATGCGCCAGCGAAGCGAGGGTCTGGGCGGATCCTTTTTCATCGGTTCCGCTCCCGGTATCGGAACGACCATTCGCGTACTATGGGCCAGGTAGAGCATTTTTTGTCTCTGTAGGGCTGTTTAGAGCGTTTTCATCTCTACTGTACGCTCGAAAAGGAAGCTGCCTTCGGCGGCAAGCGAATTTGAAGCGCGGGTCTCGCCCCACGGGCGAGTGACTTTTGTAAACCCCTTGTGAGGTTGCGCCCACAAGTCCTGGGTGTCCTTCCCTGGATATCCGCTTGCCTCGGGAGCGCCAAGGCAAGCCCTTGGGGCCAGCCTTCGGCTGTCCGGTGGCAACGTCCTCTCCTGGACGTCGCCCTTCGGGCGAACGTTGTTGGAACCATTCCGCTCCCGGCGAGCTTGTCTTTGCTTGCCCGAAGACGAATGTGCCGGGAACACATTTGTACGCAGAGAGCGCGCAGGGTTCGCACCAGGGAAGGTGCGAATCGGCGGGCACCCGTATGGCGCGCTGATCCTGCGCGTCGCCGGCTTGCGCCGGAGGCGATCCTTTGCGTGTCCCTTTGGGCGCTTCCGGTTCCAGCCGGCGATGCTCGGGTGCGCCATGCGGGAAAATTCAGCAATGCCTTGGCGCGCCTCCGAACGGATCCGATCCCAGGTGGCGATGTGAAGGCTCGGAGACACACCGCATTCATTAAACGGAACTGCAATCAAGCCCCAATACACAAAAGCGCGCTTCTATCGCAAAACCAGCCCTTTCTCTATCGCATAAGCCGTCAACGCCGCCGCACTATGAAGATCCAGCTTTTTCATCAAATTCGCGCGATGCGTCTCTACGGTCTTCACACTGATGTGCAGGTACTGGGCGATTTCTTTGTTCTTGTGACCTTCGCCGATCAGCTTCAAAAGCTCCCGCTCCCGGCGTGTCAGGCTATTCCAGGTTGATCGAGGTTCTTCCCAGGTTTTGCCTTGCAGATATCCTTTTATGATTTTTTCCGAGATACCAGGGCTTAAATAGGTTTTTCCCATCAGGACACTATGAATGGCGATGCGCAATTCCGCTTGAGTGGCGTCCTTCAAGACATAGCCGCCCGCACCCGATCTCAGCGCCGCAAGGATATATTCCTCACCATCGTGGATGGTCAGCACCAAGATTTTCGATTGCGGCACCCGCTTCTTGATTTCCAGAATGGCTTCCAAGCCTCCCAGCTTGGGCATGGAAAGGTCCAGTAAGATAAGATCTGCTTTGACTTCACGACACCGTCGAATAAGCTCGAGACCATCATGGACCTCACCGACGACCTCAAGCTCTGGGTCTTGCGACAAAAGCACCCGCAAACCTTCCCTCAAAATCGTGTGATCCTCGGCAATGCAAACTCGTTTTTTTTCTTCCATGGCAAAACGCTACTTTGTTTTTGCTGATCTTCTACGGCTTGGGGCTAGGACCAAATAAGCAAAAATCCTTAGTGCCTGAACCAACACCAGGGTGTACGGTCCGTTAAGCGGATAAGCGGCATATCGACGAGGCGATTAATTGCCTCGTCGATATGCAAGGGAATGGACGCTCTCCGCCTTTACCTAGGGAATCCAAGGTTGTGCACAATCTATTGATCGTCGATGACAACGCCTCTTTTCGGTGTTCTCTCAAAGCGTTTTTGAGCAACCAGTTCCCCCGGCTCGGCGTCGCGGAAGCCGAAAACGGCGCTGTGGCGATGAGACTCATCGGTGACATTCGTCCAGATCTCATTTTCATGGATATCAAGCTGCCCGGTGAAAACGGGCTGGTGCTGACGCGCAAGATCAAGGACATCTACTCCCCCGTCATCGTCATTCTGACCAGCTATGATGCCGTCGAGTATCGCGAGGCCGCCGCAGCCAGCGGCGCCGATTATTTCCTGGCCAAAGACGCGGCCAGCGGCACCGAAATTTCACGATTGATCCGGTCACACCTGCCGGATTCCGAAGCTTTGCCGTCAGATTAATCGATGACTGGCCGTTGTCCCTGCGCCGTTCACGAAGCGTTGCGCGATTCGCCCCTCCGGTCGTGATGGTCTTTCCGCAAGGGTCGCTCGGTTACGTATCGACATCCGACCGTCGGCGGAGATTTCAGTGTCGGCGAGACTCCGTATACAGTATCCGCCCGAGTTTACGTCCATCCTCCTTTTAATACGCTAGCGACCACGCCAAGCCGGGACGCCGAGCGATGGATCGCTGCGCCGGCGCTTCTCGCAAAAGCGCGACAGAAAAACAGTCGGGAATTCGGCTCTCGGGCATCAAGCTCTCGGCAGCCGCATATATGCCCGACTCCCGTTGCCGCATCGTCGATGCCGAAAAGGGCGCCCCGCTTGCCGACCGAAAAGCCCGGCCTTACGTGGTGGATCAGAAGACCGGCAGCCGGGTTTTGCTGCCTAGCCCGCCGACCGTCGGGGTTCTGCGCCAAGCCAGTACGACTCCCATCGAGCAGCGAACCCACTTCGCCTTGTTCGCAAATCCCGAGCGCCAGATCGGGGCAGGTGACAAAGTCACGGTGGTTATCGGCAACCTCCGAGCCGAAGACCTCATCGTGGAATAATGCCATGCGTGCCGCTAGGCATCATTTCGGTCGGTGCGCCCGGTATGCGCAGATCTGTACTAGCTCCCAGGGTGCTTTACCTTCATCCGGTCGGTTTTCCCGGCTTCGCGTCGGCCGGCGCTTACCTGGCGGAGGCTTTTCGGAAAGCCGAAGGAAAACTGATCCCGGTTACCCCGGGGCGTTCCTTGATCCGCGATTCCACAGCTGGAGGGAAACTCGAACCGTGGCGACGCCCGCGATTAAGGTTTGGCGCGAGGCTCGCTGCGGGCACCCATAACCCGGTGGGAATGGGGCTTGGCTTTGGCGCCTGGAGCCTCATGGGAATGAGGTTTGGCTTGGTCGCCAGGAGCCTCAGTAGCGTGCGCATGAGGTACGTCGGCGGCGTCCAGGGGACCGTGGGCATGCGGTTCGTCGGCGGAGCCGTCAGACTCGCCGGAGTCGGCGGCTTCGGTACCTTGCATCGCATGGTGCGCATCCGAAGCTCCGTCGGAATCCGCCCGAGAATGCTCGTGGCCGTCGTGACGATGGTGATCGTCGGCCAGCTGCAGGCTTTTTACGCCGACGCCGTGTTGATAGACCATCAACCCGCCCAGGTCCGCCGCAAGAACGATGGCGGCCACGACGATCGCTCCCAGAAACAGATGCAGGGCCTCGGCCATCGCCGAGAGCCGTTCCCGGCCAAAGAGGCGCCAGACGGCTAAGGCCGAGGACAGTCCGGCTATGGTCAATCCCACACGTTCGTGCCATTCCATGATGTCGTGCACGGCACTGCCGTGCGGGACGGTGTCCGCCGCGATCAACCCAGCGACGGCAGCCGTGATGGCGCTCAAAGCGCCCAAATAGAGCATCCAGCTCGCCGCTGTCCGGATGCCCGGCCGCCTCAGCACCACACCTATGAGTTCGAGCAGAAAAAAGCCGGTCAAAAATGCGATCGGAAAATGCACGACCAGCGGGTGCCAATTCGTTCCCAGCGCCTCGACGCCGGCCAAAGGGTTACCGGAAGTCCCCGATTCCAGCGCGCGGGAGACGGCGTCCAGCGCGCTCTCGACAAGCACGAGAAATCCGCCGCCGTTCCCGTCGCCGGCCCCGTGCACGGCAGGCCGCATGAAGTGTCCGGTGGATTCCAGACCTAAAAAATTTAACATGATGGCGTCCGATGAAATGAAGGTTAGCGGGCTGAGCAGAGGAACGTCATAGGATGTTCTCTTAGTCGCCCTTGGGTAACACAAGTTTCGCAAAGAACCGACGGATTCGGAACCATACGCTGACGCTCGCTTCGATTCCGGTCATCTAGCCTTATTCTTCCAAAAGGCGCTTGGTGCCTGCCGCAGCGGATCCCAGAAACCTTCGACATGCTCAGGATTTGTAACCACCGGATCATGTTTTCAGGGGTTGTTCGGCAAAACGCCCGCAATGGCGACCTGCTTGGCGATTCTCCCGAGAGGAAAACCCACTTGGCATCCGCGCCATACACGCCGAGAATGGTGAGGCAGGCCGGGCCGCCGTAGGCGTGGATGACACCCGTACCCCGCTCTGGATTGACGCCGGTCAGGGCGGTGGCTTCGGATCCCAGCCCGGCCCCGCACACTCCGAGGAGGCACAACACGAAAACCACTGCGATCCCGCCATCGATGGGTTTCGCTTCACTCTACCCAGCGTACGGCGGAAACGCCAAGCAAAGGTTTTTTTGGCCGTGGCCGAAAACAAGTCTTCATCGTTCCGAGGGAACGATGAAGACTTAGAGCCGATCCCAATAGGGCGTTCGCCCTGAGCCCTTCGACTTGGCTCAGGACAGGCTTGTCGAAGGGTTTCTTATGCCTATTGGGATAGGCTCTTATCTTCTCGGCAGCGGGCTCCCGCCGTACCCCGCCGCGCCGCCCGCGCTTTTTCCGACCGCTTCCAGCCAGGCGGCGAGCATCCCGAGGGCGATGAGCCGATCGATCGCGCAGGCCGGAATCCACATGATGAGTCCCGCGAACTGGTGGTCCTCGAGCGCTCAGTCCGGCCGCCGCCGAGCCGCCGTAAGCCGGATACCACGGCTGTCGGGTGAGGGTCAGTAGCGCTCCGGGCAGGCTAGGGTGGACTGTCGTTGAGAACAGGTACAACATCCCAACGCCATACCCTCTCGCCCCTTCGCGGCCGCGGATGATCGCCTACCAGAACACCAGCGCGGAGACGAAAAGCTCAGGTGTTGAAGGGTTTGCACGCGTTCATCGTTCATTGCCGCCTGAAACAAGACCGGCGCGTGCCAGACCCAGATGACGATGCCGTGTATTGCCTAGGCGGCGATCGGACGGCTCAGTACCAGCAGCGGCGCGGCGAGCGGTATCAGGATCTCGTGCTGAACCCTGTGTGCCGACAACGGCACGTCGGAAAGCCAGTCGAAAGGCGAAACCAGCGCCACGGCGACGAACAGCCATCCCGCGGCATAAACCAGCGATTTTTGGACGAGCATTCGCCGGCCTGCGCCAACTTTAGGCCACAGCCGCCGCAAACCGGCCGTGAACAGCCCGGCCGAAAGCGCAAGACCGAATAAAATCCAAGGCTCGACATTCCAGGCGGTCCACTCAAAGCCTGAAATCGATGTGCTATTGCAGGGACACCGAATGTAGCGAGCAGGGAAGAAAATTGATTTCGGCGCCCAACACGGTGTCGTGCCATGGCAGCCTCGGGTGGGAATCCGTGGCACTCAGAGCCGGGTGACGTACCTAGGTAACCAGACCACCACGACGCATCACCCCTTTTCGCCCTCACCGCCAGACCGCACCGTTCGCTGAGAGCCTATCCATGCGAGAGTGCTCACCACGGACCTCTTTAGGATCGGCGCCGTCGATGAGTGCAGTGAAAGCCGATGACGGTTCGGCAGTGGAGCATAGACTATTCGCCCTAAACCCTTCGAGTTTACTGGGATGGGCTCCAAATGTCCGTATCCGATGGTTCGATCGTAGGGTCGTTGGTTCTATCCGGAAATACGCAACCGTTCGTACCGGATCCGGAATTTCGACGATCTCGTCCGGGACTCAACGCTCAAGCTTGGCCTTGAGCTTGCGTAGACCGTCGTGATTCGGCATGGCCTCCAGCCCTTCCAGCACTTTTTTCAGGCTGTCGACGCGATCGCCCTGCTCGAACGCTTTCCATGCCTCCAGTTCCAGGGCATCCGCGATCTTATGTATGCCGTTGGCCGCCCTTTCGTTATAGGGATCGATCTTGAGCGCCTCCCGGTAGGCCCACAGCGCGTTGGCGCCGGTCGGGGCGGTCAGATAACCGACCTCGAAGTGGATGTCCGCCAATTCCAGCAAATCCGCGACTTTCGCCCGCTGCTCGGCGGTGAGTGCGGTCGGCACCCTGGGCGGCTCCTTCACTTCGTACAGCCCCATGTAAACATTGCCGCCGACGGCGATGACCGCGATCGTAGCCGCGGCCCAAGTTCCGTAGAAGAGCGGCGACCGTTTTTGCAGTTCGCCGATGAATTCCTCGGCAGTCGGGGTTCGGTCCTCGCGCTTGAGGGCGAGGGCTCTCTTGAGTCCTCTCCATTGTCTGCCGTTCAAACCGGGGATGGGCTTGGGCTGCAATTTCAGCTCGACCGCGACGTCCGCCGACACTTTCGCATACGGATGTTTCCCCGCCAGAAGCTCGTACGTGACGCACGCCATGGCGTAAATGTCGTCGCGCGGGTCCGGCTCTTCTCCCCTGAGCATCTCGTAACTGGCGTAAGCCGGCGTTAAAGCGCCCAGCTCGCGGGCGTTGAACATGGTCGCGTCGCCGCCCTTCTTGTCCGCCCGGCCCGCCGCGCAGGCGATGCCGAAGTCGAGCACCTTGACCTCGCCGTTTTTGTCGACGAACACATTGCCCGGCTTGAAATCCGAATGGACGATGTGTTTCCTGTGGGCGTAGGCCAGCGCTTCCGCCATGCCCTGGATGATGGGCCAGGCCTTCTTGAACGCCATGCCACCCTCGGGAAGCTCACGGATCACCTGGTTGAGAGGCCGGCCTTCGAGATATTCCATCGACATGAAGACGTGTCGGCCGTCCCTGTCGAAATCGTGCACATTGATGATGTTCGGGTGGGAAAGCGTCTGCGCCCGTTTGGTCTCCCTCTGGAGCGCGATCAGGGAAACCGGATTTTGCTGGAATTCCGGGTTGAGCACTTTCAGAGCCACGTAAGGGTCCTTGTCCTTGGCTTCCCGCTTGCGCAAGTCCAACGCCTTGAAAACCACACCCATACCGCCTTCGCCCAGCACCTGTTCCAGGACGAATCGTTCCTTAAGGACGTCGCCGACCTGCAAGGGCCTTGCCGACGGCAGGGGTTCGACCGGCAACGTGGCGCCGAGGCTCGTATCGGGATTCCGCCGTGTCGAGTCGATATCGTCGCTGGCCGCATCGGCCGCAATCGAAGGTGGAGCTTCCGGCACGCCGGGGACAAAGGCCGCGAGGCGCGTCTTCTCGTCGTCATTCTCGGCTGGTCGCGAACGGGCGGCAGCGGACGACGGCATGACCCTGGTTTTGTCGAGCGCGTCATCATCGGCGTTTGGCTGGATCTCACTCATACTCTTATTTTCGTTCGGAATGGCGTCGCGGTTCGAGAGCGTTCTTTATGATAGTCCGTTCTCGGAGCGACACGGAAAAACGAACGTGCAACTCTCTTCCCGGAGAAGAGTCTCACATCATAGACCAAGCCTGGAGGAACGGATCATGGCGATACGAAGAAGCGCATCGGTCGAGTGGGAGGGCGACCTCGCTCAAGGAAAAGGAAACATGCGATTGGGCAGCGGCGCCTTTGCCGGGAATTATTCTTTTTCGTCCCGGTTTGAAGAGGGGCAAGGCACCAATCCCGAGGAACCAATCGGCGCGGCGCATGCCGGATGCTTTTCCATGGCGCTCGCGCACGCATTGTCGCAATCCGGACACACGCCCAAGCGCATCGCGACGACCGCCAAGGTCCGCCTCGAAAAAGTGGGCGAAGGATTCAAGATCACCGGAATCGAGTTGGATACCGAGGGAGACGTCTCCGGAATCTACGCGGCGACTTTTCACACCTTCGCCGACGACGCGAAACGGAATTGCCCGGTTTCCCGACTTCTCACCGGCGCCGAAATCGAACTCCGAGCGAGTTTGGCCTAGCGTCCCATAAACTTAAGGCGCTTGGCTCCGAAACGCCGGCGGGGTCGGGCGCCGACGGAGATAAACGATATGCCGCACTACAACTATCTCATCATCGGCGGCGGAATGACGGCCGATGCCGCGATTCGGGGCATACGCGAGATCGACACCGACGGTTCGGTGGGCTTGATCGGCGCGGAGACCCACCCGCCTTACAACCGCCCGCCCCTCTCCAAAGGACTCTGGAGAGGAAAACCAGTCGAACGCATCTGGCGTAAGACCGCGGAACGGAATGTCGGCCTGCACCTCGGCCGGACCGCCAACACGCTGGATCTCGCCGCCAAGCGCGTCGACGACGATCAAGGCACGTCCTACACCTTCGACAAATTGCTGCTGGCGACCGGCGGAACGCCTCGCCGCTTGCCGTTCGGCGGCGACGATATCGTCTATTTTCGGACCCTGGACGACTATCAGCGTCTTCGCGCCCTGAGCGAGGAAAAACAGCGCTTCGCCGTCATCGGCGGCGGGTTCATCGGCTCCGAAATCGCGGCCGCCTTGGCGATGAACGGCAAGGAAGTAGTCATGGCCTTTCCCGAAGAAGGGATAGGGGCGCGGCTGTTCCCGCCCGATCTCAGCCTGTTCCTGAATGACTATTACCGCGAGCAGGGCGTCGAGGTGCTGCCCGGACAACAGGTCACCGACATCCGAAGGGAGGGCGCTCAGTTGATCTTGACCGTACGCGACGGGAAGACCACCGATGAACGGACGATCGCCGTGGACGCCGCCGTGGCCGGCATCGGTATCGTGCCCAACATCGAACTCGCGAAAGGCGCGGGACTTCCGGTGGAAAACGGCATCGTGACGAACGAAGTCCTGCAAGCCGGCGTGCCGGACGTGTATGCGGCCGGGGACGTCGCCAATTTCTTCAATCCCGCCCTGGGCAGGCGTTTGCGAGTCGAACATGAGGACAATGCCAATACCATGGGCAGACAGGCCGGCCGAAACATGGCCGGAGAAAGCGTTCCCTACCATCACCTGCCGTTTTTTTACTCCGACCTGTTCGATCTCGGATATGAAGCGGTCGGAGAAACGGATTCTCGGCTCGAAACTGTGGCCGATTGGTCGGAGCCGAACCGAAAAGGCGTCGTCTATTACCTTAGGGACGGCCGGGTCAGAGGCGTGCTGTTATGGAATGTGTGGGAACGGGTCGATTTGGCACGGGAACTCATTGCCGAACCCGGCCCTATCGAACCGAAGAGCTTGAAGGGGAGACTTTGAGGAGGGGCTTCGTCGGCGAGGGATTGCGGGTCTACCTCAGCTAGATCGGGAATCTTTTCCGACAACCGTTGCAACGACAGCTGACCTTTCATAGGCCGCGAAAAGCCCTCCTACCTCGCCTCGGATAGGACTTCGACCTCGCCCGACGGTATCCAGCGCCGTAATCCCGACAGGACGGAGAACACCATGAACGCTCTATTGAAATTGATCGAGCACGGGCAAAGCTATTGGATCGACAATCTCACCCGACGCATGATCACCAGTGGCGAACTCGAATGCCGCGTACGCCGCGAAGGCCTACGCGGAGTGACATCGAACCCGCAGATCTTCCAGAAAGCCATCACCGGGACCAAGGACTACGACGAGCAGATCGAAAATCTCGTGGGAGGCGGCCGTCCGTGCCCCGACGTGCGCGAGATCTACGAAGCACTGGTAACCACCGACGTCCGAAATGCCTGCGACATCCTGCGCCCCGTTTACGACGACACTTCCGGCCTCGACGGCTATGTCAGCCTTGAAGTGTCGCCGCACCTCGCCCATTGCACCGAGGCATCGATCGATCAGGCGCGGCACTTGTTCCGCCTGGTCGACCGACCCAATCTGTTGATCAAGATTCCGGGCACCTTGGCCGGCCTGCCGGCCATCGAGGAACTTCTCTTCCAGGGCATCAACGTCAATATCACCCTGCTCTTCTCGGTTGAACGCTACGAAGCCGTCGCCGAAGCTTATCGCCGAGCGCTGGAACGGCGGCGCGACGCCGGCCTTCCCGTCGATCAGGTCGCGTCGGTGGCCAGCTTTTTCCTGAGCCGGATCGATGTGTTGACCGACGAACTCCTACGCCATCGGATCACCTCCGAGGTTAGCCGTAGTCCCGAGCCGGACCCGAAAGCCTTGCTGGGAAAAACGGCGATCGCCAACGCCAAGCTGGCTTATCAGCGCTTCAAGCGGATCATCGCGAGCGATCGCTGGAAGGCTCTGGAGGAAAAGGGCGCGCGTGTACAGCGCATGCTCTGGGCGAGCACCAGCACGAAAAATCCGGCCTACTCGGACGTCATGTACGTAGAGCCGCTGATCGGGCCCAACACGGTGAACACCATGCCGGAACAGACCATCGACGCCTTCGCCGACCACGGTACGGTACGCGATACGATCGAAGAAGGATTGGACGAGGCGAACGCCGTGATGGACGGCCTTGCCAAACTCGGCATCGATTTCGGTCTCGTCACCGCCCAGCTCGAAAACGAAGGCGTTCAGAAATTCATCGAACCGTACGACGCCCTGATGGCCAGCCTGGCGGACAAATGCCAGAACTATTCGAACCGCCGCAGCGCCGACCTCTTAAAGAAAGTGGCGCGGGAACTCCGCCGCGACGTGATCACTATGACGACCGAGGCCGGATCGGGGCACCCGACTTCGAGCCTGTCCTGCGCCGACCTGGTCGCCGCCCTGTTCTTCCATGAAATGCGCTGGGACCCAAGCGACCCGAGCGCCCGCGACGTAGACGCCTTCGTTCTGTCCAAGGGCCACGCGGCGCCGATCTTGTGGGCGGCCCTCCACCAGTCCGGCGCCAGTCGCGAGAGTTTGACTTCGCTGCGCAAGCTCGGCAGCACTTTCGAGGGACATCCGACGCCGACCAACCCTTGGGTCAAAGTCGCGACCGGTTCCCTCGGCCTGGGCCTGGCCGCGGCCAACGGGATCGCGCTGGCCAATCGCCTGGACGGCATCCCGGGCCGGGTCTATTGTTTGCTGGGAGACGGCGAATGCTCCGAAGGCTCGGTGTGGGAAGCGGCGCAGTTCGCATCTCTCAACAAGCTGTCGGGGCTGGTCGCGATCGTCGACGTCAACGGCTTGGGCCAGACCGGACCCACGCCTTACGGCCACCGCACCGAGGTCTTCGCTCGCCGCTTTCAGTCCTTCGGATGGTCGACCATAGAAATCGACGGCCATGACATGGAAGCGATACTCGACGCCTTGTATCGAGCCCGGAAAGGCGGTCCGACGGCGATCATCGCCAAAACCGAAAAGGGCCGCGGCGTTTCCTTCTTGGAAGGCGTTCGCGGCTGGCACGGCAAGGCGCTCGACCGGGAGGCGATGGAGAAGGCGCTCAGGGAACTCGGCGAAACGGGCGTGCACATGACGGTCGAACCGCGCCGAGTCGGCCAGATCCGCCACTCCGAATCCGAACCCGAACCCACGCCGCCTCTCAAGCCCGACTACCGGCCGGGCGAAAAGGTCGCCACGCGCAAAGGGTTCGGGATCGCACTCGAGAAACTCGGGGAATCGGTGCCGGATCTCGTGGTGCTCGACGGCGACGTGAGCAATTCGACCTACACCGAATTTTTCGCCCGGGGCTATCCGAAGCGTTTCTTCCAAAGCTATATCGCCGAGCAGAACCTGGTCGGAACCGCGCTCGGGCTGGCCGTGTCCGGCAAGATTCCGATCGCCGCCAGTTTTGCCTGCTTTCTCGCGCGTGCTTACGACTTCATCCGCATGGCGGGCCACAGCCGTCCTCCGCGCCTCGTTTTCTGCGGCAGCCACGCCGGCGTGTCCATCGGCGAGGACGGCCCTTCGCAGATGGGACTGGAAGATCTGGCCATGTTCCGCGCCCTGGCCGGCAGCACCGTGCTGTACCCGTGCGACGCGGTCAGCGCCGAACGCCTGACCGAACAGGCGGTGAAGACGCCGGGCATCGTCTATCTCCGCACTACCCGCCCTTCAACCCCGGTCATCTACTCCGCGGCCGAGGACTTTCCGATCGGCGGAAGCAAAGTACTCCGTTCCAGCGGGAACGACCGCTTCACGGTGGTCGCGGCCGGCATCACGGTGCACGAGGCGCTCGCCGCCCAGGACAGCCTGAAGCGGCGAGGCATCTCGGTGCGCGTCATCGACGCTTACTCCGTCAAACCATTGGACGTGGCCACCCTGGAACAGGCGGCGCGTGAAACGCAAGGCATCGTGGTCGTCGAGGACCACTGGCGCGACGGCGGGTTAGGCGATGCGGTCGCGGCGGCCCTCAATTCCACGGTGCCCGTGCATCGTCTCGCGGTAAGCAAAGAGCCCCGCTCGGGAACGCCTGAAGAACTTCTGGACCGGCACGGCATCTCCCGGCGAGCGATCGAAGAAAAGATTTTGGCGTTTGGATAGGTTCACGAACCGAGCCCCGCCTGCCGTTTCGACGGCTTACCGAAACCGGATTTCGTGGGACGGGTAGAGCGAAGCGAAACCCACCGATGGCGGGTTGAGCGCACGCCAATACAAGCAAGCGATCGACCACTGCGCTTTGCGTGCGCCGTAACCCGCCACCCGCGGTCGCAGACTCAGGGGGTTAAGGCGCGCGGAGAGCCCGGCGGTCACGGCACGGTTCGTGGCCATACATGCCTTATTCCATTTTTCGAACAAAAAAATTGCTTTAATGGTAGGCCGGGATAAGCCTGTCCTGAGCAACGTCGAAGGGCCTGTCCTGAGCGAAGTCGAAGGGCTTATTGCGGCCTACAACGTTTTCCTTTTGATTGAGAAATGAAATTAACCCCCATGGGTATGCAGGTTCGGGCGGGCCGCCTTTGGCGGGGTACGGTCAACGCATGACCCGTCGGATTGGGGCGAAAGGCGTGGAGCGCAGCCACTCTATGTCGCCATGGCCGCGGGTGCCGCGATCCACAGGCGTGGCAGGATGAAAAAACTAGTAGTCATCTTCCTCGTCTTCTTCTCCCTCGCCCATCAAGTCGAATACCATCCGAACCGACTTTCCCGTTTTCGTGTTCGTGGCCTTGAAGGTAGCGACGTCGTTCTCCAATCCGACACCTTCGATTTCAACGGGCGGGTCGTCGTACTCGCTCTCGGGTATGTCCAGTCGATCCATGAGGTCTTGGTTTTCTTCCGCCGTCAATTCCATGTTGCCGTCTGAGTCGATGCGCATAGGTCTGTAGCCAAAACGATTGAAAAGGTCGATATGGTCGTTCCGATGATTCCCGGCGGGCCGGTCCGTCAGTTTCCGACTCCTTGGAAGTCTATCTCCGTAGGCCGTTCGCTCTAAGCCCTAGCGGAAGCGGCTTTAACAGCCTATCCCAATAGGCTTGAGAAACCCTTCGACAAGCTCAGGGCGAACGGCCTATCGGGATAGGCTCTAAGTCGGACTAGACGGTGTGCCGTGAATGTCAATGACGATCTTTCCTCTTGCATGCCCCGATTGACTCCGACGATGCGCAAGGTCCAGTTGGGATAGCGGGAACACGGTATCGATCACGGAACGCAGCCGCCCCTGCTCCGCCAGGGCGCTCAAGAACGCCAAATCTTCTCCATTAGACTTGAGCATAACGGTCTTGATCCTCTTCTTCGAAAGAAGCCGGAATAATACTGAGCGACCCATCAGACCGATCGTGGGCAGAGTGGATACATAGATGCCGTCCGGTTTCTGTAAACCTTGATAACGCCCGAAAGGTTCGGAAACCACGGTATCGAAGATCAGATCGAAAGAGGCCCAAGGACCGAACTCGGTCGTCCGAGTATAGTCGATGGTCTCGTCGGCCCCGAGTTCACGTACCCAGGACATATTGGCGCCGCTACAAACCGCGGAGACGTTCGCCCCGAACGCCTTGGCGATTTGCACGGCATAGTGCCCGACGCCGCCGGAAGCACCAACGATCAGCACTCTGTCGTCCTCTTTCAGGCCGCCGAGATCACGCAGGGCCTTAAGTGCGGTCTGCCCAGCCAGGGGCAAGGCCGCGGCTTCATGATCGTTCATCGTCTTCGGCACCAAGGCGGCTAGGCGTTCGTCCACCGCGGCGAACTCGGCCGCCGATCCGAAACGCCGTGAGCTCAAACACGCCATCACCCGGTCGCCGGGCCGAAAACGCGTGGCCTTCTCGCCGACCTCCGCCACTTCGCCGGCGAGGTCCATGCCGGGTATGGATGGAAACCGGACCGGAACGAGAAAGCGCAAACTGCCGTTATGCAGCTTCCAGTCGATTGGATTGACAGAACTCGCGGCCACCTTGACGAGCAGTTGATCGGGTGCCGGTTTCGGCGTGGGCACGTCGGCCAGACGAATTTTCGAAGGATCGCCGTAGCCCATGTATTGCATGGCTTTCATGAACGACTCCCTTGTCCGGATATCGAACTCGAAATAGATTTTGTTTTTGAATCAGGTCTATACAATCCCATCTCAGCCGGCCTTTCGTCCTGGCCCCGTCGAAAGGCGGGTCTTGGACTTGTCGAAGGATTTTCGACCGCGTACCAAGATAGGCTCCCAATTAAAACGTCAACCAGATAACCGTGGATTCGCAATCAATTTCAGGAGACCTATTGTGACCATGGGACATCTTCAAATCGATTCGGATACGAACGCAGCGGTCAAGGCTCATATCCAGCAGCAATTCGATACACTTTCCTGGTGGCCGACGGAAGAACCGGACAAAGCCAAACGGGAATACGGGGTCATGAATTCCAACCCGGCGCAGTTGGCTTACTGGTGCGAGAAATGGCTGAACGGCGCACGATGGCGGCAACTGGAAAACGATGTGCGAAAACGCCTGCGAAGCGGCAAATCCGCACCCGACTGCGACTTTGCCCGCGCTCGAGAACGCTCGCGCCACCCCAGCGCGGCGACGCTACAAACGCGCGCCGATCGCCGCTAGGATCCGCCCCGGATCGCGATAGTCCACGGGCATTTCCAAACATCCGCGCTCATGCGACAGCGCCAGCAATAGGGTCGGGAAACCGCGAACCCCGTACGTTCGCGTGCAACGGATTTCTTCGAGCAGTTCTACGTGAGTGTCGGGATGCCGGAGATCCGCCGCGAAACGTTCCTTATCCAACCCAATCTCTTCCGCCAGTTCGATCAAAGTCGAATCGTTCGAGGGATTGCGCGCTTGCAGGTAATACGCCTGCTGAATGGCGAAGATCATGGCTTCCTCGAAGCCGGCGCCCTGCCGGCGCGCGGCTATCACCGCGCGGCAGGCCGGGTAGGTGGAGCGCTTGGGGACGCATTTCGTCCAGAAATCGAAATTGAACCGGGTGCCCGGCACCGAGCGCTCTATGGTTCGCCAGATGCCCTGAATCTTTTCGCGCATCTCAACCGGCATCGGCACGGGACTGTCCGGCGCCAGGCCGCCCAGAAACTGCTCGACCTCGACACCGGCCGGCAATTCGCTCCTAACGCGCTGCCATACCGGCCTAAACGCCCAACACCAACTGCACATGGGATCGTGGAAATAGAGCAGCACCGGGCCGGCAGCATTGGGTCGATTCGTTGACACTGCCTTTACCATCACGAAATCGGCGTTTGATTCACGCCCCTATTATCTACTTCAAAAGTTCCGCTTATCGCCCCCCGGCGACATCGATGAAACTTGGATGAAAGCGACATACATCCGTGAGAATAAGCGTCTTTGCGGGGACGGCTACGCCCTTTCGGCTTAGCTCGGGACAGACCCTTCGACACGGCTCAGGACAGGCTTATCCCGGCTTGCCTCGAAATCATTGGAGACCGGGCCGAAATGAGCAGAGAGTTCCCCACCCGCCAGCCTATCGAAAATCGACCGAGATCGGCAACTATGAAACCCGTTTTGCTTCTTGTTTTTCTTTCGGTATCCGCCTGCGGACTGCTGCCCGGAAAACCCGCGGACAATGCTGCGGCGCGCACGCCCTCCGCCGGCGGTCTCGTGCTTCCGCCCCTCAAGGACAGAATTCTCGCCCTCGCGGTCAGCGAATGGCTTTATTTCGGCAGGCAGTCCGTCGTTTACGACGGCGACAAGGAAAGCATCCCGCTGGTCGGATTCTGGGAGGACGAATCACCTTACGCTCAACGGATCAACCAGTATTGGCGCACGGTCGGCATGCCGGAACGTACCGGCCGAAATTGCGAACAACCGTGGTCGGCGGCTTTCGTCAGTTGGGTCATGGCCACCGCGGGCGTTCCGAGCGACCGGTTTCCGCCAGCGGAAGCCCACTGGATCTATCTTTCGCACATCATCCGCAACGCCGATGCGCCCGGAGCGAGCTTCGTACCGAGAAGCATACGCGACTATAGCCCGCGCCCCGGCGACCTGATCTGCGCGAGCCGCGGGTCGTCGACCATGCCCCAGTTCGCCGAGTTGCCTCCGATCGAAGCCATCGAGAACAGCAAACTTCACTGCGACATCGTCGTCGCAAGACGCGGACGGACGCTGGTAGCCATCGGTGGAAACGTCAGAAACTCCGTTTCCAAGAACCTTCTGAAACTCGACAAGAACGGACATTTGCAAGCGACCGCTCGAAGGCCGTGGTTTTTGATCATCGAGAATCGCCTTTGAGCGCAGTGTGAGGAACGGCAGGTTCCCAGTCTCGGAGTACGGGAGCACCTTTCCGCCGTCGCGCGTTAGTTCCGGCCGGTAGGGTGCGGTGACGACAGCAGCCGCACCAATCGCGAACGGCGCCTGTCCTGAGCCAGGTCGAAGGACCTGTCCTGAATCCAGTCGAAAGACGGTCCGTTCCCCACTGCATCCTGCAATGCCATCTCCCCTACTCCTGTCGCCAGCGGCCGCGACAAATCGGCGGCGCCCCGGTTTTCGGTCATTGAAAGCCGCGTGTAGAGGTCGGATTTGGGTTTTTTTCGGCCGGCGGTGTAATCTAAGCGGGCGCCATCCGGATTCGGATGATGCGGATTTTTGGAGCGGCGCCGTCGGTCAAATCCGTAGACGCAGGCGACGGCGCACTTGCAGTTCAAAATCAGGGGCGAACCGGAACCCGTTCCAATTCAACCGACGAGGCAACACAACAGATGAGTGCGGAACCCAAACAGATCAACCCATCCGAAATCAAAATCTCTCAAACCAAGATGCTGATCGACGGCAAGTGGGTCGGTTCGGCGAGCGGAAAGACCTTCGAAACCTTCAACCCGGCGACCGGCGAGGTGATCGCCCGTGTCGCGGAAGGCGATCGCGAGGACGTGGACAGGGCCGTTCGCGCCGCCCGCAAGGCTTTCGAGGAAGGCCCGTGGCGGAAAATGAGCGCGCGCGAACGGGGCCGTTGCTTGTATCGCCTGGCGGATTTGATCGAGAAACACTTCGACGAATTGGCGGCGCTGGAAACGCTCAACAACGGCAAACCGATCAACGAGAGCAAGTCGGCCGACCTGCCGCTGACGATCGAGTGTTACCGCTACTACGCAGGCTGGGCGGACAAGATAGAGGGCAAGACCATTCCGATCAACGGACCGTTCTTCACCTACACCCGCCATGAACCGGTCGGCGTCGTGGGCCAAATCATTCCCTGGAATTTTCCGCTGCTGATGCAGGCCTGGAAGTGGGGGCCGGCGCTCGCGGCCGGTTGCACCATCGTGCTCAAGCCGGCCGAGCAAACGCCGCTGACCGCGCTCCGGGTGGGCGAACTGGCTCTCGAAGCCGGCATTCCGGAAGGCGTCATCAATATCGTGCCGGGATTCGGCGAAACCGCCGGAGCCGCGGTTGCCGAGCACATGGACATCGACAAGGTGGCTTTCACCGGCTCGACCGAAGTGGGCAAGCAGATCATGCAGGCTGCCGGACGCTCGAACTTGAAGCGCGTCACCCTGGAACTCGGCGGAAAGAGCCCGAACATCGTATTCGCCGATTCCGATCTGGATGCGGCACTCGAAGGCGCATTCCAGGGACTCTTTTTCAATCAGGGCCAGTGCTGCTGCGCCGGCTCCCGTCTCTTCGTGGAAAAGAACGTTTACGACGATTTCGCTCAAAAGCTGGTCGAACGGAGCCGCAAGCAGGTCGTGGGCGATCCGTTCGATCCGAAAACCACCCAGGGGCCGCAGGTCAGCCAGGCGCAGTTCGACAAGATCATGGACTATATCCGCTCCGGCAAGGAACAAGGCGCGAAACTTCTCACCGGCGGCAATCGCGTCGGCAGCCAGGGCTATTTCATAGAACCCACGATTTTCGCCGACGTCGACGAGGACATGAAGATCGCGCGGGAGGAAATCTTCGGGCCGGTACTGTCCATGATTCCGTTCAAGGACGTGGACGAGGTCATCGCCCGAGGCAACCGTACCGTGTACGGGCTCGCGGCCGCGGTCTGGACCAAGGACATCAACAAGGCGCATCGCCTGGCGGCGGAGCTCAAAGCCGGCACCGTGTGGATCAATTGCTACGACGTCTTCGACACGGCCGCGCCTTTTGGCGGGTTCAAGATGTCGGGCATAGGCCGCGAACTCGGCAGTTATGCCCTGGAGAACTACACCGAGGTCAAGACCGTTACCGTGGCGCTGTAGAGGCAGCGCCCAGCAAATTCCGGTGGGCACGGTCTATCGGCCTTTCCCCACCCTACGACATTATCGCGGCTGTAAGGTGGGTTAGGCGCGCATCGCACCGAGTCTGCAAAGTTCCCATGATGTTTCCGCGCGCCGTAACCCACCAGGCAAGGCAGCGGAACTATCGAAAGCCAGTTGAAGGTCGGCAATCCTGTGCCGACGAAATCGTCTGTCACGTGAGGCGGTAGAGGGCGTCGGGAAGGGATTCCCGACCTACTCCGGCTACAGGTTATCGATCGTAGGATGTGGTGAGCGAAGCGAACCGCATCATTCGCGGATGTGGCTCAGAACGCGTCCCGCGTATCCTGCCGCTTCGAGGTTACTCGGTGGGTTGCGGCCTCGCGGCCTAGCCCACCCGACAAGAAATGAATGCCTTGATTGAAAGCGATTTGGAGTAAATCGGATCAGGCCAGCATGTTTTTGATCGCCCGCTCGTATTCCGGGAAGTAATGGCCGATGACCGGGAGATCGAATCGGCGCAGAATACTGGTATTCGGCTCCCGCTCCAACAGAAAATCGAACGAACGGCTGACCAGTCGCTCGGTCGGCACTTTGCCGTCCGTCAGTCGGGAGGCATAGTCCGGATCCACGGTGACCGTGTGCGTCGTCGTGGTCCGCGCTTCCACCGTCACCTCGAAAGTGGATTCAGTCAGTTTTTTTACCGTGACTTTCGCCATCTCGGTCTCCTGTCCAAGTTCGTTGTCTCTCGATCTTTCCGGTTATTCGGCCAGGGCCATCATGCTAGAAACGGCAGTTGGACGTGCTCGAGTGTGCGGCGGTCGGCGCGTCCGGCAAGCCTGTCCTGAGCGGAGTCGAAAGGCCTGTCCTGAGCCTGGTCGAAGGGCGGTTCGCTTCGCTCACCGCATCCTACTTTTCCGGTGCATCGAAGCGGTCAACCGCCGTTTCTAGGATCATCATACCGGCAAGCTCGAGGTCGAAAAATCGCTGAAAAATATACCCTCCTTTCGAACGGCGGTCTCTACCACGCTTCCCGTTCCGGCGAGCAAGCCCGGAATCCATTTCCGACGGGCCAGTTGAGCCAAGCGGCTGTCGGCGAGGGATTGCGGACCAACATACTACGGACCTTGCTCACTCTAGGGAGCTCTGATCAAGTTTCCAGTGGGAAAGGCGAACAGTGCGACGGTTGGATCCAAAAGGCCCTCACCCAACCCCATCACGCCGCACTGTCCCCGTTGGGAGCCGCAAGCGGCGCTTACCCGTGCACCCGTTCGCCGGGAGCGAACGCCAACGTGCGAAGCACGGCCCTTCGACAAGCTCAGGACGGGTTTGTCCCGGCGAGAGAGGACCTATTCAGAGCTTCCTCTAGGCCCCGCCAAACAAAGAGCGAATTGCGTAAGGCGCAAGGTAGCCTTAGGATGAACGGGAGCGTCTGACCGACCCTGGCCTGAGCGAAACGCCATGGAACTGGTCGAACCGTATGGACACTCTTATGGTTGTAAGCATGCAAAGCGAAAGGTTTTCGTCAGATTGCGAACTCTCTCGTCGGTTGCCCTCCATCCGATCGCTGCTCGGGTTTACCGTCTGTCTCTTGGGTCTCGCGCTGCTCAGCGACTGGATTTCCCCCAAGCCCTATCACTTCGTTCCGTTCTGGCTGCCCAGCGGGTTTTACCTGGCGACGCTCGCGACTCGTCCCCGACCGCTTTGGTGGGCGTTCGTCGTGACGGCGCTTACGGTCGATTTCGGCGTCAACATGCTGATATTCGAGCAAGCTTATGTGGTTGCCGCCGCTTTCTCTTTCGGCAACACCACGGAAGCGTTGACGGGCGCATGGCTATCGGGGCGAGTGATCGGCACGCCACTGAGACTGAACACGGTACAAAACGTGGTGGCATTGACCGTACTGGGAGCCCTGGTGAGCACGACCGTGGGCGCAACAGTGGGAACCGCAGCTGTAGCTGCAGCCTACGGCGAGCCGCACGCCGCAGCCTGGCTCACATGGTGGACGGGCGACATCGCCGGGATCATGGTGATGGCTCCCGTTTGCCTCGCGCTGCCGGCTGCTTGGTCGTATTGGCGCAAGCTGGCGCCCGCCCGGCGGATCGAAGCGCTGGCCGCCCTGGCATCGGTCGCGGGTCTGACCTTGGCCGTTTTCACCGACCGCATCCCTTTTCCCTATGTCATCATGCCGCCCCTGCTTTGGATGGGCGTGCGTTTCGGCATCCCCGGCGTTTCCTTCGCGATTCTCGTGCTAGGAGTGATTGCCGCACGGTGTACGGCTGAAGGGCAAGGCGCTTTTGCCGGACCGCAGTTCGACACTTCCGACCGCGCCCTCCTGGTACAGTCGCTGATCGTGCTGTTCTCGATTTCGGTGCTGGTGCTGGGCGCACTGGCGAACCAGTGGCGGCAAGCGCTCGCGGCTCTGCGACAAGCACACGATCAGCTCGAGAAGAAAGTCGACGAACGCACGGCCATCTTGCACGATACGCTTCGGTTACAGCAGGCGATCCTGGACGGAGTCAACTACTGCATCGTCTCGGTCAATAGACAAGGCATCATCCAGACCATCAATAAAGCCGCAGAGAAGGCGCTCGGCTATTCGGGCGAAGAACTCGTCGGCAAGGAGACGCCCGCGATCTTTCACGACCCCGCCGAACTCGAAGCTCATGCAAAGGCGCTTGCCGAGAGGCTGGGCCAGCCCGCTTCGTCGTCTGTCACAGTTTTGCCGGCGCTGATTGAAGCCTGCGGATCGACCGAAACGGAATGGAATCTGATCCGCAAGGACGGGAGCCGCTTTCCCGCTCAAGTTTCGATTTCGGTCATGCGCGATGAAAAAGGAACGATCACCGGCTATCTCGGCATCGCCAACGACATCACGGTGCGCAAACAGGCCGAAAAGGCGCTGCAGCAGAGCCAACTCGATTTGAATCGCGCCCAAGCGGTCGGCAAGATCGGGAGCTGGCGGCTGAACATTCAGCGTAATGAGTTGCTCTGGTCGGCAGAAAACCATCGGATCTTCGGCATACCCGAGGGCACTCCTCTGACTTACCAAACATTTCTCGACTGCGTCCATCCAGACGATCGAAGGTACGTCGACCGGAGCTGGAAGGCGGCGCTTGGCGGCGCACCCTACGATATCGAGCACCGCATCGTCGTGGGCAAGGGCATCCGCTGGGTTCGCGAGAAAGCCGAGCTGGAGTTCGACCGGGGAACCTTGGTCGGCGCCTTCGGCACGACCCAAGATATCACCGACCTGAAACGGGCCGAGCTGGCGCTGCGTCGTCACAATCAACGGCAAGCGGAACTTCTGGCGATCAGCCGCGCGGCCCTGGACAGCCATACCACCGATGTCGAGCTGAGCCGGATGGTCTTCGAGAAAGTGCACGCACTGCTCGACGCCGACGTGGGCTTCAGCCACCGGTTCGACGAGAACGGCCGCAGCCTTCGGCTGATCGCGTCCTACGGCGTTTCCGAAGCGCTACTGCCCACTATCGAAAGGCTGGAGATCGGAGCCGCTTTGTGCGGCACGGTGGCCGCCTCCGGCGCTCCTTTGACCGCCGACAGCGCGCGCATCGAGAGCGACCCCAAAGGCGATCTTCTCCGCGACATGGGGCTGCGCGTCTATGCTTGCCATCCTCTCACGGCGGGCGATGGGCGCACCCTCGGCACGCTGTCGTTCGCCAGCACGCGGCGCGACTATTTCGATCCGGAAGAAATCGAATTCCTCGGAACGCTTTCCCTATTCACCGCCATGGCCTGGGATCGTACCCGGGCGATGGATGCACTGCATGAAGCCGATCGGCGAAAGAACGAATTTCTCGCCATGCTGGCCCACGAACTCCGCAATCCGTTGGCGCCTATCCACAACGCCGCCCAACTGATCCGAAAGCTCGGCGCCGACGATCCCCGGCTCCAAGGCGCTAGGGAGATCATCGATCGCCAGCTCATTCATCTCTCCAGGCTGGTCGATGACCTGCTGGACGTCTCCCGCATTACTCAAGGCAAAGTGACCCTCAGAAAAGAACCCATCGCAGTAAACACCGTCATCGAGCGGGCGATCGAGGCGACGCGGCCCCTGATAGAATCTCGGCGCCACCGTCTCGACGTCGGCACTTCCCCGGCACCGCTACTGGTCATCGGGGACGCAACCCGACTGATCCAAGTCGTCGCCAACCTTCTGAACAACGCCGCCAAATATACCGAGGAAGGCGGGTCCATTTCGCTCTGCACAGAAACCAGGGGGGAACGCGTGCTGATCCGTATCAAGGATACCGGCCTTGGGATAGCGCCGGAGTTGCTGCCCCATGTTTTCGATCTTTTCATCCAGGGCGAGCGCTCGTTGGACCGCAGCCAAGGCGGCCTCGGAATCGGACTCACGCTGGTTCGGCGTCTGGTCGAACTGCACGGTGGACGGATCGAAGCTTTCAGCGGCGGACTCGGCAAAGGCAGCGAGTTCGTGGTCGAACTTCCCTTAGTCGCGATTCCTGCCTCGGGGCAAACCGCAACTGCATGCGACTCGTCTTTGTCTTAGGTTTGCACGGCCGTCCGGGAAACACCCGGATGCCCCGATGCGGACTTCGGCAGGAACTGCCTGCTTCAGGAGGTAAGCCGATCTCGCGCGGGCACTTTTGTCCAGCCGTGCTGTCTTTGCTTTATCGGATACCGGCCTCACGACGAACAAACCACAAATCACCGCCATGTCCTCGAATAGACAAACGGTCCGCATCGCGGCCGTGGGCGATATTCACTACACGCTCTCGTCCCAAGGAATGCTTCAGACCATTTGTCCTTACCTTTCCGAAAACGCCGATATTCTGCTGCTTTGCGGCGATATCGTAGACGACGGCCGGCCGGAGGAAGCCCGGCTGTTCGTCAAGGAACTGACGGGAGGCGTGAAGATTCCGACTCTCGCCGTGCTCGGCAATCATGAGTACGAAGCGGGCCGGGTACTCGAAGTGCGTGACATTTTTTCCGAGGCCGGGGTCGTACTGCTCGACGGAGATGCGCACGAAGTGCATGGCATCGGCTTCGCCGGCGTCAAGGGTTTTGCCGGCGGCTTTGGCGCGCATGCCCTGCAGGCCTGGGGAGAAGCGACAATGAAACTTTTCGTTCACGAAACCGTGGAAGAGTCGCTGAAGCTGGAGTCGGCGCTCGCCAAACTGCGCACCCAGTACCGAATCGCCCTGCTCCACTATGCGCCCGTCAAGGCCACGGTGGAGGGTGAGCCGGTCGAGATCTATCCCTTCCTGGGATCGAGCCGACTCGAAGAACCTTTGAATCGCTACTCGGTAACCGCGGTATTTCACGGACACGCCCACCGCGGGAGCCCAACCGGAAGAACCGGCGGCAACATTCCCGTCTACAACGTGGCCCTGCCTCTCCTGCGACGCGCCTTTCCGGATCGCCCCCCTGTCCGGCTGATCGAACTGCCGGTCGAAGAACCCACCGAGGCGGAGTATCGATCAACCGCCTGTAAGCCACATCCCGTGCAAGGCTAGCGATACCGATGGACACACCGCTCCCGACGGCCGCTAATCACCGGCAGCCGCCCGACCAGGCCGGCAGGACGTTCTACCGCCACGGGCTGACGCTTCTGAACGAAGCCGGGGTTCCATTTCTGGTCGGCGGCGCCTACGCCTTGGAGTGTTACACCGGAATCTCGCGGCATACCAAGGATCTGGACATCTTCGTTCAACCTCGCGATCGCGATCGCATCATCGATGTCCTCGCGAAAGCGGGCTATCAGACCGACGTGACGTATCCGCACTGGCTCGCCAAGGCGTACTACGAGGAATATTTCATCGATATCATTTTCAGTTCCGGAAACGGCGTCTGCGTCGTCGATGAAGCCTGGTTCGAGCATGCCCCCGAGCGGGAAGTGCTCGGCGTGCCGGTACTGCTTTGTCCGATCGAGGAAATCATCTGGTCGAAAGCCTTCATACTGGAGCGGGAACGTTATGACGGCGCCGACATCGCCCATATCCTCCGGGTGTGCGCAGAGGGACTGAATTGGCCACGGCTCCTGGATCGCTTCGGCCCTCATTGGCGGGTGTTGCTGAGTCATCTCGTTCTCTTCGGCTTTATCTATCCCACCGAAAGAGGCCGAGTTCCCGACTGGGTCATGCAACGACTATTGACTCTGCTGACCGACGAAGTCCGCAATGCACCGCCCCCCGGCCGTCTCTGCCAGGGCACGTTGCTCTCGCGGGAACAATATCTGACCGATATCATGCGCTGGGGTTACGAGGATGCGCGCCTTAAGCCCACTGGCCAAATGACCCACGAAAACATCGCCCACTGGACAGCGGCGATAGACGTCAAGAAGTGAGCCCGCATGAGCCACCGAATGTCCGCTTCATCACGGGTTCCGAATATTCATCCTAGAAAAAGCACTTTATCATCCTGAAATCGTCGTTTCCCATTGAACGGCCTATTGATTCTTGAGGAAGCTCTGATTAAGTCCTTCGACAGGCTTGTATGGTTTTAACGGCTTTTCCT
>DYIL01000090.1 GCA_020723665.1 Methyloversatilis universalis
GCGCCGTAGCCGGGGACGATGCTACATCAGAATGGCAGCGCGCACGAGTGGGTGCGGGTTGCCTGTGGGATTTGATCGTGACGATGGACGATGCAACCAACGAGCACTACGCGATGTTCTTCGTCGAAGAAGAAGGCACGGTCTCAAGTTTTCGCGGGGTGCGCGACGTGATCGAATCAGGCGGGTTGTTCTCCAGCTTCTACATCGACCGGGGCACTCACCACTGGATGACGCCAGAGGGCAGGCGGCAAGATGGATCGACGCAACCTCACGCAGTTCGAATGCGCCATGCAGCAACTGGGTATCGAGATGATTCCGGTCTACATGTGCCCTTTTGACGGAGAAACGGAATTACCGAGATCGAGGCGGCCAACCGATTCTTGCGTGAGCCGTACATGCCGGCGTTCAACCGCAAGTTCATGCAACCGGCGACGGAAAAGGGCTCGACCTTCGTGCCCAACCGTAGGGGTGACCCCAACGACTCGCTGTGCGAGCAGTTCGAGCGCGCCGTGGGCAACGACAACTGTATGAGTTTCGAAGGGATGAAGCAGCAGATTCCCGCTGATCGGGTCCGTCACCGTTACGTGAAGGTCAAGGTGCGGGTGCTGCGTTACCGCGGCGGCGGCTGTCGGTGTTTCATGGACCATGGCGGCTTGCCCGTTACAGACCCGGCGGCACCCTCGGCATGGACAGCCTCAAAACTGCCGCGTGACAGTCTGCCGCAGTGGCTACGAGGCGGACAATTCATTTGCTACAACACCGGACAGTTCCATTTGTGGCTAACACTCCTCGTTACCACCTTTCAAAACCGGCAACGCAGCCCTCAGATAATTCACCATGGACCAGAGCGTCAATATGGCGGATATCAGGAGAAACAACTGACCGGCGTTCTTCAAAAAGCCGAGCCAGACATCCATGCCGAGCAAGAGCGTGATGATGGCGATCATTTGCGCGGTCGTTTTACATTTGCCTAGCCAGGAGACTTCGACTCGCTTGCGCTGGCCGATTTCCGCCATCCATTCGCGCAAGGATGCGATGGTGATTTCGCGGCCGATGATGACGGCGGAGGCGATGGCGACGTAAGGGTTGGGGTCGGCCTGAACGATCAGGACCAGCGTGACGGCCACCATCAGCTTGTCGGCGACCGGGTCGAGAAACGCGCCAAAGCGGGTGGTTTGTCGCATCTTGCGGGCCAAGTAACCGTCCAGCCAGTCGGTCACGGCGGCAATCGTGAAAACGAACGCGCAGGCGATATGGGCGCCACTCCACGGCAGATAGAAAAGGACGACCAGGACTGGGATCAGCGCGATCCGAAGTATGGTCAGGTTGGTGGGGAGGTTCAACTCCATGTTCAGCTTTCTCTTTCGTGGAAAGTTTCGTAAATACGCTTCGCCAATTGAACGCTGATGCCTTCGACGCTGCTCAGGGCGTCCACGCCCGCGCGACTGATTTCTCTGAGTCCTCCGAACTGGCGCAACAACTGGTGCCGCCGCTTTGGACCCAGTCCGGCAATATCCTCGAGCGCTGACCGTTTTCGTGCCTTGGCGCGTCGTTGTCGATGCCCGGTGATGGCGAAACGGTGGGCTTCGTCACGAACCTGTTGAATCAATAACAGGGCAGGCGAGTGAGCGGGCAGGACGATCGCATCGGATGAGTCCGCCGGGAAGAGCGTTTCCATTCCCGGCTTGCGGTCGGGCCCCTTGGCGACTCCGACGGTGCGAACGCCATCCATTCCAAGCCCGCGCAAAACCTCACGCACCGCACCGACCTGACCTTTGCCGCCGTCGATGAACAGAATGTCGGGCGCCTCGAATTCGCCTTGCTTGATGCGCTGATAGCGTCGCGAGATCGCTTGCGCCAATGCACCGTAGTCGTCGCCGGGCGTGACGCCCTCGATATTGAAGCGGCGATAGGCGGATTTGACCGGGCCTTGCCGGTCGAATACCACGCAGGATGCGACGGTTTGGTCGCCCTGGGTATGACTGATGTCGAAGCATTCCAAGCGTTTCGGCGGCTCCGGGCAACGGAGTGCCTCGCCGAGAGCGAGGAAGCGCGCGTACAGGTCCTGTCGGTTCGCCAGTTTTGCAGCCAAAGCGTTTTCGGCATTGACGAGAGCCAACTGCAGGCGTTTCTGGCGTTCGCCGCGGACTCGGGCGGAGATCTGTACGGCATGGCCGGCTTGGCTGGCGAGCATTTCCTCGATCACGCCGGCGTCCTCGATCGGATGACTGACGAGGATTTCGCGGGGAATCTGTTTCCCGAGGTAATACTGCGGGATGAAAGCCGCCAAAATGCTGCCGGGATCGTGCTCATCCGGCATGGTCGGGAAGAATGCGCGGTCGCCGATCTGCTGACCGCCGCGGATGAACAGCATCTGTACGCAGGCGACATTGCCCTTGAAAGCACAGGCGACGATGTCGATATCGCCGTGTTCGCCGTGCACCGCCTGCTTCGCCAAGACGGTCCTCAAGCACGCGATTTGGTCCCGGTAGCGTGCCGCCCGCTCGAACTGCAAGTCGGCAGCGGCTTTTTCCATGCGCTCCGCCAAATCGTCGATCAGCCGCTTGCCGTCGCCTTCCAGGAACATGATGGTATCTCGCACGTCCTGGCCGTAGGATTCACGATCGATCAGCTCGACGCAAGGCGCGGTACAGCGCTCGATCTGGTATTGCAGGCAGGGGCGGGAGCGATTTTGGAAATAAGAATCCTGGCACTGGCGTACGGGGAAGATCTTCTGCAGCAGCTTCAGGCTCTCCCGCACGGCGCTGGCGCTCGGATAAGGCCCGAAGTAGCGGCCGTGCTTGCTCTTGGCACCGCGATGGAAGGTGAGGCGAGGGAAAGGCTGATGGGTGGAAACATAAATGTAAGGATAGCTCTTGTCGTCGCGCAGATTGATGTTATAGCGCGGTTTGTGACGTTTGATGAGTTGACTTTCCAGCAGCAGAGCTTCGCCCTCGGTGTGTGTCACACGCACGTCGATCGACTGTACCCGCGCCACCATGGCTTGCTGTTTGGGCGAACAGTCTTTCCCCGAAAAGTAGCTGGACACGCGCTTTTTGAGGTTTTTCGCCTTGCCGACGTAAATGACTTCGCCCTTTTCGTCCAACATCCTGTAAACACCCGGCAGTTGGGTCAGGGTTTCCAGAAAAGCTTTGATGTCGAAAGACTGGGCGTCTTCACGCAAATTCATGACAGATAGGCCGATTCGTCAAGAGGAGAACATTATAATCCCGAACGTGAGGGCGGCACGCGGTTTGATTGTTTGTTGCTTTCTGTACGGCTGGAAGCCTTCTGCAAGGCCGTGTCCGAAATATCGACAATTCCATTTGTCGAACAAACAGAAGAGCACCTCGAAAAACTTAGAGGTGCTCCTACAGGGTGGGGATGTCCCGTCGTTTTCAGCCACGTAAGTGGTTGAAAACGTAAGCCGAGCCCAAACCGCATCTGGGCTCGGCGAAGAGAAAAACCGCCAGAAAGGCGGTTTTTGAGATCCCCAGGAAATATTCTTTTATGGTAGTCAGGGATAAGCCTGTCCTGAGCAATGTCGAAGGGCGCGTCCTGAGCGAAGTCGAAGGGCTTATTCCGGCCTACAACGTTTTCCTTTTGATTGAGAAATGGAATTGATCAGAGCTTCCTTCAGAGCATAGTGTGCTGGACGGAGTCTTCTTCGCTATGACAGACTTTTTGCATCGACCACTTACAGTTAGGAAAACATGTCGATGAGTACGAGCATCCGCCCCGATCAGCTACTGCAATCCATCGATCGGTTTTGGGACCGGGAAATACTGCCGACGCTTATCGAATACATCAAGATTCCCAACGTTTCGGTGGCGTTCGATCCCGACTGGGAAGCGAATGGCCACATGGAGCGGGCGCGTCGCCTAGCGGCGGAGTGGCTACACCGGCATCCCGTTCCCGGCGGGACCTTGCACGATCTCAGCATCCCCGGCCGGACGCCGCTGTTGCTTCTGGAGATTCCAGGCGATTTCGACAAAACCGTGCTGATCTACGGCCATCTGGACAAGCAGCCTGCAATGGAAGGCTGGCACGAAGGCTTCGAGCCGTGGACGCCGGTGCTCAAAGACGACAAGCTCTACGGGCGGGGCGGCGCGGACGACGGCTATGCCTTGTTCGCCGCGGTCGCCGCCTTGAAAGCGCTGGAAGGGCAGAAGCGCCCGCGCATCGCGATTCTCATCGAGTTTTCGGAAGAAAGCGGATCGCCGGATTTGCCGCCGTACCTAGAACGCTATGTCCATCTGATCGGCCGGCCCGAGTTGGTGATCGCGCTCGATTCAGGGGCCGGCGATTACGAGCGGCTTTGGTCGACCACCTCATTGCGCGGTCTCGTGAGTTGCATCGTCGACGTAAAAGTGCTGACGGAATCCGCCCATTCCGGCATCGCCAGCGGCATCGTGCCTTCGTCCATGCGGATCATGCGCCAGTTGCTGGATCGCTTGGAAGATCCTTCGACCGGCGACATTCGCCTGCCGGAACTCAAGGCCGAAATTCCCGTGCAGCGACGGGAACAGGCGAAAGCCGCGGCGGCGATACTGGGTTCCAGCTTGCTCGAAAGCTTCAGCGCGGTGCCGAGTCTCCGCCCGGTGAGCGACGATCCGGCCGAACTGCTGCTGAACAATACCTGGCGACCGACGCTTTCGGTGGTCGGACAGGATGGCATGCCGCCTCTGAAATCGGCCGGCAACGTGCTGCGCGCGCATACCGCGTTCAAGCTGTCCTTCCGCCTGCCGCCGACGGTGGACAGCCTCAAGGCCCAGGACGTCATCCGTCGGGTATTGACCGCCGATCCGCCTTATGGCGCCGAGATCGACGTCGAATTCGAGCAGGCCGGAACCGGCTGGGACGCCCCTGCCTCGGCACCTTGGCTGGAGCGGGCCGCGAGCGAGGCTTCGCAAACCTTTTATGGTCACGATGCGGCCTATTTGGGACTCGGCGGCAGCATTCCCTTCATGGGCATGCTCGGCGAGCAGTTCCCCGACGCCCAATTCCTGATCACCGGTGTCTTGGGACCCAAGAGCAATGCCCACGGGCCGAACGAATTCCTGCATATCCCCTATGCGAAGAATCTGACGGCGTGCGTGGCTTATATTCTGGCCAGATATTCGGAGTTGGCCGGTTGAGTTCGGTGGGAGAAAAGGGAAGTGTCAGCGGCTGACTTTAACCGTAAACCCGAGAGCCTTTGTACGGTCCGCCATCGCGTCCAATTCCTCGCCCGGCAGCGCCGAGAGCCGCGGCGCCTGCGCCTGCATCGAGGGCCGCGCGAGGCCGTAGAGCAGAACGCCTCGGATCGGCACGCCTCGCCGTTTGAGCTCCGCCAAAAAATCCAAATAAGCGCGCCGTTCTGCTTCCGAAGGCGACTCGCCGTCGAACGCGAATAAACAGGTTTGAATCCAGGTAGGGCAAAGCCGTGCGCAGATTTCCAGATTGCGGAGCACGGTTTCCGGGGCGAGATTGATCTGGTTGATCCGGAACATGCCTTCGGTTGTCGCGCTGTCTACTTTGAACCAGACTTCGCCTCCGAGTTCGCTCCAGGTTTTCAGCCCGTCCTGCACGACCGGCTTGTGCATCAGACTGCCGTTTGTGATGAGGACCAGCTTGATCTGGCTGAGCAGGCCGAAGTCGCCGCAAATCGCTCCGATTGTCTCGACGATCCGATCGAAGGTCTTGCAACTGGTCGGTTCGCCGTTTCCCGAGATGGCGATGTCCTTGACGACGCGCTGTTCGCTCGGTATCCGAAACCTATCGTAGAAATCACCCTGCAAGATTTCAATCAAGAGTCCGCGCAACTCGTCCCGCAGTTGCTTTTCATCGACATCGGGAGCGGCGCCACGGGTGAGATTCGGCACTTGACAATAAACGCAGCGCCAGTTGCAGGCATTGTTCGGATTGAGATTGACGCCGATGGACAACCCGCCCGAGCGGCGTGAAATGACCGGGTAAACATAGGTCAAGCCGGCGCTATCGCGGCTGTGGTCTTTCGTGCTGAGTGGGCGCATGGACTGGAGGAAGAGTTCATGATCTTACTCCATTTCTCAATCAAAAGGAAAGCGTTGTAGGCCGGAATAAGCTCTTCGACGTCGCTCAGGACAGGCTCTTCGACAGGCTCAAGACAGGTTTGTCCCAGCGGGAGAGGGCTTATTCAGAGCTTCCTTAACGCGAGAAAAAATGCTCCAAACCGGCCGCTTGCTCATTCAGCACAATGAAAATGCCGCCAGCGCCGCCAACGAAAACAGGTCCGACTACGCGGCGGATGGTCTGATCGCGATCAGCTCCCAACCCTTTCGGTTTCAGCCTGAGGGTCGATTGTTTTTTCCGGGTGGCGTCTTCGTTCGAAGCGCTGAACGATAAGCGAAGCGCCCACGATCAGGACCAGAACGGCAAGGCTGAACTCCAACGCCAGAAAAGCACCGATTTTGAGGTAGGCGAAAGCAGGATGAACGAACCGGACAAGCCAGCCGGCTGCTTCATCCGCTACAGCTGAAAAGAACGTCAAGCCGGTCAGCCAGATTTTGAGATTGATCGGAAGCGATGCGAACAACAGCAAATGTGTTAGCGTTACCGCGAGAATACCCATTGAAAAAAGATGGAAATGGGTCACTTCGAGCAGGCTTTGGTAACTCTTGGGCTGGGTGAATTTTTCTTCGGAACCCAGATAGTACTCGACGACGGAATCGGGGGTCAGCCCCATTTTGTGAAAGTACATCAGGCCGTTTGTGATCCACAGCAATACGATATAGCCTAAAAACAATAAGACGATAGTATTGAGGAGGCTTTGTCGCCTTTGTTCTCCGGTTACGAAAAAGCGCATTTACCGCTCCTCTCGTCTAATAGCGACTTGGTAGAGAGACATCACTTTACGGATGCTGTCCAGGGCTGACTGGACGCTCAGGGTGGCGCCCGCAATTCCGTCTACTCCTTGGTTAAGTTCCAGTTCCGTAAGCGGTCGATCAAGGAGCTTTGCGAACCATTTATCAGGAGGCTGATATTCCGGTGGTTCATGGAAAGCGAGGACGTGGACCTGTTTCAACTGTCCATCGGGGCTCAACACGATCAGGAGCGTCTCCGGCTTGGTGCGCACCGTATGCGATTCGATGGCCGCATAACCCAGCGCGTTTCCGTTACGCTTTCCTACATAAAAAGACTGGAGCTTGGAGTCCAGCTTGACTCGCGCAAGTTGCTCCACTGCCGCCAATTGGGCATCGGTCAGGAAAAGGGAAAGAGTTTCCACCTCGGCATTATTGCCGAAGGCAAGCTCCATGGCCTCTTTCTTGCTGTAATAAATCGTTGCCTGAGTATGCTGCGTCAAAATGAAGAAAAACCACGCAATAAGACCAATGCTTCTCAGTAATCTCACTCGTATCATTCAGTCGATAAAAGCGTAAAGCGGGATGTCGAATCCCGCTTTACGCTATACAAGGTTAAAAGATAAAGCCTAGACCTAAGTTAAACTCATCAGCCCGTTTTCCTGCTTCCGCGTCGATATTTCGGTAGTCGGCTTTTATGACCACATTAGGGATGGGCTTGTAGCTTAGGCCGCCCTGGAAGACCTGGCGGTCGCGGCTCTCGTCATCCAAAAAACCCTCGGGAGCCTCGGCAATGGTATCAAACTGCTCGTAGCGGAAGAAAGGCGCAAGATATTGAGCACTGCCGGGTATGAGCCAGGGCATGACATCATAGGCCGCTTCCGCATACCACCCGTAAAACTCCTCGCCGACCGGAGCCAGGCTACCCGCTTTACCCTTAGCCTTATCCAACGCCAGCAGTTCGGCATCGCCGATGCTACCCCAGGCGCCCAAGGCGCGAAGTTCCAAGCCCCGGTAACGATACTGGACATGTCCCTCGTAGAGCTGAGTAAAGACATCGGCTTTCTGTTTATTGAAAGTTCTATCCTGAGCGGAATCCCCGGTCCAGAAGGAGCCGCCCACTAACAGGCCCGGAACGAAGGCGGGCGTATAGTCCAAGCGCCCGGTAACAGCCAGATTTTCGGCCGTCACCCTACTTCCCTTCTGACGCCCACCCCGAAGTGCGTCCTCCGCACCAAAACCGCGAGCGTCTAAACCACTGACCCCATAGACCCTATATTGCAGTCCCGGTAAAAGCTCGCCAAAAAGCCCCACCCCGAGTTCGCGCCAGGTTGAAGGAATGATCTTGGTCTCCACTTCGGGACGGATGGTGCCGTGAAAGAAGGGAGGTTCATGGATTTCGTTGATGAAGCCCATGGGAACCAGCACGAGCCCGGCGCGGATGTTCGCCATGGGATCAAGGAAGAAATCCACGTTAGCGAACTCGACCGAGACCTCGCCGCTTTTGTTGTTCAGGTTCGCGGAGGTCGAGGCATGCTCGAACTCGATTTCGCTGTTGAAGAGAATCTTATCGGTGAACCGGTAACCGGCGTAAAGGACCAATCGCAGCAAATCCGCGTTGTCATCCCGTTTTGAGGCCTTACCCCCAATCACCTCATGGTCGCCCTCCGCGATGTTCTGATAGAACGCCTCGCCGTAACCGCCGATGGAGAGTCCTTTAGAGATGCCATAGACTTTGGACGCCGCAGGACCCAAACCGTACCGGCTCTTGTACTCCGGTTCCTCGGGGATGACCAGCATGGTTTTCAGCTTTTCCACTTCGGAGGCTAGGATGTCCGTCTTACGCTCTGCTTCAGTTTTCGCTGCCGGAGCGGAAGGCGCCTTATCCGACGCGGCCTGGGCGCTCGCCTTAAGCTCCTTGACTTCTTCTTTTACTTCCTTTTGCGCAGCCTCGCTTTGTCCTGCTTTCGCCTTGAGCGCTTCGATTTCTTTTTGTTGCTGCTGAATGATTTTCCACATTTCCTCCATGGTCGCGGGCATCTGCTGAACCGCCCGGACGTCCATTGCAAAACCGGTGGATGCCGAGACTAGGCCTATTGCAATGATTCTTTTTGTGATTTGCATGCTTACCCCCAACTAAAACTGCCGAAAAAGGACACAATGTTATTATCTATTTTTATAGGAGAGATGTAAATCATTATCATTAACATAAATCTTGGGTAAATCTTTGATTCCCTCGCCTCAATCGGAGTTTATCATTCGTTTAAGAGCGCACAATGTATGCCTCCGGATCGTCGGCGATTTGCTGGCTATTCCTTTACGCTCCCCAATATCAGCCCTTCGATGTAGTAC
>DYIL01000091.1 GCA_020723665.1 Methyloversatilis universalis
AGCCAGGCAGGCCTCAAATCGGCAAAACCGGGGTTGAGTTGCGGAAGTCGGGCTACAAATCACGTACTGCCCGCAGAGCAAGTAGTTTGAGGAAGCCCACTACAAGGGGGCGACCGGCCTACCCGTTTTTTCAGGCTAGATTTCCAAGTTCATTTGCTCTTCTTTCCTTTTCACGCTCGTCCTGCGTCCGAATGTCGTTTCGGATCAGCGCCTCATCGAGGCCAACCGTACTGACTGAGTAGCCGCGCGACCAGAAATTGAGCCGTACAAAATTCCGTTTTCGTCCGTATTTCTGGTGGATCATGATCGCCGACTTCCCTTTCAGCTTGCCAATCGTGTGCGCCACACTGAACTTCGGCAGGACGCCCGGGCACATATGGACATGATCGGCTACGACGTGTCCTTCGACCAACTCGATCTCAAAGCATCGACCCAACTCCTTCACAATCGCTCCAATGTCCCGCCTGACTACGACAAACCTTGCTTTAGGAAGCCCTGATTAAGTTTCCAGTGGGAAACGCGAACGGTGCAACTGTTGGGTCCAAAAGGCCCTCACCCAACCCAATCACGCCGCACTGTCCGTGTTGGGAGCCGCAAGCGGCGCTTACCCGTGTACCCGTTCGCCGGGAGCGAACGCTAACGTGCGAAGCACGGCCCTTCGACAAGCTCAGGACAGGTTTGTCCCAGCGGAAGAGGGCTTGTTCAGAGCTTCCTTTACGCCGGTATTTCGGTACGATGACCACGTGCCCACGATCAGAATTCATCGTAAATGAACAGTATTGGGGCTAAGCGTGATCAACCGACCGATTTACCGACATGTCTCTTCGCCCGCCGCAGTGACAGGCCGTGCCTGACCAGCGCCGTTTCGAAATCCGGGAATTCGGAAGAAGCCCCGCCGGCCCTTGCCCAAAGCGCCTGCAGTCGTGCTACCGCTAAACGGTTCTCACACCGCTCTTCGGGCAGAAAACCCAGCGCCTTGGCTCCATCGATCGCAAGACCGGACAGAGGCGGCGCTGCCTTGGGCCATACTCCCCGCAATTCCCGTAAGAAAATAGTAACCGTCGTCGGTCCGATGCCTTTCGCCAAGGCCATCAACCTTCGTTCCAGGTCCTCAGCGGATTCGGCTTTCGCATGTAGTCTGTTGAGACTGCCCTGGTAGTCTTCGAGCAAGGACCGCGACAGATTCAACAGTTTCGTCGCGGTCTTGAAGTCATAACGGGTGTACCCGCCTTCGTCCAGGACCGCCACCAAGCCGTCCCAACCGCATGCCATGATGGCTTCGGGCGTCGTCAGTTTTCTCTCGACAAAAGTTCCGTAAGTACGCGCCGCAATCCTCTCGGAAATGCGCGCTCCGAACAAAACGGCCGCAAGAAGCCATTTGAAAAGTTCGCCGTCGTCCCGCTCGGACACATCGATTTCCAGCTCGGCCGAAAAACGGCCGCCCAGAGCGGCGACCAGAGCCCCGGGCGATGGGTATCGATTTTCCGATTGAGCGAATTCGGACATGACCGTGCGACCTCAGAACGCATCGTTCGCGCAATCCAGCAACGCCGAATACAACCCTTGGACGACCGCCGCGAAGGACTCGTAATGAAGCCTGTCCGGCCGGTCGCCGGCCGTGTGATACCAGGGGTTTCGATAAAATGCGGTATCCGTCACCATGATCGCCGAATAACCCTGCCGCCAGAACGAAAAATGGTCGCTGAGCGCTACGCCGGGCACAAAGAACGGCGCTGCGAGATACTCAATCGGAAATTCCGAATGGCGGCGGAAGGCTCGCACGAGGCGCAGCAAGCTGGCACGGGAACGCCGATTGGATATGAAGGCGATGAAGTTTCCGCGGTCGGGGTAAGCGTATTTGAGCAGAACCGGATATCGTTGGCTGTTGGGCGTATCGTAATAACAGCCCAGCATTTCGAGCGAAACCATAAAGCGTATCCGATCGCCGCGCTGCTTGGCGGCTTTGGCGTAAATCAGACTGCCCATGTATCGTCCGGCGAAAAACGGCGCTTCTTCGTTCACGAAAGCCACAAATCGGACGGTCCTTTGCGGCACGGCGCTCATGAACAGGCGCGACAGTTCCAATAGCGCCGCGACGCCGCTGGCGTTATCGTCCGCGCCGGGACTGCCGAATACGGTGTCGTAGTGAGCTCCGATCAAAACAACCTCACCGGCGTGACGGTTTCCATGTCGTGCTATCTCCAGATTGGCGCACTCGACTCCCCGCACCGCATAGGCGAGTCGGTTTACCGAATACCCTTGAGCCTCCCATTGCTCCGCGATGTAGCGTTCCGCGGCGTGCAAGGCTTCCGGCAGCATCAGGTTGCGCTCGCCTATTTGATCGGCCAGGGTATAAACGTGGGCTTTCAAAATGGCGGCTACTTTTTCCATTGATTGTCGGTCCCTCACGAAGGTTTCTTATACGGAAACTTCTCCAATTTTGATGTAAGTGCGGTAGGGAAAGTTGCCGAACCGGATAGGAGGCGGGGTCGCCCTCGCCGTCCTCCCGCACCGCCGGACATACGGATCCTCCTAGAAACGGCAGCTGGACGTGCTGGAGTGTGCGGCGGGCGCGGCGGCTGGCAAGCTCGTCCTGAGCAGAGTCGAAGGGCCTGTCCGCTCGCCGCAATGCGCCTCGCCCTGCCGATTGGTCCGGCGATTATGCTGACGCCGCGCGCCGGAAACGCGGAGCCTGTCCTGAGCGAAGTCGAAGGGCTTATTCCGGCCTCCAACGTTTTCCTTTTGATTGAGAAATGGAATAACACTTCCCCTAGCCGGGTGTGTAGAGGACTTTCGCCTCCAAGTCGTTCCCCCGCCACCACAGCGGGGCAAACAGCGCCAGGCACGGCGCTATGCGCCCTGCCTGGCGCACCGAAAAAAAACCGCTCCAAGCGGCCTTTGCGATCTCATCGAATCCGGATGCGATCAGGGGCGGTTATCGGTCGCCCCCTCTTTCTCCGGCAACAAAAGATCCGCCCGGCTAACACCCAACCGATAGGCCAATGCGCTGGCGACGTAGATGGATGAATAGGTGCCCACCACGATGCCGACGATCAAGGCCAGAGCGAAGTTCCGAAGGACTTCCCCGCCCCAGATGGCCATCGAGATACAGACCAACAAGGTCAGAAAAGAGGTCATCAGGGTGCGGCTCAGCGTGTCGTTGATGGATAGGTTGATGATGTCCAAAACCTCGCCCCGCCGGATTTTCCGGAAATTTTCACGGATTCTGTCGAAGATCACGATGGTATCGTTGATCGAGTAACCCAGGATCGCGAGAACGGCGGCCAGCACGCTCAGATCGAAATCCAATTGAAAAACGGAAAACACCCCGAGGATCAAGACGATGTCGTGCACGCTGGCAACGATGGCGCCGAACGAAAAACGATACTCGAAACGCCATGCGACATAGGCCAGAATCCCGAGTACCGCCAGCAGAAAGGCAACCACGCCGCTTTCGGCCAAGTCTTCTCCGACTTGGGGGCCGACGAACTCGATACGGTGGAGTTCGACTTGAACGGCGGGATCCTTTCTCAAAGCATCAACAACCCGAGTCCTCAGATCGGCACTTGTCACGTCCGCCTGTGGGGCAAGACGAATCAGGACTTCTCGGGTGGTTCCGAAATGCTGCACGACCGGATTGGCAAAACCGGCATCTCTCAATTGCTGACGCACCTCTTCGAGGTCCGCGGGCTCCTGATAAGCGACCTCGATAATCGTGCCGCCGGTAAAGTCGATGGCGAAGTTCAATCCTTGCCACCCAAGTGAAACGAGCGAGACCACGCTGAGCACAACGGACAGAACGACCGCCGGCCAGCTCCAGCGCATGAAGTCGATTTTGTAATCCCGAATTTTAGTATCGGCCACTGATCATATCTCCTGAATTCTTCGAATCGGGCTCAGATCCACAATTTGGCGACGCGCCGCTGGCCGTAGACGAAATTGACCATCATCCGCGTACACATCACGGCGGTGAACATGGAGGTCAGGATCCCTATCGTCAGGGTTACGGCGAACCCTTTCACGGGGCCGGAACCGATGCCGAACAGCATGATCGCCGCCACGAGCGTCGTGAGATTGGAATCGAAAATGGTTGCGAAGGCACGTTCGAATCCCGCGTAAATGCTGGACTGAATGGAATTCCCGTTACGCAGCTCTTCTTTGATGCGCTCGTAAATGAGTACGTTGGCATCTACCGCCATGCCTATCGTCAGCGTGATGCCGGCAATACCCGGCAAGGTCAGCGTCGCCTGCAGCAGCGACAGAATCGACAGGATCAAAGCCACATTAAAAAGCAGCGAGAGGTTCGCGATGATCCCGAAGACCTTGTAATAAAGGGTCATCACGATCGCGATCAGGACAAAGCCGATGATGAAGGAACGGGTGCCCTGCTCGATATTCTCTTTACCCAAACTGGGGCCGACGGTACGCTCCTCGACGATGTCCACCGGTGCGGCCAACGCCCCGGCACGCAGTAGCAAAGCCAAATTGCGCGCTTCGTCGGTGCTGTCGAGTCCGGTGATCTGGAAACGTTTGCTGAAGCGATCGCGAATCGTCGCCACGTTGATGACCTCCTCGATTTTTTTCTTGGTGGTCACTTTTCGGCCTTCGACTTCCTTGGTTTCCGTCTTGGTTTCGATGTACACGACCGCCATCGGCTTACCGATATTCTCTCGCGTGACATCGGCCATTTTACGGGCGCCTATGCCGTTCAGCGTCACGAAAACGGCCGGCGAACCGGATTGGGAATCGAGACCGGAAGAAGCATCCACGATCTGATCGCCGGTCACGATGATCTTGCGCTGCAGCAAGATCGGCCTTCCGCTTCGATCCTGATAGAGCTTGGTCCCCAACGGCGTCTTGCCTTCTTCCAGACCTTGGGCACTATGCTCAGTGTCCACCATGCGAAATTCGAGCGTCGCGGTGGCTCCCAGAATCTCTTTGGCGCGAGCGGTATCCTGGACGCCCGGAAGCTGAACCACGATTCGGTCTTCACCCTGCTGCTGAATCACCGGCTCGGCGACACCCAATTCGTTGATGCGGTTGCGAAGAGTCGTGATATTCTGCGCCACGGCTAGACGGCGGGTCTCCCGTCGTTCGGTTTCGGATAAGCTGGCCCGAATCGCGTTTCCTTCTATGCTGATATCCAGACCGCGCAACTCTCGCCGAATGACATCCCTGGCCTGAGCCAAAGTTTCCCCATCCTGGAACTTCACTTCGATGACCCCGTTACCCCTGTCCACGGACAGATAACGGATCTTGCTCTCCCGCAAAAGCGAACGAATGTCTTCGGCATAACGTTCTTCCGCCTGCCGGACGGCCGCCTCGGTGTCCACCTGCATCAAAAAGTGCACGCCGCCCCGAAGATCCAATCCCAGATACATGGGCTGGGCATTGATTGCTCTCAGCCAAGCCGGTGTGGCCGGCGCCAGGTTAAGCGCTACCGTATAGTTAGTGCCCAGCGATCCGCTTAACAGGTCGGCCGCTTTGAGCTGGGTTTCGGTTTCGGTGAAACGCACCAGAAGCCGCTTCTCGGACAACTCCAGCGACTTCGGTTTCATCCCGGCATCGCTCAGCAATTTTTCGACTTGAAGGCGAGTGGCTTCGTCCAGCTTGGCGCTCCGCAAAGGCGAAAGCTGCACGGAAGGATCCTCGCCGAAAAAATTGGGCAGCGAATAAATCGACGCCAGCACCAATATGGCGATAATCAAAAGATTTTTCCAAAGTGGAAAGCGGTTTCGCATGATAGCTGCCTGTAAGGCGTGATGCCCTTCCCTTGTACAAGGGCATCCACCGTTTAATTGTTGCTTAGCCTTTATTTTCAGCTTTCTTTTTAGCCTTATAGGTACCCTTCGGCATCAGTGCCGCAATGGCATGACGCTGAACGTAAACGTAAACGTTATCAGCAACTTCCAAATGGACGAAATTATCGTCCAAATCCGCTACTCTACCGAGCAGTCCACCATTGGTGACGACCTCGCTCCCTTTGGTCAGCGACTGGATCATCTTTTTTTGCTCTTTCGCCCGGCGTTGCTGCGGGAGAACGAATAAGAAAAAGAAAACCAGCAAAATAGCCAGCGGTAAAATGAGGCCGGCCAATCCCGGCTCTTGCTGAGCCGGCGCGGCTTGAGCAAATGCATCGGAAACGAAGAAACTCATAATGGGTCCTTGCTTATCTTTATTTTTAAAACGCGGCATTATTACACAAAACATCACACATCGCCTTTTCCTCGTTGCTCATAAAACCAAGCAACGAACTCGTTCAGACGGTTGCGCTCGATCGCTTGCCTGAGCCCGGACATAAGCTCCTGGTAATAATAAAGATTGTGTATCGTATTCAACCGGGATCCGAGAATTTCGCCGCACTTGTCTAGATGACGGAGATAGGCACGGCTGAAATTCCGACACGTATAGCAACGGCATTCCTCGTCCAGCGGGCGGGTATCGTTTCGATAGCAGCTGTTACGGATACGGATGGCGCCGCAGCGCGTGAACAAATGACCGTTGCGGGCATTACGCGTCGGCAAAACGCAGTCGAACATATCGATGCCGAGCCGCACGGCCTCGACAATGTCCTCGGGAGTACCGACACCCATCAGATAGCGCGGCTTGTCGGCCGGCATGTCAGGCAACAGCGAATTCAAAACGCGCGCCCGATCTTCCTTTGGCTCGCCCACCGAAAGACCTCCTATGGCATAGCCGTCGAATCCGATGCGTTTCAGTCCCTCAATCGATTCCAGCCGGAGTTCTTCGTAAACGCCGCCCTGCACGATACCGAACAGAGCCGACGAACTGTCGGCATGCGCCTCTTTGCTCCGTTCGGCCCAACGTAAAGACAGCCGCATGGACTCGGCTGCTCGCTCGTAACTCGCAGGATAGGGCGTACACTCGTCGAACACCATCACGATATCCGAACCCAAGTTCCGCTGAACGGCCATGGACTCTTCCGGTCCCAGAAACGTAACGCTGCCGTCCACCGGAGAACGGAACTCGACGCCGGCCTCGGTGATCTTGCGCATGGCGCCTAAGCTGAACACCTGAAATCCACCGGAGTCCGTCAGAATCGGCCGATCCCAATGCATGAACGCATGCAAATCGCCATGACGGCGGATGATGTCGGTGCCCGGACGGAGCATCAGGTGAAAGGTGTTTCCGAGGACGATTTCAGCACCGATTTCCTTAAGCTCTTCGGGCGTCATCGCCTTGACGGTGCCGTAAGTGCCGACGGGCATGAATGCCGGCGTCTGTACCCGTCCGCGCGAAAAGATGAGCTCGCCCCGCCGAGCTCTCCCGTCAGTGCTGCTTACATTAAACTGCATCGGAATTTCAGGTATTCAGAAACAAAACGGCCTGGCTATTGCGAAATAGACAGGCCGTCTCGAATCAAAAATTGGTGCCGATGGTCGGACTTGAACCGACACGACTTGCGTCACCACCCCCTCAAGATGGCGTGTCTACCAATTCCACCACATCGGCTAAACATGGTCTAACAAGGTTGGTTATTTCGCTGGTCCCGCCGGCCGAGGCATATCGGCATTCACGGGCAAATCGGCCTTGTCAGTTGCTGGCGGCTCTTCCGTTACCGGCGGAAGATCGCGTCGAGACTGGTCCACGCCGGGACCACTGATGATATCAACCGGTTTATTATCCTGTTTATCCGCCAGGTACGCAAGACTCAAACTCGTCACAAAAAACAGCGTAGCCAGTATCGCGGTAGTACGGGACAGGAAAGATGCCGCGCCGCGGGCACCGAACAAACTGCTCGAAGCTCCGCCCCCAAACCCCGCTCCGGCATCCGCGCCCCGACCTTGCTGAAGAAGCACCAATCCGATGATCGCCAAGGCGACCACGACATGAATAATCGTCAATGCCTGATACATAAAAAACTCACCTAAACCGAATGGCATATCGAGAGAAAAGACTCGGCGTCCAGGGACGCTTCGCCAATTAATCCGCCGTCCACGTCGGGCATCCCGAACAGGGTACGGGCATTTTCGGGCTTAACGCTACCGCCATAAAGAATTCGAACTGAAGCAGATATTTCGGGTTCCCGCTCCGCGATCTTTCGCCGCAAGTATCCGTGTATTTCTTGTACCTGCTCGACTGTTGCGGTTTTTCCGGTCCCGATGGCCCAAACCGGCTCATAGGCGATCACCGCATCCGCCAGCGACTCAACGCCAGCCAGATCAAACACCGCTTCTAGCTGCTCGTCGATTACGGTGAACGTATTACCCAGTTCGCGCTGCTCCAAAGTCTCGCCCACGCATAAGATCGGGGTGAGACCGTGATCCAACGCTTTCTTGTAGCGCGCAGCCACCAATTGATTAGACTCCCCGTACCGCAGCCGCCGCTCCGAATGACCTACGATGGCCAGATCACAGCCGAACTCTCGCAACATAGGCGCCGAAATTTCCCCGGTGAACGCGCCCTCATCCTCGTCCGCTACGTTCTGCGCGCCCAGTAAAATCGATTTATTTTCCAGCAGTTCAGCCGCCTCAGGTATAAATAAGAAAGGTGCGCATATACCCACTTCCGCCGTATCTGTTTCCGAAATGCCGGAAAGAATGTTCGCCAGCAATGTTTTTTTACTTTCTCGAGTGCCGTTCATCTTCCAGTTTCCGACGACCAGAGGACGACGAACCATTGAGCGCTCCTTGTTGTAAAACCGTGGAAGCTTAATGATTCAGAGCCCGCTTTTCAAGCCGAAAGGTGTCTGTCCGGGCCATGATGCGCCCGCTTTGACCCAATCGTCACGAGTGCATCGATAAGGCACGATTGAAAATGGCGCGACCAATTCGGGTGCGAGGCGGGGTCGCCCCCGTCGCCCTCTCACACCACCGGACGTGCGGATCACGTAT
>DYIL01000092.1 GCA_020723665.1 Methyloversatilis universalis
GGCGAACGGGTGCACGGGTAAGCGCCGCTTGCGGCTCCCAACGGGGACAGTGCGGACTGATTGGGTTGGGTGAGGGCCTTTTGGATCCAACGGTTGCACTGTTCGCTTTTCCCACTGGAAACTTAATCAGAGCTTCGTTAACCACTTGGCGCTGTGACTTGTCCGATCGATTAGGCTATCGAACGCGAGTTGAGACCCTCTGTTACCAATAGTTCGGACAAGGCTTTGCGGATCGAGCGTGCTTTCGGCGGTTTTCCTTCTCCAATCCGGCCCATGAATACCGCTCTTTCGACGCATTCTTCTCCCAAAAGGGCGGCTAACTCGTTTGCCAGTCGTCTTGCCTTTTTCTCCACGGCTTCCACGCAAGTGAACTTAATCGATTCTCGGACGTAGCCGGAGAAGATCAGGGGCGTCATTTCCGGCTGTAACCGCAAACCCAGTTGCGTGGCTGTCAGCCAAAAGCGCTGCAAAGCGCGACCGGCGGAAAGATAGTCCGTGATTGAAGTTGGCGGCTTATTGGCAATGAGAGCGAAATGTCCTGCGCAAAAAATTCCCGGTATCAAGTCCAATTCCAATCTCGGCAGAACGGTTCCGGCGAAATAGGTGTTAAAGAAATTGACCGTCGACCAACTCTTCATGGCCCATCTCATGAGTCTGAGAGCTAACGGGTTTAATCCTACGGCCTGGTCTGGAATTCGATCTTCGCTATATTGACTGTTCCATTCAATGACGTTCTTATGAACCTCATAGGCTTCCGGCATCGTAAGCCGAACTTTTCCGTTTCGAAACATTAGTCGCGCAGTCCGTAGCCGGTCTTCAGGCGTATCCAGCCACAAGACCGTGTAATCCTTACCTAAGCTTTCGACTAGCCGCATCTTTTCTCGGGGATGAAGCGGCCGCCGTTTCATCGCTCTGCGCTGAGTGGCGCGGATGGGAATATAAGCGGCAAGGGAGCTTGGCTTGATGTCCGGATCGGGCGAGAAGCGAACGTCGATGGTTGGCGTTGTTTCATCGCAGTCTGGACGCAAAGACCAGTTAACGGCTAACCCATGGCTGCTGGCGGCAATGACAAGATTTTCAAGAAGAGCGCCGATCGCGATTTGGCTCGCCCGGCCGTTGAGGTCGTAAACACAATGATCGCGGGTATCGAACCCGTGAACGACGAGTTCGTTGTCGGAAATTATCTCGAACCGCCAGGGCTGAGTGTTGTCGCCGCTGGGCGCCCACCTGGCGAGGTCGAGAATTCGCTCGACAACGGAGCCTTGTGGTTCGGTTTGCGCTGGCCAGCATTGGGATACCTTCGCCATAAATTTTTTCCGCGCAACCCGTAATCCCATTCGTTGCAAGGGGTTTCGGTTTCCTCCGGGTCTCCAGGTTCGGACCAGCTTGTTGCGGTATGCGTCGAAGTGAATGCCCCATGGCGCCGAAAGCACCTTGCCTCTTCGCAGAAGGATCTTTAGAGCTTCCGTCGCTGCAACGCCGGCACACAATTCGCATCCCATGGCAGTTGATGGGCCACGATGCAGGGCTAGATTGACAGCGTCCGGGTCGACCAAATACGACGTTTGCAGCATTGCCGGCGACAGTCCCATTAGGAACCGAACGATTTTTTCGTTCTCCGGCTGATTTTCGAATCTGAAATACTCTTCGAACGTCATTCGGCCAGGAAGGAAATTGAGCAGCGCTACGCCCATTCCGAGCGGTGCCGCCGTAATCGCGGGGATGCCGCGCTCGGCGCAATGGGCAAAGACTCCGGCCCGGATGTCCAAGGCAAAAAAATCGAGGCCATCGATATAAAGGTCGACGCCGTCCAAGAAAGACGTTAAATTGGCTGCGGTAACGCCTTCAGAGAAGGTACGCAGTTCGAGCGTCGGGTTGATTTCCAGCGCCTTTGCCCTCATCACGTCGACTTTCGATAATCCGATCGCATTGAGATCGGCACCGGCCTGTCGATTGAAGTTCGCCAATTCGAAAGCATCCATATCGGCGATGCTGAAGCCGCCAACGCCGAGGCGCGTTAAGGTCAACAAGTGGCTTCCGCCCACACCGCCGAGTCCCGCTATGGCGACGCGTTTGGACCGTAAAATCTGTTGTTCTTCGCGCGTTATCCAGCCGATATTTCTAGAGAACGCGGACAAATAATCGAAGTTCATGAGAACCTGTGTGATCCGAAGCGTAATTTCACTTGAGGAAGCTCTGGTTAAGTCCTTCGACAGGCTTAGGGCGGACGGTAAGATATTGACTCCGTTCGTGGTGAGCTTGCGAACCATAAACGGAATCCATTTCTTCAAAGCTTCCTTTAATGTAAACCTAGAATAAAGCCAGTCCGTTCTATTTAGCTAAGCTTATTCTAGACTAAAATTTTTAGGCTAATTAGGAACCGGCCATGACAAAAGAAAACTGGTTTGATAGCTTTAATCAGCATTTCGAGGTTATTCCGGCAAATACGGCCGAGCTGATCAAACAGGTTAAGGCTTTACGGTTCCAGATCTATTGTGTGGAACATCCTTTTGAAGATAAAAGTGCTTTTAAGGACGGTTTGGAACAAGACCAATATGACCAAAGAGCCGTCCATTCCCTGATTCGACATCTAGAATCGATGAAGTCAAGACCTGAGGAAGCGGCCGTCGCCACGGTAAGGCTGGTTCTCGCCGACAACCAGCACCCGGAAAATGGCTTTCCGATTGAGGACCATTGTTCGATTTCGCCAGAAGATAAATCAAGCATCTCACTTAAATTCGAGCGAAAGGATATCGCCGAAATTTCCCGTTTTGCGGTATCCAAGCAATTCCGGCGCCGGTTGGGGGAGGCAGAGACCGTCCATGGTATTGCCGACCACACCGTTTCCAAGGTCCAAAAAGACGATCGGCGGCTGATTCCTCATATCACATTGGGGCTATTCCAGGCGATCGTGCGGATGAGTGCCGAAAACAATATCAAGCTTTGGTATGCGGTTATGGAAACGCAACTGTTGAGATTATTAAAGCGGTTCGGAATCCGATTCTATCAAATTGGCGAGCCGGTTAATTATCATGGCTTGAGAATCCCCTGTATCGGTCCGGTGGATGAAGTGATGTCCGGCATCCAGCGCGACTGCCCGGATGTTTGGGAGTTCATTACTCAAAGAGGCAGGCTATGGCCGTATTGAGGAATGTCTTTGTAGCGTATCGATCGATCCTGACGCCAATAAGAGACACCAAGATACGATATTTTTCAGGGGGATACAGCTGATCACGAAATTGTGTCGTGATTCGGCGACGCCTTGGTGTATGGAATTTCTGATTTTACTCCAAGAATTATTGATCGAAGCAACTGGAGCGTTTTCATCTCGCGTTAATGACATTCTTATCGGAACGCGTGTCTCGCATGTGGTTGAGACAATTCAAGTCGCCCCTACGTCCGCATCAAACACCCGCTAAATCCTAGTTGTTCTATTGTTGGCGTTTTTCTTGCTGGTACGCACCCTGCTGTTTTGCATGCTTATCTTGCTGAGCCTTGTCTCAGCAAAGGGTTGCATGCCTTTGGGGCGATGAGTCGCGGCAATTACCTGAGACCAAATCCCTTCGTTCGAATGGCCGACTCGGCTTTAAAAAACAGAATCTTGAGGAGAATGCGTGATGTTTGATACTCGCTACGAGGTCGTGCTGGCGAATACACCGGAAAGTAAGGAGATTCATTTCAATTTAAGGTACAAGGTGTTTTGCCTGGAAAAGGGATTCGAGGACCCGGATAAATTTTCTTCCGAAATGGAAATGGATCAGTACGACAATCGTGCGGTTCACTTTTTGGTCAGGGAGCGGGTTAAGAACAGATGGATCGGCGCTTCTCGTTTGGTGATCGACAAGTTGAGCTCCCTGCCGATCGATCACGTTGCCGAGATTCAAGTTCCGGGGTGCGACAAGAACACCGTGTTCGCTGAGTTTTCGCGACTCCTGGTCATCGACAATTTCCGCCAAGCCCAACTGCAATCGTCGGCGGAACCGGAAATCTTATTGGGGCTGATCCGTGCAGCCCGAGACTATTGTCTTCAGCAGAACATCAAACGCGTGCTGTTCTTGTGTCGCCGCTCGATTTACAGGATTTTGGGAAGCGCCGGGATCGACCTGCTTCAAATCGGCTCGCCTTGCCTTTACCGAGGCGTAAGAGCGCCGTATGTCGTGGATCTGGATACTGGATTCGAACGGGCCTTCCTTCCGGGCAGTCGAACTTGCCAACTGTTTTCAAGAACGCACAGTTATTGTTACTACTCGGATATCTATGATCGCCAAGTGGCATGAATAACCCCACAAATGGCAGCCGACCGTTTAGGTGGTATCGACGTGCTACGTACCCGATGGTATGGCGAGCGGCTACCAGTGGCAGTGGTGCTCCGTCTTGCGGGAGACTATTTAAGGAAGCTGAGAATAAGGCTTCTCCCGCTAGGACAGGCCCTTCGGGCCGTACTTCGCACGTTAGTATTCGCTCCCGGCGAACGGGTGCACGGGTAAGCGCCGCTTGCGGCTCCCAACAGGGAAAGCGCGGACTGATCGGGTTGGGTGAGGGCCTTTGGGGTCCAACAGTCGCACTGTTCGCTTTTCCCACTGGAAACTTAATCGGAGCTTCCTTAACTTGGAGCCGTCCCAATAAGCCGTTTGCCCAGAGCCTGCCGAAGGGCTTTGGGTTTAGCGGGATAGGCTTCTGCCTCATTGCTCTTCTCGACCCGTCCTTATCCGCTAATTTCGGCTCGATCGCGACATTGCGCTTACAGAGCCGTTGAGCCGTTTGAAAGCGATGGTGTTTTTCATGTAGGCACGCCGGACCGGTTTGCGCTGCATTTTCGCGTCGAAACGAAGCCGAGGGCATACGTTTGGAGTATGCTAGCACTATTAGGCGATTCGCTTTGGTCCCATAGTCTCCCGTTTCCCATCCACCATTGCTTTCGGTCAGAACGACATCCTTAGCTGCTAATCGGTCATATCGTGACAACGGATAACCTTTCCAAGCTTCGAATCGATAGATCGGCGCCGGCGCTTCCCAGGCCCTCTCGGGCCACCGTGACGCGCAGGCGTTTAGGTGCGCTTGCGGTGCTGGCCGTAGGTCTTGGAGGTCTGGTTTATTCGACGCTTCGCGGCACCGTGATAGAGAGCGAGGTCGCCACCGTTTCGAATATTTTTCCTTCGCAGGGCTTTACCTTGCTGAACGCCACCGGCTATGTGGTGCCGCAAACCAAGGCAGATGTGGCGTCAAAGGCGACCGGGCGGCTGGAGAAGCTGGACGTCGAGGAAGGGAGCTATGTCAAGAAGGATCAGATCATCGCACAGCTCGAAAATCGTGATCTCGTGGCCAGCGTCAACCAGGCGGCGGCCAATGTCGCGGTCGCAAAGACGGATTTGCTGAGAGCCGAAGCGGAGTTGAAGGAGTCGGCTCTGGCATTGAAACGCACCCGTACGCTCCTGCAGAAAAAGTTCGTTTCTGAGGAGCTCTATGACGCCGCGGTGGCTCGCCACGAAAAGGCGGTGGCCGCCGTGGAAAGCGCCAAGTCGGCGATCGCCGCCGCGGAAGCGGCGTATCAGGGCGCGCGAGTGTCCTTGGATTACACCTTCATTCGAGCGCCTTTCGACGGCATCATCCTCAGCAAGAATGCGGATATCGGCGACATTCTGGCGCCTTTTTCATCGACGACCTTGTCGAAGGGGGCCGTGGTTTCCATGGCCGATATGAATACCCTGGAAGTCGAGGTCGACGTGGCCGAGTCGAATCTCAATCAGGTGCGCGTCGGCCAGCCGTGCGAAGTCCAATTGGACGCCTTTCCGGATGACCGTTTTCGCTGCTCGGTGGATCGCATCGTGCCCACGGTGGATCGTACCAAGGCGACGGTGCTGGTCAAGGTGCGCTTTATCGATAAGGATGAGCGCATTTTGCCGGATATGAGCGCGAAAGTTGCCTTTCTGTCGCGGGAGCTTGCCCCGGACCAGCGGAAGCCGGTTTCCGCTGTGCCGCCCGCGGCGATCGTGACGCGCGGGGCGGACAGCGTCGCGTTCGTGCTGCACGGCAACCGCGTGGAGGCCGTCACGATCGAAACGGGAGAGCGCATCGGCGATCGGGTAGTCGTGAAGAACGGCCTCAAAGCCGGCGACCGGGTGCTGCTCAGACCGTCCGAAGACTTGCAGGACGGCGCCGAGATTCGTGTCCGGGAAGCCGAAAGATCATGAGATCTCGGTTCCAGTCCATCGCATGAGCCCGATCGTCGAAATCGAAAATCTCACCAAACATTATTGGCGAGGCGACCAGATCGTTCCGGTCCTCACCAACATCAATTTGGTCATCCGGGAAGGCGATTTTCTCGCGCTGATGGGACCATCCGGTTCCGGCAAGAGCACGCTGCTCAACCTGATCGCGGGGCTGGACCGGCCCACCAGTGGCGTCCTCAGGGTAAGCGGGATCAATATTGCCGAACTGCCGGAATCCAGCCTCACCGACTGGCGCGCGGCACATGTCGGCTTCATTTTCCAGTTCTACAATCTCATGCCGGTTTTGACGGCGTTCGAAAACGTCGAGCTTCCGCTGCTGTTGACCGGATTATCGAAACGGGAACGGCGGGAGCACGTGAATCTGGTTTTGCAGTTGGTTGGCTTGGCGGACCGCATGGACCACTACCCGTCCCAACTGTCCGGCGGTCAGCAGCAGCGCGTGGCAATCGCCCGCGCTCTGGTCATCGACCCCGCTTTGATCGTGGCGGACGAGCCCACCGGCGATTTGGACCGCGCTTCCGCGGAAGACGTGTTGGATCTCATGGAGCGTCTTAACGTGGATCTGGGCAAGACCATCGTCATGGTGACCCACGATCAGAGAGCCGCGGGTAAGGCCCATTCCATCCGGCACTTGGATAAAGGAATTTTGACCGACGACCCCGGCGCTGTGGCTTAGCGTTCGATCGATGCTGCTTTTCCTGCGTCTTATGCTGCGAAATCTTTTGCGGCACAAACTTCGGACCGGCCTGACCACGCTCGGCATTATCATCGCGATCGTGGCGTTCGTGCTTCTTAGAACCGTGGTCGACGCCTGGTATGCCGGTGCCGAGGCGACATCGGCCCATCGCCTCATTACCCGGAACGCCATATCGCTGACGTTCCCGTTGCCGATCAGTTATGCGAACCGCATCCGCCAAATTGATGGGATTACCGGGCTGAGCTATTCGAATTGGTTCGGCGGCGTGTATATCGACGAGAGGAATTTTTTCCCCCAGTTCGCCATAGAACCGAAAAGCTATCTCGAACTTTACCCTGAACTCGTGTTGTCCGAATCGGAAGAAGCCGCTTTTCTAAAGGACCGGAAAGGCGCGATCGCCGGCCGTAAGCTGGCGCAAGAGTACGGCTGGAAAATCGGCGACGTGATCCCGCTCAGAGGAACCATCTACGCGGGAAATTGGAGTTTCGTCTTGCGCGGCATTTATCGCGGGGCGGAAAAGAAGACCGACGAGACGCTGTTCCTGTTTCATTGGGACAATCTCAACGAGACCCTTAAGAAAACGGACCCCGCTCGGGCCGAGCGGGTAGGCGTCTTCGTTCTCCGGATCGACCGGGCCGATCGTGCGGCGGAGCTTTCCGAAGCGGTGGACCGACTTTTCGAGAATTCGCTCGCCGAGACCTTGACCGAGACCGAGGAGGCGTTTCAGCTCGGCTTTGTCGCCATGACGGAGGCTATCCTGATCGCCATCAAGATCGTGTCCTTCGTGGTCATTGCCATCATCATGGCGGTGATGGCGAACACCATGGCCATGAGTGCCCGGGAACGCCGGCGCGAGTATGCGACGCTTAAGGCGGTCGGGTTCGGGCCGCGCTACCTGCTCACGCTCATCCTGGGCGAATCGCTGGCCTTGTCGATCGGGTCCGGTGTTCTGGGCATCGTGGCCGCCTTCCCGGCAGCCGGTTTTTTGGCGTCCAAGTTCGGCACGCTTTTTCCCGTATTCGAAATATCCCCGCACACCATCGAGCTCGGTTTGCTCGCATCCTGCCTGATCGGGCTGGCAGCGGCGGTATTTCCCGCCTGGCGCGTCATCACCCTGCCGGTCGGCGAGGGATTGCGCAGCATCGGGTAGCCAGGAAACGACGGAGACGGTGAAAATTCCATTCTCTTATTCGTGGAAGAGCCTATGGGCGCGTAAGGCGACCTCCGCCCTGACCGCGGCAGGAATGGCCCTGGTCGTTTATGTGTTCGCCACCGTGTTGATGCTCACAGAAGGTCTCAAGCAAACTCTGGTGGCGACCGGAAGCGAGGATAACGTGGTCTTGATCCGACAGGGGGCGGAGACGGAAGTGCAAAGCTCGATCGAGCGGGAACAGGCCGCGATCATCGAGAGCGCGCCGGAAATCGCCTACGCCCCGAACGGGACCAAGCTTGCCTCCAAGGAGGTCATGGTCTTGATGACCCTGCCCAAGCGGGGCAGCGACAAGCCTTCCAACGTGACCATTCGGGGCTTGTCGGAAAAAGGACTGGCGCTGAGACCCCAGGTACGTTTGCTCGAAGGCCGCATGTTTCGTCCCGGATCGTCGGAAATCGTCGCCGGAAGGAAGATTGCGGAGCATTTCAAAGGGGCCGGCATCGGGGAAACGATACGCTTCGGCCTACGCGACTGGACCGTGGTCGGCGTGACGGACGCGGGAAACACCGCCTTCAGCTCCGAAATCTGGGGCGACGCCGAACAGTTGATGCAAGCTTTTCGGCGAACGGCTTATTCCGCTGTCGTTGCCAAGCTCGCCGACGTCTCTCTGCTGGAACGCTTCAGAGTCCGTATCGAATCCGATCCGCGCATGAAGGTGGAAGCCAA
>DYIL01000017.1 GCA_020723665.1 Methyloversatilis universalis
AAACCTTTAGGAATTCTCCGCACACAACATACGAGGGCTTGTTCAGAGCTTCCTTAAGCTGTCGAGCCGACAGAGTTACCGGGATTTTCATCCTCGAATGGAATAACAAGTCTCTCGCGTCGGGTATAGCCATCTCCTAGCCTCGCTACATCTCGCGCGACACCTCAACTCGGCCATTCGGCACCTGATCGTGGCGGATCGCGCTGGGTATCTGTAAACTGACGCGCCAGGAGGGATGGCGCTCGTTTTGCGCCTTGAACAACAGGAAGCTGGCTGGTTAATAGACGCGATTAACCGGATGTTTCGACGAACATTTTTTGCGCGGCAGCTTGAGAACCAAGGCGCACAAAAACTAGAGGATTGATTATGAAAAAGGCCGGAATGATCGCTGCGGGATTGCTCGCAGCGATATTTTGGGGCGATGTACTGCTGGATTTTTTTGTCACGGCGGTCGAACTTCTGCTCGAAGCCATCGAACTGGTGACCGAGCACGTTCTCGAGGCTCTACTCGCTCTCACCCCGTATGAAGCCCAGGCGGTCACTGCATGGCTCGGGTTCGGCATCCTGATGGTCGCCCTCTTTTTCGCATTCAAGAGGCTGAGCTTGGTATATCAGCGCGCCAAGTCGGTCTTTCCCGTTTGGTGGCAGGCGCAAAAAGAGCGCGTCCAGGTCAGTTGGCCCGGACTAGCCTGGCAGATTGCGCTGACAGGAATGGTTCTGATGCTCCTGCTCCTTTACCTCTAGGGCGTTTTTATCCCGCCTTTCAGCGCTGCCAAGAAGATCACACGCAGGGACGACCGACCGGTCTTCCCTGCTACACTTCAAAATGCCCTAGTCGAAGAATCGAACATCGGACTCTCCGGGGCTTTTACTGTCCATAACGAGCACTAGACGAACTGCCAAAGCAATCCGGCTGACCGCGAACGGTCCCTCGCCGCCGCGTCAGGCTCCTGCCGCACGGGTGGCTCTCTTGCGCTCGTGCTCCGAGAGCAGCTTTTTTCTGAGGCGGATGGATTTCGGCGTCACTTCCACCAGTTCGTCGTCGTCGATGAACTCCAGAGCCTGTTCCAGGCTCAGCTTGATGGGCGGAGTCAAAATGATGTTCTCGTCGCTGCCCGCGGCCCGGATGTTGGTCAGCTGCTTGGCTTTGGTGGGGTTCACCACCAGATCGTTGTCGCGGGAATGTATGCCGATGATCATGCCCTCGTAGACTTCCGTGCCATGTTCGATGAACAGCCGTCCGCGCTCCTGCAGGTTGAACAGCGCATAGCCCAGCGCCTTGCCCGCCACCATGGAGATCATCACGCCGTTGATACGCTGGCCGATTTCGCCCTTCTTGACCGGGCCGTAATGGTCGAAGACGTGGTATAGAAGACCGGTGCCCGAGGTGGCGGTCATGAACTCTGTCTGGAAACCGATCAGGCCGCGGGACGGAATCATGTATTCCAGCCGTACCCTGCCCTGCCCATCCGGCATCATGTTCAGAAGATCGCCCTTGCGCTCGCCGAGTTTCTCCATCACGGCGCCCTGGTTCGCTTCCTCCACCTCGATGGTGACGAATTCATAAGGCTCGCAGAGTTCGCCGTCGATTTCCTTGATGATGACTTCGGGACGCGATACCCCGAGTTCGTAGCCCTCACGCCGCATGTTTTCGATCAGAATGGAGAGATGCAGCTCGCCGCGTCCCGAGACTTTGAATTTGTCCGGGTCCGATGTATCTTCCACGCGCAGGGCGACGTTGTGCAGCAGTTCGCGCTGCAACCGTTCACGAATTTGGCGCGACGTGACGAACTTGCCCTCCTTGCCCGCAAAGGGCGAGTTGTTGACCTGAAAGGTCATGCTGACCGTGGGCTCGTCCACGGTCAAGGGCGGAAGCGGCTCGACGCAGTCGACGGCGCAAACGGTGTCGGAGATTTCCAGAGCATCGATGCCGGTGAAGGCGATGATGTCGCCGGCATTGGCCTCGGGTACCTCCACCCGCTCCAGCCCCTTGAACCCGAATACCTGTAGGATACGTGCGTTGCGCTGCCCGCCGTCGCGGCTGACCACGGTCACCGGGGTATTGGTCCTGATCGTTCCGCGCTGAATGCGGCCGATCCCGATCACGCCGACATAGGAGTTGTAATCCAACTGACTGATCTGCATCCGGAAGCCACCCTCCGCGTCGACCACGGGCGGATGCACCTTGTCGATGATGGTTTGGAACAAGGGTTCCATGTTGCCTTCCCGGATATCCGGACTGTGACCCGCGTAGCCGTTCAGCGCCGAGGCGTAAACCACCGGGAAATCCAGCTGCTCCTCGGTCGCGCCGAGTCGGTCGAACAGATCGAAGGTCTGATCCAGTACCCAGTTGGGACGGGCGCCGGGCCGGTCGATCTTGTTGATAACAACGATGGGCTTCAAACCTAAAGCGAACGCCTTTTGCGTCACGAAACGGGTTTGCGGCATGGGACCGTCCACCGCATCGACCAGCAGCAGCACCGAATCCACCATGGACAACACACGCTCCACTTCGCCACCGAAGTCGGCGTGCCCGGGCGTGTCGACGATATTGATGTGATAGCCATTCCAATCGATGGCGGTATTCTTGGCCAGGATGGTAATCCCGCGTTCCTTTTCCAGGGCGTTCGAGTCCATCACCCGTTCTTCCACTTTTTCGTGGGCGGCGAACGTGCCGGACTGCTGGAGCAGTTTATCGACCAGGGTGGTCTTGCCGTGGTCTACGTGAGCGATGATGGCGATATTGCGTAGTTTTTCGATCATAAATCGGGAAAAGATGGATAAACGCGCGGGAAGAGCCAAATAAAACCAATTATTCTACCAGATTCGAGACTCCCTCAGTCTCGAGCGGATGCGCGGTTTTGTCCATGCTGGACGTGCGATCAGAGCGTTTTCATCGCTGATGTACGCTCAAACAGGAAGCTGCCTTCGGCAGCAAATCGGTTTGAAGCGGGTCTCGCCCCGCCGGCGAGTGACTTTTACAAACCACTTGTGGGCTGTGCCTCCTGCTGCGCCCACAAGTCCTGGGGTTTGCCCTTCGGGCCAGCCTTTGGCTTGTCCAAACTGACAACGTCCTTCCCTGGACGTTGCCCTTCGGGCGAACGTTGTTCGTCCCATTCCGCTTCCGGCGGAATGGTCGCTCCCGGCGAATTGGTCTTTTGCTTGCCCAAAAGACAAGTTTGTCAGGAACAAACTTGGACGCGCGAAGCGCGCCCGAAGGGTTCGCACCAGGGAGGGTGCGAATCAGCGAAACCGAAGAAAAGGGCCCCCGGATGGCGCGCTGATCCTGCGCGGCGCCGGCTTACGCCGGGGGCGATCCTTCGCGTGCCCCTTGGGGCGATTCCGGCTCCGGCCGGCGATGCTCGGGCGCGCCATACGGGACAATTCAGCAACGCCGTACACCTGATTAGAAAATGCTCTATTAGTAACACCGCCATGTTGCAGAATGGAGAGCGATCCCCGGTTTGGAGGGATTTTCCGCAACCGCGGTCTGCCGGTCGCATGCACGGCAACGTCCGAGTCAGCGATTCGCCTACCGAATGATGGCTCTCTTTATCTCTGAGGGGCGTATCCTATGGAAAATCTGGCTCCCTGCCCGCTCAGCTCTGCTCCCAAGGAAGGCCGTGATAACGCCATCCGCCTACGCTGCTGCGGTGCTTGTGCTCGTCCAGAGGACCTTCGAAACCTTGTTCGATATTCGTCACATCCGAATAGCCCGCCCCCACAAGCGCCTTGGCAGCTTCTAGCGAGCGCTGTCCGCTGCGGCACAGCACGAGCAGCGGCGTATCGGCATTCGGAACGGACTGGCGCACGCGCTCGACGAAATCCGGATCGGGTTTCCAGTCGGGAGCTCTTTTCCACGGAATATTGATCGCGCCGCACGGATGCCCCACGTAGGAAAACTCCAGGGGATCGCGGACATCCAGGAGCACGGCTTCAGTCTTTTTTTGGAGAACATCCCACGCCTCGGACGGCGCGAGACTTTTTACGGACGACATCGGGTTCTCTCCTTATGGTTCAAACGGGCCGGACAGGCGTCTCGAAATCCACTATGTCTTCTGGCCTACGAAAAAAGCCTGATTGCGGGAACCACGAACGGTATCGCCGATTTGCCCCTCTTCTCGATAAAACACCAGTCTGAGGCTTGAGAACAGGCGCAGCAATTCGTTCGTATCGAGCAGGAAAGCCGGGTTTGTCGGCCCGACCCCCGCCACCTTTTCCCGCGTGTAAGTCTGGTAGAACAGTAAGCCGCCGGGTTTCAGCGCTTGGCTGACGGCAGGCGCCAGGGACCGCTCCAGAAAATGGCTGACGACGATGACGTCGCACGATTCCTCCGCCGGCGGGCATTCCACGACGTCCCGGATTTCAGTGCGAAGAGTCACGCCAAGTCGCTGGGCACGAGCGTTCAACCGGCGGATCGCTTCCGGCGAAATATCCCAGGCATGGGTATTCAGCCCTTGCCGCGCCAAGAACAGCGCGTTTCCCCCAAGCCCGCAGGCCAACTCCAAGGCAACCCCGGCAGCCGGGAGGAGATGTGCATTGTCCGCGAGGACCGGCGCCGGTTCCGGCATCGCATCGCCCGCTTCGCGGTAGATGCGGTCCCATTTACCACGAATCTCTGCCCCGCCTTGGTTCATACAAGCGCCCTCGATCAAAGCGGCGGTTCGGTAGCCTGAAAGATTTGCTCGACCGTGGGAATCAGTTTCTTATCGAGCAGGAACATGATGACATGATCGCCCTCCTCGATCACCGTGTCGTGGTGAACCTGAATCACCTCGTCGCCCCGGACCAGCGCGCCCATAACCACACCCGGCGGAATATTGATCTTGTTGATCGGTATGCCGACCACCTTCGAGCTGCCCCGCTTCCCGTGAGCGACCGCTTCGATCGCTTCCGACGCGCCGTGCCGCAGCGAATGAACCTGAACGATGTCGCCGCGGCGAACGTAACGCAGCAAAGCGCCAATGGTCGCCTGCTGCGGGGATAGAACCAGATCCACGAGCGAAGAATCGACGAGATCCGCATAGGCGCTCTTGTTCACCAAGCTGATCACCCGGCGGGCGCCCAGGCGCTTGGCCAACATGGCCGACAAGATATTGGCTTCGTCGTCATTGGTAATGGCGCAGAAAATGTCGGTGTTCTCGATATTCTCGCTGAGCAGAAGCTCCTTGTCCGAGGCATCGCCCGCCAAGACCACGGTGTTGCTCAGATCGGCGGCGATCTTCTGGGCTCGCTTATAGTCCTTTTCGATCAGCTTGACCTGATAGCGTCCTTCCAGCGCCTGAGCCACGCGCTTGCCGATGTGCCCGCCGCCGGCGAACATCAGTCGCTTGTAAGGTCGTTCGAGCTCCCTGAGTTCGCTCATGACCGCTTTGATCTCCTCGGACGAGGCGGCGAAAAATACCTCGTCATCCGCCTGAATGATGGTCTTCCCGTTGGGAATGACCGGCTGACCGTTGCGAAAGATCGCCGTGATGCGCGCATGCACGTTGGGCATGTGCTGATGAAGCTCGCGAATTTCCCGGCCGACTAGAGGCCCGCCCTGATGAGCCTTGACCGACACCAGCCTGACCCGGCCCTCGGCAAAATCCAGCACCTGCGAAGCCCCCGGATACTTGAGCAGTCGTTCGATGAACTGGGTGATGATCTGCTCCGGGCTGATGACCACATCGATCGGAATGGTTTCCGGGGAAAAAATTCCCGGGTAGCTGAAATATTCGATGGCGCGGACCCGGGCGATTTTGCGCGGAATCTTGAACAGAAAGTCGGCCATCAGACAGGCCAGCATATTGGTTTCGTCATCGCTCGTCACGGCAATGAGCATATCGGCCTTATCCGCCCCGGCACGCTCCAACACCGTGGGATGCGCCGCATTGCCTTGAACCGTGCCGATGTCGAATCGGTCCTGTAAGTCCTTCAATATGGCGGGCTGCGTGTCGACCATGACGATATCGTTCGCCTCGCTGGCCAGACTGGCGAGCACGCTACTTCCGACCTGCCCGGCGCCTAGGATGATTATTTTCATTATTGAAAGCGGGAATTAGGGAGACAAAGACGAAAAACGGCAAATACGAGAATGGCAAAGCTATCGCTTTTCTCTGAATTTGATCCCCAGAGAATTGAGCTTCCGGTACAGGTGGGTGCGTTCGAGACCGATGGCATGTGAAAGACGGGCGACGCTGCCGCTGTATTTTTCCAGGTGATATTCGAGATACGCCTTTTCGAACCGTTCGCGCGCCTCTTTGAGCGGCAGGTCATAAAAATCGGGCTGACCGGCGACTGCGCCGGCATCTCCCAAGGACTCGCCCAGCGCGGCTTTCACTTCGTCCAGATAGACCTCGTCCCCGCTCCCGAGGATCAACAGGCGTTGCACCAGGTTCTTGAGCTCGCGAATATTGCCATGCCACGGATAATGCCGCAAAAAATTTTGAACCGGCACGGGGAACTTCCGGAAAGGCAGTTTCTCCCGGTTCACGAAATAATCCACATAAAACCGCAACAGTTCAGGCACGTCCTCGCTGTGTTCGCGCAAGGGCGGAACCTTGAGCGTAACGACGTTCAAGAGATAATAGAGCTCGCGCCGAAAACGGCCGGCCCGAACCTCTTCCTCCAGCGACTTCCGGGTCGATGCGACGATGCGCACGTCCACACTGATCAGTTCGCTCCCGCCCACCCGCGAAAAAGTACTCGACTCCAATGCGCTGAGGAGGCGCAATTGGGTTTCTTCTTCCATGTCCGCCACTTCGTCCAGGAAGAGCGTTCCGCCGTGTGCCTGTTCCAACAAGCCGTAGTGAATCCGGCCGTCTTGCACCCGGCCGAAGAATTCCTCCGCGGAGTACTGCGGCGCGATCGTACCAACGCCCACATCCACGAAAGGACCGTCCCGCCGCGGGCTGTTGGCGTGTAGATAACGCGCCAGGATTTCTTTTCCCGAGCCGGGTTCGCCTACGAACAGCACCCGCGCGTCATGCTGTGCCAAACGCTTGATTTGATCGCGCAAACGCTCCATGGCGGCGCTCTTGCCGACCGGTTCGATGGGGACGTCGACGCGCCGCTTCAGCCCGATGTTTTCCCGCTTGAGTCTGGCGTTTTCCAGTGCCCGGTCTACGGTAACCAGCAGTTTGGCCATAGACAGCGGTTTTTCGAGAAAATCGTAAGCCCCGAGCCGCGTGGCTTCGACCGCCGTCTCGACCGTCGCGTGGCCGGACATCATGATGACGGGGCACAACTGGTCGTCCCGAAGCCACTCTTTCAGCAAGGTGATCCCGTCCTCGTCCGGCATCCAGATATCCAGCAATATCAGGTCCGGCATGCGCTCCGCCCTGTGCTTGCGCGCTGCGCTCGCGTTTTCGGCTACGGCAACCTGATATCCCTCGTCTTCGAGAATTTCCTGAAGCAGTTGGCGGATGTCCGGCTCGTCGTCCACCACCAGAATGTTTGCTTTGACCATCGCTTAAACCTCCAACGCCAGACCGCGCACCGCAGTCGATTCGGTAGCTATGGGCACTCGTATGAGGAAGCGTGCGCCTTCGCCGCGCCCCGAAACCAGCCGTATGCTTCCGCCATGCTCCTCGACAATCTTCTTCACAATCGCCAATCCCAATCCGGTGCCTTTGGATTTGGTCGTTACGTAAGGTTCGAAAATCCGGTCGGCCTGCTCGGGCGGAATACCGGGACCCGAGTCGTGCAACTCGATTTCCACGTAATGGTGACGGTTTTCTTCGACCAACCGCGTAGTGATGTTCATTTTACCCAACACGCCGGGTGCCATGGCCTCCTGAGCGTTCTTGATCATATTGTGCAGAACCTGCCGAATTCTAACGGGATCCACGTAAATCGGAGGCACGGCTGGCGCCAAATCGAGTTCGAATTCTAAACCGGATTGGGGCGGGTAAAGCGCGACCACCTCCTCGATGAGTGTGTCGATATCGATACGCTGCAATTGAATAATGGACGGTTTGGCATATTCCGAGAAGGCATTGACCATGGTCTTCATAGCCTCGACCTGTTGCACGATCGTCCGGGTGGCGCGGTCCAGCACCTCGGCTTCGGCGGTTTCCAGGTTCTTCGACAGCTTGTGTTTGAGACGCTCGGCCGAAAGCTGAATCGGCGTCAGAGGATTCTTAATTTCGTGCGCCAGACGCTGGGCCACTTCGCTCCACGCGGCGTGACGCTGAGCCTGGATCAGCGCGGTCACGTCGTCGAACACCACGACGGCGCCTTGCGATTCGCCGTCCGGACCGAACAGTGGCGTTCCCCGGCACAACAGTTCCTGGCGACCTTTGGGTCCGGCAAAGGGAATTTCTTCGCGCCAGACGCTGTTCTCCTTTTCCAGCCGGTTTCCGACGATCTCCAGCAAATCGGCCAGATGTGGCTGAGCTTCCGTCAGCTCGTCGATCGTCGCGCCGACGCTCTTGTCCAGCTCGGCGTGAAGAATGGCGTTTGCAGCCTGATTGGCGGTCAGAAGCCGCATCGATCCGTCGAAGCTCAACACACCGGAAGACAGATTAGCCAAAACGGTTTCCAAATAAGCGCGCTGGCGTTCGACCTCCTGCCGGGAATGTTGCGCCTCGTCCCTTGCCTGGGCGATCTTCTGCGTCATCGCGTTGAACGACTCCACCAGAAAGCCGAGTTCGTCCTTGCGTCTCACCGGCAAGCGTTTCTCGTAATTGCCTTGAGCCACGGCCCTCGTGCCTTGGGCGAGATAACGGACCGGCGCGACGATGCGGCGAATGCTGAGAAAGGCCGACCACGTGGCCGCCAGGAGACTCAGGAGAAGCACCAGCGACAGGGTCAGCGAGAATGTCAGCTTCAAGGACCCGCGCAGAAACGTAAGCTCCTTGTAGTGAACATACGCGTCCTCCACGGTTCTCGCGAGATCGGCTATGCGCAAAGGCACCGGATAAATGCCTTGCAGGTATTGCGCGTCGTCCCCGGCAACGGCTACAACCGCCCTGATCTGCAGACCGTTGCCGACGTCGGATTCGAGCCCCACGTAGGATTTGCCCTGCTTGACCTGCAGCAGAACGCCGGTTTCCGGGAAATCAGGAATGATTCTTCCGGTTTGGCTCCCGATAAAGGCGATGATGCGCCCTTGCTTGGAAAAAACCGTAAGCTCTCCTTCTTCCGCGTGGCTGCGCAACTCCGCCAAGCGAATCGGCACCAGCCCTTCCGGCGACCTCTCCAAGCCTTCGGCCATTTGCTCGGTCTGCTTCAAGACGGCGCGCATACGTTCGTCCAAAGCCGCCTGCCCCAATTGCAGAGCGTCCTCCATGGCCTGGTCGATGCGGACGTCGAACCAGCTGTCGATGCTCTGCTGGAGGAACTGCATGGAGTAATGGAACACGATGGTGGCCGGGGCCAGGCTCAGCAGCGTGAACAAAAACACCATGCGCAGCGTGAGATTGGAACCGGCCGCCTTGCGCTTCAACTGCTTCAGCAGCCAATAGACGTTGGCGCCCACCAACCCCAAGAGCAGCACCGATCCCAGCGAGTTGATCAACACCAGCCAGGAATACATTTTTCCGAGCTGGGAGGCGTCCTGGGTCGCCGTGCTCATGAGGTGAAGCGAAGCCAGGAGTGCCGAAAACAGCACCAGGATCGTCAGGCTGAGCGGCGGTTTTAATCTGCGACGCGCCATCGGTACCAGGAACTCCCGAGATACCAACTTGGAGAAACATAGGCGATCGGACGCAAAGGAAGCGGCAAGGATTCTATATCGAGATCCACCGACAGGCTCGCGTCGTAGCGATTGCCCTCGACGATGCGATTGCTTGGCAGAGCGAACCAGCCCCGGACCGCCCCCATGGCTTCCAGCAAGGCGGTCAGGCTCGCGAAGCTCTCCGTGTTTCCACCCTCGTGGATGATCTGAAACGACCTGCCCAGGGGATGATACCGAATCCGGAACCTACGGATTTCGCTTAGAATCGTCTCGTCCAGCCAGTAATGACGGTGGCGCTTGATCTTCAGCCGCATGACGAGAGTCAGGGGTACCCCGTGTCTGAGGGCTTCGAGGGCGGACTCGCTGAAACGGTAGTCGATGTCCGCATTCAAGGTGTAAATTTGCCCGGACGGGACGAACTCGGCGCGCACGACACGGAACCCGTAATCCGCGCAAACGGCATCGAAGGCCAACAGTAGGCCGACAAGAAAGCTCCATTGACGCAAACGGCGGAGCACTAGCAGATTTTCGCTATGCGAGCGTAATAAAAACCGTCCATCCCCTGGTCGCCGGTCAGTATCTGCCGGCCATGGCTTACGGCCTCCCCCCACGTCGCCTCGATCGGCACGTCCAACGCATCGGAGTGGGTCTTAAGGAATTTGGCGATTCTCACTTCGTTTTCCTGCCGTAAGACGGAACACGTCACGTAAAGCAGTATTCCGCCGGGCGCCAACAGCGGCCAGACGGCGTCCAAAATCCGCCGCTGCAAATCCTGCAACCCGACGAGGTCGTCGGGCGTGCGCAATACCTTGATATCCGGATGGCGGCGTATCACTCCGGTGGCGGAACAGGGCGCATCCAACAAAATCCGGTCGAAGGCACGACCGTCCCACCATGCATTCGGATCCGTCGCATCGGCGGTCAGCACTTCGGCGCTCAGGCCGGCGCGCGCGAGATTGTCGTAAATCCTAGCGACCCGCTCCGGAGAAACGTCGACCGCGACGACATCCTTCAAATCGGGACAGGCTTCGAGAATATGCATCAATTTGCCGCCGGGAGCCGCGCAAACGTCGAGCACACGCAAACCGGCCTCCAGCTCCAGCAACGGCGCGGCCAACTGAGCGGCACCGTCCTGCACGGATACCCAGCCTTTCGCGAAGCCCGGCAGATTCTCGACAGGCACCGGGTTTTCCACTACCACGGCCGTATCGCCTACCGGCGAAGCATAGGCCGAAATGCCTGCCCGCGCCAATTGATCCAGATAGGCCGCCCGCGAGATCGCCCGGCGGTTTACCCGCAAAACCATGGGCGGTGCGAGATTGTTTTGCCGCAGAATCTCTGCATAGCGATCCGGCCAGTCTCGCTGCAACGCTGAAGCCAACCATTCCGGATGAGCTTCCCAGATGGACTCCTTGTCCTCCAACCGGGCTTCCAGCGTCGCCTGCTCCCGCAGATAAGTACGCAAAATCCCATTGAGAAGCGGTTTCGCCCAAGCCTTGCGCCCCGCCGCCGATACCGTCTCGGTGACTGCCGCATAGGGTTTGACCCGCATGTACTTGAGCTGATAAAGGCCGAGTATAGCCAGCATCCGGATGTCGATATCCTTGACTCGCTTACGAGTCAACAGTCCGAGCAGATAATCCAACCGCCAGTACCAGCGCATGACGCCATAGCACAGTGCTTGCACGAACGCACGGTCGTCTTCCCGGGGGATCTTGGGCAGCGCGGATTCGAGCGCATGGTTAAGGGTTTTCCGTTCCCCGACCACCTGAACGAGCACATCGGCTGCGACTGCGCGCGAATTCGACTCCATCAGCCCAGGCGTTCCGATTTGACCGGGTGAGCGTTCAAAAACGCCTGCGCCGGCATTCGCTTCCCACCCGGGAGCTGAACTTCCAGTAAGCGGAGCACTCCACAGCCCGTCGCCACATCCAGCGTCCGGTCGCGATCCAGGATCGTTCCGGGCTCCGCCGATGCCGGCTCATCCAGGCTTTCCGCCAGCCAAATTCGTAAGGTCCGCCCCCGGTAAAGAGTTTCGGCCACGGGCCAGGGATTGAACGCTCTGATCCGGCGTTCCAGGTCTATAGCCGCCATGGTCCAATCCAGACGCGCTTCATGCTTTTCGAGCTTCGCCGCGTAAGTGGCTTTTGTTTCGTCCTGAACCTCGGGCCGCACCGTCCCGGCCTCGATCGCTGGCAATACTTCCGCCAGCGCTTCCGCACCGAGCCGAGCCAAGCGATCGTGCAGTTCTCCGGCCGTCTCCAAAGGCGCTATTCTGCAGATCTTCTTATGCAACATCGGACCCGCATCCAGCCGCGGCTCCACCTTCATGATGGTAATGCCGGTCGTCTCGTCGCCCGCCAGGATGGCCCGCTGTATGGGTGCCGCGCCCCGCCACCGCGGCAGCAAGGACGCATGGACGTTGACGCAACCCAGCCGGGGAATCTCCAAAATCGGCTTGGGCAGGATGAGCCCGTAAGCCGCTACCACCATCAAATCCGCTTTGTGGGATCGTAGCCGCTCCTGGGCCGTGGGATCCTTTAACGTCATCGGCTGGAAAACGGGAACGCCGTACGACTGTGCCAACTCCTTGACCGGGCTCGGCTTGAGCTTCTGCCCTCGACCCGAGGGGCGATCGGGCTGGGTATAGACCGCACAGACTTCGTGCGGGCTCTCCAAAAGCATTCCAAGGGTAGGAACGGCGAATTCCGGCGTGCCGGCGAAAACGATCTTCATAAATGGAAACGGTGAATGGCCACGACGAAAGAGCGCGACCGGTACCGTCGCGCGGCCCGCAGGCAGGACCCACTCCTCCTGGAGCGCATCCTTCTCCCTACAAAATCGGGAGACTCGGAATCAGACAGCCGCCCGTGCTTTCTGCGGCTGTTGAGAACCTCTCTGCCGCTGATCCTTTTTCAGTTTCTTACGGATCAGCTGGCGTTTTAACGGCGAGAGATAATCGACGAACAACTTTCCATCCAAATGATCAATCTCATGCTGGATACACACGGCGAGAAGCCCGTCGGCTTCAAGCTCGAAAGAGTCGCCGTTGCGGTCCAATGCACGAACCTTGACCGTTTCGGCGCGGGTTACCTTTTCAAAAACACCGGGGACCGACAGGCAGCCCTCGTCCATTTCCTCGCTTCCTAACTTCTCCACGATCTCGGGATTGATCAGGCAGACCGGGGTGTTCTTCTCCTCGGATACATCGATGACCACGACTCGCTTTTGGACATTGACCTGCGTCGCGGCAAGACCCACGCCGGGGGCGGCATACATCGTTTCGAACATATCGTCCACCAGGCGCTTGATCGACTCGTCAACCACTGCTACGGGAGCCGCCTTTTTGCGGAGCCGGTCATCGGGAAATTCGAGAATGGTTAAGATGGCCATAAAAATAATCGTGGACGCTGAATACCTAAGTCTAAGTCAATGGAATTCTAACGAAATTCAACTAGACTTTGAACGCCGATCGGTAAGACTCGGTTCCTTTTTGAAAGTTGCACACGCCCTATGGCAACCCCGGGCTTGCAGCGGGCCCGGCGCTTCCCCGCGCGGGGACGGCAGCGTCGCGTGCGACGGGCAGGAGACAAGATGACGTTTCGAATCTTTATCGCTATTGGTTTATCGTTCGTCGTCGGTACGGCGGCGGCCGATCACATTCAGCTCAATCCGGATCATCCGGACCGTTACACCGTGGTCCCGGGGGACACGCTCTGGGACATTTCCGGGAGATTCCTGAGCAAGCCATGGCAATGGCCGGAAATTTGGCACGACAACCCTCAAATCCAGAACCCGCATCTGATTTATCCCGGCGACGTGATTGCCTTGCGTTACGTAAACGGCGAGCCGCGCCTTGAGGTCGAGACGCCATCCGACGTTCGCCTGAGCCCGGAAGTCCGGGTCAGTCCTATCGACCGAGCCATACCGGTCATCCCGATGGACGCGATTCGCCAATTCCTGTCGCGGCCCCGAGTCGTCAGTGACCGCGAATTGAGAGAAGCGCCGTACATCGTGGACTTCGTCGACGAACATATCGTCGGCGGAAACGGCGACCGGATTTACGTGCGCGCCATCGAGGAACGAACAACCCAGGCATTCACCGTGTTTCGACCGGGCGCCCCCTACAGGGAGCCCGTCACCGGAGACGTTCTCGGCTACGAAGCGATTTACGTGGCCGACAGCCAACTGGAACGCGCCGGCGATCCAGCGACGCTGCTGTTGACCCGCGGCGAGCGCGAAGCGATCATCGGCGACCGGCTCCTGCCGGTCGAGCAAGAAAAAATCCAGCTCCATTTTGAGCCGCATGCGCCCGATCGCCCCATCGAGGCTCAGATCATCGGCGTCCTCGACGGCGTCTCGCAGATCGGACAATACCAGGTCGTCGTGATCGACAAGGGCATCGCCGACGGCATCGAGACTGGCCATGTTCTCGACGTCTACCAGCGCGGACGCCCAATACGGGACATCGTCAGCCAAAGACCCGGTGAAACCGTGGTGTCGCCTCCGGAACACGCCGGCACGCTGATGATTTTCCGGGCGTTTGAGCGCGTCAGCTATGCGTTGGTCATGAAAGCAACGCGCGCGATTCACATCTTGGACCTCGCTGCGAACCCTTGACACCGGGCTCCCTGCCAAACTGCGAAGACCTGCGTTACTGGCTGGCACTGCACAGAGCGCCTCTCATCGGCAGCAGGCGATTCTGCGCCATTCTCGCCCACTTCCACACCCCGAGAGTGCTCTTCGAAACCAAGGCGGCCGATTTAGCCGCCTTGGGTCTCAAGGAACCAACGATCGCCTATCTCTGCCAGCCGGATTGGCAAGCCGTGGAAGCCGATCTTCAATGGCTGAGCGCCTCTGGCCACGACTGCCTGACCTTGCACGATCCGCGATACCCGACACTGCTCCGCGAAATCCCCGATCCGCCGCCGCTGGTTTTCATCAAGGGAAACCTCTCCGCTCTGTCGACTCGCCAGATCGCAATCGTCGGAAGCCGAAATCCATCGCCGTCGGGCCGGCGAATCGCGAGAGAACTCGCCAGAGGTCTGGTCTCTGCGGGCTTCGCCGTCACCAGCGGGCTGGCACTCGGAATCGATGCCGCCGGACATGCCGGCGCGCTCGAAGCGGGCGGCATTACCATAGCGGTCGCAGCTACTGGCCTGGATCGCGTCTATCCGCGCCGACACCAGGACCTGGCGCGGGAAATCGTCGTGCGGAACGGCGCTCTCCTATCCGAGTTCCCTCCAGGCACAGACCCCAAAGCAGACCATTTCCCTCGCCGCAATCGCATCATCAGCGGCCTCTCCTTAGGCACCCTGGTTGTCGAAGCGGCGTCTCGGTCGGGGTCCTTGATCACGGCCCGCTTCGCCGCCGAGCAAGGGCGCGAAGTGTTTGCCGTCCCGGGTTCGATTTACAGCCCGCTCTCTCGGGGATGCAACGAGTTGATAAAAAACGGAGCAAAGCTGATCCAAACGGTCGAAGATATCGTCGAGGAATTCGAGATGCAATTATCCGTCCAAGCCTACGAACCTTCGGTTCAAACCGATTCGGAAACCGATCAGCCCTATATGGAACTCTTGAAATATATTGCGTATGACCCAACCTCTGTGGATACTCTAGTGGCAGCCACAGGAAAAACGCCGGAAGTCATCGCCTCGATGCTTTTGATGTTGGAACTGCAAGGCCACGTTGCCTCTACCGCCGGAGGATACTACTTCCGGACCCAGTAAAACGTCCTAGCCGCTGCCCCATCCCTTAGTTGAGACCGCTCAATGAAAGAAAATGTATTCGATGTTTTGATCTATCTGTTCGAGAACTATATGGACGATGTCGAACTGACGCCCGATCCCGACATGATTCGTACCGAACTCTTGGAAGCCGGATTTCCGCAGACCGAAATCAATAAAGCTTTCGATTGGCTGGAATCCTTGACCGAACAAACTGCGATCAAGTCTGCTTCCTCGCCGGCGTTTCGCATCTTTTTCTCTCAGGAGATGGCTAAGCTCGATACCGAATGCCGCGGCCTCTTGCTGTTTTTGGAGCAAAACGGAATTCTCACGCCGGCAAGCCGGGAACTGGTCATAGACCGTGTTATGGCGTTCAACGAAGAGACAATCTCCCTGGAAAACCTCAAGTGGGTTGTGCTCATGGTACTGTTCAGCCAACCCAACGAGGAAATCGCTTTCGCGCGCATGGAAAATCTCGTTTACGAAAGCCTGCCCAATTATCTGCATTGATACGCTACCCGTTTCTCCGGTTCTTCAGCGCAGAAGCAAACGGGGGAATCATTTATCTCAAACGCAAGTAGTTCTGACGTTTAATCTGCGATGAGTCAAAACCTGGTCATTGTTGAATCACCAGCAAAAGCTAAGACCATTGAAAAATATCTCGGCCGAGATTTTCAGGTCTACGCGTCCTATGGCCATGTCCGTGACCTTGTGCCCAAAGAAGGGGCGGTCGATCCCGATCACGATTTCGCGATGAAGTACGAACTCATCGAAAAGAACGAGAGGCACGTACAAAACATTGCCAAAGCCGCCCAGAAGGCTGACGCCCTATTCCTCGCAACCGACCCCGACCGCGAAGGCGAGGCCATTTCCTGGCATATTTACGAAATCCTCAAAGACCGCAAGGTGCTCGGCAACAAACCGGTGCATCGCGTGGTATTCCATGAAATCACCAAGCGCGCCATTACCGAGGCGATTCAAAATCCCAAAGCGCTCTCCACCGACCTGATCAACGCGCAACAGGCGCGACGCGCCCTCGATTACCTGGTCGGTTTCAAGCTCTCGCCTTTACTGTGGAAAAAGATTCGGCGCGGCCTGTCGGCCGGACGAGTGCAAAGCCCCGCGCTCCGGATGATCGTCGAGCGCGAGGTCGAAATCGAGAACTTCAAGACCCAGGAATATTGGACACTCGACGCCGAAGCCAGCGCCGAAGGTCAGAACTTCCGCGCCCGGCTCATCAGCTTGAAAGGCGCCAAGCTGGAACAATTCAGCATCGTTACCGAGGAGCAGGCGACCCATGCCCGAAAAGAGTTGCTTGCGGCAGCGAACGGCAAGCTTCGGGTGGAAAAGATCGAAGAAAAGGAGCGCAAAAGGAACCCTGCGGCACCTTTCATCACATCCACTCTTCAGCAGGAGGCGGCCCGCAAGCTGGGATTCACTACCAAGCGCACCATGGCGATCGCTCAGCAGCTTTATGAAGGCATAGATCTGGGCGGCGAGAGCACGGGGCTCATCACCTACATGCGTACCGATTCGGTCAACCTTGCCAGCGAAGCGGTACAAGACATTCGCGAACTGATCGCGTCCCGATTCGGCAAGGAAAATCTGCCTAAGCAGCCGCCCACATACAAGACAAAGAGCAAGAACGCTCAGGAAGCCCACGAGGCGATTCGGCCAACCTCGGCTTTTCGGCTGCCGGAACAGGTCAAGCCCTACCTCAGTGCCGATCAATACAAGCTTTACAACCTGATCTGGAAACGAACCGTCGCCTGCCAGATGATCCATGCCACCATCAAGACCGTCTCGGTCGATCTGTCCTGCGGTACGACAGGCGTCTTTAGGGCGACCGGTTCGACGGTCGTGAACCCGGGCTTCATGAGCGTCTACCTCGAGGGTAAGGACGATGTTCCGAGCGAAGACGACGAAAGTTTTCTGCCCAGGCTAAAAGAAGGCGAGTCGGTCGATTTGCGCGATATCGTCACCGATCAGCATTTCACCGAACCGCCGCCGCGCTACACTGAAGCGAGCCTGGTCAAGGCGTTGGAGGAATACGGCATCGGCCGACCGTCGACCTACGCGGCGATTATCTCGACTCTCCAGCAGCGTCATTACGTCGTGCTGGAAAACAAGCGTTTTCACCCGACGGACGTGGGGCGCATTGTCAATAAATTTCTGACCGAGCACTTCACCAGGTACGTCGATTACAACTTCACCGCCAATTTGGAAGACGACTTGGATGCCGTCTCGCGCGGCGAAAGAAATTGGATTCCTCTGATGCGGGAGTTCTGGTATCCGTTCAAGTCACTGATCGACGCCAAGGATGAAAGCCTAAGACGTGCGGACATCACGCACGAATTGCTCGACGAAACATGCCCCGAATGCGGCGGACGGCTTTCCATACGCCTGGGGCGTAACGGGCGCTTCGTAGGCTGCACCAATTACCCAGAGTGCAAATACACCCGCAACATCAACGGAGAGGCCGCGCCCGCCGCGCCGGAAGTCGTAGAAGGAAAGGTCTGCCCCGAATGCTCATCGCCTCTGGTCATCAAGACTGGTCGGTTCGGGAAGTTCATCGGCTGCAGCAATTATCCCAAGTGCAAGCATATCGAACCGCTCGAAAAACCCGAAGACACCGGGGTACGTTGTCCGGAATGCAAGAAGGGCCAGTTGATCAAGCGCAAATCGCGCTTCGGAAAATTGTTCTTCTCCTGCAATACCTACCCGAGTTGCAGCTACGCGATCTGGAACCCGCCCATCGCCGAACCTTGCCCCAATTGCGGCTGGCCCATCCTGACGCTGAAAGTCACCAAGCGACGTGGCACCGAGAAAGTCTGCCCCCGCAAGGAATGCGGTTATGTGGCACCCTATGAAGGCGAGCCGCTGGCGGAGTCCACAACCTAGCCCACATTGCCCGCGAGCCCGGAAAGCAATGTTATCGCGATTTCGTCTGAGGCTCGCGGCGACCCATCTTCGCCGCGGCGGTATCATCGCTTATCCGACCGAAGGTGTGTACGGGCTCGGGTGTAATCCGCTAGACCGAGCGGCCGTATTGCGCCTGCTCGCATTGAAAGAACGCCCCTCGACGAAAGGACTGATCCTCATTGCTGCCGAATTCGACCAGATCGAACCTTATCTCGACATCCCAAACGACATCATGCGGGGCAGAATCTTGGCAACATGGCCAGGACCCGTCACCTGGATCGTTCCCGCGGCCGGCTGGGTGCCGGAATGGCTTAGAGGCGAACACGCAACCCTGGCTGTCCGCGTCACGGCACACCGGGATGCCGAAGCCCTGTGCCGCGCTTTCGGCGGGCCCATCGTATCGACCAGCGCCAACAAAAGCGGACGCCAGCCCGCCCGCACCCCGATCGCAGTTCGGAAGCATTTTTCGCCCCCCCAGGTGTTGGTCTTTCCCGGACGCCTCGGTGGATTGTGCGGTCCGACCGCCATCTATGATGCGTCCACCGGCGTTCGGATACGCTAAACGACGGATCCAGACGTTTTAGCTTGACACACCGTGTTCTCATCCATAGCATTCCAGCGTTTTGCAGGACACCGCCGCAGCGAGAGCGATTTCATAATTGATGACAATATCGACTTCGTCACAGATCACGCCGACAGCTTCACAAGACCCGAAAACAGCCTTCGCGAGTATCCGCTGTTTGGTAGAAGAAGAAACTGCGGCCGTGGACCGGCTCATTCTTCGCGAGCTCAGCTCCGATGTATTGCTCATCAATCAGATCGGTCGATACATCGTAAACAGCGGCGGCAAGCGCCTCAGGCCGATGTTATTGCTGCTGGTCGCCAAAGCCCTCCAATATCGAGGACAGCAACACATTACCCTCGCGGCAGTCATCGAGTTCATTCACACAGCGACCCTACTCCACGATGACGTAGTCGACGAATCGACCCTACGCCGAGGACGAAATACCGTCAACGCGCTTTGGGGAAATTCGGCTAGCGTCCTGGTGGGAGATTATCTGTACTCGCGCTCGTTCGAACTGATGGTGAGCGTACAGAACCTCCACATCATGGAGATTCTTTCCCGCACGACCACGGCCATTGCCGAAGGCGAAGTGCTGCAACTTCTCAATTGCAACAATCCCGCGACCACCGAACACAAATATCTCGAGGTCATCTCCCGTAAGACCGCGATTTTGTTCAGCGCGGCGGCGCAACTCGCAGCCGTACTGAGCGGCGCTCCCGAATCGATCGAACTGGCACTGAAAGACTACGGCCTCCACCTAGGTATCGCGTTTCAATTGATCGACGACGCCTTGGACTACATGGCCAATCCCGCTGAACTCGGCAAAAATCTCGGCGACGATTTGGCCGAAGGCAAGCCGACACTGCCTTTGATCTATGCCATAGAACATGGCAACGCGACGCAGGCCGCCGCACTGCGTGACGCCATCGAGAACGGCAATCGCGACGCATTCCGCGAAGTTTACGAAATCGTTGAATCTACCGACGCAATCGCGTACACTGCACGGCGCGCTAGGGGAGAAGCAGACAAAGCGGTTGAACTGCTCGATGTTCTTCCCGCATCGGAATACAAGGACGCCCTCATTCGACTCGCTCGCTTATCGGTCGAACGAAGCTATTAAAATTCACTATTCGGGGTGTAGCTCAGCCTGGTAGAGCACTGCTTTCGGGAGGCAGGAGTCGGAGGTTCGAATCCTCTCACCCCGACCAATTGAATCAATATCTTATCCCGCTTCTTCACGCGCCGTTTTGGGCAACGTGAAACCGCATCCCTATCGAGTACCGCCGCACAGCCCGCCGTTGGCTCATTGTGACGTAGCGAATGCGGTGTGGAGAGCGGACTTTAAGGGTCGGCTTTTGTGCTGGGCAATGGGCGGCGGTGCTATCCTCGGACGTTCACCGACACCGTCAGGGGTCTCGAAAAACCGCCTTCCCGGCGGTTTTTCTCTTCGCCAAGCCCAAACGCGGTTTGGGCTTGGCTTACGTTTTCAACCCCTTATTCCAATTCGCAATCAAAGAAACAATATCGTAGGCCGGGATAAGCCTGTCCTGAGCTTGTCGAAGGGCCGTACTTCGCACGTTAGCGTTCGCTCCCGGCGAACGGGTGCACGCGTAAGCGCCGCTTGCGGCTCCCAACGGGGAAAGTGCGGCGTGATCGGGTTGGGTAAAGATCTTTTGGATCCAACAGTCGCACTGTTCGCCTTTCCCACTGGAAACTTAATCAGAGTTTCCTTAAAGATATTTTCCGATTGTTCAATAAACGGAATTACGTGGCAGAAAACGACGGGGCATCCCTGCCCCTTAGAAGGCCTCGAAGTTTTTCCAGGTGCTCGTTTAACAACTCGCCGTTCAATCGCTACGCCGTTTTTGGCTCAGGCGGAAAAAGCCCGCTTAGTGCAGGCTCTTTACTATCATGAGGCAATCAGTTAGGAACGTGCTGAGAGAGCTACAAGCCAACCCGCGCGATCACGGAAAAACCGTCTCCGATTATCCTAAATCCGGCAGTTGGATACACCCTGAAAAGCGCCAGGCCTTCATCCCAGCCCTTCTCCCCAAAAGGAGAGTATCGCGAAAGTAGGCTGGGATGACGAAGAAATCCCAGCAGCCGGCTGAAAATGCAGGGTTTCGTCCCTCAACCCGGCCTACATTTTTGGCTTTTACGACACCCTCCTTCGGGAGAAGGGAGTTTAGCCCCTCGCCCTCTGGGAGAGGGGTGAGGAAATTCGGCGGCTGATGGGGCATCCCGGTCATTTCCGAAATTCAACTTAGGTTTTTAGAATTATTGCAATTGAGCCACGCTCTCGAAATACCGCCGCTTGATCGCCTGGGCGAGCTGATGTACGGCCATGGCGTAGTGAGTGCTGTGGTTGTAGCGGGTGATCACGTAGAAGTTTTGGTGACCCAGCCAGTATTCGTCGCCGGAGTCAGTGCTGAGACGGAGCAAGCGCACCGTGGCGTCGCGGCTCAGCGAGCCGGCGGCGGGTTGAATGCCGTAGCTGGTCAATACGGCGAGCGAGTAGCGGGTGTCGAATCCCGATTCGAGATTTCTGGCCGCGGCGTTGCCCCGGGCGGCGGTCACCACCGGTTCGCCCGGCTGCCATCCGTGAGCCGCGAAATAATTGGCAACGCTGCCGATGGCATCCACAGGGTTCCACAAGTCGCGACGGCCGTCGCCGTCGAAATCCACCGCCCATTGCAAGAAACTGCTGGGCATGAATTGACCTAAGCCCATCGCACCGGCATAAGAGCCTACCGGATAGGACGGGTCTATGCCCTCGTCCCGCGCCATGAGTAGGAACTTCTCCAATTCGGTCTTGAAATAGTCGCCCCTGCGCGGATAGTCGAACGACAAGGTGGTCAGAGCATCGATCACCCGATGATTGCCGACGTTGGCGCCGTAAACCGTCTCCACTCCCAAAATCCCGACGATGTATTCGGGCGGCACGCCGTACAGCGTACTCGCTCGCTCCAAAACCGAAGCGTAACGGCGCCAGAAGCCGACTCCGCCGGCGATGTGCTTCTCGGTGAGAAATTTGGAACGGTAGCGCGTCCATGCGCCGGGACGCGGAGGGACGGCGGCGCCGGACTCTTTGCTCAGATAGTCCAGCGTCCATTGCTTGCGCTTGGCCTGGGAAAACACGCGGCTCAGATACTCGCTGGAAAATCCGTGCCGGCTGGCCATGTGTTCGATGAACTGCCGAAGCGCCGGGTAACCGGCATAATCCCCGGTGACCGACGAGTGCACGCCGTATGCATCGCGACTCAACGAGGACTTGGCGGCTGGCGACTGGGAACGAACGGTCTTGCGAGGCGTAAGCGCGGCGGCACTTCGCGCCGCCCGCGCAGGCGGAGCAGCAGTGGTCTTGCCGATCTTCTTCGACGGTTTTGCCGGTGCACGAGTCGCGCAACCCGCCACTAAGACCGCCGTCAATACCAATAGAACCATGGGCTTCAACTTCATGTTCATGGGCGTCTCGAAACGGGAAAGCACGGGTCGGGGGGAGGCCTAATATCTCACGTAAGACTACGTACTTGTCAACGCCCGACTTGTCTCGCCCGCAGAATGGACGGCCGGTCGAAGACCGTTCGGAACAGCCGTCTTTTTCATTTCGAACAAAAAGAAAATTTCTTTAATGGTAGGCCGGGATAAGCTTGTCCTGAGCAACGTCGAAGGGCCTGTCCTGAGCGAAGTCGAAGGGCTTATTCCGGCCTACAAGGTTTTCCTTTTGATTGAGTAATGGAATTGAGCAAGAAGCATGATCTCGACACAGGAACGGCCGGATCCGACCGCCTTATGGCTGCCGGCCGCCGCGCCAAATGGCAAAAAAATGGCTACCGTCCGGGCTCGGGCGGTAGCCACCGTAGCAACGACACTGGTTCGAATTCAGTGCCTCATGCGTCGGCGATCCTGTTCAGGCGAAATTCTTCGCAACGAAATCCCAATTGACCAGATTCCAGAATGACTCGACGTATTTCGGACGAGCGTTGCGATAGTCGATGTAGTAGGCATGCTCCCAAACATCGCAGGTAAGCAGCGGCGTTTGACCGCTCGTCAACGGATTACCCGCGTTACTGGTGTTGACGATCGCCAGACTGCCGTCCGCGTTTTTCACCAGCCAGGCCCAGCCCGAACCGAAGGTGCCGACGGCGCATTTGGTGAATTCTTCTTTGAATTTCTCGAACGAGCCGAATGCTTTATTGATCGCCTCGCCCAAGACGCCGGCCGGTGCGCCGCCGCCATTGGGTTTCATGCAGTTCCAATAGAACGTGTGATTCCAGACCTGAGCCGCGTTATTGAAAATACCGCCCGACGATTTTCTGATGATATCCTCGAGAGACATGTTCTCGAATTCGGTCCCGCCGATCAGGTTGTTGAGGTTGGTGACATACGCCTGATGATGCTTACCGTAATGGTATTCGAGCGTTTCCGCGGAGATATGCGGCTCCAATGCATTCTTGGCGTAAGGTAACGGGGGAAGTTCATGAGTCATCAGATTCTCCTTTTGTCTATCGATGAAACCAGCACACCCATATGACGGGCGATATTCCAAGAAAAATAGTAGGGAATATAGTGTAACATCCGAAAGGCGGCTCAAAAAAGTGTGTGCAGCATCGAACAGTCCATTCGCCCGTTTTTCCTTAGACAAAAAAAGAGCTTCATATGAAGCTCTTTTTTCAAAGCGCCTGGATTACAGGTCGATTTCGGACCATCGCTGTTTTCACCTCCTGACAGGTGGCTTGGCCATTTCCGTCCGGCATCAAATCCTGTGGTTTCCGGTCCACTGCTGGACTTGCGCTTTCCAGCTTCCGTCCGCCTGACGTTTCAGCACACTGTAAAGCACCCCGTCATAGCGATATTTCATCACTTGCGGAGGACTTTGCAGCGTCTTGATGTCGGACAGCTTGGTGGTAGCAACGATGGTATCATCCTTCTCACTGCGCACGTCGACGACGTCCATGGCATACACGCCTTTCTGGATCAGCATTTGCCAGAACGCGCGGATTTCGCCGACGCTCTTGGATACCGAACCGTTGGGCTGCACCAGAATTGCGTTGTCCGTGTACAGCGACAGAATCTCGTCGACTTTGCCCCGAGCGAAAGCAGCATTCCACTTCGCAATGCTGGACTCCGCGATTTGTCTAACGTCTTCGGCTGCCGGGGACACTCCAGTCCCCACGGCGGCAAGTAAAACGACTATCAATCCTAATCTACGTTTCATATGACCGCCCTCCTGAGGCTAAAACTTTGCCCACGGCTACAGACTATAGAGAAAGGAAATTGGTTTACAATACTCAATAACTTTTACGAATTGTTTCCATAATTAAAACTATCGATTCGGATCATCATGGATAAATTGACTAGCATGTTGGTATTCACCAAGGTCGCGAAAGCCGGCAGTTTCGCTTCGGCCGCCAAGGAACTCGGGCTATCCAGAGCCATGGCGACCAAGCATGTCATGCAGCTGGAAAACGGTCTCGGCATCAGGCTGCTGAATCGGACCACCCGGAACCTGAGCCTTACCGAGGTCGGCATGGTTTATTTGGAACGATGTCTGCAGATTCTCGACGAAATGGAAGAAATGGAAATCGCCGTCACCCGGCTGCAGACGGAACCGCGCGGAACCCTCAAGGTCAATGCGACGCCATTTTTCGGCGCGTACCATTTGGCGCCGGCGATAGCGGCTTACATGGAATCGTTTCCCGAGGTGAACGTCGAACTGGTGCTGCAGGCGGGCTATATCGATTTGATCGAGGAAGGATTCGACCTCGCGATTCATCTCGACGAAATGCGCGATTCCAGTCTGATCGCCCGCAAGCTGGGCAGTTCTCAGCGTGTCGTTTGCGGCTCGCCTCGATACTTCGAAAAGCACGGAATACCCAAGACGCCGGACGATCTCCGAAAGCACAACTGCCTAACCAGTTCCAGCTTGCCGCCGCGTGATCAATGGCAGTTCAGCATACCCGGAGGCGAAACCACCGTGGTCAAAGTCACCGGCAACATGGAAGCGAACGTCGCCGATGCCCTACGCATGGCCGCCATCAACGGGCTGGGTCTGGTATTGCTACCGACCTACATGGTCGGCCAAGATATCCGAAAGGGCAGACTGACTCCGGTGCTCACCGATTACGTTCCGGCGCCCTTGGAAATCCACGCGGTTTACCCGCATCGCAAGCACCTGTCGGCCAAAGTGAGGACCTTCGTCGATTTCCTGAGCGAGCGCTTTCATCCGAAACCCTACTGGGAGGACTGGGCGGATGCTCAGGAATAGCCGATACGTTCTCCCCGATCTTCGACGAAAAACGGGCACTACCTTCTTCCACGGTAACGATCGGCTATGGCTCTTGAAATCGAACGCAAGTTCTTGGTCGTCGACGACAGTTGGCGCGGCTCCGTCAGAGACTCCGCCTACTATCGCCAGGGGTATCTCAACAACGAAATCCATTGCTCGATTCGGGTGAGAGTCTGCGGCGATCGGGCTTGGCTGAACATCAAGAGCGCCACCATAGGCGCCGAACGGCAGGAGTTCGAATACGAGATACCGGTAGACGACGCTCATGCGATGCTGAGCACCCTAAGCTGCAAACCCCTGATCGAAAAGACCCGGTATTTCGTCGAAGTGGGGTCGCACACGTGGGAGATCGACGTTTTCGAGGGCGATAATGCCGGGCTGGTCGTCGCGGAAATCGAACTGGAAAATCCCGGCGAAACATTCGAGAAACCCGACTGGTTGGGCGAAGAAGTGACGCACGACCCGCGTTACTACAACACGAGTTTGTCGAAGACTCCCTATAATAGCTGGCACGATTGAACGCAACCTCGGAGCGCTTGGGTCGGACGTTGTTCCGCTTTCGACGGAAACTTGATTTCCTGACCGCTGGAGCCGGCATCATGATGACCGTTTTTTTCACCCTGCTGCTACTCGCCGTCTCGGTCACAGCGGCGACGTTCGTCGGGAAAAGGCTGCCCAAAACTCATGTGGCCGCCAGTCGGATACGTCTCGGCGCTCCGCCGAGAACGGTTTGGGACATCATCAACGATTTCGACTCTTACGCGACATGGCGGCCGGGCCTGAGCCGTACCGAGCGCGGACCGGACATCGACGGCCTACCCAGTTGGTACGAAATCTGTTCCGAGCATAGCCGCGTGCATTTCCGCGTCGTCGAGCGCAAACCGCCCTCGCGTCTCATCACCAAGATCGTCGGCGACGACCTTCCCTTGAGCGGTACTTGGATTTACGACATCCAAGAAGATGGCGACGGTACCGTATTGACCATCACCGAACGGGAAAACATCCATAATCCGCTGCTTCGATTCTTCGACCGTTTCATCATCTGCTACTACGGTGTCATGGATGTCTATCTGATCGCCCTGGCGATAAAACTGGGCGACTCGGCCAGACCGCAACATCTCAGCCTCAAAATCGACGATTCAAACATGCCCGCCTGAGCCGGTAAAAAGCCGTCGAACGACGAGCACCGCGAGCGGGACCTCGGTCACACCGGCTACCGCTTTGGCGATTAAAGAACGGTTTTCGACAAATCCCATTAGGGAAGCTCTGATTAAGTTTCCAGTGGGAAAAGCGAACAGTGCGACTGTTGGATCCAAAAGGCCCTCACCCAACCCCATCACGCCGCACTTTCCCCGTTGGGAGCCGCAAGCGGCGCTTACCCGTGCACCCGTTCGCCGGGAGCGAACGCTAACGTGCGAAGCACGGCCCTTCGACTTCGCTCAGGACAGGTTTGTCCCAGCGGGAGATGGCTTATTCAGAACTTTCTTAGCGAGAAACGCCCGCCGCCTCCGACCGAACCCCTGGATGGGGCTCAGGACGAGCATCATCGTTCGCGATTTATGTGGGCTTCCCAGTCTCGGTCCTCTAGCGCCCGGCCGCAAGTGGAAAAACGGAAAACCGCACGGAGCCGAGTTCCGATTGAACGAGCGGACCTATACGTCGCCGTTTGCCTGAAAAATAATCGAAATACCCTAGTTGACAGGACTTGAAAGGCAAGCCTAAAGTATTGACTCGATACCAAAAGCCGTGGTTAGGGGCTTCCGATTGACCCAGCCGCGTGCCGAGAAGTATCGATACGGTTCCCGGCTTTCGGGTTCCAAGCTGGGCTTCTTCGTATTCGAAACGCAGAATCCGCAATGACCTTTATACCCATTATTGGCATACGCGGCAACTCTGCTCCTTACAATCCCTGGCCATTGAAGGCCAGCTTTATGACCGGAATAGGGTGAACAATATGAATAATGTCGAGAACCAGATAGAAAAGAAAGATTACTTCTGGATTTACGTCGCTCTTGCAACAGTCGCGCTGGTCGGCGTCATTGCCATGGTCAAGCTGAGCGAAAACGAAAAATACGACCCGATTCGCCAGCAGCTGGCCGAAGAGGCGGCTCAAATGAATATTCGGGTTTTGAATTAATCACCGCCTCGTATAACGAGCCCACAATTAGGAGGTCATCTTTATGAGAACAGGTGCACTACATTCCCAATTGCTTTGTCTGGTCGCCGCTTTCTGTTTCTGCAGCACGGCGTTTGCAGCCGAATATATCGAGCGCAAGCTTATGGGAAATACCATACCTCCGCAAAAATGCGCCGCAAAAGACGAAGCCACTCGAAAAGCCACCGATTCGTACACCATCGACAAGTTCCAGAAACGGTTCTGTGAAACCCAAGGCTACGGCTGGTATTTAGGCGAGGCAAACGAGCAAGGGAAGTTGGTTTGCGAGGAGTGCAGCGACGGAAGCGGTAAGTACAAATGCCACGTCGAGGATATCGTAGTAACCTGCAAGCGACTCAAGCCAGGTTCAGTAGGCTTGATTCCCGGAAAAGGTTAACAGCCGTTTACGCCCTCCCGCTGAACGCGGTGTTCGAATCCAGAGCGCTATGCGCTTCAGCGGTTTTCGGCGCATCCCGCAAAAATATCCGAAATGTGCGCTTTTGCCGGTCCGATCGATAGCGGCGAACACGGTCGAGTGTTCGAACAAGCGCTTGACTTGAATGGAATTCCCAAGCCTGCTCTGCGGATTTGCGACCGCCTTCTTTACCGTACACACGAGAGGTGCCAAATCTCACTCGTCAGGTGCCGAGTCGGCGCCGATCTTCCTGTGCCGACCGCGGCTCGAATCGTCGGCAGCGTCTTCGTTTTTTTCCGCCAATACACACTCTAACGATACTTAGGGTCTATTTCGTTAGCTCGTCCGCCTGCGCTTGTCGAAAAGGCCTCGGGAGCTACTGGGATGGACTCTTAAGGCATCCCGCGCGGAGTTTAATGCGCAATTGTGATTTTCCGTTAGAATTACGCGCCCACGGCTTCACCAAGTCTCCTTACGTACTGCTGCCCATGAATATCGTGCTGCTCGGCATCGTCGCTTACATCCTGGTCCAACTGCTGATCGGCATGCTGGTGTCCAGGCATATCGCGAGCGAGGACGACTATCTTTTGGCCGGCCGCAGGTTGGGGCTCAAGCTAGGCACTTTTACGGTTTTCGCCACTTGGTTCGGGGCGGAAACCTGCATCGGCGCGGCCGGGTCCATTTACCGATCGGGACTTTCCGGCGGATCGGCCGACCCGTTCGGTTATGCGGCCTGCCTTCTTCTGATGGGGCTTTTCTTCGCGGTGCCGCTATGGCGGCGAAAACTCACAACCTTAGCGGACCTGTTCCGAATCCGCTATTCCCCGGTTATCGAGCGGATGGCGGTGCTCATGCTCGCCCCGACCTCCGTCATGTGGGCCGCGGCGCAGATTCGCGCGTTCGGCCAAGTGATCTCCGCTTCTTCTGAGTTCGACGTGGAGATCGCCATCACGATAGCGGCGACGGTGGTCATCGTTTATACCGTTTACGGCGGTTTGTTCGCCGACGTCATCACCGACTTGATCCAAGGCATAGCGCTCATCGGCGGCCTTGCCGTTCTTTTCTACGCCGTAACCGAGGCCAACGGCGGCTTGGCAGAAAGTTTCGGTGCGATCGAACCATCCCGACTCAGACTATTCGGCGGCGGCGAGAAGCCAACGCTGGAGGTGATCGAAACCTGGGCGATACCGATCACCGGCTCCTTGTTCGCGCAGGAACTGTGCGCGCGCATCCTGGCGAGCCGGTCCCATCACATCGCCAGGGCGAGTTGCCTCGCCGGGGGCGGGCTATATCTTCTGGCCGGCGCGATTCCGGTCTTTATCGGGTTGATCGGCGTTCACCTGCTCCCGGGGCTTGAAAATCCGGAGCAGATTCTGCCCAGGCTCGCTAAGGAGCACCTATCGACCTTCGCCTACGTACTGTTCGCCGGCGCCTTGATCTCCGCCATTCTATCGACGGTGGACAGCGCGCTCCTCGCCGCCTCGGCGCTGGTCTCCCACAATCTCGTGATACCTATGGCGGGGAACGTGTCCGAATCCGGGAAGGTTCGCCTCGCCCGTGCCGGCGTGTTGATCTTCGGCCTCGTGGCCTACGTGTTGGCGCTCCATGCCGAGGGCGTGTATACGCTTGTGGAAGAGGCTTCTGCCTTCGGCGGTGCACCGATTTTCGTGGTCGTCCTGCTCGGCCTGTTCACTCGCATCGGCCACGCCAAGAGCGCCGCCGCGGCTCTGGTCGTCGGCATGTGTGCGTGGCTGGTCGGCAGTTATGTACTTGAGCTGACCACGCCCTACCTGACATCCCTGGCAGCCAGCCTGATGGCTTACTTTTTCGTGGCGGCTTGGGAGCATCGCACCTTGAATACGGCCGCCGAAGCCTCCATCCGATTTTGACGCAATGCTAGACCAACGCCCCTCTACCCGGTACAACCGATTCCTGAAGATCGCCACCTGGTTCGAAGGAACCCTGATCCTGGTCGCTTACGGCATAGGCTGGGTGGTTTCCATCAATCCTCTGGCACATCTCAACCTCACCGCCACCGGCTTGCTCTGGGGAATTGCCGGAACCTTGCCGCTTTATCTGTTGTTCGCCCTGTCTTATAACCTGCCGTGGAGCAGCATGCGTGCCGTAAGAAATTTTCTGGTGGAAAAACTAGGGCCATTCTTGAGCCGCTACCGCTGGCACGAACTACTGTACCTCGGCTTTTTGGCAGGAATTTCTGAAGAAATCCTGTTCCGCGGCTTGCTTCAATCTTGGTTCGAACAAAATTGGGGATGGATAGGCGGCATCGTATTCAGCAACTTGGTGTTCGCCTTGGTCCATTGGGTCACGCCGCTTTACGCGCTGCTCGCCGGACTCACCGGCGTTTATCTCGGCATCGCATTCGATTTCGGCGGCGAACGCAATCTTGTCGTCCCGATTCTCATCCATGCCATCTACGACTTTCTGGCTTTCATCGCCGTGGCGCAAACCTATCGCCGCGAAAAGAGCCGATCCTTCTAATCCGCCGGTTACGCGGACCCATGTGTCGGCCAGGGCTGGCGACCAACAACGACCGAGAATTCCCGCGCCACCGTGTCGTGGAAATGCGCTAGTCCAGGCTATCGTGTATCGGCGCCTCGCGGTACTCGAGGGGCGCTCCCGAACGCTCGGACGAAACGGCCAGAATCTCGGCGACGATGGATAGCGCCACCTGTTCCGGCGTCTCCGCGCCGATGTCCAGGCCGACCGCAGCGTAAAGGCGGCCCAACTGCGCTTCACCGCGGCTCAAGCCCCCTTGTGCCAGCTCATCGAGCATCTTGTGCGTGCGCTTGCGCGGGCCGAGTACGCCGATGTAAGGCACCGGCGAGCGCAACAAATGGGCGAGAATCGACCGATCCTGATGGTAATGATGATCCATCACGACCGCCGCCCGGACACCTGCCGGCGATACCTCGTGCGGCGCGGCTTCGGCCCGATACAGGCGCATATCGTCCGCCATCGGAAAGCGCTCCCGTGCGGCATGCGCGGGACGACCGTCCACCACCGTGACCTGCCAGCCCAGGCGTTTGGCCAGATCCGCCAGAGGCACCGCATCGTGCCCGGCGCCGAAAATGATCAAAGACAGCGGCGGCCGGATCGCCTCGATGAATACCTCGAGTTCGCCTGAATCGCTGCGGTAAGTTTTCAGCTCCGATCGCCCGTCGACCATTGCGATTCGAGCATCGTCGACGATGCGCTCGGCATACGGGCTTATTCCATTTCTCAATCAAAAGGAAAACGTCGTAGGCCGGAATAAGCCCTTCGACATCGCTCGGGACAAGCTTATCCCGGCCTACCATTAAAGAAATTTTCTTTTTGTCCGAAAAATGGAATAACCTGCCTTTCGTGTCGAGTCCGGCGGTCAACCGGTCGTAGAAGGCCGGCCGATAATGGCCGCCTTTGATGTCGTCCTCGCGGGTCCAGACTACCTTGACCGGCTTCTTCACAGCCTTTGCGACGTGCACCGCTTCGCCGACGAAATCCGATTGCGGGTTCACCCGCCGTCCGAAACCGCCGCCGAGAAAAGTCGTGTGAAGCTCGACCTGTTCGGGCCTCAACCCCGCGATGGCCGTTGCCCGGTTACGACCGAACGTCTGGAACTGAGTGCCGGTCCGGAGCTCGCAACGGTTCTCGCGGAGGTCCCCCGTGCAGTTCAAGGGCTCCATGGGCGCGTGGGCCAGATAAGACACCTCGTAATTCGTCGACTTGCCGGAAGCCGCCATAGATATCGATACCATGGAAGATTATGCGCGGCTGACGGATTCGCCGGACAGCCAATAGCTACAGGTACCCGCCGTTCCGCAAGCCGTTCAGGGTTAACCCTGCGCCCTCGCCAAGGAATGGAGTCTTCCAGGTTTCCGTCGATCCATCGGTTTGCCTGTCAAGAACTTCCGGCCTGATACCTCTTTCTAATTCGTTATCGACCCCCTCCAAGGGTACGGCGCCCTATCCGGAATCGTTACCCGGAGCTTAGTTTTTCAATTCCATACTTCAACAGTAAGGAAGTGCACCATGAAAAAGGAACGATTGATAACTCCTTCCTTGGCCTTTTTGTTGTTATCCGGTTCTGTTGCTCTGGCCCTTGAAGAACGCAGTAAGGAAGAGGCGCAGCAGGAAGAACTGTTCAGCGAACCGGTTCAGGAGTTGACCCCGGACGGGCGAACCGTTCAAGTCTTTTCGCACATCTATGGCGCAGACCTCATGAGCGAAAAGGAGCGCTGCGAATATCTGCTCAAGCTGGATAACACGAAAGACAAGGCGGAACGGGATAAAATCCGTGCCGAGCATCGCGCTTACATCGACGAACGGAAGAAAAGGCTGGGCGGTTAAGATTCCTGAAGCCGAAAGGTTTGCCCAAGATTCACTAGACCAAGTTAGGTTTCCGCACGCGCTCAGCACATCTCGGGCTTGTAACGGATATCCACGATCACGCACCGTAGAGGCCCGACGGGCGTATTGACGATCACTTCGTCGTCGATGGCTTTCTTGAGCAGGGCTCGGGCCATCGGCGAATCGACGCTGATCCAGCCCTTTTGGGGATCGAATTCGTCGGGACCGACGATGCGGTAAGTGGATTCTTCGCCATCGGCGTTTTCGAGGGTCACCCAGGCACCGAAAAAAACGCGCTCCCGGTCCGAGGGCAATTGGGCGACGACTTTGAGCTCCGGCAGGCGCTTCTGCAAATAACGGATGCGCCGATCGATCTCCCTCAGTTCTTTTTTTCGGTAGATATATTCAGCATTCTCCGACCGGTCGCCTTCGGCGGCAGCGGCCGAAAGATGCTTGGTTACATCGGCGCGCCGCTCCCAAAGCCCTTTGAGCTCGGCTCTGAGCTTCTCCGCGCCTTCCGCGGTGACGTAAGGTGAGGATTTAGAGGATGGAGGCCGCCAGCGTGCCATGTCGATGTAGGATGACTTTCTTGTTTTGGCGGAGAAGTATATCAAGGCTGCTCGTGGATCAACTGCCGAATGAATTTTTCCTGGGCCTCGACGCTTTCCGCCAACCGAAACTGTACCAGCGCCCGCTCAAGGTTCTGCCGCGGGTGCTCGACCTTGAAATAACGGTCGCCTTCGAGATGGTCGGTCAAAAAGCGCAGCCCTAGCTCCAGGGGCAGCAGCCGGATCGCGTCATACAAATAGTAGCGCTCGATGTCCGTCAAAAAAGTCCCGGCTTCGGCGAAATAGGCGCGGAGTATGGCGCGACAGATATCGAGATCGAATCTCACGTTCGCGGCACGTTCCGCCGCTTCGCCGGATCGGTTGCAGCAGGAGCGGAGGCAATCCCCGAGATCGTAATGAACCAGTCCCGGCTTCACCGTGTCGAGATCGATCAGGCTGGCGGCACGTCCGCTCTTCTCATCGAACAACACATTGTTGAGCTTCGGATCGCCGTGGATGACCCTGAGCGGCAGATTCGCCTTCTCCAGCACGGCGAAAACCGGGCGGCGGGCATTCACGAAATCCACGGCGAAGCGAAGGTCCGCGCATTCCGAAGCCGGCAAGCGATGGGCGACGACATGATCGAAACGGGCAAGGTACCGGGGTGCGATGTGAAACCCCGGCAAGGTGTCGTGTAACGAAGCGGGATCGAGATCGCTGGTCAAGGCATGGAACCGGCCCAGAGCATAACCGACTTCTTCCGCCTGGGCGGCATCCTGCAAAACGCTGTGGCTCCGAGTATTCGGAATAAAGCTGAGCGCGCGCCAAAAATCGCCCTGATCATCGAGCCAAAAGCCCGCGCCGGCGCGGGTGGGCCGAACTTCGGGAAATCTCAGATCGCGAGCTTTATCGGTGCCGGTTTGCCGCTTCCTGACATGGCTCAACAGAATCCGCAGGTTCTCCATGATCGGCCCAGGTTCGGGAAAAACCCGGCCGTTGATGCGCTGGAGAACGAATCGCGCTGCACCCGGCGGTTCGGCGGTAACCAGAAAGGTATCGTTGATCAACCCTTCGCCCAGAGGCTCGACGCTGAGATGGTCGTTTTCGGAAACAAACTCGCGGGCGATGCGGTCTGCGATTTCACTCGAGTCCAAGGTCGCTCGCATGTCTCCCTATTCCGCCTAAACAATCAGGGCACGGGCTTACCCGAAACCAGTCCCAGGCGTTCGCGGGTCTTCTCCTTCTGTTTCTCGCTCTTGCGGAGCAGCAGGTAAACCGCGCCGGTGCCGCCGTGCCATTTTTGGGCGCTGTGAAAAGCCATGATCTCGGGAAACATCGGCAGCCAGCGCGCCAGATAGCTCTTCAGCAAAGGCTTCCCGTCCTTATTGCCGCGTCCCTTGCCGTGACTGATGAGGGCCGAGCGCACATCGTGGCGCACGCAGTCGCGGATGAAGCGATACACTTCATGGCGCGCCTGCTCTAGCCTCATGCCGTGCAAGTCCAACATGGCCTCGATCTCGTAGCCCCCCTGGCAAAGCCTGCGAAAAACGCCATTTTGAATGCCGTCGCGCTTGAAACTGATGGTGGCTTCGGGGTGGACGAATTCGACGAACGCGGTCGGAAGCTGGTTTTCGTCGAAATCGGTGCCGCGCTGGGCCGATTCGCGCCGGTAAAGCTGGCCGGGCGTAGGCGCCTCGCGATGGGTCAGAACGGCGCGGCCGGATTGATCGATGGGCCGGACATCGGCCATTTCTTGCTGAAATAATTTTAGGTCGTCGTCGGTCATATTTTTTACCTCGATCTGATGTCGAGTTCGTGCGACGGTTTGGCGATCGCTCATCATGATGGACGTTCGTTTCGATCCGAATTCGGCTGATCTGCCGTAAGGAATCCATCGGCGGGCCGAGGCCGACGCCAGGCTTACGATCAGAGCATAACAAACTTTGCCGATAGAGACGGAAAATTTCCCGATGCCGCCACTGAAGCCGAGACCGGATGATGTCGATCGAAAGCGCGCCGATCTATGAACCTCGGTCGCCGAAAGTTTCTCTCACGCTTCGCCATGGCCGGTCTCGGCCTGCTCGCCGCCCGCGAACCGTTTCGACCGGCCCACGGGAAAGAGGTTTTCCCAATGAAACAGACTCCCCATAGAATCAAGCTCTTTTTGTGCGGCGACGTCATGACCGGAAGAGGCATAGACCAGGTTTTGCCGCAGCCCAGCGATCCCCAGATCTACGAGTCCTATGTCCGAAACGCCAAGATTTACGTCAAACTGGCGGAACGGCTCAACGGTCCCATCCCGCAGCCCGCCGATTATGCCTATCCCTGGGGCGAAGCCCTCGCCGAACTCGATCGCGCCCGGCCCGATGTCCGCGTGATCAACCTTGAAACCGCAGTCACCGCCAGCGACGATTACTGGCGGGGCAAAGGCATCAATTACCGGATGCATCCTGCCAACATCCCCTGCATCACGGCCGCCCGTATCGATTGTTGCGTACTGGCCAACAACCATGTGCTCGACTGGGGATATCAAGGACTGGCCGATACCCTGGAAACCTTGAAGCAAGCCTCGTTGAAACCGGCGGGTGCCGGCCGAAACAGCCACGAGGCCGAAACACCGGCGGTTATGGACCTGGCCGGCAAAGGGCGAGTCCTGGTTTTCGGCTTCGGCTGCGATTCCAGCGGAATCCCGCTCGAATGGGCGGCATCAAGCGACAAACCCGGCGTGAATCGCCTGCCCGATCTTTCGTCTGAAACGGTGCAGCGCCTTGCCGATCGGATAAACCGCATCAAACAGGACCGGGACATCGTCGTAGCGTCCATACACTGGGGCAGCAACTGGGGCTACGCGATTCCCGACGAACAGCGGCGCTTCGCACATCGCTTGGTCGACGAAGCCGGGGTCGATGTCGTTCACGGCCATTCGTCCCATCATCCCAGAGCGGTGGAGGTTTACCGAGAAAAACTCATCCTCTACGGCTGCGGCGATTTCATCAACGATTACGAAGGCATAGAAGGCTATGAATCGTTCCGGGGCGATCTGGCAATCATGTATTTCCCGACCGTGAACCCCCCCGACGGAATGCTATCGAACCTGGAAATGGTCCCGCTGCAGATGCAGCGGTTCCGCTTGAATTGGCCCTCCGCGGAAGACTTTCGATGGATTCGGGACCGGCTCGACCGGGAAGCCGACAAGTTCGGCGGAGCCGTCGAAGCGCTCGATGAGCGGCGTTTGGTCCTGCACTGGCGGTAATCGAACGATTTGCCTCAGACCGCTTATTCCATTTCTCAATCAAAAGGAAAACCTTGTAGGCCGGAATAAGCCTTTCGACTTCGCTCAGGACAGGCCCTTCGACGTTGCTCAGGACAGGCTTATCTCGGCCTACCATTAAAGAAATTTCTTTTTGTTCGAAAAATGGAATTAGCCCCATTTGTCGGCAAAGAATCGCCGGCCTAATCATTCAACCGATGGGTCCTCGGTAGGTCGGAAACCCTTTTCCGACACAACCGCCGGCAAGAGGATTGCCGGCCTACGAGCTTATCGCGACCCTCGGTTCAAGTACGTAGGATGGGCAAAGGCCGACAGGCCGTGCCCATCATCTCCGGCCTTTGGTTGGCACACGATTGTTGACCTACGACCGGAATTGTTCCCGACCCGCTCAGGTTCTCACCCCGCCTCCGCGCGGGAAAAACACCACGATCGAAACGCGCCGGTTCCTCGCCCTGCCCTCGGGCGTATCGTTAGTTTCCCGCGGTTGGGTGTCGGCCAGCCCGACGGCGCGCAAGCGCTCGGGCGAAACGCCGTGGGCGATCAAATAGCGGGTGACCGTGCTGGCCCTGGCCGTCGACAGCTCCCAGTTGGACTGGAATTTCGCCGTCGCGATGGGACGGTCGTCGGTATGCCCCTCGACCGCGATCGTCCCGCCTTGAGTGCCGAGTACCTTGGCCAGACGATCCAGCACGCTCGCCCCTTCCGGCTTCAACTCGGCGCTCGCCAGGTCGAACAGGATCGCGTCATTGATTTCCAGGCGGACTTCCCCGCCAGCCGTCGAAATCTCGACGGTGTTTTCGAGGTTCGCGCCCGCGAACGCTTTATCGAACGATGTCACGACATTGCCGGCTTCGGCTATCCAAGCGCTCTCGGGAACCGCCGGGACGGGCTGGCCGGATCGCTCGGCCGTATTCGACGTCTCCTCGGCCTCTTGTCTTTCGGAGGGCGGAGCGATTGCGCGACCTTCGTCTTCTTCGGACTCGCCGCGGGATGTCGCGGCCAAAGCCAGCGCAGACGCCGGATAAGCGGGCTGAATCTTGATCTCGGATGCGGCGACGGGGCGGCTATCCACGGCTTTACGGACCGGCTGAGGTACCGAAGCCGGATCCGACGAAACCGCCTTCGACGCGTTGACAACCTCAGAAGAAACCGTAAGGGTTGCCTCGGCACTCCCAGGATAAGCGTTCGCGAACGGAGCCGCAGTCTCGGCCGATTGGACGGCGTTCTCCGCACGGACGGCCTGCTTCGCCGTCAGCGCTTTTTGATAGGCGAACAGCACGACGAAAAACGAAAAAAGCAGGGTCATCACGTCGAGATAGCTCAGCAACCACCCGCTCGTCGTCTCGGATGGACGTTCGGCAGCCGCCGCTCGCCAGGGATCGATCGCGGCGTTTTGTTGGGGATCGGGACGTCGGCGGTAGGCCGCCACTGCTTGATTCGATGGCATCGCAAGAACCCGCCGCTATGATTTGGCCACGCTGAGCGGGAGCGAATCGACCGGCTCGTTCGCTTCCGGGTGGTCGAAGAACGCTTGCCAATACTCCCGGAACATCCCCGCGTGACACCGGTCATGCAGCATGAGCACCGACTCCATCTGCACGTAGGCCCAAGCCAGGTTCTCGTTGGCCCGCCGCTCCAGGCGCGTGGCCAGCGGCTTCAATACCAGGTTGGCCAGCACCAGCCCGTAAACCGTGGTCAGCATGGCGAACCCCATGGCCTCGCCGATCTGCTCCATGCGATTGTCGTCCAGACCGTACATCATCCCGATCAGGCCGAGCAGCGTTCCTAGCATACCGAAGGCGGGCGCGAACGCGCTCATGGTGCGGACGATCTGGATTTCGGCCTGGTCGCGCTCCCGTTGCGCGCCGATTTTCCACTGGAGCATGCGGGTCAGGTCGGCGTGCGGCGTACGGTTGATCACCAGCTCCGCTCCCGTCCGAAGCAGCGGTTCCCGTAACCGCCGCGCCGCCTGCTCGGCCGCGCGGACGCTGCCGCGGCGATGGGCTTCCACGACGTGCAGGAACACCTCCAGATCCTCGTTCTGGAGCGAAGGCTTGTTTCCGAGCTTGCTCCTGAGTTGGCGCAAAAGCTCGGTTACGCTGCGAAACGAATGCGCGAGCGCAGTGGCGGCGAAAGTGCCGACGAACACCAGAAAAAGACCCGAGAGATCGAAATACCGACCCGAGGGATCGGCCCACAGAAGAAGACCGAATAGGCCGAACAGACCCAGCCCGATCAAAGGTTTGACGATAACGGCTTTCATGACGCTTCCGACCGAATTGGATTGAATGGAAGCGTTCATGCAGATTCCGTTCCCATCTTGCGTCCTCTTTTAAATCAATGACGTGATGGCTTTTCATGCCGTTTCGCCGGTTTTTTGACGCTCCACGGAGGCAAGGAATTGCCGGAACCGGCAAAGCGTGCCAAAGCCACCCGGACAGCATTCGCGAGAAGCTCCCCCGCGAAAGCCATACGCTCAGTCGAGCGGAACGCGACTTGAGCCTTTTATTCGACTATTCCTTTTTCCTGCAAGCCTGCAGCGCTCGGGGCGGCAGGTCGGAATAAAGCGGCATCCAGCCGGTTCCGTTCACGCCCCAGAACGCCGGGCGCCAGAAGCACATATCGTCGTTGTTGACATCTCCGTGTCGCACCGGATCGGATTCTTCGCTCGGTACGGCCGCGGCCGAGTTGAAAGCGCGATAAGGCGTCCTGACCTGGGCCGCGTGGCCGAACATCCGGCGACCGGCCTTGTGACCGTCGGCCGGTAACCGAAAGCCTTGTCCACAGGGGTTTTCGGCACCTCATACATCTCGTCTATGCACATTGGCCATAGCCTCCACGCCGGCGGAAAGCCGAGATCGGTACAATCGTTCCCGTCCGCCGTCGGCATGTTACGCCCGCTTGAACAATCGTTTTCACAGGGAGTCGAATCCGTAGAGGTGCCCCATGATGGTGGAAGTCGATAAAAGAACCGCTCAAATCATCCCGTTTCCCGATACGAAACGGTGGCCGGCGATCGCTCGGGCTTATATCGACTACCTGATCCTGGGCGATCCGCGCGCGGCGTTTTTCTATCTGGAATATCAGTTGGCCGTATTGAACCTGCGGGAACTTCCGACGGCGCTGAAGAACGAAATCGAACGCGAGTACAAAAGACGCGGCTTCCGCGGCCCGGTATATTTCGGCAAACCGTGGTGAGCCAGGCTAGTCTTCTCGGGCTAGTCCCTTGATGATGTAACCGCCCGATTTTTCGTCGTATTCCAGCTTCAACAACTTACGCTCCTGAGCCTCTTCCAGCAGTTTCCCGAAAGTGCGGAAGCCGTGATAGCTTTCGTTGAATCCGGGTTTTCGCCGTTTCAGCGCCTGCTTGACCATGGATCCCCACACCTTTTCTTCCTCCCCGCGCTCTTCCAGAAGATCCTCCACCGTTTCGAGCACCCAATCCAGCGCTTGCTGTTTCTTGTCCTCCTCGGCTTTCTTCTCGGCTTCCGCTTCCGGCTGACGCGCGGCGGTCTTGGCCGCCGCGCGCTTGGCCTTGGGCCTCGGTTTGGCGGCCTCGCGCACCAAATCGTCGTAAAAGATGAATTCGTCGCAATTGGCGATCAGTAAATCGGAGGTGGATTTTTTCACGCCGACGCCGATCACAACCTTGTTGTTCTCCCGCAGCTTGCTGACCAGAGGCGAAAAATCGGAGTCGCCGCTGATGATCACGAAAGTGTCGACGTGTGACTTGGTGTAGCACAGGTCGAGTGCATCGACGACCATACGGATGTCGGCGGAATTCTTGCCCGATTGGCGAACGTGAGGGATTTCGATCAGCTCGAAGGCCGCTTCGTGCATGCCGCCTTTGAATTCTTTGTAGCGGTCCCAATCGCAATAGGCCTTCTTGACCACGATATTGCCCTTGAGGAGCAGTCGTTCCAATACTTTCTGGACGTCGAAAGCGGCGTATTTGGCGTCGCGCACGCCGAGGGCGATGTTCTCGAAATCGCAGAACAAGGCCATGATTTGAGTCTTAGGTGTGTGAGTCATAGATTGTTTTGTCGGAATGACCGGGATCGAGGACCTCGTCTAAGAGGTCGCCCCAGCCGAGATTGTCCACGATGTGCCGAAAAGAATCATCCAAAGGCGCCTCCAAACGGAGCCTCTCGCCCGTATCGGGATGAGCGAACGCCAGACCGGTCGCGCTGAGCAGCAAGCGACGGCAGCCGAAATGGGTCCTGAAAAATGCGTTGTGGCGCCCGTCGCCGTAGCTGGTATCGCCCACGACCGGATGAAAAATATGCTTCATGTGGCGCCTGATTTGGTGTTTTCGCCCGGTTTTGGGCGAAACCCGCAACAGCGAGTAGCGGGCGGTCGGGTAGCGGCCCACTGCGAACGGCAGTTCGGCAATCCCCAGCCGGCGGTAGTGCGTTACGGCGGGCTGAGCCGGTTTGTCCCGCAGCGCCTTGTCGTCGGTCATCCGGTCGAACGGCTCTTCCAGCGCGTAATCGACGGTGCCGGCTTCGTCCGTATAGCCGCGAACCACCGCGAGATACGTTTTTTCGACGGCACCCTCGGCGAATAATTCCGCCATCCGCCGGGCGGTGTACTGATCGAGCGCGAACACCAGGATACCCGATGTCGGCTTGTCTAGGCGATGCACGGGATACACCCGACGACCCAGCCGATCCCGAACGATTTGCAGGGCATACCGGGTTTCGTGGCGGTCGATCGCGCTGCGGTGGACGAGCAGGCCGGCGGGCTTGTTCACCGCCACCAGCGTGTCGTCCCGATAGAGGATATCCATGCCTTGATTGCCGCCCAGAGACCGCGGCGCACGAAACGCGCGATGCCCCGTCGCGCCCCGATGCTCAATGCCACGGCTCCACCGTGTAACGCACGCAAAGGCGGTGGGTCGCGCCCGGCGCGATCGTCACCACGTTATCCGCGACATTGCCGCTTTCCACGCAAACCATATTGAGGTAACCATCCCGATCGAAATCGCCCAATGCCTTGGCTTTCTCCGCCCACGGATTCCACACCACCGTGGAACGGCTACCCCGCTTGGCGATCCGGATACGGCGATTCAAGCCGGGATCGGCGATCACGCAGTCATCGATCGATTCGAGATAGACCCGATCGGTTTCCCCGGTGAAAACGACGGCTCCCGACTGCCGTTTGCGCTTGCCCCCGTCCGTCTTGTCGATATAGGAGCAGCCGTCTAGGCCGTGAATCGCGATTCGGCGGACGTCGCTCACATAAAAATAGGTATGCAGGGCCTCCCCGATGGTGACGGATTCGGGTCCGTCGTTATGCGTCACCAATTCCATCTCCAGAGCCGTGCCGATGGTCAGGTAAAGCTCGAGCGGCGTCGAATGGGACCACAGCGCGTAGCTCTCGTCGCTCCGTATCAGGCGGAAACCGAGACGGTTCGAACCGTTTTCCAGCGCCTGTACGCCGATCGCCTCCCACAGGCCGGTGCGTGCAAAACCGTGCGCGGGGAGAGAGGGCTCGCCCGGATGGGGTCCGAACCAGGGCCAACATACCGGCACGCCGCCGCGGATCGATTCGCCGGGCCCGAACCTCGCATTCGGCGATAGCCAAACGACCGATTCCTCGCCATGCGGCGCCCAACTTATGAGGTGGCCCCCTTGCAAAGCGACGCTCGCCATGGCGAGGCCGTTGCTGACGTCGATAATCCCCTGCCCATTAGGACCCTCCTTAAAGACGACTTCGCCGGTAATGCCGAAGCGCCGGTTCAAACAGGACATATCGTTCGGATCCATATATCCTCCTGTCGGGGTTAGGAAATCGAGAAAAGGCTTATTCATTGGGCAAATCTCATCAAACGCAAATCGGATCGAGGACACGGCATTCCGGGGGGTTTCGGGACCGATCGGCAGTTCGTTCCGATGACCGCCCGCTCACCGGAGCGACGTTATTGCAAAAGTGCATCATCAATGCAACCGATGTCAGTTTTTTGCGGAAAAGATGTAGACGAAGATGATGGGCACGGCCCACCGGGCTTTGCCTGTCCTGCAATGCTGCCGATGGCGGTTCGGCAATCCCTTGCCGCCAAAATGGTGTGGTTTGCGACTAAAATGGGCCTTCCGAATCCATCAGCCCCACCGCCGAATTCATGAAAACCCCCTTTTGGCGCGAAAAATCACTGGCCGAGATGTCAAAGCAGGAATGGGAGTCCCTGTGCGACGGGTGCGGGAAATGCTGTCTGCACAAAATCGAGGACGAGGATACCGGCGAATTGTTCTTCACCAGCGTGGCATGCCGACTGCTCGACATCGAAGCTTGCCGCTGTACGCACTACCCGCGGCGCACGACACTGGTTCCGGAATGCTTGGACCTGCGTGCCGGTTTCACGCAATACCACTGGCTTCCGTCCACCTGCGCCTACCGTGTGCTGGCCGAAGGCAAAGACCTGCCCCCCTGGCATCATCTGGTCTCTGGCGACCCCGAAGCCGTGCACGACGCCGGGGTTTCCGTACGCCGCTACGCGATAGCGGAAACCGAGGTGGAATACGTGGAAGATCACGTGATCGAATGGATGGATTGAGCGGGAAACGCAGCCCTGTCGCATCGCCGCTCACGAATGCCTTTACCCGCTACGCATCCGTCGACGAAGTGCTGCACTGGCTGGACTGACGGGCTTCGGTCCCGGAGCTGCAGTGGATCACGGCGTCCGAAGCCTATAGGCGCGTTCTCAGCGAAACCATGCGATCGTCGACGTGTTGCCGTTCCACCGAGCCGCGGCGGACGGCTATACCGTGCGCGGGTTCGAAACCGCCGGGGCGGGCGCTTACATCCCGGTCTCGCCGAAGCTGCACGACTCGGCGCTCGCTTTACAGCCCGGCACGGCGGTCGGAATCTCCGCTGGGCTGCCGGACGGCGCGGATATGATCGTTCCCCTTTCGCTGATCGAGGAAACCGGCGATGTCGTGACCATGTTGAAAGCGATGGTGAGACGGGACGGGGGCAAGGTCGAAGCGCACCGGCACATGGCCGACGATGCGGCCGAGGAAGCGCTGCGCCCGCATGAAACCGACGCGGTCTTGATCGCGGGAAGCAGGGCGAAGGCTGGAACGACGGCGCCGCCGAGGCTTCGGCAACGACCGGGGACTCGCACGGCACGGCATCGCCTTGGAACCGGGGCGCTCGTCTTTGATTGAGAAGTGGAGTAAGAGCTCATCCCAATAGGCTTAAGAAACCCTTCGACAGGCTCAGGGCGAACGGCCCACTGGAATTAGGCTAAGCGAAGCGTATCCGGCAAACGAGCCCGGCGCTCGTCGCGGGAAACGGCTATCGTCTTGTTCCGGCCGCTTATGATTGTTTTTGACTCGATCCTTCGAGAAAGGATTGCAGGATGCGGCGAACGAAGTGAACCGCATCAATCGCGAACAACGCAGTTCTACCGCCTCCTACCGCCCTGAACCGGACGTGAGAGCGGAAGCCGGAGCTTTCTTTCGGGGCGGGGCTCCCGAGCTAAAGCTCGGGAGCCGGCAGAAACTCCTCTATTCACACATGCGTTTCATCTGAGCAAGCGATTGCGCCATCTGCTGTTCACAGGTTTGGCGGGCCGCTCCCGTCGCGCCGGCGCATGCAATCTTCGGATCCATCTGAGACATCTGCGCCTTTATCGCCTCACAGGCTTCGCTGTCCTTACCGAAACGGATGGTCGGCTGTCCGCCGTTTCCCAGGCAAGGCCCTTCGTAGGTATAACGTGATGTCATGGTGAAAGAACCTTCGGGGCTCTTTCCGTCGGCTTCGATCAAGAACGAACGCGGCCCCTCGCGGGTTATGGTGCTGCGATAGACGCCGCTTTCGCACGTAGCCTCGTAAACGGCGCGATTATCCTTGTTTTCGAGGATCTTGCCGCGGCATGTTATCGACCCCTCCTGCTGCTCACTCTTCTTGGCCATGTCCATGATGCTGTCCATGCACATCGACATGCTCTTGGGCATGGCGCTCATTGCCTCTCCGCCGCCTTCGCCGCGGTCGAACTTGATAATCTCCACGCGCCATTGGCCTTTCTGGGCCGGCGCATCGCGAAATACTTTGGGCACTTCTTCCGCCGAGGCAGCGGATGCGCCGCCCGCAATCACCAGAATCCCGACCACGCCGAACTTGCCGATCTTGTTCACAGACATCTCCAATTAGGGGTAATACTCAGGACACCGGCAGGCAACGGTGCCCGTTCCGGCGCCATGGAAGCTTAGCCGAGTTCTCGCCCGACTGCCGTGATCCGCTGGTCGCTTTTGTTGGAAAACCGACATTCTTCCTGTTCGAAACCTGACATTCCTTTCGCCACCATAGCTATCCGACGCTCGCCGGCCGAACTTCTTGCATCGATATTTATTAACATATATAAGGCAGCACAAACCGAACGATTAAGCCCAAGCGAAAACGCGTTTCCGCCGAACATTCAACAGCCTAAGCGCTAGGCTTCCGGCAGTTGCGGGACGCGGGCCGTTGCCGACCAATTCCCTCTCATCGAGCTGTTCGCTCCGTTATTGGCCTTGTTTTTGCCGTCTCAGATTTATAACGTTATATACATAACGATTCAACGTTCAAAGGGTTTTTCGGTGCGCAATGACGTGGACCGGAAGAGGCACCAATCAAAGAACCAGCCATCGCGATTGGAAACGGCTTGCAACGAGGTGTCGCAGCTCAACGGCCAAACAAATTGGGGAAACTGCTCATGAGAAAAAAAGCGCTCGCCGTCGCTTGTCACGGCTTACTACTCGCCGCGCCTCACGGTGTTCTAGCGGTTACCATGGAGGAAAGGATAGAGGCGATGGAACGGCGCCTCATGGACATGGAAAGCCGCCTGGAACAATCGGAGAAGGAAAACGCAGAGCTCCGCAGACAAATCGCCGCAAAAACGCAGGAAACGAATCCGAAGAGCCTTCCAGTGGCCGTATCTGGCGGCGCGGTGAAGGCGCTGAACGACAAAGTCGCGACGCTCGAAAAGAAAATCGAACAGGATCGCAAGGCGACGGCGGAAGCGGCGAAGAATGCGCCCAAGGTCGAGATCGGCAACAAGGGCCTGGTCGTCAAATCCGCCGACGAGAACCATCGCCTGAGCCTCCGCGCCTATGCCCAGGCCGACGGCAATTTTTTCATGGACGATTCATCGGGCGATGCGATCCCGGATAAGTTTTCCATCCGCCGCGCCCGTCTGACCATCGACGGCACCTTCTTCAAATGGGCGGATTTCCGCTTCTCGCCGGATTTCGGCCAAGGCAATGTGCGCCTGTTCGACGCTTTCGCCGACTTGCACTATTTTCCGTACGCCAGCCTGATGGCGGGCAAGTTCAGACCGCCGATCAACGGCCTGGAACGCCAGCAAGGCGCGCCCAATATCGCGTTCGTCGAGCGCGCCCTGACCCAGAACCTGACGCCGGCGCGCGATATCGGCGTGATGTTGCACGGCCAGATCCCCTACCCTGGCTATGAAACGCAGTACACGATCTTGCCGGTGTTCAAGGAGTTCTTCGGCTACGAACTCGGTGTCTTCAACGGCGCCCGCGACGGGGGTAACGTAGACAGCGAGAAGGACGACAACAAGGAATTCGCCGGCCGTCTCATTTCGCATCCTTTCCTGCACAGCGGCATCGAGGCTTTGGAAGGCCTGGGCATTAACATTGCCGGCAGCTGGGGGCAGCCCAGGGGGCATAGCTTGAACAAGCTGACCTCGGCTGGACAGCAGGCCTTTCTGACGTATAACCCGAACGTCACCGCGTTCGGAGACGCCTACCGCATCACGCCCGGGGCTTATTGGTACTGGGGGCCGTTCGGGCTGCTGACCGAGTACGTCATTTCATCCCAGCGCCTCGCCGATGGCACGAGAATCCGAACCGCGCGCCAGGACAACACCGCCTGGCAGGTACAGGCCTCGTATGTGCTGACCGGCGAAAGGAACTCGTTCTTCGGGATCAAACCGGCCCGAAACTTCGATCCCTTCGCCGGAACCTTCGGCGCTTTCCAGATCGCCGCCCGCTGGGGCGAGCTGGACGTGGACGACGACACCTTCAAGTACAACGGCGCCTTCGCCAACCCGTCCACCTCGGCCAGCAAGGCCACCGAGTGGGCGCTGGGCCTCAACTGGTATCTCAACCCCGATATCAAGTTGATGGCCGATTACGCCCAGACCTATTTCGACGGCGGCGCGGCGCGAGGCCGGGACCGTCCGACCGAAAAACTGTTCCTGACCCGATTTCAGTATCAGTTCTGATACAAGAGCCGAAAACCCGGATTTCTCGAAAAACTCGATCCGTTCTAACTGTGGGGAACTCAGTCATGCGTCGCTTCTTATTGATCTTTTTGCTCCATCTGATAACCATGGGCCACACCGCTCAGGGCGCCGAGACAGGCAAGCTCACCATCGCCGCCGCGGCGGATCTCAAGTATGCGATGGACGAAATCGTGACATCCTTCAAAGACCGCCACCCGGAAGCGACGGTGGATCTCGTCACCGGTTCGTCCGGCAAGTTTTTCGAACAAATCGTGCACGAAGCGCCTTTCGACGTCTTCTTTTCGGCCGACATCAAGTTTCCGGAAAAGCTTAAAGAGCAGGGGCTGACGGCTTCCGAGGTCAGGATGTACGCCCGCGGCCGCATCGTGCTGTGGAGTGCACGGACCGACGCCAGCAAGATGACACTAAAGAACTTGGACAGTCCCCAAATCACCAGGATCGCCATCGCCAATCCCAAGCATGCCCCCTACGGCATGCGCGCGGAGGAGGCACTGAAGAAAGCCGGTCTGTGGTCGAAAGTGGAAAAGAAATTGGTGTTCGGCGAGAACGTGGCGCAGACCGCCCAGTTCGCCGAGACCGGCGCCGCCGATGTCGGCATCATCGCCCTGTCGCTGGCCGTGAGTCCCGCGCTGAAGGAGAAAGGCGGGTATTCGCTGGTTCCGGAGAATCTGCATTCCCCTCTGGATCAGGCCTACGTCGTCGTCAAGCGGGCCGAGAACAATCCATTGGCCGAGACGTTCGCCGAATTCGTCGCCGCCGAACCGGCGCGGGCGATCTTCCGTCGCTACGGCTTTGTTCTGCCGGGCGAAGCGGCGCCCGCGCCTTGAACCGGCACGCCGATCCGAATCTCACTGCGCCCGCGACGACGCGGCGCGAGGTATCCGCCTTCGGCGCCCTGGGCGGCCTGATCGGACTGGGAGGCGCGGAATTCCGCTTGCCGCTCCTGATCGGGACGTTTCGATTCCCGGCCCTGGAAGCGGTCATCGTCAACAAGTTCGTCAGTCTGGCGTTGTCGGTGATCAAGATGTGGCGCGCTGGATGATCGCCCTGTTCTTGCCTACCGTCGCGATGTTCGGCGGACACGGCGCTACCGAATCGGCTATCGGTGAACGCATTTTTGTTTGACGATATTCAAAGGTCCTATGATGAAACACCCGTTCTTCGTACTTTCCATTTGCCTTTTGGCCACAGCGCCGCCGCTCGCGGCGCGGGACGCTCTGACGGTGGCCGCCGCGGCGGGCATTCAGGCCAACTTTCCGGAACTGAAACAGGCTTTCGAGCAGGAATCCGGCATCGAGATCGAGCCGGTGTTCACGTCCTCGGGCAAGATCGCCGCCCAGGTCGAACAGGGCGCGCCCTTCGATGTCTTCGTTTCGGCGGACACGAGTTTTCCCGAGCAGCTGTACAAATCCGGTTTGGCCGTCACGCCGCCCAGGGTCTACGTCTACGGGGCGCTGGTGGCGTGGACCCTGGGCGACGTCGCCTTCGACAAGGGCTTGACCGCGGCGCTCAAGGCGCCGGGCGTCCGCAAAATCGCTCTCGCCCATCCGAAGACCGCGCCTTATGGCCGGGCGGCCATGGAGGCTCTGCGCCACTACCGGTTGCTGCCCGCTCTCCAAGGGAAGATCGTTTACGGCGAGACCGTTCCCCAGGTCAACCGGTTCGTGCTGTCACAGGCGGCCGAGATCGGCTTGACCGCGAAGTCCGCGGTGTTGACGGCGGCACTGAAGGACCGGGGACACTGGCTGGAAATTCCCGAGGAAGCCTATCGCCCCATCGCCCAGGCCGCCGTCATTCTGAAGCACGGGGAGGAACATCGGCCCGCGGCGGCGAAACGCTTTTTCGACTTCCTGTTTTCTCGGACCGCACGGGACATCTTCGCCCGGCAAGGGTATCGGCTGCCGTGAACCGACTGCCTGGAATCATCGTTGCCGTCGCCAGCGAAGGGGATATTTCGCTGGTCGATGTCGCCGTGGGAGAAAACACGCTGACCGCGATGCTGGTGGAAACGGCGGAATCCGCGCCCTATCTCGAAGCGGGCAACGCCGTATCGGTCCTGTTCAAGGAAACGGAAGTTTCGCTCGGCAAAGACTTGAGGGGGCGCCTCAGCCTGCGCAACCGGCTACAGGGCGAAGTCGCCGACATCCGCAAGGGCAAGCTATTGGCCGAGGTGACGCTCGCTTGCGGAGGCCACCGCCTGGTGTCCGTTATTACCCGCCGGGCCGCCGAGCGCCTGGAATTGGCCGTGGGCGATCGCGTCGAGGCCTTGATCAAGGCCAACGAGATCATGCTGGGGGAACGCGCCGATGGCCTATGATTGGCAACCCCTGATCCTCACCCTGAAGCTTGCCACGGTCACGACGGCGATATTGTTCCTCATCGCGGTGCCCCTGGCTTACTGGCTCGCTTTCGGCCGCTTTCGCCTGAAGGCGGCGGTGGAAGCCCTGGTCGCCATGCCCTTGGTCTTGCCGCCCTCGGTGCTCGGCTTTTATCTGCTCCTGGCTTTCAGCCCCAAAAACGCCTTCGGCCGTTTTCTGGACGAGACCTTCGGGCTGCGGCTCGTGTTCAGTTTCGAAGGACTGGTCGTCGCGTCCGTAGTGTTCAGCCTGCCGTTCATGGTCCATCCGGTGCAGTCGGGTTTTCAGAACCTGCCGCGCAGCCTCACCGAGGCGGCCTACACGCTCGGCTTGTCGCGCTGGAAAACCCTGACGCGGATTCTGCTGCCCAACATCAAGCCCTCCCTGCTTGCCGGAGCCGTGATCAGTTTCGCCCATACCATCGGCGAGTTCGGCGTGGTGCTGATGATCGGCGGCAGCATTCCGGGCGTGACCCGAGTGGCTTCCATCGCCATTTACGATGAGGTGGAATCGCTCAACTACGATGCGGCGAATTTTTATGCGTTCGTCTTGTTCGCCCTGAGCTTCTCCATCCTGCTTGCGGTATTTTTCATCAACAAACGCGCATTGGGACCCCATTGATGCTGGAACTATCGCTGCGAAAAAACCTGCACACCGCGGAAGGGAACGTGACCCTGGACATCGAGCTCGAAGCCGAGACCGGACAGTTTCTCACCTTGTTCGGGCGGTCGGGCGTCGGAAAAACCACTTGTCTTCGCTGCATCGCCGGGCTGACCGAGCCCGATCACGGCAGAATCGCCGTAGGCGGCGAGATCTGGTTCGACCGGACCAAGGGCATCGACATTCCGCCCCAGAAGCGCCGAGTCGGTTTCGTATTCCAGGACTATGCCCTTTTTCCGAATCTGAGCGTGCGCGAGAATCTGCGCATCGCGCTGGGGGATCCCAAGGACGAACGCTATCTGGACGAACTCCTGGAGCTGATGGACATACGGGAACTGGAGCGGCGCCTCCCGACCACCTTGTCCGGGGGACAACAACAGCGGGTGGCGCTGGCCCGCGCCTTGGCCCGGAGACCCCGGCTCTTGCTGCTGGACGAGCCGCTTTCCGCCCTGGACGGTGAAACCCGCCAACGCCTTCAAAACGAAATTCTGCGGATACAGCGGCATTTCAGGATGACCACCCTGATGGTCAGCCACGACCTCGGCGAAGTTTACAGGCTGTCCGATCGGGTCATCGTCATCGAGGGCGGCCGAACGGTCGCCCGCGGACGCCCCGCCGAGGTTTTCGGCAATCGCCGGATCAGCGGGAAATTTCGGTTCACCGGCGAAGTGCTCGCGATCGAGCCCAACGACGTCGTGTTCACGCTCTCGATCCTGATCGGCAACCGGGTGGTGCAAGTGATCGCCACGGCACAGGAAATGCGGGACATCCAAGTCGGTGACGCGGTCATGCTGGTTTCCAAAGCCTTCAATCCGCTCGTGATGAAAGTGGATCGGAATCCCGGCCGCCTCTCCCCATCCCGTTCATGAAGAGCCAACAATCGATGACGAATCCGAATCACAAGATCGATCCGCCCGCCTTGGTCGAGGGTGAACTCCGCCTGATAGGCGGCCTCAACGAACGTCTCTTTCGATTGCTCGCCGCCATCGAAAAGACCGGTTCCATCAACCGGGCAGCTAAAGATGTGGGCCTAAGTTACAAAGGCGCCTGGGAAATGGTGGAGCGGGCCAACAACCTGTCGCCGGAGCTGCTGGTGTCCACCGCCATCGGCGGCCGCCACGGAGGGGGCACCAAGCTCACCACCGTTGGCCGGGAGTTATTGGCGCTTTTTACCGGATTACAGGAAGAACACCGCCGCTTCCTGGAATCCAAAAACCGGCAACTGGCGGACAACCCGACCCTCGTTTTTTTATTCAGGAGATTGAACGTGAAAGCAAGCGCGCGCAACCAGCTGTTCGGCAAAGTGACCGACATCCGTACCGGTGGCGTCTACGTGGAAGTCACTATTGGCCTCAAGGGCGGAGACGCGATCGTGTCGTCGATCACCGTCGAATCCGCGCGATCGCTCGGCATCAAGAACGGCGATGACGCGATGGCGCTGATCAAGGCCCCGCTGGTCATGATCGTCAAGGATTTCGGCGGATACCGCCTGTCGGCGCGCAATCAGTTGAAAGGGACGGTCAAGCGCATTCAAAAAGGCGCGGTGAATTCCGAAGTGGTGATCGAACTGGCGGGCGGCGATTCGATCGCCGCCACCATCACCAACGAAAGCGTGGACTCGATGGGGCTGCGCGAGGGCGATACGGCCCATGCCGTGTTCAAGGCCGGGTCGGTCATACTGGGGGTTGCGGGCTGAGCCCGCGCAGGCCGGATTAGCTTGCTCTAGGCTAAGCCGAGACGAACGGCTCGATCCGGCCTAGTTCTTTTGCTACGGGTTCCCAAGCTTTCGGACTCGGGAACCCGGTCTTGCAAGTTCTTGCTTGCTGTCGTTCGGGAAGCGGGGGTTTCCAGGGTAGCGTTCCCAATCGGAGATTGGGAACGAGAAAAAACTCCGCTTGCAATTATCTTATATTTCTATAATATTTGAATCATGGAAATTAAGTCTGTCGTCACCGCCCTCGCAGCGCTCGCCCAGGAGTCCCGCCTGGCGATTTTCCGCTTGCTGGTTCAGGCGGGGCCGGAAGGCTTGTCCGCCGGAAAAATCAGCGAGGCCCTCGGCATTCCGCCCTCGTCGCTGTCCTTCCACATGAAGGAACTCGCCCACGCCGATCTCGTTTCGTCCCGGCAGGAAAGCCGCTACGTCATTTATTCGGCCAATTTCCGGACCATGAACGAGCTGCTCGGCTTTCTGACCGAAAACTGCTGCGGCGGCAAGCCCTGCAAGCCGACCGCCACATCCGATTGCGCCGGCATCGAGGAAACCCAGGCATGACCGACAAAACCTTTACCGTACTTTTCCTGTGCACCGGCAATTCGGCGCGCAGCATCATGGCGGAAGCCTTAATGAACCAAATTGGCCAGGGCCGCTTCCGCGCCTTCAGCGCGGGCAGTCACCCGGCGGGAACGGTCAACCCGTTTGCCTTGGAAAGGCTGGCAAAAGAAGGAATTCCCGCCACTGGCGCACGGAGCAAGCACTGGAACGAATTCGCGCAAGCCGACGCGCCGGATTTGGATTTCGTCATCACCGTTTGCGATGCCGCGGCGGGCGAAGTTTGCCCGGTCTGGCCCGGACAGCCGATCACGGCCCACTGGGGCGTGCCCGATCCTGCGGCGGTCGTCGGTTCCGATGACGAAAAGCGCCTAGCTTTCGCGAAAGCCTTCGCCGTTCTTCATCGGCGCGTCACCTTGTTCGCGAGCATCAATCCCGCGAGCTTGGAACGGCTCGCGCTGGAGCAAAAAGTTCGCGAGATTGGCCGCGTTTAGGTGCCTCTGGGAAACAAATGGCCCGATTTACTAAGAGCCTATCCCAATAGGCCGTTCGCCCTGAACCCTTCGACAAGCTCAGGACAGGCCTGTCGAAGGAGTTAATCAGAGCTTCCTTAAAGCCTATTGGGATAGGCTCTGAATACCGGCCACGCGGCCTAAACAGCCCACGGTTACCTACGAGCCGTCCGTTCAGGAGTATTCGCCATGAAACGATGCCATGTCCACATCGCCGTCGATGATCTCGAGGAGAACATCCGCTTTTACGGCGCCTTGTTCCAGACCGAACCCAGCGTCCTGAAAAATGACTACGCCAAGTGGATGCTGGACGATCCCCGTATCGACCTCGCCATATCCGCCCGCGGCAACCGGCTCGGCCTCGATCACCTGGGGCTCCAGGTCGAATCCGGCGAGGAACTGGAAGAGGTCAACCGCGGCCTGAGCGAAGCGGCCCTACCGGTCGAGGCGCAAAAACAAGCCGCCTGCTGCTACGCCCAGTCCGACAAATACTGGACCGTCGATCCCCAAGGCATCGCCTGGGAGGCCTTTCACTCGCTGAGCAGCATACCGACCTTCGGCAAAGACACGGCCATATAGATCAAATCCGCCTCGAGCTGCTGCAGCCCTTCAAAAAAGAATCCGTCCGCGAACCCGCGTCCGCTCAATGTTCTCATACTCTGCACCGGCAATTCCTGCCGCAGCATCCTGAGCGAAGCCCTGATCAACAGGCTGGGCGCGGGACGTTTTCGTGCTTTCAGCGCCGGCAGCCATCCGACCGGCCGGGTCAACCCGAACCCCCTGGCGGCGCTCGCGCCATGGACTGCCGACCGAAGGCTATGCCAGCAAATCCTGGGATGGGCTCGAAAATACGCCGATCGACATCCTGATCACGGTCTGCGATTCGGCCGCCGGGGAAGCCTGCCCGGTTTACCTGGGATCGGCCGTTCGCGGGCACTGGGGCTTGCCGGACCCGGCCCATGTCGCCGGCAGTCCAGAGACCGTCGAAGCCGCTTTCGAAGCGACCTACACGGCGCTCGAAAAGCGCGTCAGACGACTACTGGCGCTGCCGGTGGAAACGATGTCCCGGTCGGAACTGGCCGAGGCACTCGACTGCATCGGAACGGAAACTCTTTGACCCGCTTGCGAAAGCTACCGCCATGGACAAACAGAAATTCCGAAATACAACCCGAAGCGTCCGTCCCTCTGATCGCGGGCCGGGCGAAAAAGCCAAAGGCATGAGCCTGTTCGACCGTTATCTGACGGTCTGGGTGTTCCTCTGCATCGTCGCCGGCATAGGGCTGGGACATCTTTTCCCCGCAGCCTTCCAGACCGCCGGACGGCTGAAAATGGCGAAGATCAATTTGCCGGTGGCGGTGCTGATCTGGCTGATGATCATTCCCATGCTGGTCAAGGTGGACCTCAAGGCGCTGAAAGGCGTGGCGAAGCACTGGCGCGGGGTGGGCGTGACCTTGTTCGTCAACTGGGGTGTAAAACCGTTTTCCATGGCGCTCCTCGGCTGGCTTTTCATCGGTCAGTTGTTTCGGCCCTGGCTGCCGGCGGATCAGATCGATGCCTACATCGCCGGGCTGATCCTCCTGGCCGCGGCGCCGTGCACCGCCATGGTGTTCGTCTGGAGCCATCTGTCGCGCGGCGAGCCCCATTTCACCCTGTCCCAGGTGGCGCTCAACGACGTCATCATGATCTTCGCCTTCGCGCCCATCGTCGGCTCGCTGCTGGGACTGTCGGCGATCACCGTGCCGTGGGACACGCTGCTCCTGTCGGTGCTGCTGTACATCGTCGTACCCCTGATCCTGGCCAACCTCTTGCGTATGGCGGTTCTGCGCCACGGGGACGGATACGCCGGCATTGACCGCTTGCTGAAAACGCTGCACCCCGTGTCGCTGACCGCGCTATTGGCCACCCTGGTGTTGCTGTTCGGTTTCCAGGGCGAGCAGATCCTGACTCAGCCGATGGTGATACTGCTTCTGGCCGTGCCCATCCTGATCCAGGTGTTTTTCAACTCGGGGTTGGCTTATCTTCTGAACCGCGCCGTGCGTTCGCCCCATTGCGTGGCGGGTCCTTCGGCACTGATCGGCGCCAGCAACTTCTTCGAGCTGGCCGTGGCCACCGCCGTCGCCCTGTTCGGCTTCGAATCCGGCGCGGCCTTGGCGACGGTCGCGGGCGTCCTGATCGAAGTGCCGGTGATGCTGCTCGCCGTCGGCGCGGTCAACCGCAGCCGCGCCTGGTACGAACGCGCGGGCGTGCCGGGCTACGAAGAATGCTGTCCGGCGCATCTGAACGCCGGGCACCGATGGCCTCGCGACTAACGGATGAATCGACTGGAGATCGTGTCATGCAAGGCCGTAATCGAAGACCTTGGGCACGATTGCGCCGCCGTTTTTTGCGAAACCTTTTGGGACTTCCGAGTCACCGAAAGGAGAAAAAAAAGGGACGAGTGATCGCCTCCGGCGCCCCACCCCTCTGGTCCGGACCCAACAAGGGGTGCGGATACCGCTCGCAGACGACTCGACGCTCGGTGGCGATGCCTTGCGTGAGACCTGCGACCGCCGCTATCGCGTCGACCTTCGGTCTCGCACCCGGCGCTTTCGAAAAACCGCCTTCCGGGCGGTATTTCTCTTCGCCGAGCCCAAACGCGGTTTGGGCTCGGCTCGCGTTTTCAACCCCTTACGTGGCCGAAAACGACGGGGCATCCCTGCCCCTTGGAGCGCCTCGAAGTTTTTCGACGTCCTCTAGAGTCAAACATGTGCGCGAGATCGTAACTCGGCAACCGCCGGGACGCCGGTGACGTAGGCCGGCATGGGAAAAACAATCAGCAAAAAGGACAGGAAACCATGAAAATCTATTCCATCGGCCATGGCAACAGAAGCTCCGACGAACTGATCGACATGCTCAGGAAGCAAGGTATTGGATGTTTGGTCGATATCCGCAGCAGCCCCGGCTCGGCGCGCTTCAAGCAATTCAACCGGCCCGCACTGGAACGGGCGCTCGCCCGCGCCGGCATTCTCTATCGATGGGAAGGCGGCAGTTTAGGCGGGCGGCGGACGGCGGCGCCCGATGATGCAAAGCACGGGACCTTGGATCCGGGATTCAGGTCGTATGCCGCCTATATGGAAACGCCCGATTTCCGTGAAGGCGTCGAACAAATTCTTAAACAAGCGCGGATTTGCAGAACGGCGTTCATGTGCGCCGAGAAAGAACCGTCGCGCTGCCACCGCTTTCTGGTTTCCGATTACCTGACGGTGCGGGGTCACGTCGTCGAGCATCTGATCGGACCGAATGAAAGCCGCCGGCATGACCTGCAGACCGCTGCGCGAATCGTCGGTTCACGACTGATCTATGACCGGAATCTACAAAACCTCGAACTGTTCGCGTCGGATGCGCCTTGAGCCTTCCCGGCCGCGGCCGGAGAGGTGGCTACTTGCCGCGCCGCGTCTGCTGCCGCAGATATTCGAAATAGCGCCGAAAGAACGAAGTCGCCGCGTACAGCAGTACCGCATAGAGCATCCACTCTTGCAGCGAAACACCGGTCGGATCGTCGTCAAAAACGACGATGCCGACCGTGGCTACCAAACAAATTGCAAAATAATGATACATTGAACGCTCCTCACCGAACGAATGAAACGCAATCGATTCTTAGGTATCCGGAATTCTAACGGCGGAATGATCCAAAAGCCCGACTTTTGCCTGCCCTTCACTCGATCCGGTCACGCAGCCGAGCGATTACCGTTTGGACAGCCGCGCCGGCCCACGCCCGCATTGTTTGGACAGCTTGGCCGCCGGGTCATTCACATACCGGATGACACTGGAAACTGCCGGCGATACCCGACCGACTCGAACACCGATAGACATCCGATTCATGGAAATGCGCTGCTCTGACACCGCCCGTCCCCCGGTCTTGCTGATTCACGGCGGTGCGGGGTCCTTGGAGTCCGATCCCGAACTCCGGGAGAAACGCCGGCTTTTCGTCGAAGATTTGGTAGCGTCGGCGTGGCCCGAGCTTCACCGCGGAAAAACCGCGGTCGATACCGTGACGGAGATCGTCAAACGATTGGAAGAATCCGGCCTGTTCAATGCCGGCTATGGCTCGGCGTTACAGAGCGACGGACTTGCGCGGCTTTCGGCCTCTCTGATGGACGGCGAGCGTCTCAAATTCTCGGGCGTCATGCTTGCGACTCACCTGATCCATCCCATCGAACTCGCCCGCGTACTCCAGAATCGTAGCGAAACCGTACTCGGCCCCTTGGGAGCCCAGCTCCTGGCCCGGGAACTGGGCATGGCGCCGCAAAACCCGGCCCTTCCGGAGCGGGCGCGGCGCTGGGCCGATCACCTGGGACGACCGAGCGGGACGATGAACGGCGCGGGTACCGTGGGCGCCGTAGTGCTGGACAATCACGGCCGTCTCGCTGCCGCCACGTCCACCGGCGGCGGCCGGTTCAATTTTCCCGAACGGGTCTCGGACTCGGCGACCGTCGCCGGCAATTATGCCTCCGCCTATGCGGCCGTCAGTTGCACCGGCATCGGCGAACAAATCGTCGACGACGGCGTCGCGGTTCGCCTGGAAACGCGCGTTAGGGACGGCCGCAGCATCGTGGAAGCCTCCGAGGCAACCTACCGCGAAGCCGTCGACCGGAACCGCGAGTACGGCTGGATCGCCGTGGACCACAAAGGCGCGTGGAGCATGTGCTGGACCACCGAGACCATGCTCTGCGCCGCGATCAGCGCGGACCGTCAGAGCCCCGTGCTCGGGGAAGATCCATGATCTCGCCTTTTCGCCTGTTGCGTCGGCAGCGTCGCCGCAAGCTTCTCGAGCGCCGGATGATACCCGAGCCGACCTGGCTTTCGGCGCTTGCCGGCCTCCCGATTTTCGGGTTCTTGAACAGGGACGAACGGGAGCGTCTGCGTCGATTGGCTACGCTGTTCATACACGAAAAAATCTTCGAGCCGGCCGGCGGGATGGTGTTGGACGACCGGATGTGCGCGCGAATTGCCGTGTTGGCGAGTCTTCCGATTCTTAATCTCGACTTCGACTCCTACGGCGGATGGCGCACGGTGGTGGTTTATCCCGGCGGATTCAAACGTCCCCGATCGGAATTCGACGACATCGGCATAATGCATGAGTGGGAAGATACCTTAACCGGTGAATCCTGGGAGCGCGGACCGGTCATATTGTCGTGGGCGGACGTGCAGGGTTCCGGGCATTGTGAAGGCTATAACGTCGTCATCCACGAAATGGCTCATAAGCTGGACATGCTCAATGGCGCGGCCGACGGTTTTCCCAACCTGCACCGCGAGATGAGCCGGCGGGCTTGGACCGAGGTTTTCACGGCCGCGTTCGAAGATTTCAGCGCTCGCGTGGATCGGGAGGAGGATACCCCCATAGATCCTTATGCCGCCGAGGAGCCCGGCGAATTTTTCGCGGTGCTCAGCGAATACTTTTTCGAAATGCCGGACTTGGTGCGCATGGAATATCCGGCGGTCTACGGTCTTCTCGCGCAATTCTACCGACAGGACCCGGCGGCGAGATTGGGTTCATCGTCGGCGACCGGCCCGCTTCATGCCGGGAACGGACGGTCGCCTCAAGAAAGCCCACAAGCCGGTCATCGCCCACTTCGCGAAGCGCTGGCCGACACCGCATCAGGAGACGACCATGGACGTGTTGAAAACGATCAGCGATAAACAACTCATCCGCTTGATGGGAGAGGCCGCGGCTTCGCCCAGGCTGCGGAAAAACCTGAACATTCACTCCGATCTCGATGACCCGATACAGCGCCTGTTCAACGCCATGGAGCCGGGAACTTACATCCGGCCTCATCGCCATGCGCGCCCGGACGGATGGGAGCTGATGCTGGCGGTACGCGGCGCATTCTCGATCATCACCTTCGACGAGCAAGGAACCGTTCTGGAGCGCATCGATCTGAGCGCCACGGGAGGCGACATCGCGGCGGAAATTCCGCCGTACACTTGGCATGCCGTGGTCGTCCTGGCACCCGAAACGGTCATGTTCGAGGTCAAACCCGGGCCCTTCAGTCCCGTCGGGGACAAAGACTTTGCCGCTTGGGCTCCGGAGGAAGGCGATCCGGATGCGGATCGGGTCGTGGCCTGGTACGAAGTCGCAAAGCCTGGGGATCGGCTACGGCTTAGGGAGTCGGCGAAAGCGCAATGACGAGACGGAAGGGCTTTCTGGGTTCATGACCGATGAATACGAGCCGCCCCGGACATCTCTGCCTCGCCTAAACTCTGTACCCATGACTTGGAGGAACGCCGCAAGATGTTTTTCCCTTTTCGATATGGAGGATGCCGTGAAGTCCCGTTCGATCTATCCCGCTGTGATCCTCGCGTCGATCATGTCTGCCGCCACCGTGCAGGCGCAGAATCCGGAGGCGTCGGGCTCAGGGGATCAACATCATCCCGAAGCTCATTCCAGTCATGACCAATTCGCCGCCGGTGAGCCCGGCAAGCCCGAGAACGTCACGCACACCATCGAAATCAAAACGCTCGACAGCATGAAGTACGAGCCTTCGTCGCTTACGGTCGGCCGCGGAGAAACCGTGCGCCTGATCGTGACCAATATCGGACGGTGGATACACGAGGCGACCATTGGCACGGTCGCAGAACAACAGGCTCACGAAGCCGAGATGAAAACCGATCCGCACAAGGTCCATGACAGCCCGAATTCTGTAACCGTAGATCCCGGCGAAACGAAGGAATTGATCTGGCATTTCGATCAGCCCGGCCAATTCGAGATCGGCTGCCATATTCCCGGCCATTACGAGTCAGGAATGGTCGCCGAAGTTACCATTCGCTAAGCTTGATGAACGCCATGGGATGCTCCGATCCGGTGTAAAACGGGCCTGCCTCCGTTTCCTCACGAAAGTGGATGGAGCGGTTCCCTGATCGCGTCCAATGCCATTTGCGGTGGACTTTCACACTTCGACAATCGGCCATTCACGGTGGCACGAACGACATGAACCCCAAAAAGCAGTTGGCCCGTTCGAAAATCCCGTTCGCCCTGATGTATGGAAGCGCGAACGGGATTCTGCACGGGCCAACTGCCGTTTTAAAAAACGTAGGCTGGGATGACGAAGGAATCCCAGCAACCGGCTGCAACTGCTGGGTTTCGTCCCTCAACCCAGCCTATGTTTTCGGCGTTCACGCCACCCGTCTATGGGAAGCTTGGCTGCCGATCAGCCCGATTTTTCGGCGACCAGCATGTAGTTGACGCTCATATCCTGGCTCAGCCGGAATTGCCGGGTGAAAGGATTGACCTTGACGCCGGTGCGGTCGAAAACACGCATGCCGCTTTCTAGAAGCAGGTCTTCCAATTCCTCCGGCGTCGGGAACTTGCGCCAATGGTGGGTTCCTTTGGGAAGCCAGCGCAGCAGGTATTCGGCGCCCACGATCGCAGCGAGGAAAGAGATAACGGTGCGGTTAATCGTACCGATCACGGTGAGACCTCCGGGCCGCACCAATCGGCCGCAGGCGCTCATGAAGAGCGGCAAATCCGCCACATGCTCAACGACTTCGAGATTCAGGACGGCATCGTACGACTCGCCCCGCTCGGCCAAGTCTTCCGCGGTCGCGCAGATGTAGCGGATCGTGAGGCCGCTCGCTTCGGCGTGCTGGCGTGCGATGCGGATATTCTTCTCCACCATGTCGACGCCTTGCACTTCGGCGCCGAGCCGCGCCATCGGCTCGCTCACCAAGCCTCCGCCGCAGCCGATATCTAAGAGGCGCACCCCCTGGAGAGGCATGTCCTGATTCGGGCTGCAGCCGAAGTGAGCGATCAAATGGTCGGAAATGTAACCAGTCCGCAGCCTGTTCAGGCGGTGCAAGGGCCAGAATGGGCCGTCCGGGTCCCACCAGGTATGGGCCAGCCGGTCGAAATACGCCGCCTCGGCGGGATCGATGGTGCTTTTCGTACTCAAGGCTCGGTTTTCGGGAAGACGGAATAGCGAGGCACAGGCCATCGTCTTAGCGTGCCGCGAGGAATCGGGATAAAATCGTTTCTTTATTTGAAAAACCGGATATTCGATGGTTCACGTCGGCATCGTCATGGGCAGCAACAGCGACTGGGAGATCATGCAGCATGCCGCCCGCCTGTTGAAAGAATTCAATGTCCCGTTCGAAACAAAGGTGGTCTCCGCTCACCGCACACCGGATCTCTTGTTTCAATATGCCGAAACCGCAGCCGACCGCGGCCTCAAATGCATCATCGCCGGCGCCGGCGGCGCGGCGCATCTGCCCGGCATGACGGCGGCGAAAACTCATTTGCCCGTGCTGGGCGTTCCGGTACCCACGAAATACCTGAAAGGCCAAGATTCCCTGTACTCCATCGTACAGATGCCCAAAGGCGTGCCGGTCGCGACCTTCGCCATCGGCGAAGCGGGCGCGGTCAATGCCGGCTTGTTTGCGGTCGCGCTGCTCGCCGTTCACGATTCGGACTTGGCCGCCAAACTTCAGGCGTATCGTCTCCGGCAAACGGAAACCGTGCTGGCGTTGACGCTGCCGGAAATCGAGTGAGACCGTCTTAGAGCCGTTGGTTTTCAGAAACAAGGCATCCCGACCCAGCTAGAATAAAAAACGGTTGCCGGATATCGCCCGTCCCTGTAATTCCACATCAACCCTAAAGACAATGAAACACATTCTACCGAATGCCATGCTCGGCATCCTGGGGGGTGGCCAATTGGGCCGCATGTTCACCATGGCGGCACGGGCCATGGGCTATCGCGTTACCGTCTTGGATCCAGACCCCGACAGCCCGGCCGGGGGATTGGCCGACGTGCACATCCGGGCGGCTTACGACGACCGGGCGGCTCTCGACCGGCTGGCGGACACCTGCGCTGCGGTCACCACGGAATTCGAGAACGTTCCGGCCGAAAGCCTCAGCTACCTGGCCCAGCGGATAAGGATAAGCCCCTCGGCCGCATGCGTCTCGATCGCTCAGGACCGAATCGCGGAGAAGCGTTACATTTCCGGCGCAGGACTTCAGGTGGCTCCGTTCCTTGCGATCGAGAGCGGTGCCGACCTGGATCAGGATCTCGACGGCCATTTGCCCGGAATTCTGAAATTGGCGCGGCTGGGCTACGACGGCAAGGGCCAGGTCCGGGTCAAAACGCCGGAAGAAGCGCGAGCCGCCTTCGCCGAACTGGGCGGAAAGGCTTGCGTACTGGAGCGGCAGCTGAATCTTAGGACCGAGATTTCGGTCATCATCGCCCGCTCTTCGCCTAGCGAAGTCGTATGTTTCCCGGTGGTGGAAAACCAGCATGAATCAGGGATTCTCGATATCAGCATCGTGCCGGCCAGGGTAGCGCCGGCCGTCGCGGCGCGCGCCCAGGACATGGCGCTTAAGTTAGCTCAAGCCATGGACTACATTGGCGTCTTGGCGGTGGAATTCTTCGTGCTCGAAAGCGACGATCTGGTCATCAACGAAATCGCCCCGCGCCCCCACAACAGCGGCCACTATACGCTGGACGCCTGCGCGACCAGCCAGTTCGAGCAGCAGGTGCGAGCGCTGTGCGGATTGCCGCCCGCCGATACCCGCTTGCTGAGTCCGGTGGTAATGGTCAATCTCTTGGGCGATATCTGGCGCGACGACGAACCGGCTTGGGACAAGCTCTTGAGCCAGCCCAACGTCAAGCTCCATCTCTACGGCAAAAAGACCGCCCGCATCGGCCGCAAGATGGGACATTTCAACGTGCTGGCGGAAGATGTGGAAAGCGCGCTGTCGCAAGCGCTGGAATTGAAACAGATGCTTCACGCTTGACCGAAGAAGCGGCGTCCTAGGCAAACCGACGGATCATGCCGAAAGACCCCCTTCAGGTCTTGCGCAGCGTTTTCGGCTACGAGCGGTTTCGCGGCCAGCAGCGCGCCGTCATCGATCATCTGACGGCCGGAGGCGATGCGTTGGTGTTGATGCCCACCGGCGGCGGCAAGTCCCTTTGCTATCAGATTCCGGCCCTGGTCCGTCCCGGCACGGGTATCGTCGTCTCGCCCCTGATCGCCCTGATGCAGGATCAGGTCGAGACCCTGCTGCAACTGGGCGTTCGAGCCGCCTTTCTGAATTCCACCCTGGCCTACGACACACAGCGCCAGGTCGAACAGGAACTTCTGGACGGGCAACTGGACCTGCTCTACGTCGCGCCGGAACGTCTTTTGACCGAACGCATGCAGGCGCTCATCGGGCGAGCCGAGGTCAGCCTTTTCGCCATAGACGAAGCGCACTGCGTATCGCAATGGGGACACGATTTTCGGGAAGATTATTGGCAGCTTTCCATGCTGCACGAGCGTTTTCCCGACATTCCCCGGATCGCCTTGACCGCAACCGCCGACGAGAGGACCCGGCACGAAATCATCGAGCGCCTCGGGTTGCAGAATGCGAAGGTCTTCTGCAGCGGCTTCGACCGGCCCAACATCCGCTACCGGATATCGCCCAAACAGGACGCGAGACGGCAGTTGGTTCAGTTTCTCCGAAACGAACACCCCGAAGACGCCGGCATCGTTTATTGCCTGTCGCGAAAAAAGGTGGAATCGGTCGCGGACTGGCTCTGCTCGCAAGGGTTTTCCGCCCTGCCCTACCATGCCGGATTGTCCGCCGAGGAGCGCCAACGAAACCAGCGCCGGTTCCTGATGGAGGAAGGCCTTATCGTCGTCGCGACCATTGCCTTCGGCATGGGCATCGACAAACCCAACGTCCGTTTCGTCGCCCACCTCGACCTGCCCAAGAGCGTGGAAGCTTATTATCAGGAGACCGGACGGGCGGGCCGCGACGGCTTGTCTGCCGATGCCTGGATGGTTTACGGCCTGCAGGATGTCATTACCCTGCGGCAGATCGTGGAAGCCTCCGAAGCCGATGAATTGCACAAAAAGGTCGAGCGCCACAAACTGGATTCGATGCTCGGCTTCTGCGAACTGACCACCTGCCGCAGACAGGCCTTGCTCCGCTACTTCGGCGAAATCTCCGAAAAGCCCTGCGGCAACTGCGACAATTGCCTCAACCCGCCGGACACCTGGGACGGTACCGACGCCGCCCGCAAGGCGCTGTCCTGCGTTTACCGCACCGGCCAGCGCTTCGGCGCTCACCATGTGATCGACGTGCTGCGCGGCAAGTCCAACGAGAAAATACAGCGCCTGGGACACGACAGGCTCAGCACCTTCGGCATCGGTCAAGACATGGACGAGAAGCAGTGGCTCTCGGTATTCCGCCAGATCATCGCCCAAGGCTATTTGACGGTCGATTGGGAGGCTCACAGCGCACTACGCCTGACCGAAGCCTGTCGGCCGGTGCTGCGCGGCGAGGTCGCCATCCGTCTCAGGCGGGACAGTTACACGGAAGTTTCCACCGGCCGCCGCCAGACCGTCGCGCGCTTTACCAACCCGGACGACGAGCGCCTCTGGCAGGCCTTGCGCGCCTTGCGTCGCACGCTCGCCGAACAGCAGGACGTACCCGCGTATGTCATCTTTCAAGACGCCGTCCTGATGGAAATGGTCCAATCGAGACCGACCAACCGAACCGAACTGAGCCGTCTGCCGGGGATAGGCGAGCGCAAGCTCGAGCTTTACGGCGACGATTTTCTGGCGGCCATTCTGGAACACGGGAACAGCGACGTTTCGGCCTCGACCGCCAGTACGACGGCGGACGAAAGCCTGGCGTTGTTCCGGCTCGGCATGAACGCCGAACAGATCGCTTATCAGCGCGGACTGACGATTTCCACCGTTTACGGCCATCTGGCCAAGGCGATCGGAGCCGGAGCCGCGGAACTCGGCGAAGTGGCGGGCCTCAGCGATTCGGAGATAGCAGAAATCAAAGCGGTTTGGCGGACCCTGCCGGAAGACCAGCGGCGCGCGCTCAAGCCGCTGTACCAGGCATTGGGCGGCAAATACAGTTACGAAGTGCTTCGTTGCGTGCGTGCATATTACGACAAGCGGCGTAACTCGCCCGACTTCAAAGTAGAGTGAGCACCCTTCGGTGGGTACGGGTGCGCGTCTGAACCCGCTGGCGCACATCCGCTCTTTCGAGACGCACCTACCCCACCCTCCCACGGCCCCTTCAAATCGCAAACAGGCATCGACAGGAGCCGCCCAACCGACGTAGGGCGGGAATCCTTTCCCAACGCAACGGGTCGGCAAGCGGCTGCGTCGCAACGGCTTGCCGAGCTACTTCACGCCTTCCTTTTCCCGTCTACGGACGGAATTGCCATTAGCACGTAAGTGGCCGCCTACTCC
>DYIL01000093.1 GCA_020723665.1 Methyloversatilis universalis
AGTTTCGTCGTTGCCCACTACCCATGGTAGGAGCATCGAATTTTTCAACAGCCTGTCAATCACTACCCGCTCAGTCCGACGAGGAAATTTGCGGAAAGCATTTCACTTTACGGATAGTCGCCGGTTTATGGCTACCACGGCATCGCGGAACGAATGCGGTCTCCCGTTGAGGTCGTAGATGCCGTTCTCTTGAACGGTGTTGTAAAGCATCAGATCATCTACTACCAACATGCCTTTTTCGACGCGTAGTTTCAGGTCGTCGCCGACCTTGGTGCGGGGGAGATCGGTAAAGCGCAACGAACCAGGCGCCGTAAGTGTGACGTTGCGCCGATACAGCAATCCGTAGCGCGGGCGGAAGACCTCGATGCTCAAGCGCGCGGGAAATGTCCCCGCTAGAACCGTCGATGCGAAAATATCGCGGTCGTATTTGGCCCAGATGTTGGGCGGCAATTTATGGCTAAGCTCAGCGCCCGCGGCAAGCTGTACCTGGTTACCTTGAACTCCCGGACTCTTGATCAGCGTAATTTTCCCTTCGCGCTTCCAGCCGTTGAACCCGAGCTCGAAGCTCCCGTTAGCGATCACGTTGGCCGGCACATCGGCGAGGGTCCATAAACCGTAGCCGCTCGATTGCGTCTCCAGCAGCGAGGCCGCTTGTTCGAGAAATGCGGTCAGCTCATCGGGACGAATGCGGGTGTTGCGCTCGAATCCGGGGGTATTGTCCACAAAATTGAATTGATCGATAAACAACGGGTGCTTGGTGTGTGTCCGAACACGATCCAGAAGATGGCGAAATCGGCCCAGGGCCTGGGCGGCTGTAGCCTCGTCCCCCCGATTTTCGGCCCCCCACGCCGGACTATAGTACAGCACGGCGGGAACATCTCTCCCGCCCAGGTCGAAGGTATCTTCGTGGCAAAGATATCGCCGCGCCGTAGCCACCGGCTCGCAGTCGACCCGAACCTCCATGCTGAGTCCTGGAAAAATGTCCGCGGACTTCTCATAGATATTCGATAACCAGCGATCCCAAAATCTGTAGAATCGCTCCGCGTCGCCACTTTGCGATGCGGGAACCGGCCGCACTATGCCAGCGGCGTCCGTGTAACCTAGCCGATGCGCCGCCCCCGTTCGCGCGGCGAGGGACTGCTGCGGCAGATCGAGCAGAGAAAAGTCCTCCCATGAAATGAAGGCGAATCGAAACGAAGGGTGTCCCGACACCGAGGCATGGACCTTCCGAAGAAAATCGAACCACCCTCTTCGTGCGGCCGAATCGCGGCCGAGATCGAACACGCGATCTTTATGCGAGAGCCGAGCCGTCACCGAGAGATCATGTGCGTAGCCTAGGCGTAGCGCTACTCCTAGCTCATTCTTCTTGGCCGCTTCCAGCATGCTTCGGAGCAGGGCGAAGTGACGCTCGCTCCATTGGACGGATTCGATGTGTGGCTGAAAACCGATCCACGGGACGACCACGATAACGGTGTTGAAACCGTCCGCACGGATCCGGGCGAAGTCCGCCTCGATGCGCCCTGGATTCACATATCCCCAAAGAGCCGGCGCAAACACCGGCCCACTATAGTGAACGGCGATTACCTTGGCCGCCGAAACTGCGCTCGATGAAAGGAAAACAAGAACCGCAAACGCCGTTGAGAACAGGTATTGAAACGATTTTCGGCAACGATTCATCCTAGCCTTCTTAGGAGCATTGAGAGCTGTTTCGGAAGCTCCGATTAAGGAAGCTCTGATTAACAGGGTGTTGAAAAACGCATTCTACATACGACATGTAGGTTAACAGTTTTGTTGTTGGCCACTACTTATGGTAGGAGCATCGAGTTTTTCAACAGCCTGTTAAGTCCTTCGACAGGCCTGTCCTGAGCCCTTCGACAAGCTCAGGACAGGCTTGTCGAAGGGCTCAGGACGAACGCCAACCTATTGATTCCGTTCGCGGTGAGCTTGTCGAACGCGCTTCTGAGCCTGTCGCAGGGCGTGAACGGAATCCACTTGTTCAGAGTTTCCTTAAGTTTCCAGTGGGAAAAGCGAACAGTGCAACTGTTTGATCTAAGAGCCTATCCCAATAGGCTTAAGAAACCCTTCGACAGGCTCAGGACAGGTTTGTCCCAGCGGGAGAGGGCTTACTCAGAGCTTCCTTTAAGCAACGGCCGTATCACAGCACATCGGCAAACCCTCGCCGCGTCTTGTGGAACCAGACGAAACCGAGCCACCCGATTACTCCTGCGATCAAGCCGTAAAGTCCGAGCCCCGCCCAATCCGGTGCTTGTCCGAACAAGAGCACCATACGACATTGTTCGATGACGAAGGTCAGCGGATTCAGCAAAAACAATACCCGCCACGCCTCCGGCAGGGCCGACATCGGGTAGAACACGGGGCTGAAAAACAGGAGTACCGTCGACAAAAACCCGGTAACCTGGGCCACGTCGCGCAAATACACGCCTAGCGAAGCCAGCACGAAACAAACGCCCAAAGTCAACACGAAGAGGGGCAGCATTATGATGGGCCAATACGCGGCGCTCCACGATATTCGCCCTTGAAACAAGAATACAGCCGCCAATAGTACCGCGACTCCGATCACCGCATGAAGCAATGCCGAGCCGGTCGTCACCCAGGGTAAAACATCCAACGGAAAAATCACCTTCTTCACATAAACGGCGTTATTCAAGATTAAGGTCGGCGCACGCGAGATGCACTCCGCAAAAAAACCGTGCACGATCATGCCTGCGAACAATAGCAGCGCGAAGTCCAGATCGCCTGCGGACTCCTGCCCCCAGCGCGCCCGAAAGACGACACTGAACACGAACGTGTAGACGGCCAGCATGATCAGTGGATTGAAAAAAGACCACAGCAGACCGAGCATGGAACCGCGATAACGGCCCACGACCTCGCGCTTGAGCAGTTGCCAGAACAGTACGCGGTGCCGGCACGGCAGCATCATCATGGTCCAAGGCACCCAAAGCCTGCGATTCGAACCGGGAGAAATCTTGATTTCAAAGTCCACTAGCGAGCGACTATCCATTGATTGACCTCGATCAGATCCTGCTCCGAGACGATGCCGGCACTGTGCTTGAGCTGAATGTAGCTGATGATGTATTCGTATTTCGCTGTCAGTTGTTGCAGTTTCGCTTCGAAAAAATCCTTCTGGGCCTTGAGTACGTCCACGATGGTCGCCATGCCGAGCGCGTAGCTCTTCTTCATGGAGTCGTAGGCCTTTTCAGCCGATTTCACTAGTTTTTCGGCCGACCGGATTTTGCTCTGGCTCGCCTGAGCGCTCAAAAATGCGGTTCGGGTTTGTTTCTCGATCGCGCGCTCCTTTTCTTCCCGCGTTTCCTTCGCGATACCGAGGCGCGCTATGGCTTCCCGCCTCCGGGCCTCGACGATCCCACCCTGGTAAAACGGAAAATTCATTTCCACTCCCACCGATTTGTTATCGTATGGCGGAAGCTGTCTGTTATCGAAACCGGTATCGGAATAGATGTATTGCGCATTGAGGCGCAACGACGGCAAGTGCGACGCCCATTGCTGATTGACGAGAGTCTCGGCGGCATCGATCGCGTGGATCAATGCCTTGAGTACAGGGCTGTTTTCTTTGGACAGGCTCACCCATTCGTCGAGCGATCCTTCGATCGGCGGAAATTGAATGTCCGCCAGCAGTGGCTCCAGGGCATCCAAGGGCTTTCCGGTCAATTCGCGGACACGTTCCAGGCTGATGGCCAGATCGTTCTGGGCATTGATTTCCTTGGTCAGCAAGGCGTCGTAATGGGCTTCGATCTGATAGACATCGGTGATCGTCGCCAACTGGCGCTTGAACATCTGCTGAACGCGGCGCATCTCCTTCTCGGTGGCTCCTTTTTCCATCTGCACGAGACCGAGGGCGTCATGCGCTGCCAGCACGCCGAAATAACGCTCGATCACGTCTTTCATCACATCCTTTAGCACGCTCACGTATTCCTCGCGCCGCTGCTCGGTTTGCGAAGCGAATCGATGTTTTTCCAGAAACGCGGGCAAATCGAACAAAACCTGCTGGGCGATGATGCCCGCACGCCGGCCGACATAGCCGGTCGTCGGATTTCTCGGGGTCTCCTGGGTGATTTCGTTAAAAGAATAGGACCCGAAGCCTTTGACGCTCGGCAGCAAAGCCCCCAATGCCTGCCTTTCCTGAGCCTTGGCTGCCTCCAGCGTGTACTCGGACCCTTTCAGACGGGGATCGGCCCGTAGCGCCAGTTCATAAACGTCCAACAAATCGGCCGGCTCTCCGGCCAAAAGCGGTAGTCCCGTGCATATGAGCACGGCGATGGCGATAGCCCGATACATCAACGTCAATCTTCGATAAACGACTTGGCAAACGCATTCGTGAGTGGCTGCATGAAATATTCCAGCATGGTTCGCTTGCCTGTATTGATGAGCACCTCGATCGGCATGCCGGGTACGAGCTCGAGTTTCAATTCACGGATCTCCTTCTGGCCTTCTTCGGTCAAGGCGACCCGGGCGAGATAATAGGCGGTGCCGTCGCGCTCCTTGACCAGGTGATCCGCCGAGATGGAAACGACTTCTCCTTCCACGCTGGGGGTGGTGGCCGATTTGAACACCGTGAGGCGAATATCGGCTTTAAGTCCCGCGCTCACGCGGTCGATATCCAATGGCGACACTTCGGCCTCGAAGATCAGCTTCTCGCCCTTGGGGACGATATCCAAGATCGGCTGGCCGGCTTTGATCACACCGCCGATCGTATGGACCGACAACCCCAAGACCATTCCGCTCTCCGGGGCCTTGATGACCGTGCGCTCGACCGTGTCGCGCAAAGATTGCATTTTTTCCCGCAGATCGAACAAATCGGCCTGCACCGAGGCCAGTTCATCGGTAACCTGCTTCTGAAAATCCTTTTTCAATTGAAGAATCTGTAGCCGGGTTTCGCCGATCGCCATCCGGGTCGTTGCGATCTGGGCCATGTATTCGGCGCGCTCGCCGTCCATTTGGGCCGCTTGACGTTCCAATTCACGCACCCGCTGCTTGTCGGCGAAGCCCTCGTCCAACAGGGCCTTGAAATCGGCAAGTTCCGACCGGTAGGAGGACAACAGATGTTCACGACTGGATTTGAGCGCCTGTAACCCGCTTATTTTGGAACCGAGTTGCTCGATCCGCTGTTCCAGCACGGAAATCTCTCCGTCGCGCGCAGACTTGCGTACTTTGAACAGCTGATCTTGAAGCTGTAGCGCTTGCGCGACACGTGAGTCGCCGCGTTCATCGAGCAAAACCGGCGGATAAACGACCGCGCTTTGTTCGGTTTGCTCGGCGAGGAGCCTGGCTTCCCGCGCCAGGGAAATGAAATACTGGCCGCGGAGCACCTCCAGCTGCGCTCGTGCTTGCGTATCGTCCAGAATGATCAGCGGTTGGTCTTTTTCGACCAAATCGCCGTCGCGGGCGAGTATTTCTTTGACGATTCCGCCTTCGAGGTGCTGCACCGTCTTTCGATAGTTCTCTACAGTCACCACGCCCGGCGCCAGCGCAGCGCTATCCAGCGGCGCAACGGCAGCCCACATACCCAGCCCGCCGAACACCGCCAGAACAATAAAGAGTCCGATTCGCTTCAGCGCCGCATCATCCGTACTCAACGAAGCTGACGATGCGACCATCGGTGGAGTCTTCATGCGTTGTCAGAAGTCACGAATTCGTAGCGAGGAGTGTCAAGCACGCTCACGAAGCTGCTTGATGGGCAACGGCAACCGGCGTCAAGGGCCGCGGGGCCTGTTGCGGAACGAGCTTGGGCAATATCTCCTGGCGCGGCCCGAAGGCGGCAATCAAGCCGTCTTGCAGCACCATGATCTTGTCCATGATATTGAGGATGTTGACGCGGTGCGTGATCACGACCACCGTCGTGCCGTTTTGTTTCATATTGAGCAAAGCCTGTAGCAAAGCCAATTCGCCCTGATCGTCCAGGTTGGAGTTGGGCTCATCCAATACGACGAAGACAGGATTTCCGTACAAGGCGCGAGCCAAGCCGATGCGTTGCATCTGCCCTCCCGAAAGCACGCCGCCCAGGCCGCCGATCACGGTGTCGTAGCCGTTCGGCAGCCGTAGAATCATCTCGTGAACCCCCGCCGCCTGCGCCGCCTTCACGACCTTCTCGGGGTCGATGGCGCCGAACCGGGCGATATTCTCGCTGATCGTGCCATCGAACAGTTCGATATCCTGAGGAAGGTAGCCGATATAGGGGCCGAGCAGTTCCCGCTTCCAACCGGTAATGTCCGCCCCGTCGAGACGGATCGCGCCGCTCCGAGGCGCCCATATTCCCAGCAATGCGCGGGCCAGCGTCGATTTTCCGGCAGCGCTCGGTCCGACGACGGCTGACAGGCTGCCCGGCTCGAGCTCGAAGCTTATGCCTTTGATGACCGGGGCACTGGCGCCCGGCGGGATGACCACGGCCGACTCAACCCGAATCCTGCCTTTCGGCGGCGGCAAAGCCATCATCTCGGGCGCAGGCGGAACATTGAGCAACAAGTTGTGCAAACGGCCATAAGCCTCTCGCGCCGCCAGAAAGCCCTTCCAGGTTCCCGTCATCTGGTCGATCGGCGCCAGGGCTCGGCCCAGCAGGATGGAGCCGGCGATCATCAGACCCGGCGTGATCTCGTGCTCCAGCACCAACAGCGCCCCCAAGCCGAGCGCCAGGGACTGGGACAACATCCGGAAAGACTTCGAGAGCACCATCAAGAGCCCGCCTTTATTGCTCGCGCTGGCCTGTAGGGCGAGCATTTCCCGGTGCTTGCTCAGCCAGCGTTCGCGTATGTTGGCGAGCATGCCCATCGATTCGACGATTTCGGCGTTACGGAGATTCTTGGTCACGAACTGATTCGATTCGATGGCGGCCCGGTTGGCTTGGCCAAGCTCCTCCTTGGTCATTCTTTCGGTAAGTATCGTCAAAGTGCCCAGCACGACCAGAGAAAAGATGGCGAAAACACCGAAACTCGGATGAAAAATGAACAGCAAGGTAAAATAAACCGGTATCCAGGGCGCGTCGAAAAACGCGAATAACCCTGCTCCCGTAAGAAATTGGCGAAGATTGAGCAAGTCGGACAGCGCCTGGGCGGAACCGGATTTATTGCCGGATAGCAGCGTCTGCTTGAACACGGCATCGAACAGCCGCTCGTTCAGTAAAACGTCGAATCGTGCGCCGGTTCGAACTAGAATCTGCGAACGCACCCAATCCAGCCCCCCCATGACGAGAAACAAAAACGCCGTAACCAGCGTAAGCATGAGAAGCGTGATGTGGCTGCCCGTCGTGACGACCCGGTCGTAGACTTGCAGCATGTAAATCGATGGGACGAGCATTAACAGATTGATGAAGAGACTGAAAATGCCAGCTGCAACGAATGACTGCCTGCAATGACCGAGCGCTTTTTCAATATCGGACTGGGGTAATTGGTTCTTCATTCTTCTAAGAAAGTAATAAAGATCCGCTATCCGGCTGGGACTGGCCGGACTTAAGCGGCACCGCATTGTAACACCACTAAAGGGAATTCCTATGCGCTATCGTTCCGTCCTGCTCCCGGTTCTGCTTTTCGTCGCCGGAGTCTGTGCGGCACGACCGCTGCCGCAGGAAGATATCCCCATTTCCATCAAGCCCAGCACCGACCGGGTTTTGCATAGCTTGACAAGCGAAACGGAAGCTATCGATGGATGGCGCGCAATTTCCTCGTTCAGATTGTGTGCGGATCGCCACTCCTCTCTTTCGAAGGAAGCCAGAATTTCTTCTTCCAGTTTGCGTTCTTGATTCATTTCAGAAGAAGAGTTGAAGGCAGATCCGTCGTTCCATCACCACGATGCTCCTCAGTTCGCTTTTCTTGAATAAAGAAGTGGGTGTCCCTTTATTTTCTTTGCCCTCAATAACCGTATCTTACGAAAACAACGAGGCTTTTTGTGCCCGAAAGAAAATCAATCGCGGGATTTGGGTCAGAGCTTCCTTAATAACACACCGAGCCGGTTTCTTCAGGACTATCCGTTTGAGCCGGCAAGCCGGGCATCCATTACTTCGGCGGCCTCCCGCGCGATCTCCAATTCCTCATCGGTCGGCACGATCAGGATTTTGGCCCGACTGTGGGCAGCTTGCAGTTCTGCCGCTTCATCCGGGTCTATCGCATTTTTCCGTATATCGATCGCGATCCCACAAGGCTCGAGACCTGAGCAAATCTTGTAGCGGATCGGAGCGGCGTGCTCGCCGATGCCGGCGGTGAAGATCAGCGCGTCAATGCTGCCGAGGATCGCCAGATAGCCGCCGATGTACTTCTTGATCGCGTAACAATACATTTCGACGGCCAGGCGAGCGTTCTCATCACCTGATGCGGCGAGCCGCAGAATTTCACGCATATCGTTCGCCCCGACCAGCCCCTTGAGGCCCGC
>DYIL01000094.1 GCA_020723665.1 Methyloversatilis universalis
GTGAAAAGGGTGTCAAGAAGGTCGGGCCTTACATGGTGCCCAGGACCATGTCCAATACCAACTCCGCCTGCCTTGCGACGCCGTTCCAAATCAAGGGGGTCAATTATTCGATCAGCTCGGCGTGCGCGACTAGCGCCCATTGTATAGGCAACGCGGCGGAACTGATCCAATTGGGGAAGCAAGACGTCATTTTCGCAGGCGGCGGAGAGGAAGTGCACTGGACGATGACCGTACTTTTCGACGCCATGGGAGCGCTGTCTTCGCAATATAACGACAGGCCCGAACTTGCGTCGCGTCCTTATGACGTCAATAGAGACGGATTCGTCATTTCGGGCGGAGGCGGAGTTCTGGTTCTTGAGGAACTGGAGCATGCCAAGGCGCGTGGAGCCAAGATTTACGGCGAGCTTATCGGTTATGGCGCGACTTCCGACGGGTTCGATATGGTTCAACCGTCCGGAGAAGGAGCGGTGCGGTGCATGAGGCAGGCCATGGAAGGGGTGCCGGGCAAGATCGATTATATCAATGCGCACGGGACCAGCACGCCTGTTGGCGACATCAAGGAGTTGCAGGCGGTAAAGGCGGCTTTCGGCGATGAGATTCCGCTCATTAGCTCGACAAAGTCGCTGACGGGCCATGCGTTGGGTGCCGCGGGCGTTCACGAAGCGATTTATTCCCTGTTGATGATGAATGGTGGTTTCATTTCAGCTTCGGCCAACATCGAAACGCTGGATCCGGGCGCGGAAGGCGTGCCTATCGTACGTGAGCGGATCGATGATGCCCGCATCGACATCGTTATGTCGAACAGCTTCGGTTTCGGCGGGACGAATGCCAGCTTGATCTTTGGGCGTTATGGTGGATAGAGCGGCTAGCGCTCTTACCGAAAAGCAGCGTTACGAGTTCAATAAGCTGCAAAAGCGGCTGCGCCGTTTGGTCGGCGAGGCCATCGCCGACTATCGGATGATCGAGGACGGCGACAAAGTGATGGTTTGCCTCTCGGGCGGAAAGGATTCCTACACGCTCTTGGACATCCTGCTCAGCCTTCGGCTGAATGCGCCGGTACAGTTCGATATCGTTGCCGTTAACCTGGATCAAAAACAGCCCGGATTTCCAGAACACGTGCTGCCGGAATATCTTGCGGGCCGTGGTATTCCCTACGACATTATCGAGCAGGATACCTACAGCGTCGTTAAACGAATCGTGCCGGAAGGCAAGACGACGTGCGGTTTGTGCTCCAGGCTGCGTCGCGGACTCCTTTATCGGTATGCCGCCGAGCACGGCATTACCAAGATCGCTTTGGGGCACCATCGGGACGATATTCTTGAAACCTTTTTCCTCAACCTGTTTTACGGCGGTACCTTGAAGGCCATGCCGCCTAAACTGTTGAGCGATGACCGGCGCCACATCGTCATTCGGCCGCTTGCATATTGCCGGGAAAAGGATATCGAGGAATACGCAAGCATTAAGGCGTTTCCACTAATACCATGTAATTTGTGCGGGTCACAGGAGAATTTGCAGCGGAAGGCTATGAAGGACATGCTGCGGTCATGGGAAAAGCAATTCCCTGGGCGGTTGGAGACGATTTTCACCGCGTTGCAGAACGTGGCGCCGTCTCAGCTTGCAGATCGCAGTTTGTTCGATTTTATTGGGCTGGATCAGGTCCGATGCACGCCGTCTGCCGGTCGAGACGGTCCCGCGGCGGCCGGTTTGGAAGTGCTTTCGCACTGACTGATCTGATCCGGTCGTTACGGTCTTAGGCTCTTCCTACGGCTCGGTTGTCTGTCGAGGACTGCTCCTCTGCCATCGGATTTTCGGTTTTTTCTGCCCCTTGCATTTTCAGGAAATCTTCTTTATAAAAGGTCCCGTGCTGAATGCACTATTAATTAAAAAATCTTAAAGTTTTGAAAATTGAGGAGGATCTTATGAAAAAGCTGCTATGTGTTGTTAGCCTGGTCATGGTTGCTCTTGGAGTGGTTGCTTGCGGTAACTCTCCGGATGGCGACAAGCAGAAGCTGTCTACGACCGTATCTCCTAGCTTGTAATTTCCATTTTTGATAAGCAGATCTGCCCTTGTTACGAAGAGGCAGTGCTTTTAGATAGTTAACTGTAGCCTTTGAAGGCACCGATATCGACCTGGATGAGGATTCTTCATCCAGGTTTTTTTTGGCTCTCAACACAATCACGGCAACCCGGTTTTTGTGCGTTGCGTCTCGCCCAATATGCATCCGATGAATTCGGCCAATCGTTTAGGGCGGATGCCTTGCGACTTGACAGCGCTAGTTCAGACGGTAAGATAACCGGCGCGATAGCATTGTTCTGCTATTAAGACTTTCGATAAAACCAAATAAGGTAGGTTAAGAAATGGGAGCCATACTAGATTTAGTTGAAAAAATGAGAACCCCGATGGGTATGGTGGTCACTATCGTTGTTATAGCTGCCGCCGTTTTCTTCGTGCGTTGGGTTTTCAGCGACGACGACAAAAAATAGGCCACCAAATGTGGCAAGCATAGGCGTTACATAAATAAGTCTTGATCTTAGTTAACAATCCTATCTTGCCACTTTCCTGTAATTGTCCTTCCAAGTTCTCCCTTCTTTTTGGCTGGGCAACGCAGCCTGGCGACGTTTGAGGACGTTCGGTTTTGGCGCTCCGGCGTCGGTCCAAGACTCTAAGCATTTTCGCATTTTCTTAGGTCCGATATCTCAAATGCCTCCGGCTTTAGAAAAGCAGGCTCCGGAGCGCCATTTCAGGTTGTCCGCTGGGAAGCGTTTTATGATCCTAAAAACGGCAGTTGGACGTGCTCGAGCGTGCGGCGGGCGGGGCAGCCGGTAAGCCCGTCCTGAGCGGAGTCGAAGGGCGGTTCGCTTCGCTCACTGCATTCTACTTTTTCCGGTGCATCGAAGCGGTCAACTGCCGTTTCTAGGATGATTCCCTCGGCTTTTGGGAATGGCGCGCCTTACACGGTTGTCTTGCGATCGGTGATTCCATTGTCCTTTCGTACACTGGGGGACCTCGAACAACCGCTTTCCTGGCGGTTTTTCTCTTCGCCAAGCCCAAACGCGGTTTGGGCTTGACTTATGTTTTCAACCCGTTGCGTGGCTGAAAACGACCGGGCATCCTCGCCCCTTACGGGCACCTCGACGTTTTTCGAGGTGCTCAATGGTCTAAAATGCCGACCACGTTTCTTGCGACGCTCTCAGGAGGTGGGCGAAAGATGCGAATTCTCATCACCGGCGGTACGGGGTTCATCGGCAGGAGCCTGTGCAAAGAGTTGCTTCGCGCCGGCCATCAATTGACGGTCCTTAGCCGAAAGCCCGAGACGGTGCCCGAAAAATGCGGTGCGACGGTATTTGCTCTGAAAAGCTTAGACGAGTGGACGTCCGAGTTACATTTCGATGCTGTCATTAACTTGGCCGGAGAGCCCATTGTCGGTCCTCGATGGTCGGAGCGACGTAAACGGATTCTGTGGGACAGTCGGATTACTCTGACAGAACGTCTGGTCGATGCGATTCGTAGAGCCAAATCCAAACCGGAGGTGCTCATCAGTGGATCGGCGGTTGGGATTTATGGTAATCAAGGGGATACTATCCTCGATGAGAATTCCGCTCCGGTACCGGATGGTTTTGGCCAAAAGCTATGCCAAGCGTGGGAGGATGTCGCTTTGCGGTCCACGGAATGTGGTGTTCGGGTATGCTTACTTCGAACCGGATTGGTCATCGGCAAGAACGGTGGGTTTCTCCAAAAAATGCTGCCCCCGTTCCGGCTTGGGCTTGGCGCGCGGCTTGGAAACGGTAAGCAATGGATGTCTTGGGTTCACATGAAAGATCACGTTGCAATGACGCGGTATTTGTTGGAATCGCGCACTCTCGAAGGACCATTCAATTTAACAGCGCCTGAGCCGGTAACGAACGAGGCCTTCACGCGATGTCTCGCGAAAACTTTGAAACGTCCGACGTTACTCAGCGTGCCGGCTTGGTTTCTCAGGCTGAGCGCGGGCGAAATGGCAGAGCTGATGCTGGGTAGTCAGCGGGTGCTTCCGAAGCGTTTTCAAAACGAGCACTTTAAGTTTTCGTACGCGACGCTCGGTCCCGCATTGCGGGATGCGCTTTTTGCTCCAAGCGAGCCCAACGTTTCCTAAGTGCTTGAACGCATGTCAATAACCGACCACCGGAGCGCGCTTTATCAAACCGTAGTCACTCGAACTGATTGAGAGCGTTTACGGCTCGATTTGGGCAAGAAGATCGACAGAACGCCGTGTCGGTAATGTGCCTTTACATTATCTTGATCGACTTCGGCCGGGAGATGCATGGTCCGTTCGAAAAAGCCATAGGCGCGTTCCAACAGAAAATAATGTTCGCCGATGGATTCGGCATGTCCAGTCCGCTTTTCGCCCCGGATGGTTAGCTGCCCTTCGACAATTTCAATTTCAAAATCGTCAGGTTCCATCCCGGGGATTTCGATAGCAACGACGATTCGCTCGTTCTCCTCCCACATTTCGGCCGGTAGCAAGCCCCATCGTGACGTCCCGTGGATCAATTTTTCCTCGGAGGGCTGGTCCTCGTAACCGGATTCGTGGGGAGTGAATCGCGTGAGCGCGCGGGATGCCCTTTGTTTCAAGGCGGACCAGCCCTCAGCCACAGAATGTAATGCATGGTGTAAACCGTGATGTACATGATCTAGTCTATTCATTAGAAGAGTCCTCGCAAAAGGTGCAATTTGGCGTGTACTCAGGTAAATGGAGGCCGAAAAATCTCCGGCTCTTCGAGTAAATCCAGGGCCGGAACGCCGCCGGGTGGGTTCGTTGCGGATGAAGTGCCGTTTGCCATCGCTTTACCGCGGCGGTGTTGAACTGCCAAGATGTCAACCCCTAACCTTCCGGATCGACAATTTCTTCATTGACCATTTCGAAAATCGTTTCAGCATTGATTTTGCACCCTTCGCGCACCTTAACCGGCGACAGCTCAACGGTTTCGTCCGGGACGGTTCCGGACCGAGCTGTTACGGTTTCGCTCGTCTCGAATTTACACTCCCATGTGTGCTCGCGGATTCATCGGCATGATCTCGGCCATCTTTCTATACAGGGCTCTAGCACCTGGGGTTGATGCTTCCGGTGTCATGATGCGCAGGGTCACGATTTGATCGCCAGGCGGATTAGAAGGTAGTCCCTGCCCTTTTAAACGCAGCTTCTGTCCGCTTTGAGAGTTGGTGGGGAGTTTGAGTTCGACTTTGCCGCCCAAGGTCGGTACGGTAACTGTCAAGCCTAACGCCGCCTCCCAGGGCGTCACCGGTAATTCCAAGTAAATATCCGAGCCCTCCGCGTGAAAAAACGGATGAGGCTTAAACCGGATATCCAGGTAAAGATCGCCCGCAGTGCCTCCTTTCCAGTCCATTCCGCCTTGTCCGGCCAGGCGAATGCGTTGTCCCGCTTTGATACCCCTCGGTATTTTGACGTTTAAGGTACGGTTTTTGTTAACGATACGGCCTTGTGTGTCGATCTCGGGACTCGCAAGCCTTATCGTTTGCGTGCCTCCTGAAAAAGCGTCTTCAATAGTAATGTCAATTTGGATGTATTGATCCCGACCCGACGGCGGCCGCGCTGAATGGCCATGAGCACCTCGTCGCCCGTTTTTTTTCGCGCGGCTGAACAGGTTATTGAAGAAGTCACTGAATCGGGTTGCATCTCCGCCAAAGTCAAATGACCAACCAGGGGGTGGGCTGAAGTGTTCGCCATGGCGGCGACCAGCCGCAATTCGGTCATAGGCGGCGCGCTTTTCAGGATCCTTCAGTACTTCATATGCTTCACCGATTTCCTTGAACCGCTCTTCGGCATTACGCTCCTTGCTTATGTCGGGATGGTATTTGCGCGCCAGCTTACGATAGGTGCTCTTGATATCTTCGTACGAGGCATCCCTAGATAGGCCCATGATCTTGTAATAATCCTTGAATCGCATGAATTGGTCGTTTGTCTTGAGTCTGGATCGCGGGCAGCCGAGACTGGGCGGGATATTCCCCTAGAGCGTTCAAAAAATCATAGCAACGGGGCGGATCCAGGACAACGATCCCACTATGGGCAGGCGTCGGATGGAAGTTTTCGAGCCGTATGATGTTATTAATCAGGCCCGTAAATACCTTCCTGGTATTTACGGGCTGCCGCCCAGGCCGATACACGCTTAGGCCTCGGCCCACGCGGCTCGTTGCCGCGCCGGCCTCCCTTGCCCGGGATCAACAACTCGGCGGATATTTATGGACCGGGTTAATAGAGAACCTGGCTTTCGCGGGAGGGGCTCGGCATCAGCGCAGATCAAGTGATTTTTTAGAAAGCTAGCGAGCCTCTCATTTGAACTGTGTCGAGCTGCGACGGGTTTCCTTCGAGCAGTGTCCGTCCTGACCCGGCGGTGCCGAGATCGACGTCGATTACGTGAGTGTAGTCAAGCATCAGGCGGAACCAAGGGTTAAGATACCAGTTCACGCCAAGAGTCGCCGCAGTTTCGCGTCCGCCCCGTTCGCCGGGCGTACCGATTTTGTTCATGTTGACTTGGGAAATGCGGCCTTTGAGCTCCCAGGCACCCCAGCCGCCGGCCAAATCGAAGTTTCGATTGGGCGTCAGGCGTTTAATGACAGCATCCTTCGGATCATAGGCGGCGGCGCGCGATTCGCCTGTTAGGCTGTACATTACGTCGAAGTGCCAACCGTCGAACTTGGCGTCTTCGGTTCCAGCGCCGTTCCGTTGCAAATAGGCCACGTTGTATTCGCTTTCGAACGAAAGAGGACCATAAGCGCCTGTCGCTTCCGCATTGAAAAACACCTCATCGTCGATATTCCTAATAGTTCCTGTATCGATAGGGAAGAAATGATCGATGTGGGTAGGGCGGATACGATATCGAACGGTTTTGTCGGCCTGTTGCGGTACCCGGTAAGCGCCTGAAGCGCCGACGTGGAGCAGTTCGCCCGGTTTATACCAAGGAGCCCAGGTGACGCGCCCAGATGCTCCCCAGCCTTCATCATCTGCTGCGCTGTCGGCTTGCCGCGTTGCCGTGTCGCCGTAGATGCCGGCTGCAGCGGTCCAGTTATGGCCGTGCGTGTCGAAGCGTAGACCGATAGCACGATTCACCGATACGTCCGTCCATGCGTACTCCAACGAACGTTCCATGAACGGCATATCGTTGGAGCTCATCATTTGCTGGAAGCTGTACGGTTGCTTGCTTTGGCCGAGCGTCCAGATTCCCCAGTCGAAGCCGGTATATTGTACGAACGCGTCCTTGAGCCTAACTTGCTCGTCGGCGAAATCCGGTTGTATCTTGAATTTCCAGTCATTGAAGAACTGGCCGGCGAATTCCATGCGGACACGGCGTATTTCGGTGCCGGAGTCGAGGTCGTTGGTTACCGGCGTATTAGAACTGCCATCATCGACAAGGCCGTTATTGTTTCTGTCATTCCAGGTTGTGAACTTATCTCCGGATTGAATGGCGGCGTCCGCGTGGAGGCGCCCGTTGAGTGAGAATTTGAAGTTGCCGTCGTTGGATTGGAATTGAAGTCCCTTGGCGCCTAAAACAACCTTGGCGTCATCCTGAGCTTTAGGTTTATTGGCCAAAGCATCAATTTTTTTGTTTAGGCGCTCCTCCATGGCCTTAATCTCATCGCCCTTGGACTTAGCGCCTTTCTTGGCAGTTCTGGATTCTTCGGCTGCTTCTTCGTTGACTTTTTCGAAGTTGCCAAGCCGAACGCGCCCAGGACCTGGTTCTGCATAAATCTGCTTGGTCTTGCTATCCATATAAAGATCAAGCGCATGCGCGTGATTCACGCTGAATCCGCCGATTGCGACCAAAATCGCATAGGCTAAATGTTTGGATTTCATTTTTCCCCCAATGACAAAGTGTTCTCCAAAAAAGCATGTGTTTAGAGCAGACGCGCTCTAACTAATCTGGCATGCCCGCTAATTGGATTGTTGGTTACATCTCAACAATCGATCGCGCTAAAGCAACAAAAGACTAAGGGGGGACTATGACGATTTCGTTACCGAAATATTACGGATGTATGACAATGAAAAATGGCATGCGTCTCTGTGACGTTATCGCCGTGCGGCATCGATTCCGAGCAATCACGGGATGACAAAAACGAGGTCATTAGCCGAGCTATCTTTCCGAGCGAGCCTCTTTAACGAGATAGCCCTTTAACAGGCTGTTGATTTTCTCGGCCCTGGAAGGTGCATAAATTCGTTGGATGGAG
>DYIL01000095.1 GCA_020723665.1 Methyloversatilis universalis
ACCTCTGAAGCATTGATCTACTTCGGACTTCATCATTCCCGAGTTGTTCACTACCGTTTCCGGAACCGCAATAAGACACTTTCGCAGAACTTTGCGGGTTAGTCGCTTGGTAGAGGGGAGTTTCACTTTAACGTCTTGACCGAGACAGTGCGGAATCGCCTCCTTGTATGCAAGGAAGTTCGCAGCATCAGTCTCGATCAATGTGCCATCCAGATCGAAAACGACAACGTCCGCCATACCTACCTTGTCTGCCCAAAGCATTATTACATCGTTTGTTTCAGGCATCTCACGTCATTTCCCCATTCGCATAACGACCAAGCTCACCGGCGCTGTCAAGCATCCGGTGCAGTGCGTTATTAGCGCTCATACTTGTCAGGAATCATTTGCCTGTTCTTTCGTTACCTCTACCGAGAACGCCAATTGCAGTTCCGCGCCTAACGCTTCAACTCTCCCAGCCATTCGGAACCACTCCTCGTGTGAGTTATCGCGTAAGGCTTGGCGGGCTAGTTCACCAAGCTCTTCATGAACCAATTCAACGTTGGAGGCTTTGACGCGCCCAACTTTGGCATCGTCGCGAACTCTGGTGATTACCTCAAAGATTGGCACAAGTTTCTGCACTCCCATGCCACTACCCCCAGGATAGAAGTTGGAGCTTAAGCCCTGCAGCATGGATTCGAGTTCATACGAAGTCTTCGGCGCACCGAGCCCCGGCGCCCGCAAGACCGCCTGACCCCCTACAAGGAGACCCGACATGAACCGACCGCCTATGATCCTCGAACACCCGCCGGAGCTATCGGACCAGGCGGCACGGCAAATCCTCGACCCCTCTACGACTTCGTCACGGCCGTCGAAAATCACTACTTCTCCCAACTTCGCCAGCAGCCTGGATCAGACCTCACTTTGCTCCAGCAGGATCTCTTCGAGGATCTTCAACACCACGACGAAACCCTTCGCCGATGAATCCCTCGCGTCTTCAGCATCCCTGACCGGCAAGGACATCGTTCAGCGGTCACAAGCCCCCATTCGGCGTTCATTCGCCATCAAATAATCTGAAAAGCACAACATCCATTATCATGGGCATGCTCAGCTGGAGCGCGTTGTCAGGCGTGCAGATCCGCTGCATGTGTGGGTACGTGTCCCCGCCAACCGTGGCAAAACCTCTTCGATCATGACCGTATTGAACTTTTCCGGTTCCTCAAAAGGGGGGTTGTGCGCCGACTGCTCGAACCACACGAGTCGCTTGCAGGGTGCTTCGATCTTCTCGAAATATTGCTCTGCCAAGACGGCAGGGACGTGCCAGTCATAGCGCCCAAGCAGAAAGAATATCGGGACGTCGAAGGACCGGTAGTGATCGCTCAGATTGAGCTGCGAAAGCTCACCCTCAAGCTGTGTCAAGGAAAAGTGGTTGCCTTGCCCAAACTTCACGAGGTCGATCAGGTTGGCTTCATCCGTATTCAGCGCCGCCCAAATGAGTTTCCCGGTGGATAGGTTCCCGTGAAACGCGCCACCGAATCGCTCCACCCACTTGCCTAAGGTCAGCCTCTCCGCCACCGAGTCTAGAGACGGGCCGATCGCTTGCAGGGCGGCGATGGCGCGACGGTGCCCCCGCTTGGTGGCCTCGGAAAGCGCGAACTCGTATGAGAGCCGCGCGCCCTCGGCCATGTCGGCAACCTGCGCAATCCCGACATAGGCCGCGACGTTCTGCGGGTGCTGATGGGCATAGATCGTGCCGAGCACCGTACCCCACGAGTGACCGAGCAGGACCACCTTGTCCTTGTCGAAGCGCCGCCGGACTAACTCCACCACCTCGTCGAGGTCGCGCAGGAACTGGGCAATGGTCATGGAGTCTGGTGGGATGCCGGAGTGGTACGAGCGTCCTGCCCCGCGCTGCTCCCAGTACACCATCAGAAAGTGCTGTTCGAGGGCTGCATTGTAGTGGCGGAAGAGCGCCGCCTCGCTGGCGCCCGGCCCGCCGTGCAGGAGGATCAGGGCTGGGTTGGCTGTGTTCACGCCGCGAAACCAGATGCTTTGGGGGATGTCGCCGATGGTCACGGTTTCCATGGTCGCGATGCTGCCCGGGATGAGGTGACCGTGCGCATCTGTGAATGCGCGGGTGTGAACGCAACCGGCCGTCATAAGGAGCAAGGCCAGGCCGACGACAACAGCGCTGCTACCAGGCGGGGGTTTCAGGTGCTGGCGTTTACCAGTTCCATGAAGATACTGTGCCATGGCATTTGTAGCCTAACGACCAAGCTCGCCGCAGGCAATGGAGCGCAGCGGAATTGCCGTCCGGTGCAGCGCCGTGTTGAGCAGCGTCCTCACTTCACCCCCATCGCAAGATGTGTCCTAAATGGTACCCGGATTCCCTGGTCTGTCTCGTACGGCGCCAGCTGCTCCGACACGTCGTCGACCACCGCTTGTCGAGCCTCTTCCGAGGCGGTATGGAAGCCGGTCGACATCGGCGTTGCGCTCACATGTCGCGGGACAAAGTCCCGTGGCTTCGGCAACTCGAGGTCAAGCTCCTTCACAGTCAGTTGCATATTGTTGAACCCGGCTCCTGTCAGCAAGGCACGAATGGCTTCCGAATCGGAAAGGCCAAAGGCCGCGCGCAATCCTGCGGCGGTTTCCGCGCCGATGTGCTTCGTGACCGCTTGCACCAACACATGGAAATAAGGGCTCTCTCGAAGATCGCACCATAAACTCACAACGACGCGGCCACCTGGCTTGAGAATCCGGTACATCTCCGCCAATCCCCGTGGCCGGTCTTCCAGGAACTGGAGCGTCTGAGCGCAGAGCGCCACGTCGAATTCCGCTTGCGTGAACGGGAGCTGATAGGCAGTGCACTCAACCCACTCGATCATCGCTCCCGGAACAGGGGCCAGCGACTGCGCGACGGCGATCATCCCTGCGTTCACGTCAACGCCCGCCACGCGACCCGATGCCCCGACTTTCTCTGCAGCGAACCTCGCCGCCGCACCTGTCCCGCACCCAATGTCCACGACAGCCTCGCCCTCTCGCAAGTCTGACCACTCGACCAACGAGCGCGCCGCGGGCCCAAGGATAGCGGGCACGAGTATCTTCTCGTAACGCTCTGCGGCGTCCCGAGCCAGTTGCCATTGTGTTGATGTCGCCATGTGTAACTCCCTTCAAGCCCCCAACGTCTCAGACTGAAGAGCGTCCGTTGTCGACGGTCGCTCCAGCGCTTTGCTGGGCGCTGATATCCAAAACCATTCTAAAGTTGGGCAGTGAAACGCCTCGAAGTTGTACGGTCCGAGACTCAATCACGCGGAACCCCATGCGTTCAAAAAACGGACGCGCTGTAACGCTGACCTCGGATGTAAGACGAGACGCGCCTTGCCCTAAAGCCCAGGCCAACGCCCGGTGAAACAGTGCCTGTGCGATGCCTTGGCGTTGGTGCTGAGGATGAACATACAACAGATCAAGATGCTCGTTGTTTTCCATTCGGATAAAGCCCGCAATCCGACCCTCTCGCATGCAAACGAAGGTGACGCCTTTGGAAAGGCGCTTTGCCCACGCCGACATATCCGCGTTCTGTGGTGCCCACGCGGCTATTTGAGCAGCCGAGTAGTCGCGGCTGGCTGACTCGCGGACTGACCGCTCAAACAGGTCAACAACCGCGGGCAGATCTTGAGACACATACTCACGAATCATAGGGTCCAACGCCCGGGTTCAGCCGCGTGGCGGAGCGCCGCGAAGCAACGTCGGCTGCAACCCGTTGTTAGCAGGGTGTTGAAAAACGCATTCTGCATACGACATGTAGGTTAACAGTTTCGTCGTTGCCCACTACCTATGGTAGGAGCATCGAATTTTTCAACAGCCTGTTAGGTCGTCTCGCGGAATGTCGGCAGGCAAGCAATCGCAATCTGTTCGACATGGCGATGATCTGTCCCGCAGCAACCGCCCATGACATTCAATCGCTTCAGCTTGTGCATCCTCAGTGCGGTGTACTCCTGCCCAAGCTCGGTCGGGTTGCCCGCATCAAGTTCGGGGGCCTCGTTCAGCTCGGCGTGGCTCATTCTGGATGCGTTGGCGCGAAGGCCGCGAATCCGCACCGTCCACGGCTCTCCTCCATCCATTACATGGTCGAAGTGGCTCGGATGAGCGCAGTTAATCATGAAGTAGGCAGGATACCCCGAGGTAGCGTCGTCAACCTGCTTGATAGCGTCCGCTAACGGTTGCCCCGTCGGAAGATGTCCGTCGGTTTCCACCGTAAAGGAGATGACAACGGGCATGTTCGCCTGCTTCGCAGCTCGCGCAATCCCGACCGCCTCCTCAGCGTAGTTCATGGTGATGGCGGTCACCAGGTCTGCGGCGGTATCCGCGAATGTCTCTACCTGCATCCGATGGTAGTCCTGGGCTTGTCTTTCCGACATCGCGGTATCCGGTATGTATCCATCCCCACGGGGCCCGATGCACCCGCTTATGACGACCGGCGTTTGGTCGGTTTCGTATTCGTTTCGGATTTCTTCGAGCAGCCGAACTGACTTCCTGTTAATTTCCGCAAGAGCCTCAGTGCTGTAGCCTAGCTTCCCGCCCCAGTCGGGGTTCGCTCGCCATGTCGCGGTTTCCAGAATAAGCCCGGTATTGAACTTCTTGGCCAACTCCCCATAGGTCCGGAAGTACTTCCGGAGAGCACTCTCGCCTTCCTGTGTCTTGAGCAGGTGAAAGGCGGCAAAATGGGGCAGTTCCAGACCGTCGAGGAAAATAAGGGTGGTTTCGATCCCGCCATCGGTTATGAAGAAATTGTCTCCAAGCTGAGGCAGCGCGCTTCTATATTTGGCCATGACTGTCTCTCCTTACCTTCCGGATGCTCGTTTGCGACCTAATGCTGCCACTGAGCCGCGGGGCGTCAGCCCCGTCGCCTCCAGCAGCTTGTTGGGCGTCTTTGGAACCCAAAGTTGGTGATTCGCTACTCACGCTGGCAAGGAAAGTGCTTTCAGTGCTGCAAGCCACCCAATGAACGATAGAACCGCTCGAATTCGGTTGAGCATGATCCATTGCGATGCCATCGCGCCGACTATTGCAGAGGGCATGGCCTCCGCACGCATAAGCCTCAGAGCTCGAGGGATGAAATACGAGAATGTTCCGAATCTCTCGACGAGAGTCACCACTGCTGCGACGATCCACCACTCACGCCGGGGACTTTGAGAAGTCCAAGCCACTGCCAGACTTGACAACGTCAACAGGGTGAGCGGGCCTGTCGTGACATACGCCCAAAACCTCCGCCCAGTGTCGGCACTGCGCATAACTTCGCTGTTGACGCGCAGGCCGGCCCCGGAGGAGCCGCTAAACCACTGGGGCACGGTGATCCGCATCTCATAGAAACCGGCACCCACGGCAATGCCGCTGAAAATGACAAAAAGCCATAGCAAAAGCTCGAGTAACATCGCGAATCACCAGCCTCTTACACGGTATCTTAGGCTTTCCGTCGAGACGCCCAACGCTCCGGTTCAGCGGCGGGCGCCGCAGCGGCCCGTCCGCTGCAACCGCTTGTTAGCATGCTCTAGCGCGGGTCCATCGCTACGGTCGCTCGCCCGCTGCCCAGAGGAAGACGTTTTCGTAACGGACACTGCCATCCGAACGCATGTGGGCGCGGTCGGCATTCGCATAGACAGCCCGAACCGCGGCCTCCCCGCTGTGAGCAATGGCAGCCCGGTTGACTCCAGCGCTGGAATTCCCCCGCCACGATGCCTCGCTGCTCGGGAAGACGAAGGGACAGGCGACCTCGCCCTCGTCCACCACGCGTAAGCCCGCCCCTTCGAACAGGCCCGCCAGGGCTCCTGGCTCCGACAACGCTCCTGGATGCGGCGGCGAAGCGCCGGGCGGCGGGGGCGGCAGCAGCGGTCCGAGCGCGGGCATCACGGCGGTGAGAAACTCGCACTTCTCAGGCGGTCCCCAAGCAGTGACGACAACCCGCTCGCCAGGCCGGGTGACGCGGACGAGCTCGCGCATGGCCGCCGCCATGTCCGCCGCGTAAAAGACGCTGTTGACGGCCACGACCACGTCGAAACTGGCGTCGGCGAAGGGGAGCGCCTCCAGATCTCCTTCCCGCACGTCAGCCTCTGGCAGCCGTTGCCGCGCGATGGCCAGCAGCCCCGGCGAGGCGTCCAGAGCGGCCACCTGCGCGCCACGGAAGCGGGCCAGTAGCGCCAGGAGTCCCGCGCCGCATCCAGCATCGAGCAGGCGCGTGCCCACGGTCGCGCGGGCGGCATCGAGAGCCGCGCCGAAAAGCGGCAAGCACACCTGCTCCACGTAGGTGGCCCAGTCCTGCGCACGCGCTCCCCAGAGTTGACCCTGAATGGTCGCGCTCCCCATATACATTCGTCCTGATATTTATCAACTCCGGGCCTGCTTCTTCAGAACAGCCTGTGCATGCTAACGACAAGAGCCGCGGCGGCGCCGCGCTTTTTGCGGCGTCCCACTCCAGCGATTTGTTAGCCGCCTCTACTGCTGGGAAGACCAACGTTACCCCCAGAAAAGCCGAACCGCATGCGTCCACTATTAGCAAACTCCGAGATGAGCCGTTCGATTTCACCTCGTGGCAATGGCTTTGCGTCTCCGTCCAAGGCAGCTCGCACCTCTTCTCCAAGACCAAACACGGCTATTTGCTCAGCAGCTTCTACAAGATCTACCTTGAATAACTTCGGTGTGAATGCCGTGCGAGAAATAACACCAGATTCTAAATCCAGTAGTAGCCATGCCAAGCTTTTGATGCACCCCTTGTCATCTTCGATGACCACAACAGAATGAGTGAAATCAGCAACTTTTCCCTCAAAGAATAATGAGTTATGCTCGAAAGTTGGGGATGAGGGCTTGAGGTAGGCGGCGTATTCTGGATGGTCTTCGAGGTCATCCATTCCTACGAGAGGAGCGAATACGCCATGCGTGAAGATAAGCTCACTCCGCTGAAGAATCCAGGGGCACCGGCACCGGTGGCGGATGCCTTGACGGAAAAGACAGAGGCGTCCCAGACATCTGACACCTTTCGCAGGCGTTGATGAGTGGCCTCTTCGTGGAGGTTTAGAACGCGCTTCGTTGCTCTCATGCTGTCTTTCTCGGTGGCTAACGTTGAAGCTGAGGGGCGCCGACGTTAGGAGGCGTCCCTCTCCAGCGCCGGGTTAGCGCATTTATCCCTTATCTTTGGGCCAACGCCGCGGACTGCGTGCATTGTGGATCACCGCCAAGACATGCACGAGATCACTGCGAACCGCGTAGAACACACCATACGGAAAACGCGGCAGTAATGCACAGCGAACACCCGCAATCACTTCACCGTACAGCAAAGGCGCTTGTTCAAGGCGTTTAACAGGGTGTTGAAAAACGCATTCTGCATACGACATGTAGGTTAACAGTTTCGTCGTTGCCCACTACCTATGGTAGGAGCATCGAATTTTTCAACAGCCTGTTAAGCTGCAGCTCGGTTGCAGCCAGGAACTCTTCGCCAAGGCCCGTGCTTTGCAATTCGTACCAATCATGCGCTTCGCCCATTTCACGTAGCGCCCGAGCAGAAAACTTTAGGCGGAACGCCATGTGCCGTTTCGCAGGTGTGACTTCACTTGCTCCCACGAGTAACCGGCTTCGGGGTTAGCTTCGAACTCTTTCAGCCGCTTTTCGAGTTCTGCCCTTACTTCCGGAGTGACTTCGACAGCTTCCGGAATGGCGGCAATGCTTTCCCAGATGAGCTCGACAAGACGGATACGCTCTTGCACAGGAAGTTTAAGGATTTCAGCGACGGAGATCTGTTTCATAAGTAATAGATTACTTGATTAGCGATGAAGTTCAGTACAGGCTCACATAGTGAGGCTCACATAGTGAGCTACTAGGGGCCTTAGACTATGGGCATCGATCACAAGAGGGGTGTCCCATGCCTATGAACCGGGTGCAATTTCAAAAGGGTTTGTCGTTGGCCGA
>DYIL01000096.1 GCA_020723665.1 Methyloversatilis universalis
GATCCAACAGTTGCACTGTTCGCCTTTCCCACTGGAAACTTAATCAGAGCTTCCTAAAATGCATTACCGTTACCGGGTGCCTTTCGGGACCCGGGTTTGTAATCCGATTTCCTCACGACAGGTTTTCGTAGCTTTGTCCGAGGGAACCGCCGATCGTTTTTCCCTCGGACAAAGCTTTTCTCCTCCCGATTGACCCGTCTCGTCTTTGGGTACGGCCGCTACCGGCGACGCCGATTTCATACCGTTTGTCTGCGCGTGATTTGATAGATAGGGGCGAATGCCCGTATCTGCAGCGAAGTCCCCTGTTTCTCGATGACGTACCTAGCCGACGGTTGGACCAGCACATGGAGCCGGCTTCCCATCATTTGCCGCTTGTGGAATGACCGTTGGCCGAGCCCGTCTTGTCGCACTTGCGGATCGGGCGCGGGCAAGTGGCTGACGCACATTTCTCGCTGAGTTCGCTGGGTGTCGGATTCTGCTGAATTACTAACGATAAGTTATTGATTATAAATTGTAATAATTCTGTCAAAACAGTTTTGTCGAAGCTTGATTCGGCAACGCTGTCGCTCCAAAAAAATAATCAGGAAGCTCGCTTGACTTGGTTGCGGATGATTTCTATATTCCATTCAAGTGGTAATAAGTGGAAAAAAATGGAACCGAATGGAGGTAGGGGGATTTTTTGTTTCGCGGCGTTAGCTCAATCAATCTCGACGAAAAAGGTCGATTGGCCATGCCTACCCGTTATCGGGCGGAACTGCTTGAAAATTGCGACGGCCAATTGGTAGTTACCGTCGGATTGGACAAATGCCTCATGCTCTACCCGCTTCCCGAGTTTGAAGAAATCGAACGCAAATTGGTGAGGCTTCCTTCCCTGAATAAGCAGGCAAAGCGGCTGCAGCGCTTGCTGATCGGTCATGCTACTGAGTGCGAGATGGACGGTCAGGGTCGTTTCCTGGTGCCGGAGCCTCTGCGGAAGTTCGCCGGGTTGGAGAAACGCGTGGCGCTGATCGGTCAAGGCAATAAATTCGAGATCTGGGACGAGGACTCCTGGAGCGCCTCTCGCGACGAGTGGATACAGGAAGAGCGCATGGAAAATCTGGAAGAGCTGTCGCCCGAGTTGGGATCGTTGGCACTGTGAGTCAGGAGGATCGTGCCCACCGGCCGGTCATGCTGCGTGAGGTGCTGGATGGTTTGGCGCTGAGGGCTGACGGTTTATATGTCGACTGCACCTTCGGGCGCGGTGGGCATAGCGCGGCGATTCTTGAGCATTTGGGCGCGGAAGGACGATTGCTGGCGCTCGACAAGGATCCGGAAGCCGTGGCTTCCCGAGAAGCCAGGCGGCTTGGCGCGGATCCGCGGTTTGCGCTCGATCACGGTAGTTTTGCAAATGTGCGCGAGTTCGTGGAAAGCCGCGGGTGGTTGGGTCATGTCGCCGGCGTGTTGATGGATTTGGGCGTGTCTTCGCCTCAACTGGATGAAGCGGATCGGGGGTTCAGCTTCATGCGCGACGGTCCTCTCGATATGCGCATGGATACCACGCGAGGCATGACGGCAGCGGAATGGCTCGCGGGCGTGTCCGAAAGGGAGTTGGCCGGCGTACTTCGGGATTACGGGGAGGAGCGCTATGCCCATCGTATCGCCCGTGCGATCGTCGAGCGACGATCGAAACACCCGATCTTATCCACGCGCGAACTGGTCGAGATCATTGAGAGCGCCATCCCTACGCGAGAAAGGGGTAGGCATCCGGCCACGCGAAGTTTTCAGGCAATACGCATTTTTATCAACAAAGAGCTGGAAGAGCTAGAGCAGGGACTGCGGCAGGCCGTGGACGTACTTAAGCCCGGCGGGCGGTTGGTGATCATAGCTTTCCATTCCTTGGAGGATCGGATCGTGAAGCGATTTATGCGTGACGAGGAGCGCGGGAGGCCGGTGCTCCCGCATTTGCCCTTGCAGGCGACCGAGTCCGGAAGGCTGAGACGCGTCGGCAAAGCCCGCATGCCGGAGCCGGAAGAAGTTCGAGACAATCCGCGTGCCCGCAGTGCGGTCCTACGCGTGGCGGAGCGCCTCTAGCCATGAGATTTCTCTTGGTCTGGCTCGTGGTCGCGGTGGCCTCCGCCTTGGGTGTCGTTTACACCAAATACCGATCGCGATTGTTGTTCGCCGAGGTACAGCGGCTCGAACAGGAGTTGGATGCGTATGACGAGGAATGGGGACAGTTACAGCTCGAGCAAAACACCTGGGCCGAGCATAGTCGTATCGAACGGCTGGCGCACGGCCGCTTGGGCATGTTTCTGCCGCCCAGAGAATCGATTATTTATATCAAACCTTAGACGTCGCGCCGAAAAATGTTGATTATCCAATCCAGGCCAGTAAATGAGGCAGGTTGCAACGGGCGTTGGTATTTTCTGCTGACCGTCATGCTGCTCGCCATGGTGGTCTTGATCGGACGCGCCGTTTACCTACAGGTGCTGGACCGGCAGTTTCTCAAGCGCCAGGGCGACTTGCGCCATGTCGGCATATTGCCGGTCCCGGCGCATCGCGGGCGGATTTTTGATCGTAACGGAGAGTTGCTGGCGATCAGTACACCGGTCAAATCGATCTGGGTCAACCCGAAGGAGTTCCGCGAGGCGCAGGTCCCGGCGGGTAAGCTCAAGGTCCTGGCCGAGCTTTTAGGTCTTTCGCCCAAAGCGCTCGAAAAACACATCGGGGGCAACGAGAATCGCAGCTTTGCTTATCTGAAGCGCCGGATCAATCCCGAGTTGGCCGACCAAGTTTTGGCCCTGGGTATCCCCGGCATTTATGCGGAGCGGGAATATCGTCGCTATTATCCGACGGGCGAAGTGGCCGCCCACCTAGTCGGTTTCACCAACATCGATGACAAAGGCCAGGAGGCGATGGAGCTGGCCTACGACGACTGGCTGAAAGGCGTGGAAGGGGCAAAACGGATTCGTCGGGACGGCAAGCGGCGTGTCATCGAAGACTTGGAGTCCATCAGGCCGCCCGTGCCCGGCAGGGATCTCGCTCTGAGCATAGACCAGCGTCTGCAATACCTTGCTTATCGGGAACTCAAGAAGGCCGTACTCCAGCATCAGGCACGCTCCGGTTCCCTGGCGCTGCTGGATGCCCAGACGGGTGAAGTGTTGGCGATCGTCAATCAACCCTCTTATAACCCCAATAGCCGCATCCAGGTAAAGGGAAGCGCATCGCGCAACCGGGCGATTACCGATGTGTACGAGCCGGGATCGACGATGAAGCCGTTCGTCGTCGCCCTGGGTCTGGAACTCGGCCTTTACCGTCCCGACACCGTGATCGATACCGCGCCGGGTGCGATGCGCGTGGGGCGCAATGTCGTCAAGGATATCCATAACTATGGTGTCCTCGATGTGGCGCATGTCCTTCAAAAATCGAGCAATGTGGGCGTCACGAAGATCGCGCTCAACTTACCCTCGAAAAAGCTTTGGGCCTTCTACAACAACCTGGGATTCGGTCAACCTTTGGAGACTGGGTTTCCCGGTGAAGCGAACGGCCGCCTTTCCGATTACCAAGGCTGGAGCCCGTTCGAACAAGCGACCCTTTCTTTCGGCTATGGCGTGTCTGCCTCGACGCTGCAGTTGGCGCGAGCTTACCTATCCTTGGCCAACGACGGGGTAATGCCCATGGTTAGCCTGGTCAGGAGAGACAAAACGCCCGAGTCGCATCGCATCATGTCGGGCCGTACGGCCGCCAGTGTGCGCGCGATGCTCGAGCAGGTCGTCACCCGTGAAGGCACGGCACTGAAGGCCGCCATTCCCGGCTTCCGAGTCGCCGGCAAGACCGGGACCGTAAAGAAAAGCGGCGTCGGCGGCTATTCATCCTCTCTTTATATGTCGGTATTCGCAGGGATGGCACCAGCGAGTAAACCACGTTTGGTTATGGTAGTCATGATCGATGAGCCGTCGGCGGGAGAGTATTACGGCGGCGCCGTGGCCGCGCCCGTTTTCTCGCGTGTCATGGAGGGGGCTTTGCGGTTGTTGAACATTGCCCCGGATCAGGAAGAGACCATGCCTATTCTTGCCGCACAGCAGGATGAATCGGCATGACGACCGTCGAAACACCGGTTCGGGGATTTAGGCTCGATGCCTTATTGTCCGGATTTATCGATAGTCCCATTTCCTTTTCGGTCGACGTCGCAGGGCTCTGTCACGACAGTCGGCGCACTCGCCCCGGCGATCTTTTCGTAGCTCTGGCCGGGCACCGTTCGCATGGCATGCGCCATGCCGAGCAGGCGGTTCGGCGGGGTTGTTCGGCCATCATTTACGATCCTGCGGGAGACGGGCATCTTTTCGCGAGCGGTATTACCGGCATACCCTGCATTCCGGTGGATGCGCTGAACCTGAAACTGGGATTCATCGCCGATCGATTTTTCGGCGAGCCATCCGCATTCTTGGATGTCATTGGCATTACCGGCACCAACGGCAAGACCTCGTGCAGTCACTTTCTCGTCCATGCGCTTTCGGTCAAAGCGCCGGCCGCCGTAGTCGGGACCTTGGGCTTCGGGGTTCCGGGCACACTCGAGGTCACGCACCATACCACGCCGGATGCCATCGAAGTTCACCGGCTTCTGGCTCGCTTATGCCACCAGGGTGTCAGGACCGTGGCGATGGAAGCGTCGTCCCACGGTCTGGTGCAGGGTCGTCTCAATGGTGTGCGTTTCAAAGGCGCGCTGTACACGAATTTCAGCCGCGATCATCTCGATTACCACGGAACCATGGAGGCTTATTTGGAGGCCAAGCTGCGTCTTCTCGCTTGGCCGGGGCTCGATATTGTAGTTTTCAACGCCGATGACTCGATTGCCGATGCCATTTTGAGGCGAGCACCGTCTCATTTAAAATTGATCGCTTTTAGTTTGCACGAGCGGGTTATCGAATCGGCATCCGTGGTCTCTGTGACTTCCGTACGTCAAGATGCGCAGGGAATCGCTTTTAGGGCGCGGTATCATCAACAAGTTGCCGACGTGTTCGCGCCGGTGTACGGCGATTTCAACGTGGAAAACCTGGCCGCCACGTTGGCGGTTTTGGTGGGTTTGGGGCACGAATTGCCCGAAGCGGCGGAATTACTCAAGAATGTGCAGCCCGTGCCGGGGCGGATGGAGCGGTTTTCGAGGCTGGGACTCACGGCTGTCGTGGACTATGCCCATACCCCGGATGCCCTGGCCAGCGTGTTGCGCAGCTTGCGCCGCCACTGCGAGGGCAAATTATGGGTGGTTTTCGGGTGCGGCGGGGACCGCGACCCCGGCAAGCGTCCGCTGATGGGAGGCATCGCCGAGGAACTGGCCGACGTTGTCGTCTTGACCGATGACAATCCCCGCTTCGAGAATGGAGACAAGATCATCCGGGACATTCTGTCCGGCTGCCGTCGAGACAAGGCGGCTACGATCCGAAATCGCCGCGAAGCGATTGTGTGGGCGCTGGAACGGGCGGGAGCGGGCGATATCGTTTTGATAGCCGGAAAAGGACACGAAGACACCCAAGAAATTCAGGGCCAGAAACACCCTTTCCGTGATCGCGACGTTGTTATGGAAACCCTTTCGGTGCTGGAGTTGCCGAGATGAAGACGCATCTTTCCGAATTCAGCGCGATTGTCGGCGGTGAACTGCGGGGCGATGATGTGGCGTTCGAGCGTCTGAGCATCGATACGCGTGCTCTGAACCCCGGCGATGTTTATCTGGCAATCCGTGGCGCTCGCTTCGACGGCAACGATTTCGTCACCCAAGCGAAAGCGGCGGGTGCCTCTGCGGCGGTGGTCGAACGCTGGGCGGATTGCGATTTGCCCCAGGTGCGGGTCGAAAACGGTCGAACGGCGCTCGGACGATTTTCGGCGGCTTGGCGCGATCGTTGGTCCGGTCGTTTGGTCGGCATCACCGGCAGCAACGGAAAAACTACGGTTAAGGAAATGGTCGCGGCCATTCTGGATGTCGCGGCGCCGGTACTCAAGACGCAGGGCAACCTCAACAACGATATCGGTGTCCCTTTGATGCTGTTGCGGCTAAGGGACGAATACCGTTTTGCCGCGATCGAAATGGGTGCGAACCATCCGGGCGAGATCGCGTACGTCGCCGGATTGGCGAAGCCCGATGTGGCCGTGATCTCCAATGCCGGTGCAGCGCACCTGGAAGGATTCGGCTCGCTCGAGGGGGTGGCGTCCGCGAAAGGCGAATTGATTACGTCGCTCGGGCGGAGCGGTACGGCGGTGCTCAATGCCGAAGATCGCTTCTTCGGTCGCTGGTGCGAAATGGCTGGCGATCGAGCGGTGATCGGTTTCGGATTCGGCCCCGGCGCCGTTATGCGTGCCGATAAAGATTCCATACGGATGGAATTAAGTGACGGCAAATTCCGCACGTCCTTCGATCTTCTCTATCAAGGCGGACGCTATTCGATGGCTTTGGCCTTAGCCGGAAGTCACAATGTCGTCAATGCCTTGGCTGCCGCAGCTGCGGCCCGCGCCTTGGGTCTCGACATCGAACAGATCCGGACCGGGCTTTCACGCGTGACTCCCGTGTCGGGACGTCTGGAGCCGGTGACCGGCATTCGGGGGTCCTTGTTGATCAACGACGCCTATAACGCCAACCCCAATTCCTTTCGAGCCGCGCTGAGCGTCTTAACGCAGCTTTCGGGCGAGCCTTGGGTTGCCTTAGGCGCATTCGGCGAATTGGGCGATCAGAGCGCGGAATTGCATGCCGAGATCGGTCGTCAGGCGAAGGCGATGGGCGTGGCGCGATTGTTCGCCGTGGGGCCGAACGCGGATCGAGCGGCGGAGTCATTCGGCGAAGGCGCCGTGTACTGCCAAGAGCAGGATGAATTGATCGAACGAATACGACAGCAGATTAACGAGAACGTTGTGTTATTGATTAAAGGTTCACGCAGTCAACGTATGGAGCGGGTGGTGGAAACCTTGCGCGAGCGGGGCGGTTTATGCTGCTGATAGTCGCGGAGGTTCTTCAGAAGTATTTCGACGTTTTTCGCGTCTTTCAGTATCTGACTTTTCGCGCCATCCTCGGCGTGCTCACCGCCCTGATCATTTCGTTTATCGTGGGTCCGGTGATGATCCGCCACCTCAGCAAATACAAAGTCGGACAGAATATCCGGAGCGACGGACCGCAAAGCCATTTTTCCAAGGCCGGAACCCCGACCATGGGCGGGGCGCTCATTCTGGTCTCGATCGCGATCAGCACCGTGCTGTGGGCCGATCTCGGCAACCGCTACGTATGGGTCGTTTTGTTGGTCACGCTGGCGTTCGGTTTGATCGGCTTTGTCGACGATTACAAAAAGCTGGTGCTCCGCAACAGCGACGGCTTGGCCGCGCGGCACAAATACTTCTGGCAGTCCGTCGTCGGCACGGTAGCCGCGGTGTTTCTCTACAGTACCGCTACGGTCGCCACCGAGACTCAATTCATCGTCCCCTTTTTCAAGCAAGTCGTGCTGAATCTGGGGATTGCTTATCCCATTTTGGCCTATTTCGTGATCGTGGGTTCGAGTAACGCGGTGAACCTGACCGACGGTCTCGACGGTCTCGCTATCATGCCGACCGTGCTGGTGGGCGGCGCCCTGGGCATTTTCGCTTACGCCTCGGGCAACGTAAACTTCGCGGAATACCTGGGCATTCCGTT
>DYIL01000097.1 GCA_020723665.1 Methyloversatilis universalis
AAAGCCGTTAAAACCATACAAGCCTGTCGAAGGACTTAATCAGAGCTTCCTTAAAGCTCTCACCAGTTTTCGTCATCGTCCTTATGAGGCTTCGGCTTGACCGAATCGGGGATCTTGGGCTTTTTCGCGGTCCGCAGCAGAATCATGAGATTACCGAGAATAATGGCAACCACCAGCACTATCGCGATCCAAAACATTCCCATAACAATCACATCTTCACAAATGCATGAGTCAGACTCTAGGATAAGTCGGAACCTCGCCTGCCCCTGAACACCCTTATCGCTTCGACTCCGATGCCAGGACGATTATTCAACGATCATTGCTCATTAGAATCCGAGCAACCAAACTCTTTTGCCGAAGGCTACAACCCATGACCACGACCACCTGGCACATCGGTCAATTGTTGAACGCCGTCCAGAGCACCTTCGTCGGACTGCTGCGGGTCTTGTCGATTCCCATCGTCCTGGCGCTGAGCGTTGCCGAGGGGTACAACACCTGTTACGGCCTGAGCTATTTCATACCTCAGTGGATCGCGCTGATCATGACGATCGCCGTGCAGTCGATGATCGTGATCTGCACCCTGGAATTGGCCGGCATGCACTGGCGCGCCAATCTCGCACGCTATCTCAGCGTAGTGCTGTCCCTGCTCGTGGCTTTGACGGTATCGGTGTCGTTCGCCTATTTCAGGTTCTATGAATTTTCCCAGCGCGACGCCATTTTGCTCGAAAGACAGACCAACATCGTCCACGACGCGAACCGCTACATCGAGAGCGTGGTCGCGCTCAAGAGCCAGCTCACGGCCGTTCAGCAGCAACGCGTCGAGCAGGCCGCAGAGGACGCTAACCGAGCCTATCTCGGCACTCATCCCGGGATGCAGGGCCAGATCGGCAAGGGCAAGGTCTGGAGCTATTACAACGAGATTCTTCAGAACGAACAAACCAAGCTGCAACGGCTCGACACCGCCGCCCAGGGTCTCGAAAAACGCTTGTCCGAAGTCAGGGAGGCCTTGCGGGAATTCTCGCTTCGCGTAAACGATTCCGGGGCTTACGAACGGTTGGCCCGGACTTTCCAGAATCTGCAGGGCGAAGCGGAAATCCTGGCATCGGCCTATGGTGCCCCACCCGTCGAAGCGCCCCGGTTCGGCTCCTACGCCGAATTTTCTCTCGGCCTCACGCCGTCTTTCGCGATGTGGAAGAACATTTCCTGGTTTACCCTGGCCTTGGCGGCCATGGTGGATTTCTTCATCCTGTTCCTGTCCTATCGGCTGGAAACCACCGCCCCCGGCCCACTTACCGAGGACGAAAAGGATTTGGCCTACCTCGGCATACGGCAGTTCGGCGAATTTACCATCAATGCCAATGACGAATTGGAGTTCAGCATCGAGAAAACCGAGCTGGAGCGCGCCCGCCGCTATTCCGACTGGTCGCGGATGTTCTCCGTCGCCTTTCTTTTGAATCGCGGTTATCTTCGGAAAGTCAGCGACAAATCGGTGGAATTCGCGCCCAATCTTTACCCGATCATCGCCGAGCGCCTCAAGCCCCGACACGCTGCCGAACCCGCGGGGGAACCGGCCAACGAAAGCGAGCTCAACAAGATCCTGACGAGGAAAGGTTATGTTTGAGAACACCCCACCCGACCCCAACCCGCGTTGGGAGGCGGGTTTCGAAGGCGAGCGCCGCGTCGTCGTCTCGGTTCTCGGCCCTTACCGACGCGTGTTTCCCCGCCCCAAGCGTTTCGTCCGGCGTTTCTACCACCGCGTCTACGAACTGAAGATCGAAGATTGGCGGATCCCCTTGGAACCTTTGAAACTCGGAGCCCTCTGCACCATCGAAGCGGAACTGGCGGTCCGGTTTCAACCGACCGTCAAGTATGCCTGCGAAAACTTCGATCACATCGAAAACCTCGGTGCCTATATCAAGGCCAACTATCGGACGCTGCTGCAGGATGCAGCCGAAACGGAACTGAGGCGGCTTGATAAGACCGAACTCGACGATAATCATGCTCGTATGGAGCACCGCATCGAGGACGTCGTCAACGAACTGCTGGCGGTGCACAACATTCAATGCCGCACCCGGTGCACGATCCGGACCGTATTCGCCGATCTCGAAAATATCGAGACACATGCGGACGCCATCGACTGCAAGCACAACGGCATCTATCTCGAACTGATCCGACGCCGCCGTCAACTGAGCGAAAGCCTGGCGAGAGAGCACTACGACCGTGAAACCAACGAACGTAAGCTCCGGCTGGAACACGAGGAGCGAATGCTCGAATTGATGCGGCGCGAAGCCGAATTGCGCGAGGCGCTGCGGAGTCAAGAGGCCGAGCACGACCGCGCCGAGCTGAACGCGGAAGAAGCTCGCGCGGCCGAACGGTACGATGCGGAGGTGCGGCTGTGCGAGGCTCGGATCCGCCACGAAAGCCTGTTGAAACAGATGGAACTCGAAGCCGAGCTCACCGAGAAAACTCGCCGAACCAAAGCCTTCGACGACATCGAAAACCAGCTCAAGCGGGAAATCGAACTGCTCGCCTTGGAACGTCAGCGTCTGCTCCTGGAGGAGGAAATACGCGAGGTCAAGGTCGCCAAGGCCAAAGGCTGGATTATCAACGCCAAGCGCCGGTTTCCCTTGGGTGAAAACCAGAAATCGCTGAATCCGCAGGACCCCGGCGTCGCACAAAACCCCGGCAACGAATAGACCTGTCCGGCGCACGCTCTCAGCAAGGTCATCATGCGTTCGATTCGACGAGCACTGATTTTTGTCGGCGTTCCGGCAGCACTACTCGCCAATCCCTGGGCGACGGTTCCCGGCCCGACCAACGGCCCGCCGCGCGCAATCGGGGAGACCAACAACGGTTGCGTAAGCGGGGCGGCGGAACTCCCCACCGAAGGCGACGGCTATCTGGTCATGCACCTGGAACGCAAACGCTACTTCGGCCACCCCTCGTTGATCCGCACGATCCGCACCCTGGGCGAGCGAGCCCATGAAGCTGTCGGCGTGATTCAGGTCGGCGATCTCTCCCAGGCCCGAGGAGGCCCCATGCCCTTCGGCCATCGCAGCCATCAGACGGGGCTGGACGCCGACATCTGGTTCAACCTCGACCCGGAACTCCATACGAACGCCGACCGGTGGCGCGCCAACATTCCCGCCCCGAGCCTCCTGAACCGCGCTGGAAACGGCCTCGATCGTCGGCTTTGGAGCAGGCGGCACGAGCGGCTGTTGAAGCTGGCGGCAACCATCCCCGAGGTCGACCGGATCTTCGTGAACGCACACATCAAGCGCGAACTTTGCCGAACGGTTCGCGGCGACCGCAGCTGGTTACGGAAGATTCGTCCCTGGTTCGGCCACGACGACCATTTTCATCTGCGCCTAGTTTGTCCTTCGGACAGCCCCGAATGCGTCCGGCAGGACCCGGTACCGCCCGGCGACGGCTGCGATTCCAGCTTGTCCTGGTGGTTCCAGAAACACCCGCCCGGCCCGGCCAGGCCGGCACCGCCGAAACCCCCGATGCCGGAAGCGTGTCACACACTGTTGAGCCACGATTAGGTTTGTCGATGAAATCCCGAAATCTCGAGATCACGCGAATCGAGATCCATAAGCTGGACGTTCCGCTGCTCGCGCCGTTTACCATCGCCTCGTCGAGACTCGATCATGTCTACAATGTGGCCGTACAAATCACGCTCGCGGACGGCGCGGTAGGCTGGGGCGAAACGCCGACACTGCCGCCGGTGACCGCCGAGGACCAAGCCACGGCGCTGGCCGCGTTGACCCGGGAAGCCGCTCGGTTGGCGGGTCGGGCGGCGGGCGAATGGCGGCGGATCGCGGCGGAACTCCTGGAACGGATCCCCGATTTCCCTTCGGTCCGGGCCGGTATCGAAATGGCCGTGATGGACGCGCTGGCGCGCAGTTGCGGGACTCCCTTGTTCCGTTTTTTCGGCGGATTTCAGAATCGATTGTCGACCGACATCACCATACCGATCTGCACTGCCGACGACGCGGAAGCCCTCGCCCGCCGATACCGCGGAGAAGCCTTCGAAATCCTCAAGGTGAAAATCGGCCTGGACCGCTCCGACGACATCGCTCGGCTCCTGGCCATAAAACGCGGACATCCCGGGTGTCGTTTAATCCTGGACGCCAATGCCGGCTACACGGCCGAAGAGATTTTGATTCTGCTCCGGGAACTTCGGCAGGCCGGCATCGAGCCGAACCTGCTTGAACAACCGGTTGCCCGAGAAGACTGGGACGGCCTCGGAAAGCTGGCGCGTGAAGCGGGCGTGCCGGTGGCCGCCGACGAATCCTGCCGCACGCCGGAAGACGCCCTCCGCATCGTAACGCACCGCCTCGCCCAGGTCATCAACATCAAACTGGTCAAGTGCGGCGTGGTTCAGGCGCTCGACATCGCCGCCATCGCCCGCGCCGGCGGGCTGGACCTCATGATCGGCGGTATGGTCGAAACGCGGCTCGCCATGGGCTTCAGCGCGCATTTCGCGGCGGGACTCGGAGGCTTTCAGTGGATCGACCTGGATACGCCGATGCTGCTCGCGGACGATCCGGTAGAAGGCGGCTGCAAACCGGCCGGACCGCATTACCTGCTGGATCCGGAAACCGTCGGGCACGGGGGATATTTAAGGAAGCTCTAATTAAGAGCCCATCCCAATAGGCCGTTCGCCCTGAGCCCTTCGACCTCGCTCAGGGCAGGCTCGTCAAAGGGTTTCTTAAGCCTATTGGGATGGGCTCTTAGATCAAACAGTTGCACTGTTCGCTTTTCCCACTGGAAACTTATTCAGAACTCCCTTAACGGCTCGTGCCGGCGCGCGGCCGTAACGGGCAAACACCGGCCAGATCGCTGCGGACAGCATACCCCTCGGGGCTAATATCGCCTCACCCTCGGCTGTCTGGCACTATCTCTTCCAGCGACGCGACTCGATCCACATCGGCTCATAGGCAAGCCGACAGCCGACCGACATTTCCTATTGAACGGCCGTGTATCGGGAAAGTGCCTAAAAGTCTTGACGCGAAACCCGCTTGACCGGATAACGATCATATCAATGGCCCACAGGACCCGTGATGACTTACCTCTGGTATCTGATGGCGGCACTCATTGCCTACGGCTCACTCTATCCTTTTCAATTCGCAGCGCGCGCCGATAAGGGCAGCCTTTTCCAAATCTTGATGGCCGGCAACGAGCATTCGGCCTCGTTGGCGGATATTCTGGGCAATATCGTCTTGTTCGTACCGTATGGTTTGACCGGAATCTGGGCCTTGCGCGCGAGGAATGTCCATCGCCCGGCAGCGACCGTAGCGTTAACCGGCGCCTCCCTGGCGGTCCTGCTGCAAGTCCTCCAGATCTACCTGCCTGCCCGCTCGCCGGCCCTGAGCGATGCGGCATGGAATCTCGCCGGACTGGGGCTGGGCATCGGCGCAAGCCGGCTGCTCGCCCTCAAGAGAACTGTCGTGCCCCCTGCCAGTTTTCTGCGGTCGCCGGAAGCGCTGCTGGTCCTGGCGCTCTGGCTGGCGAGCGAGCTGTTGCCCTTCGTGCCGTCTCTCGATGTGCAACACATTAAGAATAACCTCAAAGCCTTGGGCGTTTCTCAGGTCGAAGTCATCGATGTTGTACGACACGGAATCGGAGCCTTATTGGCCACGGTTGCTCTGGAAACCTTGGCCGGCCGTTACGCGCTGCCGCGAACGGCCCTCCTGTTCATCGCGGTAGCACTGGGTAAGGTGCTGATCATTCATCAAGCCATGACTCTCGCCGTGCCTATCGGTTTTGTGAGTGGTCTCGCAGCATGGGTCGGCGTCCGGCATATGCACAGGGCAAATCACAGAGTGCTCCTGACCCTATGCCTGTTAACGGCCATGCTGCTCTTCTCCGTGTTTCCGCTGGGCCTTGAAAAAGACGTGGAGCCATCCAAAGTGAAACTGCCTTTCGCCGCGCTGTTGCACGGTTCGATGCTGGACAATGCAAGATCCCTTGCCGGGCGTCTACTGCTTTACGTGGGCGCGCTCTGGCAGCTACGCTCGGCCCACGCAAACCCGGTCCTGTCGGCATTGGCTGTCACGGTCTGGGTCGGACTGCTCGAAGTGATCCAGGTGCTCATTCCGGGAAGAACGGCCGATCCCACCGAGCCGATTTGGGTCCTGCTCTGCGCTTGGGGACTGCATCTTCTCTCGAGCGCGCTGCCGGCAAAAATGCCGGTCCCGCCGAGCGAGCCCGGAGCGACGCGAGAACCTCGGCCTCCGTTTCCGCATCATGGAGAAAAATGGCAAGCGGTGTTACGCAGAATCCTGGGCTACGCGCTCGGACTCGTGCTGGCGCTTTGGGCCCTTTTGCGTTTACCCGATATTCCCTACAACGTCCGTGAATTGTTCCACGGCAACGGCAGTCTTCCTTTTTTATTTATCTTCGCGCTCGCCGCGCTATGGCCCGGCGCATCCGCTGCCTGGGCCGGCCATCGCCTGGCCGGCGGAACTCGTCCGCTGGGGTTTCTCCCTGCTGCGCTGCTGGTTTCCGCGCTCGTCGAGCTGGCTCTGCTCTATGCGAGCGTCACCGGCGAGAGCCTCGACGATGTGGTCGGTTCGAACAATCTTTATTGGTTCGTAACCCACAAAGATATTTGGGGAGCCGGGGCGAGGCGGTTATTTCTGGCCATCGGAACACCCGAACCCGTCGCCTTCATCGAACGCATAGTCCGTTTTGTCGCCTTGGTCGGACCGCTCTGGCTTTGTTTGGCGATCGCCTTTGCCTACGCCGAGCGGCTTGGGCAATGGAAAGCGGTTCTGGCTGCGCTGCCCTGGTTCTGGCTTTTCAAAGCCGTGACGTTCGACTGGTCATCGACCGACAATCTGAACGAATTGATCGCCCGCGACGGCGCCTTCGGCTGGGGAGGTGGCGTTTATCTGTATTTACTCCTGATAGTGCTGTGCGCGAACTGCGCTCTGTTGATACGTGTAGGACGAAAACGCCGCGGAATCCTGATCGCCGGCGTGATCACTCTCGCCGCCCTACCCCTTGGCTGGTTTTTGCTTAATGCCGGGCTCGAGCAGGAGGTCGAGAAATATGAGTTGGTGTTTTCCGGCACTCAGTTCCTGCTCGGACCTGATCGTTCGCAGATGCTGTCCGCAACCGAACTGATGCTGCGTTGGTATTTCGTACAACTCGGCGCGGTCTTGACCTGGGCTGCCGGGGCGCACGTCGTGCGTCCGTTATTGAGCCATGGCGGGCCGAAATCAGGTCTCGATGCGCAATCAGCGGCTTTGACGACCAAACACAATCGGGCTGAATTCGTAAAGGCAGTACGTCGCGCCGAGGCGGATTCGGCCGAATGAAATGTCGGCGCTCCGGTACATCAAGAGATCATGGCGTTTCCGTCGATAAAGAACTTGCTGGGCTGATCCGCTTTCGTTAAGGAAGCTCTGAACAAGTTGCTTCCGTTCACGCCCTTCGAGAGGCTCAGGAGAGCGTTCGACAAGCTCCCGCCTGCTGCCTGCCTGTAGCAGGCAGGCCGCGCGGGCAGGCACCACGAACGGAATCAACGCGTTACCGTTCGTCCTG
>DYIL01000098.1 GCA_020723665.1 Methyloversatilis universalis
TGTCACGCAGTTCCTCGGCCGTTGGGCCCACCGGCACGTAGATGTCGCCGCCGGTGGTGAGCCGATGCACGGCCAGCGCCTTGACGATGCGCAGGGCCAGCGCCTTGTAGGGCGGCCGGGTGAAGGCCTTTTGCACGCGCTCGAAAAGCACCTCGGCCACCTTCAACACCGGGCCGATGTTGGGGTCCGAACGTAGCACGGAGTTTGAGGTGACCGTGTCCCAGAATTTGTCGTAGCCGATGAGTCCCGGGCGATCGGTGGGCACTTCGTCGTCCAGGATGGCCTGGATCTGGTCGCGCAGGGTGACCAGCGCGCCGCGCTTTTCGGTGAAGACGAGCCGCTCGAAGGTACCGATGTAGTCCGGGTGGACGGGAAACAGGCGGACATAGTCGTCCATCCGCTCGTTCATGTTGCCGTAGCACTTGGCGAAGGGCGTCAGATACTCGCGGATCTTTTGCTGCTGGTCGGCCGACTTCTTGAGCAGGCGCTCGGCCACTACGAAGCTCACGTCCTGGCGGGCCAGCAGCACCTGAGTGAAGCGCTCGTTCACACGGCGCAGGCTGTCGGCGACATGCTGGAAGCGGCTGCTGTCGAAGATGGCCTCCTGTACGCCGGCGACGAAGCGGAAACGCAGATGCTTGGTGACCTCACCGATCTCGCGCAGGAAGGACAGATCCAGCACCAGATCATGGTCCTTGCGTGAGCGCAGGTAATCGAGGAACTCGTCGACGACGAGGAGGACGCCGTGGCCGGGGTACACCTCGTTGAACGCGGCCATCATCTCCTCGAAGGCGGCCTTGTTGTTGACCACCTTGTCGGCCGGCGGGAAGGAATAGCTAACGCCCTGGTTTTCCAGGAAAATTTCGAGCTCCTGCGTGATGATGTCGCGAAGCCGCATCTGGCTGGAGATCTCGATACGGTGCACCTTGAACTTGCCGGCGATGGAACCGGCGGCCTCGACGACCTTGGGGTGGCGGATCATCGGCACATAGGCGGCGTCCTCGGCGATCAGCGACAGCACGGACATCAAGTGCGACTTTCCGGTGCCATAGTTGCCGACCACCAGCACACCTTTGTGGTCGACCGCTTCGTCGAACGAAAGCTGCGGGATCATCTGCTTGGCGATCCGCTCGGCCATGTCGTCGGAGATGACGAAGGTGGCGACGAGCCTCGAAGCCGATTCGGGCCGGTTGGCGTCGAGCAGCTGAATGACCGACTCGATCGGCTCGAATTGAATGAGATCGCCGTAGCGCATGCGTTTTCCTCTTTACCCCACCGTTTCAATCTCGAACGGCACCAGACCATCGAGGCCGTAGTCCCGATATTCCGGATGCCCCAATTCCGCATAGATCAGGCGGCCATCCCGTAACTCTCCCGGCCACACCGCCACGACACGCCGGGCATGGGCGTGGCGCTTGAGCAGATCCAGCGGATCGAGCTCGAGCATTTGATCGAACAGCAGTTCGATGTTGTCGAGCAGGAGCAGATCGCCGCTCGCGTACTCATCGGCCAGCTCCCGCATGGCCACAAAGGCCTGGAGCGCCCGCAGCCGCTGCGGCAGCCTTGCCAAGCGCTTTCCCAGCGCGGCCCCGACATTCATTACCTTCGCACCGCGCCGATTGGCCAGCTCGGCCAGAAGTGCGGTCTTGCCGCACCCAGGGCGCCCGACGAGCAGGATCAGCTTGCTGTGCAGGGCCGCGATCTCGTCTACCAGACGGTCCAGTCGTGTGAGCATGGGGCGGCCCTTTACCCATTCCTGCCATGAGGTCCGCCAGGACCATCATCGCTCTGGGCTTCCGCCGTCTGCCTCTTGATCCACTGGTCGATTTCCTGGCGCGAAAAGCGCCATGTTCCACCGACTTTGAAGGCGGGAATCTTCTTCGCCGCCGCCAAGCGATAGACCGTGCGTTTGCCTACCTTGAGGTAGGCCGCCACTTCGTCGAGGGTGAATATCTCTGCCGTGTCGTCTTTCATCGCTTCCTCACCCGGTACCGGGACAGCGGCCGGTGATGCAGGTAATTTTGGCAAGGATACGGCAAACTTGTGCATCTTTGAACAGCCAATCGGCGGGACGGGGAATCGGGCCTGGTAAGCCAGGCCCAACTGAAGGAGGCCATCGCGGATTACATCGGCACCGGCCTACGACGCGTTCCTTTTGCGCCCTAATTCCATTCCTCAATCAAAAGGAAAACGTTGTAGGCCGAAATAAGCCCTTCGACTTCGCTCAGGACAGGCTTATCCCGGCCTATCATTAAAGAAATTTTCTTTTTGTTCGAAAGATGGAATAACGAGACCATGCGCCAGAAGCCCAACCAGGTCGAGCTTTTGATCGATAACTGGCATAGTCTGGTGCCGCTCGAGGATCGGGAACGGTCTGTCGGGAAGAAGGGGCGGGGGAGTGACGTTGCCTATGCGTGCGGTGTGCTTGGCAAGCTGTTCGGCTACCAGGATATCGTGGTCATCAACGACGAGGCGCATGATGCCTGCCGCACCCAGGCTGAAACCGAGATTGGCGAAAAGGAAGCGGAGGAGCTAGCCGGGATGTTTCATCACCTCCCTCTCGCGGGCTGCAGTCGTAGGGCGGTGGGCCGAACGGCGTGCGATTAGGCAAGCGATAGGACAAAACGAGCGGATTTCTGAACAGAAGACGCAATTCCCCGTTACCCCCTGGTTGGTTATCGTGCCGCGGGCACTCCGACCGGGTCGGGTCGCAAGATTACGGGCGGCCGTGAGAAATATCTCGCTCAGAGAGAATGGCGCGACGCTAAGAGGATCCGAATGCGGCGCGTATTGCGCACCACCGAGGCATCGATCTTGATCTTGGGCAGGTTCACCCGAATCGTCGCGGCGGATGCCCGCGCCAGTTCGTTGCCGGTACCCCAAATCACTCCCACTCGATAGTAGCCGGCGGTTTGCCCGAGATATCGTACGTCACCCGTGAGATACCGGGTACTTCGTTGATGATCCGGCGCGAGACGAGATCGAGAAAGTCGTAGGGGAGATGGGCCCAGCGGGCGGTCATGAAGTCTACGGTTTCGACGGCGCGCAGCGCGATGACGAAATCGTAGCGGCGTCCGTCGCCCATGACGCCGACCGATTTGACCGGCAGAAACACCGCAAACGCTTGGCTGACCTTCTCGTACAGATCGTGCCGGCGAAGCTCTTCGATAAAGATGACATCGGCCCGGCGCAGCAATTCGGCGTATTCCTTTTTGACTTCGCCCAAAATGCGTACGCCCAAGCCCGGCCCGGGAAACGGATGTCGGTAAACCATCTCGTAAGGCAGGCCGAGTTCCAGCCCAATCTGCCGGACCTCGTCCTTGAACAATTCCCGCAGCGGCTCGATCAGCTTGAGGTTCATGTCTTCCGGCAGGCCGCCGACGTTGTGATGGGATTTGATGACGTGGGCTTTGCCGGTCTTGGAGCCGGCGGATTCGATGACGTCCGGATAAATCGTACCCTGCGCCAGCCAGCGGGCATCGCTGATTTTGCCGGCCTCTTCGTCGAAGATTTCGACAAAGAGTCGTCCGATGATCTTTCGCTTTTGCTCCGGATCGTGGACGCCTTCGAGCGCTTGCAGGAACCTCTCTTCGGCGTTGACCCGAATGACCTGTACGCCCATGTGCTGCGCGAAGATGTTCATGACCTGGTCGGCTTCGTTGAGCCGTAGAAGTCCGGTGTCCACGAAGACGCAGGTAAGGCGATCGCCGATGGCTTTGTGCAGCAGGGCCGCGACCACCGAGGAATCCACGCCGCCGGAAAGGCCGAGAATGACCCGATCGCTTCCCACTTCGGCCCGAATGGTCTGCAGGCTGTCTTCGACGATATTGCGCGGCGTCCAAAGGGCTTCGCAACCGCAGATATCCTTCAGAAACCGCTCGAGTATGCGCTTTCCCTGCCGGGTATGGGTGACTTCCGGATGGAACTGAAGGCCGTAATAGCCGCGTGCGTCGTCCGCCATGCCGGCGATAGGGGCGCTTTCGGTCGAGGCGATCAGTTTGAAGCCGGGCGGCAAAGCCGTGACCTGGTCGCCGTGGCTCATCCAAACGTCGAGCAGGGCGTAACCCTCGGGCGTCGCATGGTCCTCGATGTCGGACAACAGCCGGGAGTGGCCGTGAGCCCGAATCTGTGCGTAACCGAACTCGCGCTGGGTGCAGGCGTCCACCCGGCCGCCCAGTTGCTCGGCCATGGTTTGCATACCGTAACAGATGCCGAGTACCGGCACATTCAGATCGAACACACAGGCGGGGGCTCGGGGCGTGTCCGCCTGCGTGACGGTTTCCGGGCCTCCGGAAAGAATAATGCCCCGTGGCCGATAGTCGCGAATGAACCGCTCGTCACGATCGTACGGATGAATTTCGCAATACACGCCGATCTCCCTGACGCGACGTGCAATCAATTGCGTGTATTGAGATCCGAAGTCGAGAATCAGGATCTTTTGGGAATGGATATTCAAAGCTTGGGGCACGCTGATCGCCTTTCTAGTCGAGCCAATAGTTAGGAGCCTCTTTGGTTATCGTCACGTCGTGTACATGGCTCTCCCGTATTCCGGCGGAGGTGACTCGAACGAAGTGTGCCTTGTTGCGCATCGCTTCGATGGTGTCGCAGCCGGTGTAGCCCATGGCCGACCGAACGCCGCCGATCAGCTGATGAATGATGGCGATCAGGCTGCCCTTGTAAGGAACGCGGCCTTCGATGCCTTCGGGCACGAGTTTTTCGGCATCGGTACTTTCCTGGAAGTATCGATCGCTGGAGCCTTGCTGTTGAGCCATGGCACCCAAGGAGCCCATGCCGCGGTAGGATTTGTACGACCGCCCTTGATAAAGTTCGACTTCGCCGGGCGCTTCCTCGGTTCCGGCGAATAATCCGCCGATCATGACCGAATAGGCGCCGGCGGCCAATGCCTTCGCAACATCGCCGGAATAGCGAATGCCGCCGTCGGCAATAACGGGGATGCCGCTTCCTTTGAGTGCCTCGGCGACGTTGGCGACGGCGGTGATCTGCGGGATACCGACGCCGGCCACGATACGGGTGGTGCAGATGGAGCCCGGCCCGATGCCGACTTTCACCGCGTCCGCCCCGGCCTCGACCAAATCTCTCGCCGCTTCGCCGGTGGCGATGTTTCCGCCGATCACCTGGACCTGTTTGAAGTTCTGCTTGACCCAGCGCACGCGATCCAACACGCCCTGAGAATGACCGTGAGCGGTATCGACCACGATCACATCGACGCCGGCCTCTACCAGCGCGGCGACCCGATCTTCGGTGCCGGGGCCGGTGCCGACGGCGGCGCCGACGCGAAGCCGCTCCTGCTCGTCTTTGCAGGCCTGCGGGTAATCTTTGGCCTTCTGGATGTCTTTGACGGTGATCAGTCCCCGCAGCTGAAACTCGTTGTTAACGACCAGGACTTTTTCGATCCGATGCTTGTGCAGGAGGTGGATGGCTTCCTCCTTGCTGGCGCCTTCCTGCACGGTGATCAGTTTTTCCTTGGGTGTCATGGCCTTGGTTACTGGCTCGTCGTAGCGGGTTTCGAACCGCAGGTCCCGGCTGGTGACGATGCCGACGAGATTTTGCCCGTCCACGACCGGCACGCCGGAAATTCTTCTGGAGCGGGTCAGCTCCATGACTTCTCGGATCGTCGTGTCCGGAGACACCGTAATGGGCTCTTTGATGACCCCGCTCTCGTATTTCTTGACGCTTTGAACCTCGTTTGCCTGGCGCTCGATGGTCATGTTCTTGTGAATGATGCCGATTCCGCCCTCCTGGGCCATGGTGATGGCGAGGCGGGATTCGGTGACCGTGTCCATGGCCGCCGATAACAGGGGAATGTTGAGGCTGATGTTGCGGGTAAGCTGGGTTCTTAGGCTGACGTCGCGCGGCAGTACGGTGGAGTGAGCAGGAATGAGGAGAACATCGTCGAATGTAAGCGCTTCTTGAACGACATGCATGGTTTGCTCCCACCAAATAAAAATTTACGGATTTTATTGCAGAAGTCTGTGTGTTGCAATATCGGGTTTCGGTTTGTAGATGGAGTCTGGGTGCCTAGCCGAGTGGGGTTTTTCCGTCGGCTTTCCGCCGTGCGGAAGGCGGCCTTAGCTTGAGCGTTGCGAAAACACTGGGGCGCTTTGGTCGAGCTCCCTTTCCGAATCCGGATCGATGCCGCGCTCGATCAGGGTAAAAACAGTCCGTGCCATGGCGGCTTGGGCTATGGGTTCAAAAAATGCGGCTTTCAGTGTCCAGGCGAATGCGGCGGTGAACACGTATTGCCATAGGCCGATGGATACCGGTAGAGCGCCGGCGATGTTTCGGATCGGGATCATGAGTACGGCGAAAGAGACCGCAAAACCCGACAACTCGAAAAGACTTAGGTAGAGACGGGTTTTGAGCAGAGTCGAAAAGTGCTGAAAGTGCACCGCCAAGGCAGCGCGCGCCGCGCGCCAGGTATTGCCCGTATCCGTGAAGAAAAGCCAGGCCAGTATCGTTTGATGGTTGGCGGAGAAAATCCACCCTATGGTCGAGGACAACGCCTCGGAGAGTCTCGGGTTCAATTTGCTCAGACTGGATGCTAAACGGACTTCCGGAAGTCTTCGCAGGGTTTCCTTAACGGAGAGGTCGAGTTCCGTCAGTTCGGAGACGGTGGGAAAGCGCTGTGCCACGAGCCGTTTCGCATAGTCGATCTGAGCTTTGCTCTCGGGAATGGCATGTCCCTTGGATTGCTCGGCCAATAAAGCCAGATTTCCGGCTTTGATGCTATGGAGGAAAGTCGCGCGGAGCTTGTACATCAAAAACGCGCACCCGAGGAAACCGACGACGGCGCCGGCCGAAGCGAATGCGGTTGGATTCTGGCTCAAGGAACTGAGGCCGATAGCCGTTCCGGCACCGGCCGCGGTCAAAAAGACATAGGCAAAAGCCACCGCCAGGCATATCAGCAGCCGATAAAGTACGAATGGCATTGATTTTTCGATGGTTCGCGTGGCGGCGAGTAAATTCAGATCCGACATCTCTCCCTCCAGGGTTGTTTGTTTTTTTGATGAGAGTTTTCTCGGGCAAATCAGTTGGTACGAATCTTAAGGAAAATTCCGGTAGTTTTTCCACAGAACAAAGGTCCGGCGGTAGTTCCGGCAATGCTTTAAAATCTGCCCGTCCGTCTCGCTTTGCGCGGCGATTTGGTTCCGATCGCCGGCAGCCCGGTGTGTTGGGTGCGGAAAGGCAGCGCCTTACGGGCGATACGCGCGCCTTCTTGTTGAGTTCCGGTTCCTTCGGGTTGCCATGTCGGCACCAGATGATGCTTGCCGTTGCCTATCAGGTCGGCGCGACCCATGCGTTTCAGGGCTTGCCTGAGCAGAGGCCAGTTGTTGGGGTCGTGATATCGAAGAAACGCCTTGTGCAGGCGCCGCTGCTTGAGTTGCCTCGCGACGAACACGGTTTCGCTGGTGCGCGTGACGCGGTGCAGCGGGTTCTTTCCGGAATGGTACATGGCGGTTGCCGTAGCCATGGGCGAGGGCAGAAAGGCTTGGACCTGGTCCGCCCGAAATCCGTTGCGCTTCAGCCA
>DYIL01000099.1 GCA_020723665.1 Methyloversatilis universalis
GGGAGCGGAATGGGACGAACAACGTTCGCCCGAAGGGCAACGTCCAGGGAAGGACGTTGTCGGTTTGGACAGCCAACGGCTGGCCCGAAGGGCAAACCCCAGGGACGGGGTTTCAAAAGTCACTCGCCCGCGGGACGAGACCCGTTTCAAACTCATCCGCTGCCGAAGGCAGCTTCCTTATTTGTGCGTACATCAGAGATGAAAATACTCTAATGAACACGCGAGAACTCCATAACCGCGCCCTCGGCGCTTATCTGGGACTCGCTATCGGCGACGCGCTGGGTGCCACCGTGGAATTCATGACATCTCGGGAAATCCGCCATCAGTACGGCGTCCACGACAAGATCGTCGGCGGCGGCTGGCTCAAACTCAAGGCCGGACAGGTGACCGACGATACCGAGATGTCTCTGGCGCTGGGCCGGGCGATCATCGAAAGCGACGGCTGGAACCTCAAGGCCGTGGCGGACGCCTTCGCCGCTTGGCTGAAAGGAAAACCGGTCGACGTGGGCAATACCTGCCGCCGCGGCATTCGGCGCTATTTGCTGGACGGGAGCCTGGCCGGCCCACCGAACCCCGGCGACGCCGGCAACGGCGCCTGCATGCGCAACCTGCCGGTGGCACTGGCCACGCTGGGAAATGCGGAAGCCTTCACACGATGGACGCTGGAGCAGTGCCATTTCACCCACCGCCATCCGCTTTCGGACGCAGCCACATTGACCCTGGGACGCATGGTACAGCGCCTGGTTTGCGGCGGCTCGCCGGAAGACTGCCGTCGGCTCGCGGCCGCCCTGGTCGAAGCCCATCCGGAATTCTCCTTCGACCCCTATCCCGGACGCGCCAGCGGCTACATCGTCGACACCGTGCAAACCGTACTGCATTTCTTCCTGACTACCGATTCCTTTGCCGGCTGCGTCGTGGGCGTCGTCAATCAGGGCGATGACGCCGACACCACCGGCGCGCTCGCCGGCATGCTGGCCGGGGCGGCTTACGGCGTCTCGGCCATCCCCACGCGCTGGCTGAAAAGGCTGGACACCGAGGTTGTGCGACACATCGAGCACCAGACCGACGCCTTGCTCGGCATTGCGAGCAAGCATGGGCAGCCGGTGGCCTGGGTCCCACCGACGGGCACCTGATTTCGAGAGGAAGGACATCATGGAGACGTTTTCGATCGAATTCGAACTCGATTCCTCAATCAAAGAAGCAAAATATTGTAGGCCGAAATAAGCGTTAGCGTTTCCGGCGATGATGCCGACGCCCCGGTAACGGCTTCGCCTTATCCCGGCTTCCTTACAATGCAGGTTGGGGTGAGGGAATTCGGCGGCTGACGGAGATTGCATTCATTCCGGTAGTCAACTGCGGTTTTTAGAATCAGCGGCACAAAACATAACGGGGCAAAACGATGAGGAACCAATGAGATCGTATCCTGATCTGGGCGTGGTGAAACAACAGAGACTGGCGGCATTCGGCAGCGGTACCGTCATCGGAACACTGGGGGGACTGATCGGCCTCGGTGGAGCGGAATTTCGTTTGCCGGTTTTGATCGGCGCGTTCCGCTTCGCTGCCTTGGAAGCGGTCATTCTCAATAAGGCGATGAGCCTCATCGTCGTCGCATCGGCTTTGCCTTTCCGAGCCTCGACCGTGCCTTTTGGCAGTATCGCCCAACATTGGGATGCCATTGCGAATCTCTTGGCGGGAAGCCTCTTGGGAGCCTGGTTCGGGGCGGACTGGGCGACGCGGCTCAAGTCCGAAACCCTATACCGGACCATGGCCATCCTTCTGGTCGTGATCGCCTTTGCGCTCCTGTTAGGTCACAGGGCACACGCGCAGGGCCAACCGCTGTTTTCCGGCCCTATTCAAGTGTTTTCCGGAGCCGGCGCGGGCTTCGGCATCGGCGTCGTTGCCTCGTTACTGGGAGTGGCCGGCGGCGAACTGCTCATCCCTACATTGGTTTTTCTCTTCGGCGCCGACATCAAGCTAGCGGGCAGTTTGGCCCTCGCGGTGAGTTTACCCACCATGCTGGCGGGTTTCGCACGCTACGGTCATGACAAGAGTTTTGCGGTACTCGGAGAAAACCGCAGCTTTGTGCTGTTTATGACGCTTGGATCACTAGCGGGTGCCTTCTTGGGCGGCCAGTTGCTAGGGATCGTACCCAGTACCGCGTTACGGCCTTTGTTGGCTGGAATATTGCTGATCTCAGCCGCAAAGGTCTGGCGCCATCGGTAGAAATCTCTGAGTAAGTCCTTCGACACGCGTGTCCCACTAAACGGATCGGATCTATGGCAACCATTCTTTTTTACGAAAAACCCGGCTGCGCCAACAACACCCGGCAGAAACGCCTGTTGATGGAAGCCGGCCACCGTCTCGTCGTGCACAATCTTCTAAAAACGCGCTGGACCCAGGAAGAACTGCGCGCGTTCTTTGGCGATAAGCCGGTGTCCGAGTGGTTCAACCGGGCGGCGCCCAGAGTGAAATCCGGCGAAGTGGTACCGGAAGCGCTCGGTGAGCAGGAAGCGCTGGCTGCCATGCTCGAAGATCCCCTGCTGATAAGGCGCCCCTTGATGCAAGTGGGCGAGCGCCGGGAAGCAGGGTTCGACGCGCAGCGCGTCCACGAGTGGATCGGTCTGGCTGCGGGCATTGGTGAAACCGCAAACCTCGAACAGTGCCGGCGCACCGAGCATTGTCCGGCGCCAGGGGAGCATTCGGCCTGATGAATAGGCTAAAGCTCTGGACCTGCCAAGCCATCCCCGAGGAACGTCAGGTCAGCCAGCTATTCCTTGCCGATGCCCTAAAGCTACCGAAAGCCCAAGCATGAACACCGTATCGGACGCTCTGGCGCGGGTACTGGCCTATCACGAACGGACCAAGCATCGCCTGGACCGCTACGCGGCAGGACCGGAAACCCTGGATTGGGACAGCCAGCCCGATCCTTTCCGCCGTTTCGAGGGGGTACCGACGATCCGGCTGCCTTTGGTCGCGGACCGGCTGGCAACGCCCTTCGGCGCGCTGGCCGCTCCGGAAACCGTGCCGCCGCAACCACTCTCGCTCGAGTCGATCGCCATCTTGCTGGAATTGTCCTTAGGACTCTCCGCCTGGAAGCAGTACGGTCCCGACCGTTGGGCCCTGCGCTGCAATCCGTCGAGCGGCAATCTGCATCCGACCGAAGGCTATGTCATCTGCCGTGCTGTTCGGGATATTCCAGATGGCGTTTATCACTACGTCAGCCGCGACCATATCCTGGAACAGCGCTGCCGGTTCGCCGAACCCGCCGAGACCCCGCGACTGTTCGTCGCCTTGACTTCGATCCACTGGCGGGAAGCCTGGAAGTACGGCGAACGGGCCTTCCGCTACTGCCAGCTGGATACCGGGCACGCCGTTGGCGCCTTGCGCTACGCCGCGGCAGCCTTGGGTTGGCGCCTCCGCTGGGTGAGCGGGATCGGCTTTGCCGAACAAGCCGCCGGTCTCGGACTCGATCGGGACGAGGACTTTTCAGGAGCCGAACGGGAGGAAGCGGAACTGCTGCTAGAAGTGATCGTCGATCCCGAGTCCACTGAATCTGAAGAGACGGTTCCGATTCCGCCGGCAGTTCAATGGCACGGCAGGGCCAACGTGCTCGATCCTCACCCGATGTATCGCTGGCCGGTGATCGATGAAGTCGCGAAAGCAACCCGCGCACCCGCCACGATACCCGAACACGGCGTGTTCGAAACCTACCCGCCGCGGCAGACCGATTGCCCGGAACCAGTTGCCGCGCTCATCCGGCAAAGACGCAGCGCACAACATTTCGACCGGCGGGAAGTCCTAGGCACTTCGGGCTTTTACCATTTGCTGGACGCGCTGCTGCCGCGCCGGGCTCCGCCCTGGGACGTGTGGAAGCTCATTCCGCGTATCCACCCAGTGTTGTTCGTACACCGCGTCGAAGGGCTGGAACCCGGACTCTACGCCCTGCCCCGTCGGCAGGCAATCGAATCCAAACTGAGAGCCGCCTTCCGCAGCAAGTTCACTTGGATCAAGCCCGCTGGCTGCCCGGATCATCTGCCCTTGTACCGCCTGGCAGAAGCCGACTGCGGCAGACTGTCGAGAACCCTCCATTGCCACCAGGCGATCGCTGCCGACTGCGCCTTCGCCTTGGGGATGTTGGTGGAATTCGAGCCGATCGTCGTTGAAGCGCCATGGCGTTATCGGCAATTGTTTTGGGAAGCGGGGTTATTAGGCCAGGTGCTCTATCTCGAGGCGGAGGCCATCGGCGTCCGCGGAACCGGCATCGGCTGCTATTTCGACGACGTCTTTCACGAGCTTCTCGGACTTTCCGACCGAACCTTTCAATCCCTGTATCACTTTACGGTGGGTTTCCCTTTGATCGATACGCGAATACTCACCTCGCCACCTTACGCCGACCGCCTATGAGGGCAGATAAAGCCACATTCAAGGAGTTCTTATGAGCGTGGAAACCGCTTGGCGACGGGTGACCGTCGCCGAAACCCAAACCTTGCTGCAACAGCCGGATCTGTTGATTTTCGATGTGCGAGACGCAGACTCGTTCGCGGCAGGACGCATCGGCGCGGCCCGCCATCTATCCGGGGCCAATCTGGAACACGTGCTTTTACGGACGCCTAAGTCGCAGCCGGTATTGATCTATTGCTATCACGGCAACGCCAGCCAGACCTATGCGCAAATGTTCTGCGACTTTGGCTTCAAAACCGTCTACGACCTCATCGACGGCTACGAGGCCTGGCGAGCCGCCGTAGCGGAACCGGCTTCCCGGAACCTAGTCCCTGCCCTACGCGAATGGCTGAGCGAACACGGCTTTCCGCCTGACGACATCGAAGCGACCCGCAACAACCGGATGACGCCTCTGATGCACGCCTGCCGGCTGGGAAACAAAGCGATCGTGGATGCGCTGCTTGAAGCCGGCGCCTCCCTGGAGCCGCTAAACAGCGACGGCAATAATGCCCTCTGGCTGGCCTGCTACGGCGAGAACCTCGACATCATCGACCGACTGATCGAGCACGGCATTGCGATAGACCATCAAAACGAAAACGGCGCCACCTGCCTTATGTACGCCGCATCCACCGGCAAAACGGCAGTGGTCGCTCGCTTGCTGGCGGCCGGCGCCGATCCCAACGTCAGGAACGTGGACGATTTCACCGCCCTAGACATGGCTGCTAATCTGGATTGCCTGAACTTGCTGCGCGCAGCAACACGGTAACAATCCGTGTTGCCGCGCGCTGATTTGTCGGCCGGCCTAGACTTCCATGGCGTGGTGTTGAACCCCACTGTGCACTTTCACGCCGGTCTTGGGCTTCGCCCAGGCGAATCCCGCATCCGGGTCCATCGGCGCCACCCCATGCTCCTGCAGGAGCTGCTCCGCCAGCTCAGAGAGCTTGTCTTCCAAGCTCTGGGTGGGGTCGTTGTTGGGATCTTCGAACCGGTCCAGAGAAATTTCCGGACCTTCTTCATCGTCGATCATATGGATGAGAAAAAGCTCTTCGATGCCGGGGCGTCCATGTATCGTAGCCCTGAAGGTTTCTCCCCGATACGAAAATTCACGCACCATGTTACCTCCTCAGTTTCTATTTTTGCTGAATGAAAATAAGGGCTTATGCAAGTGCACGCGAGACACTTCGGGGCGAATTCTAACACAACGAGTATGGTTTTTCGGCAAGCCGATTCGCCCCGCCCGAGGCAGGAGAAATCGTCCTCACTGGGTTTGCCGATTTGTCGGATCAACGGTGCCGTCCGCTTATTTGTTCATCGTAGAGGTTCTAAAACATGAAATACGCTTTTGCCCCCCCAATCGTCACCCTTCCCGTCATATCCCGCGATCCGTTTCCAGTGCGGCGCGTTTTCTGTGTCGGACGCAATTATCCGGACCACGCGCGAGAAATGGGCGCCGACCCCGAACGCGAGCCGCCGTTCTTCTTCATGAAGCCGGTCGATGCCATCCTGCCCGACAACTCGGTCCTGCCCTACCCGCCCGGAACCAAGGATCTGCAACCTGAAGTGGAATTGGTCGTCGCTATTGGGCTCGGAGGCAAGCAAATCCCCGTAGAGAACGCCAACGATCACATCTTCGGCTATGCCGTGGGCCTCGACATGACTCTGCGCGACGTGCAACAGAACGCGCGCGAGAAAGGGCTGCCTTGGGACATGGCCAAGGGATTCGATCACTCGGCACCCTGTTCCACCATCACGCCCGCGTCCGATACCGGCGTGATCACCCAAGGCAAGATCGAGCTCAAGATCAACGGGGAGGTACGGCAAAATGCCGACGTTTCGGACATGATCTGGAAGATACCCGAGACCATCAGCTATCTGTCCAGCCTGGTGGAAATCCGTCCTGGCGACCTAATCTTTACTGGCACACCAGCCGGTCCCACCCCGGTGATCAAGGGCGACGTTCTCGAAGCGACGGTCGCAGGGATGGAACCTTTGATCATCACCATCGGATGATCATGTTTTTGTCCAACCATTAACCTTCAATTTCTCCAAGCGAACACACCATGACCGAGGCCATACAGGACCGTTGCCGCTACTTTCTCACCTATACCGGCGTGAAACTGCCGCTCAAGCTGATGACGGAACTGGAGCCGGCCCAACTGGAAAACCGGAACACCTACTTTCGTGGGTATTTCGACGAACAAGACCGGTTGATCGGCTTGCAAAAACTCGTCTATGGCGAAGTGGAGATGGAACACCGCTATACCTATCACGCCAACGGCGCCCTGAGGTCGGTGGAAATCATCGATGCCGACGGCGATCAAAAGGCCATGGAGTTCGATGAAAACGGCGCCATGATCAACATACGATCTGCCGTAGATTAGTGTATTTTCATTGCTGATATAGGCTCGAAAAGAAAGCCGCTTTGACAGCAATGCGTTTGAAGTGGGTCTCGCCCCGCCGGTGATTTGCTTTTGCAAACCCCTTGTGGGGCTGCGCCTACAAGTCCTCGGTGTCCTTCCCTGGACACCCGCTTGCCTCGGGAGCGCCAAGGCAAGCCCTTGGGGCCAGCTTTCGTCTGTCCGGTGGCAACGTCCTCTCCTTGACGTTGCCCTTCGGGCGAACGTTGTTGGAACCATTCCGCTCCCGGCGAGCTTGTCTTTGCTTGCCCGAAGACGAATGTGCCGGGAACACATTTGTACGCAGAGAGCGCGCCCGAAGAGTTCGCACCAGGGAAGGTGCGAGTCAGTGAGCGCCCGTATGACGTGCTGATCCTCCGCGTCACCGGCTGGAGCCGGCGATGCTCGATCGCATCATACGGGACGACTTAAGGAAGCTTTGATTAAGTTTCCAGTGGGAAAGGCGAACAGTGCAACTGTTGGATCCAAAAGGCCCTCACCCAACCCAATCACGCCGCACTGTCCCCGTT
>DYIL01000018.1 GCA_020723665.1 Methyloversatilis universalis
CTGGAGAAGGCTCCGGGCTTCGAACAGAGCATAACTCCTTCTCGGTAAATAATCACACGAGACGCGACAAGCCGATTGGCTCAACACCTGGACGACCACACCCCGCGAAAGCGCGGACTGGGGTGCAGGCTGGGTTCACGACTATGTCGATCCGAACACGGGCGTCCTCCTCAACTGGACCCCCGGTCAACCGATGCCGCCCGACGAACCCGGCTACGAAAAAATGCGCGCCGCCTGGATCGCCCATAATCGGATCTACAACATCGATCGCGTGCTGGATGCAGCCCGGCTGTTCCGCCTGACCGGCGATACACGCTACTTCGACTGGGCGGTTTCCCAACTCGATTTTTACGCCGACGCCTACCGCGGCTTTCCCCTGCAAACCTGGAACGGGCAAGTCCAGCTGATGACCCAGAGTCTGGATGAAGCGACACGCGGCCTGGTATTGATCGAAGCCGTCCGGCTGCTTAAGCCCCACGTCCCGGCGGCCCGCGCCGACCATTGGCGCGAAGGGCTGTTCATGCCGTTGGCGGCCAACCTGATGGCGTCCTCGCGCGAGGTTCACAATATCGCCGTCTGGCATGCCGCGGCAGTGACGCTGATCGGACTCGAGTTCGAACAGCCTGAGTTGATCGACTTCGGCAAGAATTGACCCATGGGCATTCCGTCACTTCTGGCGACGGGCGTATCGCCGGACTGGTTCTGGTACGAAAACTCTTTTTCTTATCAGCATTATATGGTCCGGGCCTTGGTGGAAATGCTGGTCGGCGCGTCGCTGCGCGGGCGGCTGGCCGAGTTCGCGCGGGAGCTCTGGATCGCGCAGAACCTGATGATCGCTCCGGTGACAGTCCGCTTCGCCAACGAGGATGCCCCAACCCTCAACGACTCGCCTCCCAATCGCAAGGCGCCGAACCGCGCTCTGTGGGCGGCGTCCCGCCGGGTCTTGCCGACCTGGATCGGCTTGGACGAAGCGAAGGACCGGCTGAGCTGGGACAACTTGCTCGATCCGCCCAAGCCGGTCAACTCGGTGCCCGCTCTGCCCGACCTGGTATCGGAGCCAGTGCCGGGCCTGGATGCCGTTCAGATCGTGAAGAACGGCTGGCACGCTCTGTTGCGCTACGGGCAGAAAGCGAGGTTTCATGCCCAGCAGGAAGTTCTCACCTATGAACTGCAGTACGGCGACACCTGGATTCTCAAAGATGCCGGCACCGTCGGCTACGGTTATTCGCTACACCTGAACTATTTCCGCCGAGCGCCGGCCCAGAACGTGCCCTTGGTCGACGGTGACGGACAATCCCCCTGGCCGTCCGAAGGGCAGCTCGACGACTTTGCGTCGGACGGCTCGTTCGCGGCGGTGTCCCATCCGAGCTACCGCACCGGCGTGACGGCGGCGAGGCGCCTCACTATCGGAAGCCAGACGTTTACCGACCGGGTGGCGGTAAAAACAGACTCGGACACCCCGCGTGCGATCGGCATGGTCATGAACACGCCTTGCGCCGTGACCTCCAGCGGCGAGACCTTGCCGGAGGGGGCGTCGCTGCCCGCTACGACGGCTTTCGGTTACTGGAAGGACTGGACCGCCTATTCGGCGCCGGGCACCTGGAGCGGCACGCTTCGCTGTGCCGGTCAGCAGTTCGCGCTGGCTATATCCGGAGCCGCCCTGCAGCGGGTGTTCGTGGGAACCGTTCCCGATTCCGCATCGCCGTATACCCGCCGGGGCATCTATATCGAAGCCCTGGCGCCGGAGGCGCAGTTCTATCTGGTATTCCGCCCGCTCGACTTGCCGTAGGCATATGCCGAAGTACGGGCGAGGCGCGGAATAAGCCCCGTTCTGCGACCGCTCGCCCGGCCGGTCTGCTCGATAGCCGGACCCTATCCGATGCGGCTGAGATCGTGCCGCCGCTCCTCCGGCTCGGGCAGCAGGGTGTGGCCGTGCAACTTCGCAAGGATACAGGCGAGATTCGCCCCCAAAGCTTCGACGGCCGTATGCTGTTTTGAATTCGCCAGCGTGCCGTCGGGCTGAAACGCCTCATGCGCCTTGGCCACCGCCAATTGGTCCGGCAGAACGATGACCCCGATGTTGCCCAGAATGGCCCGCAGGTGAACCAAGCCGCGGAGCCCCCCAAATCCCCCGGGCGAAGCCGACAGCAGGGCGGCGACCTTGTTCCGGAACGGCGCTAGACCATCCTCGCCGCCGACCGGTCGCGATACCCAGTCGATGGTATTCTTGAGCAGCGGCGTAATCGAGCTGTTGTATTCGGGAGAGGCAATCAAGAGTCCTTGATGCGCCATCATCAACTGTCTGAATTTCAGGGCGTTGTCGGGAATGCCGTCGCGATCCTCCAGATCGCCGTCGTAGATCGGCATCGGGAAGTCGCGCAGGTCCGCCACGGTCACTTCGGCACCGGCGCGGCGGGCGCCTGTCGCGGCGATCCGGACCAGCATCTTGTTGTACGAGCGCTCCCGCGCACTGCCGGCGAAGGCGAGAATTTTCGGCTTGGTCTCCATGGATGTCCCTCGAAATTCGATAGCCTACTTCGTGCGAAGCTCGTTTTGAAGCCGGGATCGCATCGCCAAGCGTTGCTCGTCCCACGCTTTGGGATAGAAAACGGCCCCTCCCTTGACCACGCGGAAGATGCGGCGCAAGTGAGTGACATCGGCCAGCGGATCGGCATCGAGCAGCACGAAATCGGCGAGCTTGCCTATCTCGACGGTCCCGAGTTCGTCGCTTCGACCCATGACGCGCGCCCCGCCCCGTGTCGCGGCGGCCAGAATCTCTTCGGGCGACAAACCGGCCTTGGCCATCAGCTCGAACTCCCGATGCAGCGCCGGCCCGTGTAGGGTGCCGATATTGCCGGCATCGGTCCCGGCGGCGATCGTGACGCCGCTTTGTTGTAAACGCTTCAGATTCCAGAACGCGGTATCCCGGCCGAACCAGTGAAAAGCCCAAAGCCTCTTCCGGACAGGCAGGCGAGCCAGGTCGTCGAAAGACGCGATCGCATCAGGATCGCCCAGGCGGCGTTCGATATCGCTCAAGCGGACCTTTTGCCCCAATACCTCCTGGTAACCTTCGTTCACGGCTAAAGTGGTCACGTACACCACGTTCCTATCCTTCAAAAGCTTGATGAAGGCATCGTCGACCCGACGGTCATCCACGCTATGAGCGAGAATGTCCGCGCCCGCCTGCACCGCCGCACGGGCGATTTCGAGCTCGGTCGCGTGTAGGATGACCCGCGTGCCGGCGGCATGGCTGGCTTCGATCGCGGCTTGCACGAGGGCGGTCTGGAACGCTAGGCTTCGACCGGGCAGCGGAATGAACCAGATTTTGATGAGGTCCGGCTTGCGCGCCAAAATCTCCCGCACCGCGGCGCGGCTCTCCTTGGCAGAATCGACCTTGATCAGTGCCGGATCTTCGGCCTTGAGTTCCTGCGGAAAATAAGTCGCGATCAAAGGCCCCGCCACAGCCACGCGCGGCGCCCGTTCGGTCCGCCTCGCGAGATCACGCACCTCGAAGGTCCAGAACGGACCGCCGACGTCCACCACCGAGGTCACGCCGCTCGCCACGTATCGAGCCAAGGTGTCGGGGATGCTCTGCCCGATCGCGGTGATCTCGTCCGCGTAAGGGCGAACATCCCGCAGATCGATCACATCCGGACGGGTATAAAGCCCGCCCGATTGAAAGAAGTGTATGTGCGCATCGATCAAGCCGGGAACGATCCATTTGCCGCTCGCGTCGACTACCCGCGCTTCGGGAGGAATCGGTATCTCGTCCCGGCTTCCCACCGCCGCAATCCGCTCGCCTTGCACGAGAATTACGGCATCGGCGCGTGGCGCGCCGCCGGTTCCATCGATCAGGGTACCGCCGACAAAAGCCTTCATATCCGCTCCACTCCCGCTGGCGTAAACCAGGAGCGACAAAATGGTTGCCGATAGCCCGTGCACGCACGGTGATCGGTATCGCTTCATCTTCCGATTCACGGACACGCGAACTATTTCTTTCGACCGCGGCTCGGGCCGTTCATTGCAGCGCAATGAACGGGATCACGCGTCTAATTCCATTTTTCGAACAATAGGAAAATTTCTTTAATGGTAGGCCTGGATAAGCCTATCCTGAGCAACGTCGAAGGGCTTGTTCCGGCCTACAGCGTTTTCCTTTTGATTGAGAAATGGAATTACGCCTTCCGCATCGGGGAAAAGAGCCGGGGAGATTTTTCGGTTTGGCGTGGCTCCCTCCTGTTGTCGGCAAAGGGTTGCCGACCTCTTATATCCCGATACGGACTTACGGCAGCAACCACGTCAGCGGGACAAGGGCAACCAGGATCGAAACGGCCGCGGCGAACAACGGCACATAGCGCTTCGGCTTCGCGAGTTCGTTGGCTCGCAAGGCAAATACGCCGTGCAGCATATCCATGAGCTGTTCGATCAGAGCGATATTGGCCTCGATTGCCCGGGTCGCCTCGGCAAAATAAGGTTTGAGCTCGAGCTCGATGCGGCTCGGCAGAATGACGCGTTCATTGAGGAGATGCACGAATTTTCGGGTCGATTCGCGGCTGGTTGCCAAACCCGCTTGCAGATCCCGCCCAGTCGGTGGAGAAAGGTCCCGCAGCGCAGCCTGAACCTCGTTCAGGAGGCCGTCGATGCGATGGGCCAAAAAACCCAGTTTGATCCGGAACACCGGCGGGCATTTTCCGGACGCAATCACACCCGCCCCGAGGCCGCGTCCCTGCCCGATCTGCTCGATCAGTTCGGGAAGTCGGCGTACCAGAATCGCCGCCATGCGCCGATTGGACGGATCGGGATCGAACATTATCCCGGAGCTATCCGCCGCCTCCTCCATGAGACACAGAACTTCCCGGATGATCCGCGTATGGACGGCGAAACTTTCGGCGGGAGAGAGGTCGAAGAGCCCGCGTTTCAACTCCCGCCAGGAATCGTGAATGGCTCGCCAGCGGGACAACTGCCCGGCATGCGCATCGGCACCTTCGTCGGCGAGAGACATTGTCGCCCGCAACTGCTCTTCGATGTTCTTCTGAACGGACGGCAGACGCTCCCTGAAAGCCGTATCCCCGTTCAAGCAGGAGTTGGCCATGCCCCGATGCTGCTGAAGACTGATCATCAATTCAGTGGCATGGCGTAAATGGACGATACCCGCCGTCTTGCGGTCGAGCACGGCTCTTTCCAATCGTTGTTCGACGGCAACCAGAAGCATCAGAAAAGCCAATAACAGGATAAATCCGGTCAGAATGGGAAACATGACGATCTCCTCAACGGATGCGGAATCAGATTTGGAATTGATGAACCATCGTCCTAAGGTTCGCCGCCAGTTGTTCGAGATGCTTGGCGATGGCCGAGGTCTCCTGGGCGACCGTCCTGCTTTCGCCGGCCTTCCCGGCGATTTGCTCGACATGCTGGGCGATATCCTGGCTGACCATGCTCTGTTCGTGAGTGGCGGCGGCGATGGTCGTGATGCTCTGCACGGTTTGCAACGCGCCTTCATGGATGGAGGCGAGGGAGCTCGCCGCCTCGGTCGCCAGTGAAACCCCGGCCGAGACCTGCTCGCTGCCGGCCCGCATCGCGCTCACGGCTCGGCCGATGCTGTCCTGGATGGACGCGATGGTTTGCCTGATTTCGTCCGTCGCATGGCGGGTGCGGGCGGCGAGCTGCCGAACCTCGTCGGCGACGACGGCAAAGCCGCGTCCTTGTTCGCCGGCGCGGGCCGCCTCTATAGCGGCGTTCAGAGCGAGCAGATTGGTCTGGTCCGCGATGTCGGTGATGACCTTGACGATCGCGCTGATCTCGTCGGATCGCGCGCCGAGCGCCGTGATCAGCTCCGAGGACTGGCGAACCGAGTCGGCCAGCTTTTCCATTTCGCCGGCGGTGCGGCGGACGACGATTTCGCCTTGCGCGGACAATTCTCTGGCCCGGCTGGAAATCCGCTCCGCTTCACCGGCGTGACGAGCGACCTCGGCGATGCTGACCGTCATCTCCTCCATGGCAGCCGCCGTACTTCCGGCTGCGTCGGACTGAAGATTCGCGCTGTAGGCGACCCGCTCGGTGGCGCCGGAGAGTTCACTAGCGGCATTGCTCAATTCCTCGGCCGAAGCGACTACGCTGGCAACAAAGCGGCTGAACTCGCGGGCGACGCCGTTGAAGCCGTCGGCCACTTGCACCAACTCGTCCCGCGAGTTTATGTGAGTTTTCGCGGTCAGATCGCCGGCGGCCAGACGCCGGCCGCTGCTGACCAGGGTACATACTGTCTGCCGTACCGACACATAAAAGGCGGCGAATAGGTAGACGGACACCAAAACCGTAGTGACGGCGATCACGACGACCAGACGGCTTTTGGCGTCAAAGGCGGCGATACGCTCCTCCAGCAAGCGATCCAGCGTGGGCAGAACCGTATCGTAGAGGGCGAACTGAGCGTCGATGGCCTGGGTTCCGGCGGCAAAATAGTCGGAAGGCGACAACGTGATGGAATTTTTGGAGATCAGCTCGTTCCACTGTAAATCCAGAAAGGTCTTGAGACGAGTGAGACTCTGTTCGAGACCGGCAGCCAGCACGGGCTTGACAGACGAATTGGTCTGGAAAACGACGTCCATGCCTCGCTCGATGGCGCGCTGATTTTCCAGGATAAGCGTGTTCAGCATGATCAGGCGGGATTTCTGGTCCGGTTCGTTCGCCTGGCGAGCGGCCATTCCGGTACCCAAGCCCCGCGCCTGTCCGAGGTTCTCCATCAAGGCCGGAAGTTTGACGATTGCGGCATCGGCGAGGTAGGCGCTATCGAGAACGGGATCCAGGACCAGATTGGAGGTCTCTCCGATGTGGCCGATCAGCCCCTGCAAGCCGGCGATCAGGGACGTGTGGGCGGCAAAATTATCCTTCGCATCCGCGCCCGCGGATTGATTCGCCAGACGATTCCACGCTTGTTTCACGGCATTCCATCGATTTGCGGTGTGCAACGTGGAATCCAGCCGACTGTCGATCTCGTCCACTGCGGCTTTGGTTTCCTCGATGCGGACTCGCAAGGCCCGAATTTCGTCGTCGAAAGACCGGTCCCCGTTGAGTGCGGCGTAAACCATCCCTCGGTGTTTCGGAAAATCCTGCAACAATGGCTGCAAAGCCCTCAAATATTCCACGCCGGACCGTTCCTTGCGGGCGAATGCGCTGCCAGCGTTCATCTCGACGATCAGCAGGTACAGGTAAACGGCCAGCGGCACGACGAAGACCAGACCAATGAACAGGAATTTATAAGGAAAGCGAAGATGGCTCAGCAAAACGATGGCTGGCCGAAGCACGTTGTACATAAATGTTCCCTTGCAATTAGGCGCTGTTTGAAACCTGAGCAATCGTCGGGCAAAAAAAGCGTCCAGCGGGGTCACGATGACCGCCGATGGACGCCGTTGTCCGTTGATTCGTGCCCCCTTTAGCACTTTATGACGAAAATACATAATGCATGCCATGTGGAAGCGCAGAGAGCCGGTCGGCCCGATTCACCGGAATCGGGCCGATTGCGGGGACTATCTTGTATGCCAAGGACATGCGCCGGCACATCGACCAGGCGCACAAAAATAGGGGAACGCGCACCATAAGGAAGCTCTGAATGAGCCCTTTCCCTCTGGGACAAACCTGTCCTGAGCGAAGTCGAAGGGTTTATTCCGGCCTACAACGTTTTCCTTTTGATTGAGAAATGGAATTAGATCAAACAGTTGCACTGTTCGCTTTGCCCACTGGAAACTTAATCAGAGCGTCCTTAAGCTGGGGCCGAACGGCGTCGAAAAAACGCAATCTTCACATCGACAGGGATGAGGTCACATGAAAAAGACTCACGGGACAAGAATCGAATCGTCAGCGATTTTGGCCGGCACAATCGTGCCCCTGGCCTTGCTGGCGTCCCCGCTGTGCGCAAGGACGCTCGGCATGGTGGCAGACAACACCACGGCTTCGGTCACGATATTCGACGCCGATACCGACACCGTGCTGGGGTCGGTACGCATCGAAACCGCCGGCCTCGCGATCGGTGACGTTCTCATCACGCCGGATCAGACGCGGGGATTCGTGACGAATTTCAACAGCGAAGTCTTCGTCATCGACTTGACCGCGTCGCCTCCCCGCCTCGCCGACGGCACGAATCCGATTCCCATCGCCAACAACGGCGAGGATCTGTCGATCAGCCCGGACGGGAAGTTCCTGCTGGTGTCCGATGGCCTCTTCACTCAGCCGATCTCGGTCATCGACATCGCCAAACAGGCCGAAACGAGCACCATGTCCGTAGGCACCGACACCAACTCGATCGACGTCTGCAGCGACGGTTCGGTGCTGGCCACATCGTCCGCCGACGCAACGGTGCGCCGGCTCGTCCTTAGCGAGGACGGCACCCTGAAAGACACCGGCGAAGTCCTGTCGCTCGGTTTCGGTGAACCCAACAATGTCCTCTGTGTTCCGGGCGCCATGTCGGGCCTCGTAATCAGCCGCGGCGGCGCCGAAATGACGTCGTTTACCATCCCGGGGCTGGAGCGGGTCGACGTGCGCGCGCTATCCGGCACGTCCACCGGGATTTCCGGCTTGGTCGACTCAGCGGAAGAGCGCGTAATCGCCAGAAGTAACGGCGAATCCTCGGGAAGCACGGGCTTCATAGACATCTTCCGCTACGACGCCCAAAAGGCCACGCTCGACTTCGAACCGCTCCTTGCGCTTCCGATTTCCGACGCGCCGGAATTCTACGGAACGGATCAGATGGCGCTGCATCCGAACCAGGCCAAATTGTACGTCTCGGAGCCCGATACCCTGCGGGTGTATGACGCGAACAGCGGAGTTCCGCTGACGTCCATCAGCAATCCGAACATCGTGCGACCGACCGGAGTGACGATAGTTACGGATCGATGCGAAGGTCCTCCGCTCGAAGGAATGATCTCGGAAGCCTGCGCTCCGCCATGAGGCAAGCTGACGCAGCAGTTTCTCGACATCGGTCCAGATGGAAGCCTGACAGGGCTTCCGCTCTCTTCAAGGAACCCGTTCACAAACCCGAGCACCAACGCGGCGATGTCCCATGGATTTCCCCTCGGTTCGCCAGTAACCTTAGCCCGAAGCGCGGACCGACCAGCGCGTATTCGATCAGGCACACTCCACTCGGATTCTGAGGAGACTCACCATGACCGAACCCGCTCCCATACGCGGACTCTGGTGCGCGACGCTGACGCCACTCGGACGCGACGGAGATGTCGACCACGCGAGACTCGCGTCGCACGTGCGGCTGCTGCTGGCCAAGGGCGTCGACGGCGTCGTGCCGTTCGGTACGACCGGCGAAGGTCCTTCCTTTTCCGTCGCCGAGCGCTGCGAGGCACTGGATGCGCTGCTGGCCGCCAACGTCGGTCCGGATCGCCTGCTCGCCGCCACAGGCGCCGCCGCGTTCACCGACACCCTGGCGCTGACACGGCATGCGCTGGAATCCGGCTGTCCGCGCTGCCTGATCCTGCCGCCGTTCTTCTGGAAACCCTTGACCGACGAAGCCTTGTTCCGTTACTACGCTAGCCTGATCGATGCCGTCGGCGACCTGCGCCTGCGCGTCTACCTATACCATATCCCGCAGCTATCGGGCGTGCCGATCCGTCCCGAAACCGTCGCTCGCCTATCGACCGCCTATCCTGGCATCATCGCCGGCGTGAAGGACAGCGGCGGCGATTTCGAACATACCGCCGAGCTGTTGCGGCGCGCACCCCAGCTTTCCATACTGGTCGGCCACGAACCTCACCTGGCGCGGCTGATGCGCGCGGGCGGCGCAGGAACGATTTGCGGCATCGCGAACCTTTTGCCGGAATTGATCGCCGCCCTATTCGAACCGGACGCGACCGCCGACGACGAAACCCGCGTCCGCACATTCCTGGACTTCGTCCTGCGCTACCCCTTCGTTCCCGCGTTCAAGGCGATCCGCGCCGCGCAGACCGGAGACTCGGCCTGGCTTGCGCCCCGGCCGCCGCTGTCGCCCCTTACCGAAGGCGAGCGGGCGGCACTGCTCGCCGCACTTCGAAGCGCCGGCTTCGGCATCGCGCCGGAAACAGACGGATTGTGACGCGCCCGGCTGCATGTCCGCCGACTCTCGAACTCCCGGTTCTTCCGGCTCACCGGAAGCGCCGTAGGCCGGTAATCCGTTGCCGACGAACGGTTCTGGTCTGGCCGCGGGACGCCGGCAAACGCACCCGGGCTTCCAGTCCGCCTTGCGGGCGGTTGTGTAGGCTCAGCGTTCCGCCCTGGACAGCCAGCAGATTCGCGGCGATCGAGAGGCCCAGGCCAGTGCCGCCGGTCTCCCGCGAGCGCGAGGTTTCCAGCCGGAAAAACGGCTGCATGACCTGATCCAAATGCTCTTCCGGAATGCCGGGGCCGGAATCCGTTATCCTGATCAGCCAGTCGCCGCCGGAACGCTCCAGGCTGATATCCGCTTTTCCGCCGTATTTCACCGCGTTGTCGATCAGATTGACAAAGCTGCGCCTTAGGGCCTCCGGCCGCCCTAAAGTCAGCGCGCCATCGGGCCCGTCGAAACGGGCCTCGCCGCCAGAGTCGACGGTATCGTCACAGAGGCTTTGCAACAGGGCGCTCACGTCTACGATTTGCGGCGGCGGTCCCGAATCCAGGCTGCGGGCGAGATCCAATCCCTCGTCGACCGACGCCTGCATGGCGGCGACATCCTCCGCCAACCGGGTTCGCAGCGGCTCGTCCCGGCATTGCTCCAACCGCAGGCGCAAGCGGGTGAGCGGCGTTTTCAAGTCATGGGTGATGGCGGCGAGAATTCGGGTCCGCTCCTCGATATGGGAACGCAAACGTTCCCGCATTCGGTTGAAGGTCCGGGCGGCTTGCCTGACTTCGACAGGCCCGGATTCGTCTACCGCGGGATGGTCCGGATCCAGACCGAAAGATTCGGCGGCTCGAACGAGGTGCCGCAAGGGTTGCAGAACCAGGCGGACCGCGAACCAGGCCAAGATCGCCAGGAGACCCGCCAAGATCGAAAGATTGGCGATGAACCCCTCGGCTCTCGGCTGTCGGAGCGGCGGCAGTTCCCGCCGCGCTTCGATCAGTACGCGTTGTCCATCTGCAAAGCGCACCCGCGCTCCGAACGTGCGGGACGGCGGACAATCGGCCGACCCGTCGCGGCAGCCGGAGTCCACGGCGCGCCAAGCCGTTTCCACAGTGACCGTCGGTCCCGCCGCTTCGCTCAGCGCGGCGGTGAACGACGGCTGGCTTTGAACCGTTGCCGCCGTTTCGCCCGCCGCCCGGATACGCCATTGCCCGGACGGCAGGGCTTGAACGGCGGCCAGGCGTTGCTCGGGCGGTAGAACGGAGAGCAGATGCAGAATATCGGCAATGCGTTCGGCCGCACCTTGTTCCCGAAAACTGCGCACGATGTGACTGCGTTCCCGCAATGCCAGGCTCAGGGTCACGAATACCGCCAGCAACACGCCGACGAGCAGCAGAAGGAACAGTCGGACGGCGAGCGAACGGGGCGGGAAGGCGAGACTCATGGTTCCCGCTCCACCGCGGCGGCCAGCACATAGCCCTCGTTCCGTAGAGTCTTGATCAGGCGCGGCGCCCGTGCGTTGTCACCCAGCTTTTGGCGCAGACGGCTGACCCGAAGGTCGATGGAGCGATTGAAGGGATCGGCCTCTCGTCCCCGGAGCAGATCCATGAGCTGATCGCGGGTGAGCACCCGGTTGGGGTGAGAGAGAAATACTTCCAGCAACCGGTATTCCGCCCCCGACAGCGCCACCACCACACCCTCGGGCGAGGTGAGTTGGCGCGTCTGCCCGTCCAGGGTCCAGCCGGCGAAGCGCCAGCGCTGCACCTGCTCGGAAACACCCCGGATCGAGAGCGAACGGGCGCGGCGCAGAATATTGCGAATGCGCGCCAGGAGTTCGCGCGGTTCGAACGGCTTGGCGAGATAATCATCGGCACCCATTTCCAGCCCCAGCACCCGGTCGATCGGTTCTCCGCGGGCCGTGAGCATGAGCACCGGAAGGTCGGAACGGACGCGCAAGTCGCGGCACAGGCTCAAACCGTCCTGACCCGGCAGCATCAGGTCGAGAACGATCAGGTCGATGCCGCTAGTCTCCAGAATCTCCCGCATCTGCCGGCCGTCGGCGGCCAAACTGACGCGGTAGCCGTGCCGCTTCAGATAGTCGCCGACCAACATCCGGATTTCGCGGTCGTCGTCGACGATGAGAATATGTTCGGCGGTAGTCATGGTGGCTTTTTACCGTGCTTGCCGACGGACGTCATGGGCTTTTGTATCGCTTTGTATCGACTGCGGCGGATGACAAAAAACGATACAAAATCGCGGCCGTTCGGACACATGTCCGATACATAAGCGCTGTCAAATAGATTCCGAAGACGACGGGATGGTCCCGACGGTCTAAACAGAATCGGCTTCAGCCGAGATTTCACGAACAGGAGGAATCCACATGAAATCTTACCCCAAAGCTCTCTTGGTCGGTCTTGCCCTACTGACCCCGGTTGCCGCGATCGCCGAATCCGGGGAAGCCAAGTCCGAATCCGGCGCATACAGCCAAGGCTCCACCGATTCGCGGCCGGAACGCCGGGAACGCTTCATGGAGGAGCGGTTGGCAGAGCTACGCAACGAATTGAAGCTTACCCAGGCTCAGGAAGCGGACTGGAACACCTGGTCCGCCAAGATCAAAGAAATCAAGGAGAAGACCAAACAATCCCGGCCCGACCAAGAAGCCATGAAGAATCTGCCGGCCCCGGAGCGCCTCGAAAAGATGATCGAACTTCACAAGGCAAAAACGGCTTATTTGGAACAAGCCCTGGCGGCCACCAAGACCTTCTATGCCACGCTGACGCCGGAACAGCGCAAAGTCTTCGACGAGAAGACGCCGTTCGGCAAGCACGGCCATAAAAAATGGAAACACGGCGGCCCGCGCCACCCCAGTTCTAAATGACGGGCCAGTCCGTAACCCGGAACCTCCATGCCTTGGCGAGCGGGTTAGCCGGTAGTCCGGCTAACCCGCCGAATGCCGCGAACACTGTACATAACACGAGCGAGCTGAACGAGCCTCTTATTGGACATGTGGGACCAAAGGACCCACATGTCCACTGAACGCGCCCCTCATCAACCACGAACCCGCACCGTCCCCGGTCTGCCTAGATACACATGCGGCAATACGAAGCGAATGCGACGAATGTCCTCACGATCACACGCCGATCGTAACGAACTGCACCCTCGAGGCCGAACACCGCGCATAGGCGTGTTCGGCACCGACGATGAAAGACGTCCAGCCAAAACAAGCTGATGAGTAATTCCATTTCTTGATCCCAAAAACCCAGTTGAATTTCGGAGATGACCGGAATGCCCCCACAGCCGCCGAATTCCCTTACCTCACCCCAACCCCTCCCTCAAAGGAGGGTGTCGTAATGTCGTAAAAGCGGAAAATGGTCGGATCGGGGTGACGAGATTGCGCCCGTCACCCCGCCCCGTAAAGGAAGCTCTGAACAAGCCCTCTCCCTTTTTCCCGCTGGGACAAGCCTGTCGAAGGGCCGTGCTTCGCACGTTGGCGTTCGCTCCCGGCGAACGGAGGCACGGGTAAGCGCCGCTTGCGGCTCCCAACAGGGAAAGCGCGGCGTGATGGGCTTGGGCGAGGGCCCTTTTAGAGCCTATCCCAACAGGCCGTTCGCCCCGAGCCCTTCGACTTGGCTCAGGACAGGCTCGTCGAAGGGTTTCTTAAGCCTATTGGGATAGGCTCTTAGATCAAACAGTTGCACTGTTCGCTTTTCCCACTGGAAACTTAATCAGAGCTTCCTTAAACCAAAACGATCAAGGCGTGGAGGCTCTGGATTCGGAAGCGGCGTGTTTCGGAGCGTCCGAACTGACCACCGCCCGTTTTCTCAGCAAGATCGCCCTCACATTGGCGCCGATCGTCTTCGCCAGTTCTTCCGTGGGGAGGTCGTTGGCATCGTCGCCGAAGGGATTCTCGATTTCTTCCGCGATCAGCTCCAGGCTGGCCAAGACGAAGAACACGAAAGTCGTGAACAGAATCGTCCAGTAGCCGAATTCGTGTACGAAACAGAACGGCATGGTGACGATATAGACGAAAATGAATTTCTTGATGAAGAGACTGTAGGAGTACGGGATCGGCGTTTTTTTGATACGCTCGCAGGCGCCGCAAATGTCCGTCAGCGAGGTCAATTCGCCGTTGAGATTCAGATAATGTACGAGGGTCAGATCTCCGTCCCGGTGCAGCCGGTCGATTTCCCCGATCAAGCTATTGGCGATAAGATTCGGCCCGTGCACGCCGGCCGGTCGGCCTTCCAGCGGTCCGGCCTCGCGCAGGTGGTCGTGGAGTATCGAGGCATAAGCCGCGATATGCCTGGCGATGACGGGTCTGGACGGATGGTCTGGACGAAGATATGCATTGCACTTCAGTGCCAAATTGCGCGATGTGTTGACCAAAGTCCCCCACTGTCGCCGGCCTTCCCACCAGCGCTCGTACGCGGTATTGGTTCGAAACACGAGTAGCAGCGAAATCACGAAACCGAGCAGAGAATGCACCTGATTCGTGCCCCTGAGCCCTTCGGGCAACAGGTCGCGATCAACGTAGGCGACAGCGCCGGTGAACAAAGCCACCGTCGTCATGGCCGGCAACAATCGTCTGAACGTGTCGCTTTTGTGGAACTTGAAAATCAGGCCCCACCACGATTTGGGATTGTAATTGATCACGTTAAGCCCCTTAGCCGCTTTCGGTCTCCGGAGTGGATGGCAAGATGTTGAAAACAGTCAAGATGCTATGGCATTGGTTGCGGGAAATGACGGGCGACGACGCTTATGAAAAATATCTCGCGCATTGGCGCGCCCATCACGCCCACGAGGGCGGGGAACCGTTGAGCCGCAAGGATTTTTTCGATGCCGAACTACGACGCCGGTGGAACGGCGTCAAGCGCTGTTGCTGATGGGGCAGCGCATCCCGCCTATCCGTAGGCGGGATGCGCTGGATTCGTATCGGCGGCGGTTAGATTCGACTCTTGATCCGTTCGTAAGCGCTTTTGATTTCTTCGCCCAGCATTTTCACGCTGGTCCAAACGTCTTCCGATGCGTCCTTGGCTTCGTCGGCGATTCCGGCAAGCTTGCTCTTGAACTCTTCCAGTTTCTCTTCCGTTTTTTTCCACTCTTCCTCGGCTTCGAGTTTCGCTAGATTGAGCTGAACGCGCAGCTCGTCGCGTTGCTGTATCAAACCGTCCCGAAATTTTTCCAGTTCTTCACGAATGTTCATGGTGACTTCCTCAGTGTTGATTCGCCAAGGCCGCGGGCGGGCGAGGGCTTATTCCGAATCGCTTTCAAAAAAGCATTAATTTTGTTAGGTGAGTTATTCCATTTCTCAATCAAAAGGAAAACGTTGTAAGCCGGAATACGCCCTTCGACGTTGCTCAGGACAGGCTTATCCCGGACTACCATTAAACAAATTTTCTTTTTGTTCGAAAAATGGAATTAGGCCGCGAGGCCGTAACCCACCGAGCGACCTCAGACCTGTCCTGAGCCAAGTCGAAGGGTCGGTGGGTTACGCTGCGCTACCCCACCCTACGCTTATCGAAAGCCGAATGGAACTGTTTCGAGCTTCCTTGACGTCCGGTTGTCGGGATTCGTCACGCCTTCGGAGTTCATCCAGACGACCGACTAGCGTTTCCAAACCCATGATAGCAAGCTTGAACGGCACTCTTCCAGTGCGCGCGGCGTGTCTACGGAAATCGACTGAGGCTATGTGGAAACCGAGTCCTCCTGGATTTCCATCAACACTTCGTTCGGATTCACCCGGTCTCCTTTCGCGACGTGAATGGCGACGACCGTGCCGGAGACGGGAGCTTGGATTTCCGCTTCCATCTTCATCGCCTCGGTGACCAGGACCCCTTGGCCAGCGCTCACCTTATCCCCGAGCCGCACCAGGATATCGACGATGTTGCCCGGCATCGCGGTCACCACATCGCCCGGCTTGCCAGGAACGGGACGCCCGCTCGACGTGACGCCACGCCGGTAACCGCTCAGCACCTCGAGGTCGACTTCCTGAGGCACGCCGTCGAGGGTGATGTAGAACCGGCGGTGGCGCTGATCGTTGAAATTGGCGCCGGTGATATGCACGTCGTAGACCTCGCCGTGGACGAACACCTTGAACTCGGTGGGCACCTCGCCGCGCTCAGCCGGCTGCGACGGCGCCTCCGGCAGAGCCAAAGGTTCCGGCTGCAGCCGGCCTTCCCGACGTTCTTTGAGGAATTTCCGTCCGACTTCCGGAAACATGGCGTAGATCATCAGATCGGTTTCGCTCTCCGCGAGGTCGCCGATTTCCGCGCGCAGCTTGTCCATCTCCGGAGACAGAAGGTCCGCGGGACGGCATTCGATCGGCTGCTCCGGGCCGAGGGCGCGGCGCTGCAGATCCGGGTCGACCGGTGCCGGCGGCCGGCCGTAGCCCCCCTGGAGATAGCGTTTGACTTCGTTGGTGATGGACTTGTAGCGCTCACCGGTGACCACGTTGAGCACCGCCTGCGTGCCGACGATTTGCGAAGTCGGCGTGACCAGAGGCGGATAGCCGAGATCACGGCGCACCCTGGGGATCTCGTCGAAAACGTCGAGTATGCGGTCGAGCGCACCCTGCTCTTCCAGCTGCTTGGCCAGGTTCGACATCATCCCGCCCGGCACCTGGTTGACCTGAACCCGGGTGTCGACGCCGGTGAATTCGCTCTCGAACCGGCGATATTTTTTGCGCACTTCGGCGAAGTAGGCGGCGATCTCCTGCAACAACTCCAGATCCAGGCCGGTCTCGTACGGGGTGCCGCGCAAGGCGACCACCATGCTTTCGGTCGCCGGGTGGCTGGTGCCGCCGGCAAAGGACGATATGGCCGTGTCGATGTGGGTACAGCCGTGCTCCACCGCTTTCAACTCGCACATTTCGGCTAGCCCCGAGGTGGCGTGGGAATGGAGATGCAGCGGCACGCCCAGGCTGGCCGAGAGTGCCGAAACCAGCTCCGCGGTCGCGGCGGGCGTCAGGAGTCCGGCCATGTCCTTGATGGCGATGCTGTCGGCGCCCATTTCGACCAGAGCCCGGGCTTGCTCCACGTAAAGATCGACCGTGTGCACCGGACTCACGGTATAGCAGATGGCGGCTTGGGCATGCTTGCCCGTTTCCTTCACCGCTTTTATGGCGGTCTCCAGATTGCGAATGTCGTTGAGGGCGTCGAAGATTCGGAATACGTCTATCCCTTCCTTCGCCGAGAGCCGGACGAACTCCTGCACCACATCATCGGAATAATGGCGGTAGCCCAAGAGATTCTGTCCCCGCAGCAGCATCTGCAAACGGGTATGCGGCAAGGCGCGGCGAAGCTTTTTCAGCCGCTCCCATGGGTCCTCCTTCAAAAACCTCAGGCAGGCGTCGAAGGTGGCGCCGCCCCAGACTTCCAGCGACCAATAACCGACACGGTCCAACTGGTCGCAAATGGGCAGCATGTCCTCGGTGCGAAGGCGCGTCGCGATCAGGGACTGGTGGGCGTCGCGCAGAACGGTGTCGGTAATGTGAACCTTGCTCATGGCGGTATCAGAGTCCTACATGGGCGGCGATGGCGGCGGCGACCGCCAAAGCCGCATCGTCGTGACTGCGTTTCAGTGAATAGTTCAGGAATTCCGGATGATCCTGAAGAAACCCGGTGTCAAAGCGTCCAGAGATGAAATCGGGATGGTCGAGGATCTCCCGGTAGAACGGCATGGTGGTCCTGACGCCGCTGATGGCCATGTCGCCGAGCACGCGACGGCCGCGGGCGAGCAACTCGTCCCAGGTCCGGCCGCGCACGATGACCTTGGCGCACAGCGAGTCGTAATGGGGCGGGATTTCGTAGCCGGTATAAATGGCGGTGTCGATGCGGACGCCGGGACCGCCGGGCGCGTAATAGCGCGTGATGCGGCCGTAGCTCGGAAGAAAACCGTTCTTCGGATCCTCGGCGTTGACACGGAACTGCATGGCGTAGCCGGCGATTTTGACGTCCTCTTGCGTGAAAGGCAGAGGCCCGCCGTCGGCGATGCGGATCTGCTTCTGCACGATGTCGAAGCCGGTGATTTCCTCGGTGATCGTGTGCTCCACCTGAATCCGCGTATTCATCTCCATGAAATAAAACTCGCCCTGCTCGGTCAGCAGGAACTCCACGGTCCCGGCATTCCGGTAATTCGCCGCGCGGGCGGCGCGAACCGCGAGCTGCCCGACGTGCTCGCGCTGTTCTGGCGTGAGCTGCGGCGAGGGGGCGATTTCGATGAGCTTTTGATTACGGCGCTGGATCGAGCAATCGCGCTCGTACAGATGGACGATGTTGCCATGATGGTCGCCCAGCACCTGCACCTCGATATGGCGCGGCCGTTCGATGCATTTTTCCAGAAACACCTCGGCATTGCCGAACGCCTTGGTGGCTTCCGAAATGACCCGTTCGTAATTCCGGCGCAGATCCTCGGATGTATCGCAGCGCCGGATACCGCGCCCGCCGCCGCCCGAGGTCGCCTTGAGCATGACCGGGTAGCCGATACGCTCCGCCTCTTTCAGCGCCACATCCAGGCTCTCGACATTGCCTTCGCTGCCCGGCGTCACCGGCACGCCGGCGCGGATCATCATCTCGCGGGCGACGGTTTTGTCGCCCATGCGCCGAATGGTGTCGGCGTCCGGGCCGATGAAGACGATGCCGCGAGCGGCGCAGGCGGCGGCCAGTTCCGGGTTTTCCGAAAGGAAACCGTAACCCGGATGCACCGCATCGCAACCGGTTTCCACCGCCAGGTTGACGATGCGATGGGGATTCAGATAGCCGGCCAGCTCTTCCGAGCCTATGCAATAGGCTTCGTCCGCCTTTTTGACGTGAAGCGCGAAGCGGTCGGCCTCGGAATAAATGGCCACCGAGCGAATCTCAAGCTCCGCGCAAGCGCGAATGATGCGCACCGCGATTTCGCCCCGATTGGCGATGAGAATCTTCTTGATCATTTCGTTCAGGTAAACAACGGCTATTGATGCTTAGGCGGTGGTGGGGCGTCGCTCCGTATGATGATTCCCCCAGGCATGCTGCTGGAAGACAGCATGTAGCTTATCCCGGTCGATGACCGGTTCGCCGCCGGCCGGTGGACGCTTTCCGAAATTCCTTTCCATACCGCCTGCGGCAATGTCCAGAGATTGATGATGCCGCCGAATTCCCTGCCCGTTCCGGGAGCCATGTCGTCCACCATGACGTGGAACTGCGCGGCGAAGATCAGAATGCCGATCCCCGCCAGCATGCCCTGGATCAGTGCCGGCGAAACGGCCCGGAACACTTGGCCCAGCCGCAATAGGCCGGCGGTCAGCTGCATCAGTCCGCCCAGGAGCACGATGATGCCCAAAGTTTCGAAACCGTAGTTCTGAATGAACAGGGCGACCATTACCGCCAGGCCGGCCGCCGGCCCGCTCATCTGTAGCGTGCAGCCGGACAATGCTCCGGTGACGAGGCCGCCGATGATGGCGGTGATGAGGCCCACCGGGGCAGCCTTTTCCATGGGCACGGCGGAAGCGATGGCGATACCCATGGAGAGCGGCATCGCTACCAGGAAGACCACGATGGAAGCGAGAAGGTCAGCCTTCCACGTGGCGCGAAAGCCAGCTACCCGCGAGGTTTGTGCGTTCATAGTGCGAATCCGCATTCGGGCGCTCAGAATTTCGGAAAAAATTCGGCGGCGGAACGGAAAGACTCAAATTTCCATCGGCACCAGCGTACGTTCCGGAACGGACGGCATGGGTCGCTGCTCGGTCAGCCGCAAAAACTGCCCACTTCTCGCGTCATAGCCGAATACTTCGCCGGTCTCGATCTTATAGACCCAGCCGTGCAGTTTGAGTTTGCCCTGTGCCAGCCCGGAAGCCACCACCGGATGGGTGCGCAGGCTTTCCATTTGCGACAGCACGTTCTCCTGAATGGCTATATTGAGCAGCGAAGCGCCTTCCCGGTCGGCATACTTATCCCGGACGACGCGGCGGGTGGATTCCGCATGGGAAAGCCACTGGCTCAGGGCCGGGAAGTCGCGGGCCGGCGGCGGTTCCAAGAGGCTCTTCATCGCGCCGCAATGAGAGTGCCCGCAGACGATGATGTCCTTGACCCCGAGACCGGCCACCGCGAATTCGATGGTGGCGGCTTCGCCGCCCATGACCGCGCCATAGGGCGGCACGATGTTGCCGGCGTTGCGCAGAATGAACAACTCGCCGGGTTCGGTCTGGGTGAGCAGATTCGGGTTGATGCGCGAGTCGGAACAGGTGATGAACAATACTTCGGGCTGCTGTCCTTTTGCCAACCGCTCGAACAGCTCGCGCTGCGAACCGAAAAGGTCGTTCTGAAATCGATGTAGCCCCTGTAAGAGTTTTTGCATCGTTGATTCACGCTGAAGTTGGCTGACGGAGCATAGCCTATAGATTGAGCTTATTATAATAAAATAGAATGTTTGAAACTCAGCTATAGCTAAAATCAATAGCTCTGTTCGTATGGGACGCCTCAACTATCAACATCTGTTTTATTTCTGGAACGTGGCGCGCGAGGAAAGCGTGACCCGCGCCTCGGAGAAGCTGCACTTGGCCCAACCTACCATCAGCGCCCAGTTGGCGGTGTTCGAAAAGGCCGTCGGAGAAAAGCTATTCTATAAGAACGGACGCAAACTGGTGCTGACCGACACGGGCCGCATCGTATTCCACTATGCGGATGAAATCTTTTCCCTGGGCCAGGAACTGAGCAACACGCTCAAAGGCCGACCGACCGGACGGGCGCTTCGCCTGGTCGTGGGCGTGGCGGATGCTTTGCCCAAGCTGGTCGCCTGCCGCCTGATCGAGCCGGCCTTCCACCTGCCCGAGTCGGTGCAAATCCTCTGCTATGAAGACAAGGCGGAGCGCCTACTGGCGGAGATGTCACTGCAGGGCATCGATCTGGTGTTGTCGGACGTCCCGGTCACGCCGCCGAACGGCGCCAAAGCGTTCAACCACCTGTTGGGAGAATGCGGCGTTACCGTGTTCGGAACCGCCGAGTTAGCCGCGGCCTACCGTCCGGACTTTCCCCGTTCCCTCAGCGGTGCGCCGTTCCTGCTGCCGACCGGCAATACTGCGCTCCGCCGCTCGCTGGATCAGTGGTTCGACGCCGAGAACCTCAGTCCGAACATTCAGGCGGAAATCGAGGACAGCGGCTTGCTCAAGACCTTCGGCGGCAGCGGGACCGGACTGTTCGTCGCCCCCTCTGCGGTCGAGGAGGAGATTCAGCGTCAGTACGATGTGGAAGCCGTCGGTCGGATCGATTCCGTGCGGGAACGGTTCTATGCCATCACCGAACGCAGGAAACTCAAGCATCCCGCCGTGAGCGCGATCCTCGAGAACGCCGGGAAGAAGCCGCTCTGATCCGCAGCCAGTTCCGGCATCGCCGTTTCCTTTTATCGAACGACCAGACAAGGTGGTTAAGGAAGCTCTGATTAAGTCCTTCGACAGGCCTGTCCTGAGCCCTTCGACAAGCTCAGGGCGAACGGCCTACTGGGATAGCCTCTAAAAGGTAGACGGGGATAAGCCTGTCCCGGTAATTCTCAAGACCCTTCGGTAGACCCGGCCGCTGGGCCAACGGGTTCGTCGGAAGGGCGGCGTCGGCGCTCCCGAAGACACCGTTTGCGATTGGGAAAGGATTGCCGACCTACGACCGTGCCGCAGTAGGTCGCGAATCCCTTCGCGACATAACGCCGCTGGGCCCGCGGCTTGCGTCTTGATTTCCAGGACGTATCGACCTGTGCTCTTTTGGTTGAGAAATGGAGTTACAAGGCATCGCCCTGGTCGAAAGGATCAGCGCCCGCGGTTTACCAAAAATCCCCGCAGCAGCAGGGCCAAAGGCAAACGCTTGAGTTGCAGCGATTCTTCCAGCGCCTGCCGGGCCGCAGCGGAGTCGCCAGCGCCCAGCCGGGCGACGGCCTGGTGCAGTTTCGCGCACGCCTGTGCCTCGACGGTGAGCGGCAGGCTCAAATCGGTCCGGCAGCGGGCGCACACCGGTTCGTCCCGCAACCGGGCCTGGCAGGTGGGACAGCGCTCCATCAGGTATCGAGGTAATAGAGAATGTCGGCGAGGCGTTCCATGGCCGCCTCGACCGCCTGGAGATCGCCCTTGGCGATACCGTCCCTGATCTCTTCGATGAGGTCGATCATGTCCTCGCGATCTTCCTCGGATGCTTTCTCAAGCATCCGTTCCGCCTTTTCCACCAGCGCCCGGGCGGTGACCTCGGTGTGCTGCTGTTCCTTGACCTCGCTTTGCCCCAAGGTGGCGACGGTGCCTATCGCCTTCTCGAACAGGGCGTCGATGCGCGCCTTGGCCGCCCCCATCTCCTCCCCCTGGAAACGGGCGATGGCGTTGTTGATGGTGATGGACTTGGAAAGGCCGGTGTCCTTCTCCCGCGCCGAGACGTGCAGAATACCGTTCAGATCCAGATCCAGGCTGACCGTGACGGTGTTGCCCGCGGGCACCTTGCGCAGGCCCTTCACCCTGAATTCACCGATCTCGATGTTGTTCAGGGCGTCCGGATCCTCGCCCTGGTAAATCCGGACATCCACTTCCTGCTGGCCGTCAAAGCTGGTGTAAAAGGCCTCGGTCTTGCTTACCGGGAGCGGCGTGTTCTTGCGGATGATGGGGACATAGACGTAAGGGTAGAGTTCGCCGTTGAGTTCGGCTATGGCGGAAGTGCCGTAGGTATAGGGCGTGATGTCGACCAATACTGAGGATACCGATTCTCCCGCGATCATCCCGGCCTGAACGGCCGCGCCCATGGCGACGCATAGATCGGGGTCGATGTCCCGGTGCGGCTCCTTGCGGAATTCGGCGAACAGCCGCTCGCTGATGACGGGCGTGCGGGTGCTGCCGCCCACCAATAGGATTTCGTCGATATCGGAAGCGGTCAGGTTGGCACCGCGCAGGGCGATGTGCACCGCTTCCAGGGTCTCGTCGATATAGTCCGCGATCATGTCTTCGTATTCGTAACGGGACAGTTCCAGCGACAAATGGATGGGCGCCCCTTCCTTCTCGAACAGATATTCCTCGTCGATGCGCACGAAGGGCTGGTCGGACAGGGTTCGCTTGGCGCTCTCGGCGGCCCGGTTGATGCGTGCCATGATCTGCCGCGACTCGGTGATGTCGAAGTCGTGCTCGCGCTTGATGTGCTCGACCAGATGATCGACGATGCGGGCGTCGAAATCGTCCCCGCCGAGGCGGTTGTTGCCGTGGCTGGCCAGGACTTCCACCACATCGTCCTCGATGCTCACCACCGACACGTCGAAGGTGCCTCCGCCCAAGTCGTACACCAGAATCCGTTTGCGCGTTTCGGTCTTGGCCTCGTAAGCCAGCGCCGCGGCCGTGGGCTCGTTGATGATGCGCACCACCTCGAGACCGGCGATCTCCCCGGCTTCCCGTGTAGCCTGGCGCTGAGCGTCCGAAAAATAGGCGGGAACCGTGATCACCGCCTTGTGCACGCTCCGTCCGAGGTAATCCTCGGCGATCGCCTTGAGACGCTTGAGGATGATGGCGGAGATTTCCTGCGGGCTGAACTGCTGGCCCGCCAGATCCACCCTGAGATCTTCGCCCATGTGACGCTTGATGGACTTGACCGTGCGCTCCGGATAGAGGATGTACTGGTTGCGCGCCGGTTCGCCCACCAGGATGTCGCCGTGCTCGCCGATGCCGACGAACGACGGCAGGATCTTGCGTCCTTCCCGGTCGGGGATGACGGTGACCTTGCCCTCCCTCAGTATCGCCACTTCCGAGTTGGTCGTGCCGAGGTCGATGCCGATGATGATGTCGTTCATAGTTTGTTGGCCCTGACTTCCGCTAAACGTAAGACTTCGTCGCCCCAGAGAAATCCCCTGCGCAGTTCCGCCGTGACGATACCGTTTTCGAGATCGGGCTGCCGATCCAGCTCCACCACGGTCATGGTATGAGGGTCGACGGGCAGCCCCACGACCTCCAGCGACCGGACCTCGTGGCGCGCCAGGATTTCCTCCAGCCGTCTGAGGCTCAGGCCCTGGCCTTCGCGGATGCTCTCGATGAAGCGCCGGTCCTCCGGACGCGACTTGATGCGGAACCAGCCCTTGACCGGACGGTAGTTCTTAAGCGCCTTGAGGCCCGCGGAAAGCCGGTCGTGCACATCGAGAAGATCCAGCAGCGCGGGACGCAGGGCGCTGCGGCGCAGGGTGGAAAACTCGCCTTGAAACCGCTCCAAAGTCCGGTTCAGATTGCTCTGGCTTTCCCGCAGCCATGCGTGCGCCTCGCCGACCGTATCGAGTGCGGTGCGGAACTGGCGGGACTCGTTACGCACCTCGGTACGTAGCGCCGCCAACTCGCTGAACAAAGTGAAAAGATCGGTTTGCGTTCCCGCGTCTCCATCCAAACTCACGGGCGTATCGAGATACTGCCGGAACTCTTCCAGCAGACGGATTTTGCTCGCTTCGTCCATCATGAATCGGTGTGCGTCTCGGACAAATGCTCGGCCAGCCCATCGGTCAGCGTTCGGATCAGGGTGCCGGCATCCGGCCGTTCCGGCCGGCCCGGCCGCAGAACCCGGCGCAGCAGCACGGAAATGTCGGGCTTTTCCCGATGGAACAGCCGGTATTCACGGCGCTTCTTGTCGGTCTCGATGAGTTCGTAAGCCTCGCGGATGCGCCGGAACTCTTCGGCGTTTCGCTCCGGCGGGAATTCCCGGACCTTGCGCAGATAGGCTTTCTTGACCGCCTCGTCGCCGGCGTCTTCCTCGACGTCCAGCACTTCGTAAGGGGTTTCCATGATCTCTCCTAGGAATTTTTCTTGTTCTTGCGTTTCTTACCGCGGCCGGGCAGGGGCAGTCCGTCCAAAATCCGGCTCGCGTCCACACCCAGACCTCCCAGCAATTTGTCGAGAATCAGACCCAGCGCATCTTTCTCCGACAGTTTCTCGAGCTGCTCGGGCGGATAGTCGCCCAGCAATTCCTTCGCTCTCTCTTCGGGGGACAAGCGGTCGAGTTCCTCGATGCGCTCCGCGAACCGTTCCGCCGCCTCCTCGTCGAGCCCCCCCAGCCCGTCCGGAAAAGCCTCATGGAAATCGGCCTGCAGGGATTCCTCGTGCTTGCGCAGGAACTGCTCGATCAAGGCCGCGGTACGCCGGTCTCCCTCCTGGTGCGCCTGGTCCAGATTCATCTGGAGCCGAATCTGCTCCAGGGGCAACAGCCCGGCCGCATCGCCCCGGCATTTCGCGTAAATCTCGAAATACACGAACACCGGCGGGTAGCGGTATCGCCTCGCCCCCTGTTTCGCGCATTCGGCCAGGAGCTCGTATTGACCGACAGCGGCGAAGCCTTGGCAGAGGCCGAAGAAATCCTCCTCGGACAGCTCCGCCTGTTTGAAGCTCCGCTTCAGCATCGGCGTCAGCTTGTGGAGAACTTGCGAGAGATTCTGCCGCCCCTCCTCTCGGTACTGGCCGAGCAGCCTGACCAGGGCCATGAGTTCCGCCCTGTCCGACGAATGCTGCTTGTCCAGTCTCTGGACGAGCCTATCGGGACCCTTCAAAGGCATATCGGCCGCCAGCACTTCGATCGCCCACTGGAACCAGGCCGCCGCGCCGCCGCCCGCGGCGGTCCACGCCTCCCGCCACAGACACCGGCAGCGTTCGTTGTCGGCCTGCCAGTAGGCCAACAGCCCCTCGAGCCAGGGCAGCGCCGCATTGCGCCGCTGGGGATCGAGCTTGCGCGCGGCGGCCAGTTCCGGTTCCGCGAGATCCAGGCGCCTCGCTTTCAACTGCTTGCGGGCGTGGCCCAGATGGGCTTCCAGCAGAAAGCGGCGGGCATCGCTGTTGATGGGATCGATTTCCAGGAGGGTCTTGGCATAGTTCGCGACTTTCTTGAACGCCTTGCGGCGCTGCGCCGCCCGCATCGCAGGGAGCAGAATCTCCGGATCCTTGGGATAACGCTTCACGGCGCGGTCCAGCCACGACAGGGCGGCCTTGGCGTCGTCGAACTGCTCCAATAACCCGATCAGTCTCAGGTAAGTCGCCTTGTCGTCCGGGTCCAGTTCCAGACTCCGCTCCAGGAATTCGATCGCCAACTCGGGAACTTCCTTTTCGGCCAGATCGGCCACATGACGGAAGATCAGAGCCTGGGTGAGCGGTTCGTCGCGGCCCTCGGGGGCAGTCTTCAAGAGCTCGATGTATTCGTGCCAATACCGGCTCGCCTCTGGACGATCGTGTATCGCCTCGGCGTGGAGCGCCTTGATGCGGCACTGCTCGATCGGGGTGAGCTTGCCGAACGCCCGCTCGTAAAACGGGATGGCCTCCGGAGAGTCCACCAGGGCCGCGAGACAGAAGCGGCGGCTCTCGGCCTCCCCCAGTTCGGTGCGGTGACGCAGGACCGCTTCCAGTAGCGGCCGAACGCCCTTGGCTTGGGCGGCGTTCTGGATGTCCCGTAACAACGCGAGTTCCTTCTTGCCATAGCCTTTCAGCTTGTCGACGACGGCACGCCGCTTCGGCGGAAGCTTGAGATAAGCCGCCACGTCCGGCACAGGGGTTACGATCTGTTCGCACAAAATCGCAGCCAACTTCTGGCAGGCCGAATCCGGATCAACGCGTTCCAGGATTTTCGACGCTTCGGCGGGGTCGCGCTCCAGCGCGAGCAGCCCCTTGAGCAGGGTGCGCAGATTGCGGTACGGCGAGCGGGACGGTACCTGCCTCAGGCAGTCCTCCGCTTCGGCGTCCCGGCGCTCCGCATAAGCCGCGAGGGCTTTCCGGAGCAGCGGCTGCTGCCGGACGATGGCATGCTGCATGGGCAGGGCATCGAGCAGCTTGTCGTTTTCCAGGGCCAGCAAGGCCGCGGCCTCGATCAGACGCCGCCCGGACGCGGAGGCGGCAAAGTCATCGGGGACCGCTGCCAGCGCCTGGCCGAGCTTCACCATCTGCCCGGCCTTGAGCAGCCAGGTCAGGTACTCCCCGGAAGACAGAGTGCCCGGGCGAAGGCTGGCGTGGTTCTCCCATAGCATGGCCGCTTCCTGGAACATTCCCTTTCGGGCTAGTTCGCGGGCACGTCCCAGATAAGCCTCGGCCAGCAGGTCTTCCGACTCCGGCCCGCGCTCCTGTTTCAAAAGATCCTTCAGCACCGCGATCGCGTCCTTGAAATACCCGCTCTGGAGAGCGCGCTGGGCCGCGGCTTTCAGTGCGGGTACGGATTTCAGCGGTGTAGGTTTGGATTTCATCGGCAGGTCTGGAGTTGAAAGAAGCAAAACGCAAGCGGAGATTATCGCAAAAAACCGCCTCCTTAGATTCAAGGAGATATACGGACATTGAATGAATCCCGTCAGCCGACCAGCTCAGCCGCCACTTCCCGAATCGGACGTCGGTTCGGACCGGCATTGCCCCGGCTGGCAGCCGATATCGGGTTCAACGCGCAGGATGGACACAGGCCTTAAGCCATGCCCATCCTCTTTTTTTCGGGAAAGTAAAGGAAACTCTGAACAAGTTGATTCCGTTCACGCCCTTCGACAAGGCTCAGGAGAGCGTTCGACAAGCTCACCGAGAACGGAATCAATAGGTTACCGTTCGTCCTGAGGCTCAGGACAGGCTTGTCCCAGCGGGAGAGAGCTTATTCAGAGCTTCCCTAACGGATCTTGAAGCGGCCGACCTGCTCCTGAAGGTGCGAGGCTAGGCGCGCCAGTTCCTCGCTCGCGGCCGCGGTCTGCTCGGAACTCTGTGCCGTTTCATGAGAAATCCCACTGATGTTGACCACGTTGCGGTTGATCTCTTCGGCGGTGATGCTTTGCTCCTCGGCGGCCGCCGCGATTTGGGTGTTCATGTCCTTGATGGTGTCGATGAAGCGATTGATGATTTCCAGCGATTCGCCGGCGTTGATCGCTTGATCGACGCTGGTCTTGGCCGCGCTCTTGCCCTGCACCATCGCGGACACGGCCTGATTCGCCCCGGCCTGGAGGCGTTCGATCATGCCTTGAATTTCCTGGGTCGATTGTTGCGTTCGGCTTGCCAGGGTTCGCACCTCGTCCGCGACCACCGCGAATCCCCGCCCTTGTTCGCCGGCGCGAGCCGCTTCGATGGCGGCGTTGAGCGCGAGCAGATTGGTTTGCTCGGCGATGCCCCGGATGACGTCCAGAACGGCGCCGATGGCGACGCTGTCCTCCTTCAGCTTGTTGATGGCTTCGGAGGTTCTTTCCACTTCGGTTGCAAGGCCATTGATGCTTTCGATGGTGTGTTTGACGACCGCAGTACCGTTTTTGGCCTGTTCGTTGGCGTCCTGGGCGGCCTCGGCGGCGCGGGAAGCGTTCCGGGCGACCTCGTGAACGGTTGCCGACATTTCCGTCATGGCCGACGCGACTTGCCCGGTCTGCTGGTCCTGATTGAAGACACGCTGCCGGCTTCGTTCGGTGATGGTCGACAATTCTTCCGCCGCCGCGGCCACCTGCTCGGCATCCTTCACGATATCCCGCATCATGCTCGTCAGACTCTTGCACACGGTGTTGCACTTCCATGCCATCCAAGCGAACTCGTCCTTGCCATCCAACGAGACTTTCCAGGTGAAGTCGCCGGCAGCCATCGCGCTCAGCGCATCCACCAGCTTTTCGGCGCGTCTCGCCGAATGCCGGCCTAGATAGACCGCCAAGATCAGCATGATGAGCGATGCCACGACTGCGGTCACGATGACGCCGCTCAGGTGGTCATTCTCGCCGGCCGCCTTGATGCTCATGAAAGTCACGGACGCGACGCCGAGGATGCCCACACCCGTGGCCAGATACATCTGGCGAGACAAATTCAGTTTCTCCACGAAAGATTTCAGCATGGCTCGATCTCTGAGATGTAGTTATCGTTATGGGACCTGAGTCACAAGTTTAGTCGGAATTTTTCGAGCCGTTGGAGCTTGCACCAGGCGGTGTCGTCACGAGGTTCGGGCAATCTCCCGAATCAAGGCCGGCCCGCGGTAGACGAAGCCGGTGTAAACTTGAATCAAGTCCGCGCCGGCTTCGAATTTCCGGTGCGCGTCTTCGGCGCTCAGAATGCCGCCGCATCCGATGACGGGCACGGCGCCCCGCAAAGCCTGGGCAAGGCGGGACACGACCGCGGTCGACCTGCCGAAAAGAGGGCGGCCGCTGAGTCCGCCGGTTTCACGGCCGTGAAGAAGCCCTTCCACGCCTTCGCGCGAGGCCGTGGTATTGGTGGCGATCACGCCATCGATGCCGAATCCGACCAAGGCGCCCGCCACCTGCTCGATCTGCCCCGGATCGAGATCGGGCGCGATCTTGATGACCAAGGGCACGCGCCGGCCGTGGACCCGGGTCAGACTTTCCCGCTCATCCCGCAGACCGGACAGCAGATGCTCCAGATTTTCGCCAGCCTGCAGGTCGCGGAGGCCGGGCGTGTTGGGCGAGGAAATGTTGACCGTGACGTAACTCGCACAAGGATAAACCTTGCGCAGGCCAATCAAATAATCGTCCAACGCCCGCTCCAAAGGCGTGTCGCGGTTCTTGCCGATATTGATGCCCAGAATGCCCCGGTAACGCGCCTTTCTGACCCGCTCGACCAGGTAATCCACACCTTTGTTATTGAATCCCATGCGGTTGATGAGCGCCTCGGCCTCGGGCAGGCGGAACAGCCGCGGCTTGGGATTGCCCGGTTGAGGACGAGGCGTCACCGTGCCGATTTCGATGAAGCCGAAACCCAACGCGGCGAGGCCATCGATATAATCGCCGTTCTTGTCCAACCCGGCCGCGAGCCCCACCGGATTCGGGAAATCGAGCCCCATCACCGTTTTCGGACCGACGGCGGCCGGCCGGCCAAGCGGGTTCAGCGGTCCCAACCGGCTCAACGCCTGGAGCGCGGTCAAGCTAAAATCATGGGCGGTTTCGGGGTCGAGCCGAAACAGCAGGGGACGGAGCAAATCGTAGAGCATCGATGTCCTGAACTATAGTGGTGGTTTTGGGCGAAGCTTCGCCGCGAACCAGGTTCGAGATGGTGAGCACGGATTCGGGGTCCAAGGCATCGGTACGGTCCCCGCCGCACAGAGCGCCGCGGAAGCCCAGGTAATCCGGTTTCAGCGCCAGGAGCGGCGCGATATCGGGTACTCGCAGCGATCCCGCCAATCCGCACAAGAGTCCCCGGCCACGGGTTTCCGAAACGAAGGCACGGAGAAGATCGTCCGGGCAGGCTTGCCGCAGCGATCCTTTCCTTTTGTCGCGTGTGTCGAGCATGGCTCCGACGAAACCCGCCGCCGCGAACTCTCCGACCCAATCGAGTTCCGGCGATTCGTCGCCGAACAGGACGGCGACCAGCCGGATGCCGCGGCCGGCGAGGGGGGATAAGCCACGGATGACGCCGTCCCAGTCTCCGCCGGAGAAAAAGCCGATTTTCACGTAGTCGACGCCGGTCGCCGCCATCGCTTCCACGGCGGGCAATACGACATCGGGGTCCATCGGCAGATCGCCGACGGTGGCGCTGACCGGCCGTGCGCCATCCAAGCGACCGACGATGCGGCCGACTTCGACGACGGGCAAAGCGCCCAAGGCGCCTTGGGCCGGATTTTTCAAATCGATGATATCGACGCCGATTTCCCGAACCTGCAAGACTTCGGCAAGGCCCGAGACGCTCGCGAGCATGCCGGTCATGTGCGAACCGCCTTGTTGGAGCGGGTCCGTTCGAACGCTTCGACCGCTTCCATGAGCCAGCCCCAGGCTTCGAGCTCGGCCGGTCCCGCCGTTTTGTCCAAGCCGATGCGGAGATAGGCGAGTTCGGATTCGATCTTGTCCCACGGCAGCATGTGCAAACGGCTGACCAGAATCGCCGCTTCCAGTATCGAATATTGCGCCCGGTTGAAGCCGCGGAACGGGGCGTGATTCACTTCGTGGACGACCCGGCAGTAAAGCTTCGGCCGCTGTTCGTCCTCCTCCCAACGCAGGAGTTCCAGTTCGGCATGGGAGAGGGTCTCCGCGAGCCGCTGCCCGGGAACGCGTTCCGCCGGACAGAGAGGCCAATCGCGCCGGCCGGTCAGGCAGCCGGCGAACACGCGCACGTCGTCGGTGTAATTGACGACGGCGACACGGGTGGCCAGAACGTTATCCAGCGTCGTGGACGGCCGGAACGGCATGATGAGCAATTCGCCGTCCAGGACGTGCACGCCCATGGGCGCGATATGCGGCACGCCCATGGGCGAACAGCTCGTGATGATGGTTTCGCGAATCATTCTTCGTCTTTCGTATCGGCAGTTCCCTCTCCTTCTAGGAAGGGTCGTCCCGGTACTCCCAGGACGACCGGTTGCGATTGGAGAGGGTCAGGGTGAGGGTGATCAGTTTTTGAACGAAGGCTCTCTACTCCTGCAGAGCGGGTATCGTCCTGAACGCCCGGCGCTTTTTGCAAAGTCGACCCCGCCGGCTTGTAGGCGTGCGGATCGACGGTCGGCTCGGGCTCGTCCAGGTGACAACCCCATCGCAGCGGCTCGTCCTGGGCGTAGCGCTTGCCGAGCTGCCAGGCGATCTGGGCCCGCGCCAGCTCGACCCCGAGGTAAAAGGCGTGACCGCCGTCGGTTTCCACGCCCAGCTTCGGATAAAGCTCGAAGGGATCGGTCGCCGTGTGAAAGCCGTCTCGGTTGAAGACATGCACGCCCTCCGGGCTGATCAGGATGCGGTAGCTCGGGTCCTTGATTTGCCGGTAGATTTCGTCGATTTCCTCGCGGCTGAGGGGAAACGGCGCGCGTTCGTGCAGGGCCATCAGCCCGTCGTCGATATGCTTGGGCAGGGTGTTCAGCTCACGAGCGGCGAACAGGATGCGACGCGCCAGATCGGCTTCGCGCACCGCCTTGCGCGCGTGCTTGCTGACCTGGGTGGCGAGAATCTGTTTGATGCGCAACTCCGAGCAAATGCCCAATAGGATCGCATTGATGCCGGCGGTGTCGGCATGGGTGAGTTCGGTCAGATTGCCGACGCCCATCATGATCTCGACGTCGGGGTGGCGTTTCCGGACTTCGTGGTAGCGCACCAGCGACTCGGTGAATCCGAAATGGATGGGATCCAGGATCGGATCGACGATGAATTCCCGGCACTTGACGCGCATGGCTTCGATCGCCCGATCCAGCGAATCCAGGTCGCCGTGCTTGGCGGGAATCAGAATCGGGATCGAGGACACCTGATCGGCTATCCACAACGAGTCTTCATGAAGGCTGAGCAGGTAGTCGGCGCCCGCCTTTCCGCCCCGCAGCAGATCGTCGTTTTCCAGCGAATCGACGCTGACCTGAAACCCCTCGGCCTTGAGCGCGCGGACCGCTTCCTCCAGATGCGGAAACGGCGTCTCCGGCAAACAGCCGACATCGATCACGTCGGCGCCATCCTTCCGGTAGTCCCGCGCCTGGCGCAGAATGCCGTCGATATCCAGCCGGGGGGCGTCGACGATTTCCGCGAAGATGCGGAGTTCGTAGCGCGTAATGTCCGGCTTTTTCTTCTTCTTGCCGAAAAACTCCGGAAGATCGTGCAGTTCTTCCGGCCCCCGTTCGATGGTGATGCCCATGTCCTTGGACAAGGCTTCCAGGTCCCCTCGGCAGCGCCCCGGCACCAGCACCCGGTCGGCCCCGAACGTGTCCTTGAGCCGTCGCCGGATCATGTCCGCCGTCATCAACGCCGCCACCGTCAGCCCTAGCTGGTGCACCGTATACCCAAACTCCGGCTCCATCTCCTCCAGAGTGCGGCGCAACTGCTTTTCCGCCAGCTTGCCGGTGAGAAACAGGATGTGCTCGGGCATTGAAGGTGGGACGGATGATGGAACGGAGGCGTTAGGGGATTGGGTCGCGCGATTATAACAAAGATCGGAGCAAGGCTCGTCGAATGCGCTCGGCACTTCGGCGCGTCGCGACGATCCGGAAAATGCTCCCGGAGGAGTGAGGCGGGGATGAATTGAAGGTCGATGCCCACGTATGCAGAGCAGACGCGCCGACCCGTTGCCTCAATGCCGTCAAGGAAGCTCTGATTAAGTCCTTCGACAAGCCTGTCCTGAGCTTGTCGAAGGGCGTGAACGGAATCAACTTGTTCAGAGTTTCCGTAAGAAAGCTCTGAATAAGTCCTCTCCCACTGGGACACGACCTACCAAAAGATACTTTCCGTTGTTTCGATAAATGGAATAAGGCCCGTGCACAGCGGTACCTGCCGCGGATAGAGGCCTCCGTCCTACTTTTTCGCGCGAAAAATGCAATAGCGGACCAAACCGTCCCGGAATACCTTGTACTGGGCGAGCGCCACCTTGAAGTTCGCGGTTTGGGCCTTGCTGCGGAGTCCCAGCCATTGCATGGTCAACTGCATGGGATAGGTCCACAAGGCGGTCAGGTACATCCTGCGGGACGAGGGCATGGTTTCGGCCGTGGCTTCGGTGATGTGCACGTCGCGGAATCCGCATTCTTCCATGCCGGCCTGGTACTCCTCGACGCTGGCTAGATTCGGTACGGCCCATCCGTTCAGGCAGTCCATGACCGCGCGCCATTCCTCCTCGTTGAACTCCCGGCGCGTCGTATAGCCGTCGCAGGCGATCAGGGTGCCGCCTTTACGCAGCAAGCGGTATGCCTCCTTGAAAAAATCCCGTTTGTCGGTCGCATAGCAACTGCTCTCGACCGCCCAAACCACGTCGAAGGATTCGTCCGGAAACGGCGTCTTGCAGAAATCGGCCTCATGGAAATCCACCTTGGCGGAAACGCCGTGACGCTTGGCGTTGCGCTTCGCGTGCTCGACCTGCTTGGCGCTGACGGTGATGCCGGTAGCCCTGCAACCCACGTGCTTCACCAGCCAGATCGAACTGCCGCCGATGCCGCATCCCGCATCCAGAACATGATCCTCGGGCTTGATGCCGGCGATTTCGGCGAGGATGCGATTCTTGTTCAATAAGGCCTGGGCATGGGTCTTGGTGTTCTTGTCCCAATAGCCGTAATGCAGGGCCAGATTTTCGTTGTCGAACCACGCGGTCCGGTAATCCCAGTAACAGTCGTCGTAATGCTTCGCGGTATCGATGCGAATGTCTTCCGCGGAAAACTCGGCGCCGTGGCGCAGGCTATCGTTTCTATAATCTTTGTTCGGTTCGAGGTAATACAACATCGGTTTTTTTTAGTATCGGTCGGAAACGGAAAAATCGGTTCGGGCGCCCGGCAGGTTCGATCGGCGCTAGGGCCCCGGCCGGGGAGCGGGCGTAATGATAACCCGAAGGGCTTCGGGCCGATCGATCAGGCGCGCTTGACCGCGCGGCAATAGAGCCCGCCCCGAAGGGAAGGGATGTGTAGGAGACGTCCGACGCCGTCCAGCAGTGTCAGTACCCGGCCGAGATGAACCGGCATGTCGCCGCGCGGGATGAACGTCCAACAGCCGACGCGATCGACCTCGAATCCGGCGGAATCCAGCAACTCGCTCAGCTCCTTGCGGCCGAGAAATCGGTCCGTGCTGAGATGCCGGGTGTCGAGCTTCAGCCGAGGCGCCAAGCTGACGTACCAGACGTAATCGCCATTCGGCGTGAGACACACGAAGACGCCGCCGGGCTTGAGCACGCGGAAGGCTTCGCGCAATGCCCGACCTTGGTCGAGCATGTGTTCCAAAGCGCCGACGCAAAGTACCGCATCCGCTTCGGCATCGCCCACCGGGGTCAAGCTTTCCGCGGGCGCGACGCTCAAACGGATATGCTCCGCCCGTGGATGCCGGAGGCGGAAATTCTCCGCCTGCTCGATCATGGCGGGAGACAGATCGGTGCCGTGCACGCGTTCGAACCTGTCGGCCAAAGGAAACAGGTGCATCCCGGTGCCGCACCCGATTTCGACCAGGACGCCGCGCCCGGTGCTTTCCAGCAGACAGGCGATGATGCCGAGCCGGTAGCGCAGAAGCTTTTCCGCCTTGCCGTGGGAGTCGCGATAAGCCGGTGCGAGACGATCGAAAAACACCCGGACGTCGTCCAAGTTTTTTATCGGCGTGGTGCGGAGACGCATGACATCACTCCGGGAGTCGGGGCCGATAAAGTTGAACCAGGGAATATAGGAAAGAGGCGCATAAAGCCGCCGTAGCCGTCGCCGCCGTGCCGGCACGGTATAGGTCGATGGGCAGCAAGCACAGGATGAAGACGATGATGGCGATCAGCGAAACGGAACGGGTGAACCGGTTGCCGGCCGCGACGCGTCGGGGCGGCCCCGCGACTCTGATGTACAGTACGAACAAATAACGCAAGGCGCCCGGAAATAGCACCCAGGCGCCGAGATCCGCGCGCTTGTGGACGAGCACGCATAGACTTAAGAAAAAGAAGGCGTCCACTTCGTTGTCGAAACGCTCGCCGAAGGCGGAAGACAGGCCGCGACGCCGGGCCAGCCAGCCGTCCACGCCGTCGGCACACAGGATGATCAGCGCGAGGGCCGCCAAATACCAGCCGTTCCCGATCGGAAAGAGCAGCAAAAAAAACGTGCCGGCCAGCCGAGCCAGCGTGACCGCATTGGCCGCGCCGAACGCCGGGCCGGGCGTCCATTCGCGATGGAACTGCCGGATCAGACCGAGGAACGAGGCGGCGGCCATCGCTGCGAGGAGTTCGGGCGGCACCTCGAACCACAGCCCCCCGATTGCAAGGAGCATCAGCATCGCATGGCGGTCGCTCCATTCGACCAATCTGGATTCAAGAGATAACGTATGGTTCATTCTGGTTGTTTCGGTTGATGAGGATGAGACTCGTATTTCTTCATCCGCCGCTCGACGCCCGCCCATCCGGCGGCAATGTCTTCAATCGCCGGATGATAGCCCAGGCGCGAGAAAGCGGCTTTCCGCTCGAAAGCGTCGAGGTCGCGCCGAACGGCAGCGTCCCGCCCTTGCCTCGGGATGCGATTGTGCTGTGGGACAGCCTGCTTTTGGAAGACTTGCCACATTGTCCGACGGCTCCGGACGGCCCGATTCATGGGCTTTTGGTGCATTATGTCCCGTTTCTGAACCCGCTGCTCGATGCGGACCGGCGCAATGAACAGAGAGACCCGTTCGAGCGGGCGGCGGAACGCATCCGGTTTTTCATCGCGACCGGACTATCGATTCGACATCTGCTCGAACGGCGCTACCCCGGTAAGCCGGCTTTCCTGTGCGAACCCGCAGTCGACGCGGCGTTTCTTGCCGCGAGACAAGCATCGGGCAAGCGGTCAACGAACCAACCGGTTCAAATCGCGACCGTCGCCAATCTGCTTCCCGCAAAAGGGCTGACTGAACTGCTCGAAATCCTGGCCGGACTCGGACATTGCGACTGGGCTTGGCACGTTGCGGGCGACGACCGGATCGACCCGAACTATGCCCGGCGCTTCCGCTCACGCGTCGCGGATCTCGGACTGCAAACCCGGATTTTCCTTCACGGCGTTCTGGATACGCCGGAACTGGCGCGGTTGCTCGGCGCAATGGATGTTTTCGCCTTTGCCAGCCGATATGAAGCTTACGGTATGGCTTTGGCGGAAGCGGCGGCCGTGGGCCTTCCCATCGTGACCACGGACGTCGGGGAAGCTGCGCGAATCGTGCGGCACGGAGAGACCGGTTTCGTTGTACCCCTCGCGGACCGCGAGGCTTTTCGGAATGGCCTGGAGCGACTGCTGTCGGAGCGCGACTTGCGACGCCGTTACCGCTCACGGCTGTTGCGGAATACGCCCCGTACCTGGGACGCCGCTTTCGTTGGCTTCCGGAATGCCGTCGAGGCTGTTGCACTCCGATTGCGGGGCAGAACAGCCTATGTCCAAGACATCTAGAGCGTTTTCTAATCAGGTGTACGGCATTGCTGAATTTTCCCGTATGGCGCGCCCGAGCATCGTCGGCTGGAGGTGGAATCGCCCGTAGGGGCACGCGAAGGATCGCGTGCGGCGACAGAGGCACAAGGAAGTGCCTTCTGTCGCCCCCGGCGTAAGCCGGCGACGCGCAGGATCAGCGCGCCATCCGGGTGCCCGCTGATTCGCACCATCCCTAGCGCGAACCCTTCGGGCGCACTGCGTGCGTCCAAATCGGCTCCAGGCCGATTTGTCTTTTGGTTACTTTTCTTTGGGCAAGCAAAGACAAACTCGCCGGGAGCGAGTTTGGACAGCCGATAGCTGGCCCGAAGGGCAAATCCCAGGGATGGGGTTTGCACAAGTAACTCGCCCGCGGGGCGAGACCCGCTTCAAACCGACTTGCTGCCGAAGGCCGCTTCCTTATTGGAGCGTACATCAGAGATGAAAACGCTCTAGATTATCCATTAAATGCATCGTTCAGGGGGGTGATATGCATTGTTTTCCGTGGCCAGCCAGGCTGGGTCAGTACGCTCTGGTCGCCCTCGCAGTCGGAGGTCTTGCCGGTTGCGTGTCTCCGGTCACACTCAATCACGCGGTCATGGCCTACGACGAGGTCACAACCGATCTCCTCTCCCGGCAGTTGCTTTTGAATATCGCTCGGGCGCGCCATCATCATCCCATTCACTTTACAGGGGTCTCGAACATCGCAGCGACCTTCAATTTTCAGGTGAACGCCGGCGTTACGCCGGCCTTGACCGGCAATAACGGGGGCTTGCTAATGCCCCTCTTCGGAGGCAGTGCCGCGGAAAATCCGACCATCAGCATCGTGCCGATCGAGGGCGAGGAATTCACCAGACGGCTGCTGACGCCCATCCAGGAAAACAAGCTGACCATGCTCCTACGGCAAGGGACAGACATCGATCTCGTACTGCGGCTCATCACCAGCGAATTCCGAATGTATCGCCAAGGCGAGGTCGTTGCGTTTTCCAACCGGCCGTCCGACCGGGGCTATGCGACATTCCGACGCCTCGTTCTCCATCTGTCCTCGATTCAGGATCGCAATGCGCTTTACGTAGAACCTTTACAGTTCAGACAAAGCTTTGAGTATCCGGCCGATCAGGTGACGCCGGAAGCGCTGGCCGCGTTGCAGAAGGAGTTCGCGGTAGATTATGACGCCTCGAAACAGTTGTACCGTCTGTCGAAGCCGGTGACCGGACGGATCGTGATCACGAACTATGATCCCAATCTTCTTTCAAATGACGAGCGCATTCGCCTCAACGAAGCGGCGGAGACCAGCGCGTCCGACGAACTGACCGTCGATATTCGCGCCGATTATCCCGGCGGCGAATATCCCATACACGGGAAGTTCCGGTTGCGCAGTTTCCACAATATCCTGAATTTCCTGGGACGCGGGATCGCGGAAGAGCAGGAGTATGACGTACCCAAGGACCCTAGGACGCCGGAGGTAGCGGAGAACCCGGTCAGCGCCATGGGCGTATTGGAGTCGGAGAGAGCGCCCTCGGGTGCGGATTTGGCGGTCAAATACCAGGGCCACTATTATGCCGTGCGTCCGGACACGGGTTATCCCTGGAACCGGGAAGCTTTTCGCTTGCTGTCCCAATTGTTCCAAATGACGGTAACGGAACTGCCCCAATTAGGCGTACCCAGCATCACGATTGCCAAGTAATGTAGCTGGGTTGGCAAGGGGCTTGGTCGGCAAAGGATTGCGGACCTACGAATTTCCCGATCATCACCGCCGAACTAACGTTCTAATACCAGGCCCTTATACCCGCCACCGCCCTTACGCTGTGCTTGTGCTCTCTGAGCGACTGTTCCTCGACGTAATCGAAGCCGATATAAGGCGCGAACTCCCGCACGATTTCGTAGCGCAGCCTGAGTCCCGCTTCCAGTTCGGTGATGCCCGCCTTCACGCCGCGGTTCTCGATGTCGTCCGCGGACACGTTGATTTCGACCCGGGGCTGAGCGATGAGCCGTTGGGTCAGCAAGAGCTCGTAGGCGAGCTTGAAGCGGCCGAGGACGTTGCCGTTTTCGCTGACGAACATCGCCGCTTCGGTTTCGAAGAAATAAGGCGCGAGTCCCTGGATACCGATGACGCCGTCGAAGGTGCGTTCCGGCTCGAACGCGCGGCGGATGCCGACCTGGGCGTCCCAGAAGGTGGCGATGTTTCGGCTGTAGAGCAACTGGAGATCGGCCCGCCCGAAGATATTCTGATCGAAGACGTAGTCGCCCTCGCTCTTTACCCACAGCTTGTTGTAGTCGCTGCCGGTCCAGCCCTCGATATCCCATTTGAAAAGGTGAATGTCGCCATTCCCCTCGTACTCGAACCGTTCGAACCCGAGATAGTTGTAGATCGCGTCGTCCATTTGAGCGGCCGCATGGCCACTGGCGAGCATGGCCAAGACAGCCGCGGCGCAAGCTGGCATTCGATGCCGTTCGAGACTCGGGATCACGTTCGTCAAGCGCCCTTTTTCGCAGCCGTATCGGAAGTCTCCACGATGATCTTGCGGAACATCCCGGTTTCCATGTGATAGACCAAATGGCAGTGAAACGCCCATTCGCCCGGTGCATCCACCGGCACGTCGACGCGCACGGTTTCGCCCGGCCTGACGTTGACCACGTGTTTGCGCGGGTTGAACGGCCCCTTGCCGGTATCGAGGTCCTGCCACATGCCGTGCAGGTGTAGCGGGTGATTCATCATGGTCTCGTTGATATAGGTGAACCGCACCCGCTCGCCGTACTTGAGGCGTATCGGCTCGGCCTCGGAGTATTTCTTGCCGTTGACGGACCAGATATAGCGGTTCATCGTACCCGTGAGGCGCAGAACGATTTCCCGATCGGGCTCGCGCCAGTCCGCATGCTTCTCCGCGCTCTTGAGATCGGCATACGATAGCACCCGATGCCCCGTGCCGGCGCGTTCTTCGATAGGCTCCGCCAGGGCATGGCCTTCGTGGCCGGCATGCGGAGACATCGAGTGGTTCATCTCCGGCATCGCGGAATGATCCATGCCCGCCATATCGTGAGCTTCATGACCGCCATTCGTCCGGGTTTCCGTTTGCGGCGGATGCGTCATGGCCGCATGCGGACCAGTTCCGGAGCCGTGATCCATACCGTGGGCCGCCGCCATCTCGGCCAGCGTCACCAAGGGCCTGGGCCGCAGCGGCGGGACTTCCGCCTTCATGCCCCGGCGCGGAGCCAGGGTCGCTCGGGCATAGCCGCTCCGGTCCATGGCTTCCGCGAAAACGGTGTAAGCCTTCGCTTCGCGGGGCTCGACCAGCACATCATAGGTCTCCGCGACGGCGATACGGAACTCGTCCACGTCGACCGGCTCCACGTCCTGTCCGTCCGCCTGGACGACCCGCATCCTGAGTCCCGGTATTCTCACGTCGAAATGGGTCATCGCCGCGCCATTGACGAAGCGAAGCCGGATGCGTTCGCCGGGCTTGAACAGAGCCGTCCAATTGGCATCGGGACCTTGACCGTTGACCAGGAAGGTGTAGGTGTAGCCGGTGACGTCGGCGATGTCGGTCGGGTCCATCCGCATTGCGCCCCAGGCCAAGCGATCGGCCATGGTCTCCTTGAACCCCTTGTCGGAGAGATCGCGGAAGAAATCGAACACGGTGCGCTTCTGAAAGTTGTAATAGTCGCTCTGCTTTTTCAGCTTCGAAAGCACCCGATACGGGTTCTCGTCCGACCAGTCCGACAGGATCACCGTGTATTCGCGATCGTAGGTTTCGGTTTCGCCCTTCGCGGGATCGACGACGATCGCGCCCACGAGTCCCAGTTGTTCCTGCAGCGCCGAATGTCCGTGATACCAGTAGGTTCCACTCTGTCCGAGCTTGAAGCGGTAAGTGAAGGTTTCGCCGGGCGGAATGCCGGGAAAACTGATGCCGGGCACGCCGTCCATGTCGTAGGGGAGCACGATGCCGTGCCAGTGAATCGAAGTCGGCTCGTGCAACCGATTGGTCACGCGCAATATCACATCTTCCCCCTCCCGCCAGCGCAAGGTAGGCGCCGGAAACGAGCCGTTGACCGCGATGCCGGTGCGCTCCCGGCCGGTCAGATTCAATGTCTTCTTGTCTATGGCCAGGTCGTAAGTCCCGGCCTGGACCGACAGGGCGGCCAAAAGGGCGATCCAGAGACCTGCGATTCGGCAGAACCGGACAACGGCATTTACGGTTTGCACGGGTTTTAGTCTCCTAAACAGGATTTTTCGGAATTGCAGACAAATCAGGATATGGCGTTCAAGCGCGCCGCATTCAACTGGTACAGGATTCTCCGTAGACCGGCCATCGGCTATGAATCAGGCCCGCAGCTACCCTCCCGGTATTTACGGGCCGTCGTCCGGGCCGGTACACGCTTAGGTCTCGGCGCACGCGGCTTGTTGCCGCGCCGGGGCATCCCCGTCCCGGATCAACCCGGCCGATATTCATAGACCCGGTTAATAACGGATAACGGCAAGGAGTTCACCGATCGCTCCATCACCCAATGACGAGCGCACCCCAACGGGGCAGCACGCCTTCGATGCGCTGGGTGCTGGGCGCGGCATCGAGCATCGGTTCACGCGCGTGCGCCGCCCGCAGACCGACGGAATGGCGGAGTGCTTCAACGGCCGCATCGAGGAGGTGTTGCGCTCGCACCGCTTCGTCAGCGGCTAGATCCGGAGACGGCGCTCAAGCGCTATGTTCGGCTGTATAACCACCGCTTGCCCCGGTCGGCGCTCAACGGCCGAACGCCCATACAAGCGATGAAACGGTGGTTCCGGGACAGGCCGGAGCAGTTCCCCAAAAGCCCTATCGATCAGCCGGGACATGACAAGCCAATGGCGGCCGTGAGGCGGCCCTGATCGGACGGGATGCCCATCGAGAGTCCATCGATGGCGAACGATGCCGGTGCTGAGCTACGAAGAAGGAGGCACCCGACGGTCAACAACGGTTCCTTGCACCGAAACGATAAAAACGACGAACACGGAGCAGAACTCGAGCAGCCCAAAAGCAGCCCAAAATATGTGTGACAACGGAGAATGAGATATGAAACCAGCCACTGGATTGATCGTTTTGGCATTCGTGGCCGCTTTGGGGGGCTGTGCTACCGCGAGGCCGGTGCTTTACCCGAACGAGCATCTGCAGAGCGTAGGCCAGGCCGGCGCCGACCGGGATATCGCCGACTGCAAGACCCTGGCTGAAGCCGCCGGCGCCGACGCGGGCGAGACCGGTGCCGGCCGGGCTGCCAGAAGCACCATCGGCGGCGCCGCCGTCGGTGCGGCGAGCGGTGCGGTCGGCGGCGCCGTGGTCGGATCGGCCGGCGCCGGTTCGGCGATCGGCGCGGCGAGCGGCGCGGTAGCGGGACTGATTCGATCGATGTTCGGCCCCTCCGGTCCGGACCCCACTTATAAGGCGTTCGTAAACCGCTGCTTGCAGGAACGCGGTTACGACGTCATCGGATGGGACTGATCTCCAGGAGGGAGGATTGACCCTGAGCTCCGATTCGACCTTAATACTTATGAGTTACTCATATTTTTTGCCCTGGGCTCCGTCCAAGGATTTTCGTCTAAATGAGTAACTAATGAGAGATCGACATGCGTGGACTCAAACCCGAGAAATACACGGCAGCGCTACTTTATTTGCGGCGCGTGCTCAAGGAACCCGACAAGGTCCGAAAAATATTAGTAACTCACGAAGCCGATGCGGCCGAACAGCTCGACGGTTGTTCCGACCTTGATCGCCTGAACGCTTGGATCGAACGGCATCTGAACGATACCGGCTGGAAACGCTTGCAGAATGCGCTGAACCAGCGCCGGTGCTCGGCCAAATTGCAGCGGCTGAGCCTTAAGAAGAGTACTTACGCCGCCTTGGCCAAGCTGGCCAAAGAACAGCGAATGACGATCAACGAGACCGTCGAGCATCTCCTGCAATCGCATGAAACGAAGACATTAGTTACTCATACGGCAGCCGGCGTCCCGGAAACCGAAGACGTCAGCGAAGAAATGCTGATCCGGATGATGGCACGCGCCTCGGGGTCCGATGCTTAGAGCCTATCCCAATAGGCTCAAGAAACCCTTCGACAAGCCTGTCCTGAGCCAAGTCGAAGGGCGTGAACGGAATCCACTTGCTCAGAGCTTCCTTAAGCGTCCGCACGAAGCGCCGTTGACGCGAGATGGAAATGCTCTGGTCGGGATTCAACCGGGGCGCTGTCGAGAAACGCTTCAGCCAATCATCACCGACAGGGTAAGACACACGCCTTACCCGCTCTTGGAATCGTTGCCGGCGCACATCCTCACGCTTCCTCCATCCCGGGATCGTATTGGCCCAGCGCCGCAGCCCCGTTGAAGCGCGCGCGCCGGACGAGGGCCTGCTGAGCCGCGGCCTTGTTTTCCGTCTGACCGCGCCAGATGGACATGGGTGCTGCCTGCAACGCCCGGCTGAACGAGAAAGTCAGCGTCCACGGTGTTTTCAGGGCCTTGGCTTTGACGTTGATGGCGTTCAGGTTGGCGGTGGCCGTGGCGTCGCTCTGACCGCCGGACAGAAAGGCGATGCCCGTGACCGCCACCGGCACCGTCCGCCTGAGGCAGGCCAGCGTCATCTCCGCGACCTCGTCCGGCGGCGCCTGGCTCGGGCAATCCGTGCCGGATACCACCATATTCGGCTTTAGGATCATTTCCTTGAAACCGATGCGGTACCGGGTGAGCGCGTCGAATACCTCATGCAGCGCCGCCTCGGTCGCCCACCGGCAAGTCTTGATGTCGTGCGCGCCGTCCATCAGCACTTCGGGCTCGACGATGGGCACCAACCCGTGCACCTGGCAGAGTCCTGCATAGCGGGCCAGCGCGTCGGCATTTGCACGCAGACACTGAGATGTGGGGATGCCGTCGCCGATTGCGATCACCGCACGCCACTTGGTGAAACGCGCCCCCATCTTGCGATATTCCTCAAGGCGCTCCGAGAGCCCGTCGAGCCCCTGAGTGAATCGTTCTCCAGGAAAGAACGGCAGATCCACCAGCCCCTTGTCGACTTTGATTCCCGGAATGATTCCTTTACCCGCGAGAAGCTCCGGGATGGGCGTGCCGTCGGACGCACGCTGGCGAATCGTTTCATCGAACAGAATCACGCCGCTGATGTATTTTTCCAAGTCCGGCGCGGTGAATAACATCTCGCGATAGGCGATACGCGTCGCTTCGCTGCACTCGATACCGAGCTTCTTGAATCGCTTCTCGATGGTACCGGTACTCTCGTCGGCGGCGAGCAGTCCCTTGCCCGGAGCAACCAGGTTCGCGGCAATTTGGATCAACTCGTCAGACATAAGCCCTCCTTTTTCTCAAAAAACCATGTTCGGCTATATCAGGATCCGTTCTGACCGGCAGACTCCGACGGGAGGTCGGCCGCACGTAAAAAATTTGACCAAACGCGAAGCGCCGAGTGCCGCGTAGCGACGGCCGTATGCGCCCGAACGCACGCTCCGGCCGGTCCTGTAGCTGCTCGACACTGGCAGGAAACTCTCCGTATCAATGACGCGACACCCTGTCGCACGGATTGTCGAACAGGTTTGACGAATCGACTGAGGGGGGAATCTCGAACACTCCTTCTCGTTCGCCCTCCGCCACCTTCGGGCGGCTACTACGGCCTCTGCCGACGTCTCGCTCCGTGTTGGCACGTCGGCCTTTCAGCCGTATGGCGAGATCTCGCCGGGTAAGAACGCACTCCTTCACCGCACAACCGCCGGATTTACGCCACTCCGCCTTGATCACGAGAGCTTCGCGGAATTTCGCCCGCTCGCCCTGCTCGGCAGCCCCTTCTATCCGGTTCTTGGTCCCAGGCTCGCAGCTTCGCTCCACGCTTCCTCCCCCACACTCGGTCACCCTCATGCAGTTGCGCTTCGCTTCCTTCGCTGTGATCAACTTATTCCATTTCTCAATCAAAAGGAAAACGTTGTAAGCCGGAACAAGCCCTTCGACTTCACTCAGGACAGGCCTGTCGAAGGACTTAATCAGAGCTTCCTTAAAGAAATTTTCTTTTTGTTCGAAACATGGAATTACGGTGGGACTTCCAACTTTAAGTGAGTGCGCCGTGCCTGGCGCTACAAAATAAAGGCCTGCCAGAAAGCAGGCCGTTTTTCTAGCGGTTTAAATCGAGGTCAGTTTCCGTGCTGGCCGATACTCAGTTTAAGTCGTCAGGCTAATCCGAGCTTTACGCTCGAATTCTCTCGTCGACCAAGTCCAATGGACTGCGGTCTTTACTGGCAAGCGATCGCTCTTCACGGCGCTCCGCTCGACCATGTAACTCTCCACCCGGCTACTGAGCCGGCTGCTCACCCGGTGGTTGCTCTCCCGGTGGCTGTTCACCCGGCGGTTGCGCACCCCTGGTAATGGACGTGAGTTGCCCGCGGATTTCTCCGGGGGGATTTTGCTCCGAGTGCACGTTTACATAGATATTTCCGGCATCCATTGCCTGAACCAGCTCAGCCAAGGTCGTGATCGGAGTACCGAGTACGTCGGCGCAAGTCTGATTGTCGGCGTTTGGATCCGGCTCCTGAATAATATTGGCGTCCGCCAGAGTTGCCCGGACCTCGAGCGGTGCTGCCACGCCACCCCTGATCATTCCCAGCAAGTCCACGACTACCGGGCCGGCTACCCCTTCCTGACCGCAGTGCAGATGCGCCTGAGTCAGCCTTGTTCCATCTTCGGCGGCTTGTTGCAACTGGTGCACGATGAGGTGATAGGTCAATTGTGTCGAATCCTGATTGAGTGTAAAAATCCCCACTCCTCCGACTGTGGACTCAACCGGCGGAACTTCTCCCTGGCCCGTCAAATTCGCGACAAAGGGTCCCGGCCCTTCCTGACTATAGACAGCGCCGGAAAATAATCCGGCCAACAGAATCGATATCGCTTTTTTGCGCATGATCATATCCCTATCCTCCATGTAAATCCTCTGCTCCCCGTCAAGCAACCTGCGGAGAGCGGTTTCGACGCTTAAGAAAATCCAGACTAACGGAACAGACCTCTTGCTTTTCTGTGATTCGATGCCGCTACAGGTGATTCCGTTCCGACACAGATTTGCTTATCCGTGAAACGGTGAATTTCCCTTTTGAATGCATTCTTGGGAGGAGGGATGCATAACGTTGATCCAAAGAGAAATGTTCCTGCATATCCCGAATAGGTGACACGGAGAGCGGTGTACACTGTACCGCCGAGTTTTCATCGACAGTCTTGTGAGAGATTGATTCGTGACGAGCGGATTGATCCAACCCAGGCAAACTTCTTCCGGTGCATGGCGAACCTGGATCACGCAAGGATTCGAATTGGTTTCGCGGAAATGGCCGGCATGGATTGCCGTAATGACCGCATGCTGTCTGGCGACCGGGTGCGCAAAACGTCGCCGAGCCAATCGCGGAATATCTGACGCTGGCGCTCGGCTTCAACCTCGCAGTGGCGGTGGATCACGAGCCGGACTGGGCTGAAATGGCGTCGCGCTTCGCTTCCTTGCTCCAAGATGCGGCGACATTTGCCATTCAGGTGGGCATTTTCGTCTTTCTGACGACGATTCCTCCGAACATGGCCAATAACTACCGGCAAAGCGGCTGTCGCGGCCGCTGAAAGCGATCAGACACGTACTGCCGAACTGGCGAAGGCTCAGGATCAAAGCAGTTTTTCGAACCCACTCGCGCGGCTACGAGAAAGGCGGGGACAATCTTATCGAATGGGCAATGGTCCTGCCGGTCGGCCTAAAATTTCTTTATCCTTTACGGAGCCTCGGCGCAGGCTTCGTCCGAACGCTGGCGTATGGACAACACGGCGCCACACTGAACCGAAATTCGATTCTTGTCATCGCTGCCTTCTCCTTCGCGAGCGTGTCGGCTGCCATGGCGCTGAGCCTGTATCCGCTCATTCCTCTCATTCAAGGTTTTTGGATGGCCGTGAATTACGTGATGTTTCGGGATATTTTCCTGGGCATTTCCGAAAACCGGCGCACCCGGGCCAGGGCCGCAGTTCGATTTTCTCGAATCGGAACGATCTCGATTGAGTAAAGCAGCGACCGTAGCTGTCTCATTTAGTGTTTCAGCACTTCGATCGTTCCGAGAAGTGCAGCAAATCCAACCCAGGAGGATACGCCATGATCGGTTGGGCAGTAACCTTTCTCGTCATCGCCATTATCGCCGCACTTCTTGGATTTAGCGGAATAGCCGGCACTGCGGTCAATATCGCCTGGATACTGTTCGTCGTAGGCTTAATTTTGGCCTTGCTCTTTTTTCTGATGGGCCGACGTCCCCCTATCTGACTATCGACTATCTAAACAAGAGAAACCTCAGTGCTCTTAGCTGGCGGCGGTTTTCCATGTAGCCGCCGCCTACGCATCCACTATTGCTCAGCGTAACGTGGTCGCGAAGGTCACGCGCGATATAAACAACCTGCATTTACAGTCAGTAGCGATATCATGCGCGCGGCCGCACCGAGCACAGGGATCTAAGGCCATGAGATAGCCTCCAGCGCCACATAGCGCCAACATTCCTGCTAAACTGGCATCCGCCAGCTTCCGCCGAACTTAAGGAAGCTCTGATTAAGTCCTTCGACAAGCTCAGGACAGGCTTGTCGAAGGGCTCAGGACGAACGGTAACCTATTGATTCCGTTCACGGTGAGCTTGTCGAACGCTCTCCTGAGCCCGTCGCAGGGCATGAACGGAATCCACTTGTTCAGAGCTTCCTTAACGCGTTTCGGCACCGAAAAACAGAAATTGCGACGTCTCGCTTTGGGCATCGCCCTGATTATCGGCGAACTCATGCTCTTGAATAATCCGGCCAAGGAAGATCACTTCAAGAAAGCGCGCGAACTCGATCGCATACCCAGTTCGTTTACAATTGAACACGATTTGGAACTCTACGACTATCACGATTATTACTTATTCTCGGCACTTAGCGTCGGCCGGGAAGGGCACAAAACGCTGCTTACGTTCGGGTTCCTTTCGCTTGTGATATAGAGCTCCGCAACGGCGTTTCATTGCAATTCGGCGAGACTCGTCCCGGGTAACACGGTAGGGAACTCGCCGAATGCCCAAGAGTGCGATATCGCGTTTCCCACCTCGATGCCAAGAACGCCGGTCGATTTTGCCTTCGTAGTAGTCTCAGGTGGTATCCAATGGTACTCATTCCGGCGTACTACACCGTTAGCCGAGTTCAATCCGGCGAGTTCCCGCGCAAACGGTTCAAGCGTATTTCGATGGTCAAAAAAGGACCCGCCGTAAACGGCGGGTCTCAATGTGGCGGATTCTGGTCTTAATACATCGATGTGTCGGGCTAACGCTGACCTGGGACTTGTTCTGGTGGCGGCTCGGAAGGCGTGCCGCCGCCCGGACCACTTGGAGTCGTCTCTTTCTCACAGCCGCTGGAAGCGAGCGCGAGCCAAAGTAAACTAAAGGCAATCACTTTTTTCATAAGCTTATCTCCTTTCATATTCAAGATGCCGAAACTCCATTCTTTAAAAGCGATGCAATGCCTCTCTTAAACTGACAGAGACGGGCTCATTAAGTTCTTGTATCCCAGCCCAAAACAACGCGCATTCGGCATTTCGATATCAACGCTGCTGGATTATAGAAATTCGATGTAATCTGTTGCTCAGCGTCCTGCCTTTTTCGGTTTGGTCGTTTTTTGCGATTTCCCACAAATAGGCAGGCAAGATCTTTAAGGAAGCTCTGATTAAGTCCTTCGACAGGCCTGTCCTGAGCCCTTCGACAAGCTCAGGACAGGCTTGTCGAAGGGCTCAGGACGAACGCTAACCTATTGATTCCGTTCGCGGGGAGCTTGTCGAACGCTTTCCTGAGCCCGTCGCGGGGCGTGACGGAATCCACTTGTTCAGAGTTTCCTTAAACGTAATTTCGCGGCATGCCAGATTCAGGGTGTGAAAGGGGGGACACCGTGGGCGGGAACAGGAGGATTGAGCCCGCTGGCTGCTGAATCGGCTGACGGAAAACAGCACCTGCATCGGTTCGATGCTTGGTTTCGCTTCGCTGCTTCGTTGTCTGGAGAGCAGCCAATGTGCGGAATCGCACGTGAGTAAATGGACTAAACTAACGGCCTCGATTCGATGTTTTCGACCGATTAGCTGAGAGAGTAGCAAAACACCTCCGCCATTCCCCGAGAAATCAAGCTCGCTGGCTGCGACCGACATCGCCTTCACCGACGAACCCCTGAGCTGACATTCGAAGAGACCGCAGGAATTTTCATCCGCATCCGAGTGACGTAAGGAATTCTACTTAGTTGCATCGCAGCGGATTCCGTAGGGTAATAGACATTACGACCCGAAAAGGGCGAGGCGAATTACGCATGGAGTGATTTACCCCTAAGATGTTTCTGCCGTATCGGAGGTTAACAAGATGGCACAACAACCAGGACAAGGGCAACCGGAACAACCCAAGAAGGATTATTTCTGGTTCTATATCGGTGGATTGATTGTTGTCGTGATCATTGGAGTTTTTCTGCTGAAAGGCCGAGAGATGGCGAGCGTACCTTACGAGGCTTACGAGGAAACAAAAAAGGAAGTTGAACAACAGATAAAAAAAGAAAAATAGCCGTGAAATGCTGCCGTTCAGATCTTTTCGCTTTGATCTCTACAAAAACCCGGTTACAACCGGGTTTTTTGTGAGCCGCGTAGTTCGCGCAATAGCTCTAGAATTTGCTAAGAAATCATTATCTACCGGAAGCTCTGAACAAGTTGATTCCGTTCACGCCCTTCGACAAGCTCAGGACAGGCTTGTCGAAGGACTTAATCAGAGCTTCCTACCGGGAATTCGATGAAACGCTAGACACCCAGCGTGTTGCAGGTCCAAGATATACCCGGATAGGCTCATCGCTCATCGACTGGCCAGCTCCACCCTTGCCTCCAGTCCTCCTCCGTCCCGATTCCGTAGCACTAACCGCCCGCCGTGCATGCGCGCAATGCGCTCGACGATAGCCAGGCCCAGACCTGAGCCCCGAGCGCCACTACGGGCGGCATCCAAACGCTTGAAGGGCTGCTTAAGCCGTTCCAGCTCCGATTCGGGGACACCGGGACCCCGGTCGAGGACGCTTAACACCGCATGGCCGTCCTCCAATCTGGTGCGTAGGGTGATTTGCAGGCCGGCATAGGCCAAGGCGTTTTCGATCAGATTTCTGAGCGCCCGGCGCAGGGCCGCCGTCCGAACCGGAATCAGAGGGAGCGGATCGAGCTCCAGCGTTGCGCTGACGCCCCTCTTGCCGTACTGTTCGGCGAGCTCCGCTACTAACGCATTGAGGTCGGCTGGTTTTGGCTGCACCGTTTCCGGCCGCGCGAAATCAAGAAACTGGTCGATGACGTGTTCCATGTCCTCCAAATCCTGGATCATGGCGAGCTTTTCCTGTTGATCCGGGCAAGTGATTTCTATTCCCAGGCGCAGGCGGGAGATAGGAGTGCGCAGGTCATGGGAGATGCCGGCCAATAATAGTGCTCGATCCGCCTCTTGGCTCTGCAACTCGGCCGACATACGGTTGAAGGCACTGCTTAGAGCCTGGATTTCAGCCGCTCCCTGCTCTTCCAACACAGGCGGCGTCTCGCCCTTGCCCACCGCCTCTGCCGCCGCGGCTACGGCTTGCAACGGCCGGTTGATCCGGGCCACGACTGCCCACGCTCCGAGGATAGACATTCCCAGCACCAACCCTCCCCATCCCAGCCATTGCCAGGGAAAATCGCGGTTAACCTGAGCTTGAGGCATGACCACCCAATATTCATCATCGTCTATGGCGAAGCTTACCCACAATCCTTCTACATCATCCTGACGGAACATTACCTCGGTCGCCGGCCCCAACTCGCGCTGAATCTCCTCGGCCACCATGCGGAGCAGGGCTTTTTCCGGCAACGGGACAGCAAGTTCTAGGGGATCGAGAAGGTAGACACGAATGCCTTCCCGCCGGTTAAGCTCTTGTAACAGGGCTGGCCGTTTGTCCGGGTGAGCGGCCAATAGTGCCGCTCGGGTGAGATTGACCACACTGGCAGCACGGTGGGCGATCTGCTTCGCGCGCGGTTCCCGCTCGTATAGTTCGAACAAGGTGATCCAGGCGATCTGGCCGGCGACGAGCAGAACGGCGATTAGAATGACAGTGCGAGCCAGCAGTGTACGCGGCTTGAGGCGAAATCGAGTAGCGGTCCCGGCTTCCTTTCGCCCCCTGAAAGATGGATAGGAAAGGGGAGTGGTCGTCATGTGCAAGCTTCGTCATCGGGCACGAATACGTATCCGAAGGCCCACACGGTCTGAATATAACGAGGACGGTTGGGATCCTCTTCTAGTAGTTTGCGCAGTCGCGAAATTTGCACATCGATGCTGCGGTCGTAGGCTACGTGCTCCCGCCCCCTTGCCAGCTCCATCAGCCGGTTACGTGACAAAGGATAACGTGGATGGGTGACCAATGCCTTGAGCACCGCGAATTCGCCGCTCGTCATCGGCAAGATGTCATCTCCCTTCCGGAGTTCCCGTCGACCCAGGCTCAACCGGTATGCTCCGAAGCTTATGACCTCATCCTCGATTGTAGGGGCGCTAGGGGGCGGCAGCGGTGTCCGGCGACGCAGCACTGCCTTGATTCGGGCCAGCAGTTCGCGGGGACTGAAGGGTTTGGGTAGATAGTCATCAGCGCCCATCTCCAGTCCAATAATGCGGTCCACCTCATCGCCCTTAGCGGTGAGCATGATCACAGCGGGCTCTGTCCCCGCAATCCGCAATCGCCTCAGGATAGAAAGCCCGTCCTCTCCGGGCAGCATCAGGTCCAGGACGATCAAGTCCCAGCGCTCTCTGCTCAGACGCAGATCCATAGCGGCGCCATCGCCGCATGCGGCTACTTTGAATCCCTGCTCCGACAAATAACGGTTGAGGAGGTCCCGCAGACGCAGGTCGTCGTCTACGACCAGAATCTTGATTGGCTGTTCCATGATGCTCCGGCCACAACGGCTTCGCTTCGCATTGTTATCATGGGGGAGTCCTATCCGGCAGTCTCGCGAACAAAAAAGCCAGACCCGGGCGATGTAGTAACACGATGTTTCCGCCTGAAACCATAGAAATAAAAATTTACACTTTTGTCATGGCGGGAAACATTCGCCTTACAAGATCACAGTAAGCTAATTACACTGCCGTGATCGTTATCGGCAGGATCTTCAACCTCTTGGGGAGATGATCGTGAAGTCGAGTACATTAGTTCCTGCGAAGACAAACCCGTTTGTTGATGATACCGCAGCCAAATCGATCAGGCCGCATCGCTGGTCGGTACTGCTGTGCGTGGTTGGCATGATAGCTATGTCCGCCCACGCTGCGGACGAGGACCACAACCCGCCCGGACCGGCAGGCGGTGCCGGCACCAACTGGGAAAACCCACCCGGCCCTGCCGGCGGACCCGGCGCCAGCCCCGACCGACGGCGCTGGCGCGATCGGGACAATAACCCGCCCGGACCGGCAGGCGGTGCCGGCACCAACTGGGAAAACCCACCCGGCCCTGCCGGCGGACCCGGCGCCAGCCCCGACCGACGGCGCTGGCGCGATCGGAGCCACAACGCAGTCGGACCGGCAGGTACCCATAGTCCAAGCTTGGGCCGGCGCGACCGGAGGCATTGATCAGCCGAAATCCGGTCGACTGCGAGCGCGGACCGCCAGATTACCGGGGTGTCCCTTGCCATCATGTGACGAAATCCAAGTCGATGCTTAAACATCGCGGTAAGCACCGAACCCGGGTGCAAGGAGCTTGGCTGCTGGTTTTCCTGTTTTCCCAGGTTGCCTGGGCTGAGCCGTTGGCGGGTCGACGTCACTTGATGGCTCCGCCTTTCGCTCAGGAGAGAGAGTCGCGCCGTTTCAATCTGGAAGGCAGCCTAACCCCGGAAGAGCGCCATCAATTGCGGCGGGATCTGGATTCGCTGTCACGCGAAATCTACCCCCGCCGCCCTGCTCTGGAGCGGCATTTGCAGGACTCCCGGCGTCGGGCTGTGGAACGCTTCGGCCACGCCGATGTGGATGGCGACAGGGCTCTCAACCGAGCCGAGATGGAACATTTCGCCCCCCGTGCTGCCCGCCACTTCGACCGTATCGATAGCGACGGCGACGGACGGGTGACCGAGCAGGAATTGGCCGACTCCTTCCGCAGGCGACAGGAATAGCGGCGGGAACGGTTTTTGGAACGCTCCGAATCATTTTCGGACCGTAAAAAACCCTTCGACAGACTCAGGGCGAACGGCCTATTGGGATAGGCTCTTAACCCCTTCAAACGCCTCGACATCACGCGAAAAAAAGTCCCCCTACGACCCCAAGAAAAATCACCCGGAGCATCAAGCCCAAAACGAGCACGATCACCACGTCGTCGATGCCATCCCCCTCGACCGGCTATAAGAGTGGGTGGGTGTCCTTTTTGGTCTGGTTATAAGTGGGTCTGGTTATAAGTGGGTGTCCTTTTTAGGCGGCGGCACCTTTTGGGTGGCTCAGGATGCTGTGCTCAGTGTGGCGCATCGGGCAGTTTTTTGCCTCCGCTTTACCCGAACCACCCGTCATCATCGAGAATGGTACGTACTGCCGTCAGCTTGAGCACGCCCTCACCAAAGCTGCCACCGACGGGGTTGAAAACATCGAGGTAAAAATACTCGTTTGGCTCGGGCGTGCTGTCGCCAATGATCTCCACCGGTATCACCGCCTGGTTCTCATCGGGATACAGCTTCAGGGTGCCACTGGTGGGAAGGTAGTCGCTGTCGGCGATGGCCGTGCCGTCTCGCGTGGCATAGCCCACGCTCGGAATCTCATTGGGGTCACTGCGCACGCCGGTGAACCGCAGCAGGAAGTAGACATAGCTGGTGCCGCTGTTGCCCTCAGCGACTTCCTTTTCGACCTCCTCTGGCCTACTCGGGACATTCGGGTAGTTGGCCCGCAGGCTCTGGTCGATCCACTGCTCATAGGCACTCACCCGCTGCCAGGCGGCGATTTCACCAAAACTGCTGTCTGTACTGCTATCGATATCCGGGTTGACATTGCCCCGAATCAGACTCGCGGTATAACTGGCGACACCGGCAAGCTTGTTCTGTAAGAATGCTGGGCCACCACTATCCCCTTGGGCAAGAAAACCCTCATCCAGACCTTGCCCCAGGTCGTTGCGATCGATCAGGCGACCCAGAGCATCGTTGGCGGGGGTGCCATTGTCGAAGTCAGCAATCAGTTGTGTTCCCGCGAGCGGCGTCCAGGCCATCCCAGAGCCGAGGTGGCTCTTCAACGTCGCGGCATCGGCGTCGAACCGGTTGGCGGCCTTGAGGCGGATCGGCGTGCTGGTATCGCTGCGGGTGGCGCCTGCGCTTCCTATACCAGTCAGACCATAGCCCGTGAACGTGAACGCTTGTCCGATTTCGTCGCTGTCGCGGTAGATGTCATAGCGATCGGCCGCCACCGACGCAGTGTGTGACAGCCAAACGAGAGCAAGGTCGTTGTTGCTGTCTGAGTCATACCCCTGGTGGATCAAGATCTTAGATACGCTCGCCGTCAGCGTGCCGTCGCGCGTCTCAAAGGTCACACTGGCCGATCCCGTCCGCCCCGCGAACAAGTGAGCAGCC
>DYIL01000100.1:0-2649 GCA_020723665.1 Methyloversatilis universalis
TTTCGAGCGGGAGCGATTCGGATTTCAGCCGTTTGAGCCTTTCGACCTCGCGGTGATCCAGGCAGGTGTTGGATTCAATGGATAGTTTCAAGCGACCTCCCGTTTATTCTCAGGAATAACCACGCCCATGTCTGCGGCCTCCGCATACAAAAACTCGATGAACTCGGCAAAATGCCGGCTGTTCCGCCACCGGCTGCGCGGCTCTACCTCCCGAACGGAGCCGTCTGGGAACTCCTGGAACTGCCGTCCGAAAAACCGCCGCTTCAACTCCCACCACCACACGTCATGCGGGAACCGCTTCCCGTCGATATCCACCTGCTCCGCAATGGCCGAGACGATCACGTGCGCGAGTGCGTTAGCCTCCAAACTCCGCTTCTTAGGCTGGATCGTCACGGCGTAATCGTTCGGAGCCAGCCGTACCGCCTCCATCGCGTTGCGGCGGGCGATGGCGTTGGAGAGGATGAAATATTGCTTGTCGGTCATATCAGTCGCCCCACCTGTCACCGTCGGTTTCCGCCATCCGATCGCCCCACATCATTTTTTCCGCCACGTACGACGCCCGAACCTTGCCAATCGGCCCATGCCGGTTTTTTTCGATCAGAATCTCGGCCTCTTTGGGGTCGGCGTTTTCGTCATACACGTGTTCGCGATACAGAAATGCCACGATATCGGCCTCCTGCTCGATCTCGCCGGAATCGCGCAGATCAGAGAGTACCGGGCGCTTGTCGCTGCGCTTCTCGCACTCCCGAGAAAGCTGCGCCAAGCAGACGACGGGAATGTCGAGCGTGCAGGCAATAGTCTTCATTGCAGCCGCCATTTTCCCGACCTCACGGGTGCGCGAAACATCCGCCTCGTCCGGCGTCAGGCGAGTCAGGAAATCGACGAACAACACGTCTAGCCCGCCCGATAGCTGCCAGGCTTTGGCCTGCATCATGATGTCGCTGGGCGTGCACGCCGGTTTGTCGTAGAGCATGATCGGTAGTGCCTGCAATCGTCCGGCGCCCTCGGCCAGTTCGTGAAAATCCCGGTCCGTAAATCGCCCCGTCCTCAGCACATTCGCCGGTAGGTCAGCCGCCAGCGACAGCGCACGTAGTCCCAACTGCACGGACGGCATTTCCGCCGAGATAATCCCGACACGCCGCCCGCGTAGCGCCGCACGATAGGCCGAGGTCAGCATCATTGCGGTTTTACCCATTGCGGGGCGCGCCGCGATAATGATCAGGTCGGATTTGTGATACCCGCCCATGACGCGATCAAGACCGCCTATCCCGGTCGGGACGCCGACGATTCCGCCCCGTTTGGCAGCCTCGTGCACCGCCTCGACCTGGTTCAAGGCCGCAGCCATCCAGCTCTTGGCGTCGACCGCATAGCCCGCGCCGTCGCGATCCAAATCGGCCAGGCGGGCAATCAGCCGCGCGGCGACCTCGTCCGGCGAGGTCGTCTTCGCCTGCAAGGCCTCCGCCGCTTCCGCCAATAGCTCGGATAGCGCCCGCGCCCGTGCTTCCGATTTCAGCCGGGCACAGTAGTGCGGAAGATTCGCGACGCTGCCCGCCGTGTCTTTCCAGAGTGACGCGACAATGGCCACGGCGTCCTGCCGTCCCAGCCGTTCCGCAATGCCAAATACGTCCGGTTCCTGTCCGGCCGCCGCCGCCGCCCGCATGGACTGGAAAATCAGTGCGTGCGTCGGATCCTGGAAATGCTCGGCGCGGATATCGACGCGGACGATTTGTGCCGGATGGCGGAGCAGGATGCCGAGAATGATTTGTTCGAGTTCGTATGCGTTCATGTTTATGCCAGAAACTCACGTGCTCGGGATTTTTGTTCTGCAGGGAATTGCCGTGTTGGTGGGGCCGTTGATGCTTGCCCTATCCTGTTTGCGTACCATTTGGCTGTAAACGATGTCCAGCTTGCCTCAGCGCACACTCTGACGGCTTCATTCACTGACAGGCCGGCCTTTCTGGCTTCTCTTGCCAATCCCTCGAAAGCCGTTGTCGTAAATGTTTTCGCTCTCTTGTCCTTGCGAACCATCAAAAAGTCTTCAGCGATTTGGGGTTCAACGCCTGCCGACAACAGCAACTCAAGCGCCGGGTTTTTTGTGTTGCGCCCCATCTTCAGTTTTTTGTTTTCTTCAGTTCTTTTTAATGCATTCCGATTTTCGGAATCTGGCATTAAATCTGGGGTTCCAGCCTTATTCCGATTTTCGGAATCTGGCATTAAATCTGGGGTTCCAGGGGTGTCGTTACCCTGATTAGCCTTATTCCGATTTTCGGAATCTGGCTGATGAGCCTTATTCCGATTTTCGGAATCTGGGTCAAAACGGCCTTTTTCGTCGGTAATGATCCAATCCGTTGAACCGTCCCTGAACTTCTGAAGCTGTGCATAGCCAAGCGCACGCAGAAGTTTGAGCCCTTCGACAACCTTGCCGTGTGAACCAAACCGTTTTAGGCCTGCAATAGACTTAATGGAAATGCACCAGTCTTTAGGTTTGCTCAGCAGATAAACAAGCAACCCCAACGTCGCACCATCCAACGCATCATCGTTGATGATTTCGTTCGGTATTACCGTAAAACTCGATTGACGCCTGACACGGACGATACTCACGGATCAAATCCCCAACATCTCGCAAATCTCTCGCATAGCCGCCTCATA
>DYIL01000100.1:2749-6766 GCA_020723665.1 Methyloversatilis universalis
AAAAATCCCGGCACTGGGAGTGCCAATGCCGGGTGGAGGTGCCGATACCGGCAGGAGGAGAAAGCACCGATACTCGCGCCTCGGTGCCAGGGCGCTGGATGGAAATGGGTGACGTGGCCATCAGGCGGCCTCGTCCGAGGGCCAGAGATCGGGGCGCAGATCGGATCTGGAAACTGCACCGTTCGTGGCCTTTTCGATTTCAAGGGCTCGTTCAGCGGTGACGTTCCGCTTGCGCTGAACCCAATACGAAATCGCCATGGGTGTTACGCCGATAGCCTGAGCAAAGGCCCGGCGAGACCCGAAGTACTTTATTGCTTTATTTAATCCGTCCATGGTAGGGAAGATACACAATGAGTGAACATATGTCAACGACACGTTTATGGACGTTACACGGAAAGTCTGTAAACTGTGCGTTTATGGAATTTGTTATTGAGCGCCGCCCTTGTGAGTGCGGGCATAAAGACGCAGATAAGACTGATTGATCGCAATCGCTCAGAGAACCCCGGTTCGCCGGGGTTTTTTGTGCCCGCAGGAAATTTTTTTTGCCACATTCTTCAACGGCGCGTTGACATTCTAAACCGCACGTTTATACTGATCCTCAAGCCGCAACCAGCGGTGAGTTGCCTCCCCTGCCGCGCTCGCAAGGGCGCGGGTTTTTTGGGAAGGCTAAGCGAACAACTAACTGGAGATACCGCTATGACGACTTATTTCGTAACCCGCCATTCCGGTGCCGTTGACTGGGCGCGCGAGAGCGGAATGGCCATAGACAGGCAATTGACGCACCTGGACACCGCCGAGGTGAAAGCCGGGGATTGCGTGATCGGTACCCTGCCCGTCCATCTGGCGGCGGAGGTATGCGCGCGCAACGCAACGCAACGTTTTTAACCAACCCGCCACCCACGGCGGCGGCGGCTAACACAACCAACGAGGACAACATGATGAACATAGATGATTTGACCATCGGCCAGGCAAAGCAACTGGCTGCAATGTTCGCGGCTCAAGTGGCCAGCGCCGCGCCGGAACTAGACGCGCACCTGATCGGAACGCCGGTCATCATCCGCACCTATTCGGCGGGGGTGCATTTTGGCATACACGATGGGCGAAAAGGGCCGGAGATTCGACTGAAGTATGCGCGGCGTATTTGGTACTGGAGCAAGGCTTTTACGCTGTCAAAGATCGCAGTTGACGGTCTGGGAGAGGATTCAAAGTTATCCGTGGCAGTGCCGGAAATCGTGCTGACCGAATGTATCGAGGTTATCCCGTGCAGCAAAACGGCAGCTAATCAACTATCAACTAAACCAGCCCATCAGGTGTAACCGTGTACCACTGGCACAAACAATCAATGACCGGGTACGGGTACGGGGACGGGTCCGGGTCCGGGTCCGGGTTCGGGTACGGGTCCGGGTCCGGGTCCGGGTCCGGGTTCGGGGACTGGTCCGGGTACGGGTCCGGGTTCGGGGACGGGTCCGGGTACGAGGACGGGTCCGGGTCCGGGTTCGGGGACGGGTCCGGGTCCGGGTTCGGGGACGGGTTCGTGGACGGGTTCGGGTACGGGTCCGGGTCCGGGTCCGGGGACTAACCAACCCGCCACACACGGCGGAGAACAGAGGGGAATGAAGATCATGAGCGAGCTATTTCAAGACATAAGCCGGGCCCTGAACCCGGCAATCAATGACAAGCACCCGCGCGGCAGCATGGAAGACAAAATTGCGTTCCTGAACGACTCGGACGGCTGGCGGGACATTTTCATACAGGCAGGGTTAGACCCCGACGACCAATTCGAGTGGCTAGCCGCCGAGGTCTTCAGCGGCCACCGTTCGGACGCTCAACGCCGGGTGAATCGGGCGCTTGACCTGGCCTACGAGGCGGCTTGCGCCCGTCGCGAGCGGGATATGTTTGAGGATGCGGCATAACAGCCCGCCCGGAGCTTATTCGGGCTAGGTAGCCCGTTAAAGGGCGGTTAAGTCCCGCGCCGAATAAAGGCGGGGTGAGTAAGTGCGCTTTCACTAGGATGCACCAGCCGGGTGCAAAGCCCGGCAACCACCAACGATAGTTTTACCCGCCACGGATGGCCTTTTTTTACGGGAGACGAACATGAATCACACGATTAACCAAGTCCGCACCCTGGAAGGGTCGCGCCAGCGGCAGAGAGACGCGAGAAAGCGGTTACAACAGAACTGGACGCGCGTGCTCAATAGCGCACAGACGGAGACCGAAGACGAGCCGATGGAATGCAACGCGCCGCGCACGATTCCGCACGCATGGCAGCTAGACTGATGCGCCAGTTCGCCGGATTTCTCGCCGGTTGGATGCTGTTCTGCGTAGCTCTTGCAGCTGTTGTGTGCGGTGCGGTGTGGTCGGCGTGGAAAGATGAGGAGTGGTATTGATGGGCAGGCTAAAAGACGCGCTGATTATCGATCAGCAGATGGAGCCGCCGCCCGAGGACGAGTGGCTATTCGAACCGGGCGGCGAGTGTCCAGACGAAATGGACGAGAACAGTATATACGAGGCATTCATCAATGAACCAGACTTCACGCCCTTTTAATTCCAGCGAGAGCCTGAAGGAGCTCGCGTCCGCACTGGCCAAGGCTCAAGCCGAAATCGAGGGAGCCTCGGCGGATAAAACCAACCCTCATTTCCGCAGCAAATACGCGGATTTGGGCAACGTCGTTGACGCCATCAAGCCCGCGATAACGCGGCATGGGCTTAGTTTCGTGCAGGTTAGCCACAACGCCGATTCGTCGGCGTGTATCGAGACTATCATCCTGCATGCGTCGGGCGAGTGGCTGTCGTGCGGTTGCGTTTGCGTGCCTGTATCCAAGCGCGACGCCCAGGGCTACGGATCGGCGCTCACCTACGCGCGCCGGTATAGCCTGGCCTCCGCGTTTGGCGTCGCGCCGGAGGACGACGACGGGAACGCCGCCGCTAAAAACGCTCCGCCGAAACGCGATCAACCGAAATACGAACCGTCGTTCATGCCGCTCAGCGATCAGCAGGTTGCCGAAATCTCGGCATTGGCCGACAAGGTGGGCGTCTCACTGGACAAAATCCTGGCGTTCTGCAAGGCCCGGACGTTCCAGGAAATCCCGGCGACGTCCTATACCAAAATCATGAACAAGCTTGAGCAATCCAGGAGGGCCGTCGCATGAATGGCCTACCGACGTTACGCGAACTCACGCAGCAGCAACTCGAATTACTGAACATGGCCGACGTGCCGGAAGACGTGTTGCGCGACACGCTCGAAGGGCTTGAAGGCGCGATCACGGCAAAAGCGGAAAGCATCGTTGCCGTCATCAACCGGCTGGAATCCGACGCCGAGGCGTGCAAGGCGGAAGAAAAACGCATAGCAGAACTCAGGCGCTCGCGAGAGGCCCATGCAAAGAGGCTGCGGGAATACCTCAAGTTCAACATGGAGCGGCTAGGCGTGGAGAAAATCGAATGCCCGCTGTTCAAGATTGCGATCAAGAGCAATCCGCCTGCGGTCAAGATAGAGGACGAAAGCCTGATCCCGCTCAATTACACACGGATCCCTGATCCGGAGATAGACAAAGCCGCGATTAAGCGCGACCTCCTCGCCGGTAAATCCGTGCCGGGGGCGGTGCTGGAGAGCGGGACGAGGGTGGAGATCAGATAGCCAGGACGAACGCGATGGACGTCAACCACCCCAGGCTGAAGCCTGGGGCTTGAAGGAGTAGCGCATGCCAAGCATGAAATGCCACTACTGCGACAAGACCAACGATTTGCGCCCATACGGCCCAAAGGCCGAGACTGAGCATAACTTTGCCGTGCAGCTTGATGCGGCTGGGCCAACGAGGTGATGACAAATGAAGACCTGCGCAACATGCAAGCAAGAAAAGCCAGACAACGCCTACCGTGGAACGCGCGGAGATTGCCGAGAATGCGAGCGCGAGAAACGCCGGACATGGTACGCAAAGCTGGAAGTGAAGCCGCACACCAAGCCGGAGTCGTGTCCGCTATGCGCGGATGCGAACAGTAAACCGCTTGGCGATGTGGCTA
>DYIL01000019.1 GCA_020723665.1 Methyloversatilis universalis
TCATCTGCGGGCGACCTTATCAAAAAGAAAACGTTGGCGTTATTTTACCGAGGGGACTTATTTAGAGTTTCCTTAATGCTTGGTAGTGCCCAATATCGTAAAAGTGCCGGCGTCCGCAACGCGGACAATTTTGCCGGCAATGGCAGTCGGAAGGACCCACACAAGGCACGCACTCGGACGAGCGTTGTTATCCGCTTTTTTACACACCTCTTATGAACAGATGGCGCATCAGGCTTAGGGCCGAGACATTGTTCTTGGCCCGAGTCAGGAGGTACATGGCCAGAAACCCGGTGGTTAGCGGCAGCTCGGTCACCTGGAAGATTGTCCCGGCGATCAGCGTCGTTTGCTTTCGGCTGTGTCCGCAAAGCCCGTAGGTTCGCTCGTTCTGTTCGAACACCGTGTGCCGTGCACCGCCACAGGCCGGGCAGTGGAGACCGCCCAGCCGGCACAGAGCCTCCAGTGCCGCTTCGCATTGCGCTTCACAGCCACATTGCGTCAGAAACTCGGCCAACGACAACTCTCCTCTCGCATTAAGACCGTGGTTTCGCCCCATTTTTGACCGCCTAAACGACAATCGGGAAAGCGCGCACCATCGCAGAACGGTTGTCGAAACGTCGTCCAACGGCGGGACGTCATCCTATTGACATGGTTGAAAAGAACCGTAAATTCGCTGCCCTTAAAGACATTGTGGATGGAGCGGTCGACAGAAACCCGGAAGTTCGGCTAAGGTTTCGACGTTTTAATTCAAGCTTTTAATCGAGTTTTTGGGATCGCCTCATGTGTTGGAGCGGTGAAGCTTCGGCCATGCTAGCGACAAGCGGTTTTGCGACGGCAAGCTACTTGGCCTACAAAGGGGAAACTCGGGAGCTTTGGGTGCCCCTCACCTATTTCGCCTGCATGGAATTATTGCAGGCCGCGACCTACGTCTACATCGACCAGTGCGATACCCCGCAGAACCAGTTGCTGACTTGGCTAGGGTATCTCCATATCACGTTTCAGCCTTTCTTCGTCAACATGGTCGCGCTGTACTTCATTCCGGAGCAGGTGAAGCGGCGAATCGGCGGGATCGTGTACTCATTGTGCGGATTGGCCAGCTTGGCGATGCTGCTCAAGCTGTATCCCTTCTCCTGGGCGAGAACCTGCATCACGGGATACGAGGGGTTCTGCGGACGGCTCGTGTGTTCAATATCAGGAGACTGGCATATCGCCTGGCAGCTTCCGCTCAATGGACTGCTCTCGGATTATCCCGACCATCTCATCCCATTCCGCTTCGGCTTGCACGGGTTTGCCTACTTCGCGGCCAGTTTTTTCTTGCCTTTCCTTTACGGCTCATGGCGATTCGTCGCGCTTCACCTCGTCGTGGGGCCGCTGCTGGCCGATATCCTGACCCGCCACCCGAACGAACATGCCGCGGTGTGGTGTCTGCTCTCCATCGGCTTGTGCGTCTCCGTGATCAAGACGCCGTTGCGTCGCCTGCTGCGCGTGAAGCGCTGGCCCGGATACCGGCTGTGCCTGGAAAAGCCACTCGGCGAAATCGGCGAGTGGCTCGAGCCGGCCCTGGCTTCGAACAACCGATACACCGATCCGCCGCCCCCGCGCTGGCCGAGGTCGGACGCGTGGAAGAACTGCCCGCGACGCGGCCTTCGGGGCAAAAAGATCGGAATCCGCGCCAACCGGCCGGTGGATCGCGTCGCCAAGCGTACCGATCCCGAGCCGGTGCGGCTTGAAAATGACGGGAACATCCCTATGACTTGCGCTCGGATATCGAGCAAATCGCGACCAAAAGGAGGTAGAAGAACGTATGCGTGCTGATCTGACGCCATTCCATGTCCTGCCGGGGAGGGGTCGGCAATGATCGAAACGTCTGCATTGACCAAGCATTACGGCCGCTTTACCGCCGTTGACAACATCTCGTTCCGGGTCGAACCCGGCGAGGTGCTCGGTTTTCTCGGACCGAACGGTGCCGGCAAATCCACCACGATGAAAATGATCGCGGGCTTTCTCGCCCCGAGTTCGGGCAGCGTCAAAGTGTGCGGCTTCGACGTCGAAAGCCGGCCCATCGAAGCCAAGCGGGCGCTCGGTTATCTGCCGGAAGGCGCTCCTGCCTACGGCGAGATGACGCCCCGCGCGTTCCTCGGGTTCGTGGCCGATGTCCGCGGCTTGAGCGGCGAGGAACGCACGCGGCGCCTGGACGATGTCATCGGCCGGCTGCACCTGGAAGGCGTATTGGAACAGCCCATCGAAACATTATCCAAAGGCTTCAAGCGTCGCGTCGGCCTGGCTCAGGCCATCTTGCACGATCCGCCCGTCCTGATTCTCGACGAACCGACCGACGGTCTAGACCCGAACCAGAAGCACGAGGTCCGCACGCTTATCAACGCCATGGCGAAAGACAAGGTCATCGTCATTTCCACCCATATCCTGGAGGAGGTCAACGCCGTGTGTAACCGGGCGATCATCATCGCCGGCGGAAAACTCCTGGCCGACGCCGCCCCCGCCGAACTGGAGGCGCGCTCCCGCTATCACATGGCGGTGTCGCTGACTACGACCGAAACCGAGAAAGCCAAGGAGGCACTGGGCGCGATCCCTGACATCGAGAGTGTCGAGATCGACCCGCTCGATGAGCGCATCACGGCTTTCCCGCGCAAGGGCAAGCAAATCCTGGCGGCGGTCAGCGACGCGCTCAAGGCCCAGGGCGTCGCCATACGCGAATTGCAGCTCGAAACCGGCCGTCTGGACGAGGTATTCCGCAGCATCACCCAGCCGCACACACAGGAGGCCCGCGCATGAACCCGACCCTGACGCTTTTCAAACGCGAGCTGAGCAGCTATTTCGCGACGCCGGTGGCATACGTCTTCATCGTGATTTTCCTGCTGCTATCCGGCTCCTTCACATTTTATCTCGGCGGGTTTTACGAACGCGGCCAGGCGGATCTGGAACCTTTCTTCCAATATCATCCCTGGCTTTACCTGTTCCTGGTCCCGGCGGTGGCCATGCGGCTCTGGGCCGATGAGCGCAAGAGCGGCACCATCGAGCTGCTGCTGACCCTGCCCGTCACCATGTGGCAGACGGTGGTCGCCAAATTCCTGGCCGCCTGGTCCTTCGTCGGCCTCGCCCTGTTGCTGACCTTCCCGATCTGGATCACCGTCAATTATCTCGGCGAGCCGGATAACGGCGTCATCCTCACCGGCTATCTCGGCAGCCTGTTGATGGCCGGCGGGTTTCTGGCCATAGGCGCTTGCCTGTCGGCCACGACGCGTAGCCAGGTGATCGCGTTCATCCTCAGCGTGGTCGTGTGCTTTCTCTTTCTCTTGGCCGGATTTCCGCTGGTACTGGACGTGTTCCGCGCGGTCGCTCCGCAAAGCCTGGTCGACGCCATCGCGGGGCTCAGCTTTCTGAGCCATTTCAACGCCATCTCGCAAGGCGTGGTCGATTTGCGAGACCTTTTGTATTTCCTGCTCGTCATCGGTTTTTGGCTCTACGCCAATGCCGTGGTTATCGATCTCAAGAAGGCGGATTGAGGAGTTCCGGAACATGAGCTTGAATCGCAAGACCTTGACCCACAGCACCCTTGGCCTTCTGGCGGTGCTCTTCGTGGCGGTGGTGCTGCTTTCCAATACCCTGTTCCGCGGCGCCCGGCTCGATTTGACCGAGAATTCGCTCTACACCTTGTCGCAAGGCAGCCGCAACATACTCGCCAAGCTCGACGAGCCTATCCATCTGACCCTTTATTTCTCCGACAAGGCGACGTCGGAAAGCGGCCGTGCCGACGTCCGAAACCTGCGGCTGTACTTCGAGCGGGTGCGCGAACTGTTGGAGGAAATGGCGTCGCGGGCCTCCGGCAAACTGCGGCTGGACGTGATCGACCCCCTGCCCTACTCCGAAGCCGAGGACCGCGCAGCGGCCGCGGGACTTCAGGGAATTCCCCTCGGTCCTTCGGGCGAAAAAATCTTCCTCGGCCTGGTCGGCACCAATTCCACCGACGGGCGGGCGGCGATTCCGTTTTTCGATCCCGGTAAGGAGTCGTTTCTCGAATACGACTTGGCCAAACTGATTCACGGCTTGGCCACGGCCAAAAAACCTACGGTCGGTTTCCTATCGGGACTTTCCATGAACGGCGGCTTCGATCCGTACGCGCGCGAACCGCGCGAACCCTGGGCCGTCTACCAGCAGCTTTCCCAATTGTTCGACGTCAAGCCACTGCAGGCGGCGAGTCTGAAGTCGGTCGATCCCAACGTGAACGTTCTGGTCGTGGTCCATCCGAAGCAGCTCAGCGAGGATGCCCAATACGCCATCGACCAGTTCGTGCTACGGGGCGGGCATTTGCTGCTCTTCGTCGACCCCAACGCCGAGATGGACAACGGCGGTGCCGATCCCGGCAACCCCATGGCCGGCATGCTGGCGCCCAAGTTCTCCGATTTGCCGGCGCTGTTCAAGGCCTGGGGCGTCGAGTATGCCCCCGGCAGTGTGGTGCTGGATCGGGCCCACGCCCTCGCCGTCAGCACCGCTCTGGGCGCCGCGCCGATGCGGCATCCCGCCATGTTGCGTTTCACCCGATCCGATCTGAAGCAGGACGAAGTCATCACCGCCAGTCTCGAAACCCTACACGTCGCCACCGCCGGTTATTTCAAACTGGCCAAAGACAGTCCGGCCAAGCTGACTCCCCTGATCGAGACCTCCGATCAGGCCATGACCGTCACGGCGGAACAGGTCAAGTTCTCGAACGATCCTTCCAACCTGCTGGCCGGTTACAAGCCGAGCGGCGAGCGCTACTGTCTGGTCTGCCGTCTGGAAGGCAAGTTCAAGACCGCCTTTCCAAACAGGAAAGACTCCGGGCATCTCGCCGAAGCCAAAGAACCCGGCGAAATCCTGCTGGTGGCGGACACGGACATCCTCAGCGACCGGCTCTGGGTTCGAACCCAGAACTTCTTCGGCCAGAAACTGCTGAACGCCTTCGCCGACAACGGCGACCTGTTCGCCAACGCGGTGGACAACATGGCCGGTTCCTCGGACCTCATCTCGATCCGAGGCCGCGGCGTTTCGAGCCGCCCCTTCACTAGAGTGGAGGAACTCAAGCGCGCCGCAGACACCCGGTTCCGCGTCAAGGAACAGGAACTCCAGCACGAACTGGCCGATACCGAGCGTAAGCTGGCCGACTTGCAGAGCGGCAAATCCAAGGACGAAAAGTTCGTGCTCAGTCCGGAACAACAGAAGGAGTTGGAAAACTTCCTCAAGCGCAAGCTGGAGATCCGCAAGGAACTGCGCGAGGTCCGGCGCCAATTGGACGCCGATATCGACGCGCTGGGCGCGCGGCTGAAGTTCATCAACATCGGTCTCGTGCCCCTGTTGCTGACGGCGGGAACGCTAGTCTTCCTGGGCTGGAAAGCCAGACATAAAGCGGTCTGAGGAGGTTTCATCGTGAATCACGTCAATACCAAAGGTCTGTTGGGACTCGCCGCTCTGGCCGTGGTCGCCGTGATTGCGGCGATCGTCGTCGCTTCAAACCGTCAACCGGCAAGCGAATCGATCCCGGCCTCAAGCGAGGCCCTGCCGGGAATGCGCGAACACATCAACGATGTGACGGGCGTCACTCTGATCGCCGCAGAGGAAAAGCCGGTGGTGACCCTGGTTCGCGGAAACCAAGGGTGGACGGTCAAGGAAAAAGGGGACTTTCCCGCGAACACCGGCAAATTGCGGGAACTGCTGCTGAAAATGGCCGGTGCCGAGCTGCTCGAACCCAAGACCGAAAACGCCGAACGCTATCCTGAACTGGGCGTCGAGGACGTCAATACCCAGGGTGCCAAGGGAGTCCTGGTGAGCTTGGACGGTCTGGGAAAACCTGTGCGACTCATCGTCGGCAAGGTCAGCGGCCAAGGCAACGGAACCTTCGTGCGCCGTCCCGAGGACAAGCAAAGCTGGCTGGCGAAGGGAGCGCTGCGCATCGAGCGCGACCCGACACAGTGGCTGGACAAGGCGTTAGCCGACATCCCAGCGGACCGAATCGCCGAGATCGTCCTGACCCGGCCCGGCGGCAAAGCCTTGCGCCTGTACAAGACGGCACCGAGCGATAAGGAGTACAAGGTCGCCGATATCCCGTCCGGACGGGAACTCAAGGACGAATCCGCCGTCAACGGACTGGCCTCGACCCTGACCGGGTTGAACTTGGTGGACGTGTTGCCGGACGGATCTTCCCCGCCGCCCGGCCAAGACCAGGTCGTCAAAGCCCGCTACCGGACCTTCGACGGGCTGACGGTGGACGTCCAAACATGGAAACAGGACGACAAACGCCTCGCGCGCTTCTCGGCGGCGTTGGATAGCGCCGTGGCCGACGCACACATCCAAGCCGAACAGGCCAAGGCAAAAGCGGATTACGAAGCGAAGAACAAGGAAGCGAAGGATGCGGCCCGAGAAAATACGGGGGAAGGCGCGAACACTCCCGACCCAGCGCCCTTGGCCGTCTCCGACCCCGCCCAAGACCGCGAGCAGCGGCTGGACGCCCTGAACCGCGAAGTGGAAACCCTCAACCGCCGCTTCGCCCGCTGGAGCTTCGTCATTCCGGAGTACAAGTACGCCAACATGGACAAATCCCTGGAGGATCTGCTGAATCCGGTTGCCGAGAAGAACGGTCCCGCCAAAGAGAAGCAAGCCAAGAAATCGGCCAAGCGTTGATCGAGCGTCGAAAAGGAGCGAGGCGGGAGGCGAAGCGTTCCGCCTCGCCTTTGCTCTCAATTCGTACTCTGGTCAATTTATTGCTGCTCTAGGGCTAATTCCGGCGAGGTCAGCTTGTGGACGCATTGCTGACCGTGAAACTCACCCGCATTAATTATTTCGGATTCCGGTCAATGCGATAATGCGATTCTTAAAATCCTCATACTCCTCAGAGCGACCATTTATGAGCGTCGAAAGCCGATAAAACCGATTTGTAGAAGGAGACTCACGCTTTGCCATGTCAAGCTCAATGCGGTCGACATTCACGACAGTCCAGCATTCCACATAACCGGAAGCTTTCGCCTTTTGATGACTTTTTTCAGCTTCTCCGATACGGTTGTGAATGTTGGAAAAATCGGTACCCCCTTTTACTTCAACGGCGATAATGTTCCGAAATTTACCTTTTGCCATTTCTTCGCGTATTACAATGTCGGGATCGGGTGCAAATGCGATAGACACCTTGCGGCCAGCGGCGTTTTCGATCTCCATTTTTCCTGAACTCGAAGAAGTAGCGGCATGTTGAACGATAAGATGAATCGCCTCAAACACGCGAACAATGCCTTCCGCCCCTTTCTTTACATTCGCTCCGCCACGGAGTTGCGGACCAACCGTCAGCAAAGCCAAGTCGTCCAATAACTCGCAACTGAGCCGATCTGCGCCGATACCCTCCACCAAAGCGCAAGCGCTATCGATCAAAGCTTTGCACAGCGCGGACAGAGAGGCCTTTTGTCCCTCGTTCAAACGCCCGAACTCTTCCATTGCTTTAAAACCCGAAACACCAAATTCCGCGCTATAAAAAAAGCCTTCTGACTGAAGCCAAGCAAAAGTCGGTAATACCCTAATAATCGCGGATTCTGTTCAAATAAGCATGGAACAGGAAACACCAACTCGCCACGCAGCCCTCGGGCAGCTAAGGCTTTAAGACAATGTTCGGGAACGTATTCGGATAACTGGGTATTCAGCAAGGCAAGATCGGTCTTCTCTACCGTCGAACCAAGCGCATCCTGCATGTACAAAGTACGCATCTGACCGAGTGCAAATGAAAAATCGATTTGCAATTCGGGTGCGGGAATTCGGAAGACAGCCATTATGCAGCTACTTTAATGACACTCGGTTCGAAAATACCCAATCTTTGAACCGCCATTCGGACATATTCCGAATGAAGTTCTATACCCACATACCGGCGTCCATGGCTTAAACAAACAAGTCCTACGGTACCTGAACCGAAAAAAGGATCGAGCACGAAATCGTTCGGTTTCGTGGAAGCGAGTATGCAAGGCTCGATTAAAGCGGGTGGAAACGTGGCAAAATGCGCGCCCGGAAATGCTTGGGTATTAATATCCCAGACACTGCGCCGATTTCGTGGTTTACCGTTTCCCCCTATCTCCCGCATTGCCTCGCGGTCGTAATAATAACGCTCCGATTTGCTGAACATGAATAGATATTCATGGGCACGGGTCGGGCGATCAGTAACACTCTCTGGCATCGCATTGGGTTTGTGCCAAACGATGTCGCTGCGGAGATACCACCCATCTTCTTGGAGCGCAAACGCCAAACGCCAGGGAATGCCCAACAGATCTTTGGGTTTAAGGCCTTCCGGTGTATCCGGGCGAACGTTCATGGCTCGAGCTGGATTTTTCTTGTCCGGCGCTCGATAACCCCGATTGCCGCTGGTGTAGCCATCGCCGATATTGAGCCATAACAACCCATCGGATTTGAGAACCCGTTTGATTTCCGCAAATATCGCGACGAGCCGGTTCAAAAACTGCGGCAACGTAGGCTCCAATCCAATTTGCCCTTCGATGCCATAATCCCGCAGGCCCCAATAGGGCGGTGACGTGACCACACATTGCACTGATTCCGACGGGATTCGTTGGAGAACGTGAAACGCATCCCCTTCAAACAAGATCGACTCCGTAAGAGCGAATTTTTCCGGCGGAAGGATATGTTCTTGTCGCATGGCGCTTACCTTCAAATTGCTGATCTCGTTGCTCAGCGCGTTCCGTCGAATTTTATGCTGGTCGATTTCCTTTAGTCTTTTGTTTCCCCGTTTGCCGTGCCGAGCACCGGACCTTTCGTTGGGAATAGCCCAAAGGGGCGCTTTAGGGGTAAAGCGCGTTGCCCGAGGGATAGAGATACCCCTTCTGACAACTCCCGGCGAGAGCTACGGCGCACAGGGGTTAAGCGGCAATCGGGTATCCTTTCTTTTGGCTACTGCTGTTTCGCGCCGTCCTGGCGCGAACCCTTCGGGCGACCAAATTTGTTCCGGACAAATTTGTCTTTGGACAAGCACAAATTCGCCGGGAGCGGAATGGGACGAACAACGTTCGCCCGCAGGGCAACGTCCAGGAAAGGACGTTGTCAATTTGGACCGCTGAAGGCGGGTCCGAAGGACAAAACCCAGGGATGGGTTTTGCAGCAGTAGCTCGGCCATGGGTCCGAGAACCCACATTCAAATGAAGCCTCGCGAAGCGAAACCTTTTTAAATTCCCCTCACCCTAACCCTCTCCCAGAGGGAGAGGGAACAAGCTACTGACACGCCTCACATTCCGGATCATCAATCGAACACATCTTCACCCCCGAAACCGCAGCCTCGGCATAGGCGGCTTCCACAGGGTGGTGCTTCATTCCCGGAATCGCATCGTCGATGGGATCGGTCTTCACGGCGTTGAGCTTGCCGTCGAAGGCGGTGCTCTTCTCCACGTGGGTGGCACCCATGGTGCGGAGGTAGTAGGTGGTCTTGAGGCCGCGGATCCAGGCCAGCTTATACAGGTTGTCGAGCTTCTTGCCGGAAGGCTCGGACATGTATAGATTGAGGGATTGCGCCTGGTCGATCCATTTCTGCCGGCGCGAGGCGGCTTCCACCAGCCAGCGCGGATCGACTTCGAAGGCGGTGGCGTAGAGCCGCTTGAGATCATCCGGTATGCGCTCGATCTTTTGGACGCTGCCGTCGTAGTACTTGAGGTCGTTGATCATGACCGCGTCCCACAGGTCGAGCTTCTTGAGGTCGTTCACCAGGTACGGATTGACCACGGTGAACTCGCCCGAGAGATTCGATTTGACAAACAGGTTTTGGTAGGTCGGCTCAATCGACTGCGATACGCCGCAGATATTGGAAATGGTCGCCGTCGGGGCGATGGCCATGGTGTTGCTGTTGCGCATGCCGACGGCCTTCACCCGCTCGCGGAGCACATCCCAGTCCAGGGTGAAGCTGCGGTCTTGTTGGAGATAACCGCCCCTGCCCTGCTCGACCAGCGCCATGGAATCGTATGGCAGAATGCCCTGACTCCACAGCGAGCCTTCGAAGCTGGAATAACGGCCGCGCTCTTCGGCGAGATCGGTGGACGCCTTGATGGCATAGTAGCTGACCAGCTCCATGCTCTTGTCGGCAAAGCTTACGGCTTCATCCGAGGCATAGGGGATGCGCAGCTTATAAAGCGTATCCTGGAAGCCCATGATGCCCAGCCCGACCGGACGGTGGCGCAGATTCGAGCGGCGCGCCTGGGGCACGCTGTAGTAGTTGATATCGATGACGTTGTCCAGCATGCGCATGGCGGTGGAGATCGTTTTCTCCAGCTTGCGTGCATCGAGAACGCCGTTTTCGGTGACGTGATTCGACAGGTTCACGCTGCCCAGGTTACACACGGCGATTTCGTTGTCGTTGGTGTGCAGGGTGATCTCGGTGCAGAGATTGGAGCTGTGGACCACGCCCATGTGCCGGTTGGTGTAGCGCAGGTTGCACGGGTCCTTGAAGGTAATCCAGGGGTGGCCGGTCTCGAACAGCATGGACAACATTTTGCGCCAGAGTTGCGTGGCCGGAAGCCGCTTATATAGCGTGATTTCGCCGCGGTCCACCTTGGCTTCGTACTCCAAATAACGCTTTTCGAAGGCTTCGCCGGTGAGGTCGTGCAGATCCGGCGTGTCGCTGGGGGTGAACAGCGTCCAGTCGCCCTCTTCCGCCACCCGTTTCATGAACAGATCGGGCACCCAGTTGGCGGTGTTCATGTCGTGGGTGCGGCGGCGGTCGTCGCCGGTGTTCTTGCGGAGTTCCAGGAACTCCTCGATATCCAGGTGCCAGGTTTCCAGATAAGCACACATGGCGCCCTTGCGCTTTCCGCCCTGATTGACGGCGACCGCCGTGTCGTTGGCCACCTTGAGGAACGGAACGACGCCCTGGGATTTGCCGTTGGTACCTTTGATATGGGAGCCCATGGCACGGACCCGGGTCCAGTCGTTCCCGAGGCCCCCGGCATATTTGGACAGAAGGGCGTCGTCCTTGATCGCACCGAAGATGCCGTCCAGATCATCCGGCACGGTGGTGAGATAGCACGAGGAGAGCTGCGGGCGCAGTGTGCCGGAGTTGAACAAGGTGGGCGTGGAACTCATGAAATCGAAGCTGGAAAGCAGGTCGTAGAACTCGATGGCTTTTGCTTCGCGATCGATTTCGTTGATGGCGAGCCCCATGGCGACGCGCATGAAAAACGCCTGGGGCAGCTCGAAGCGGATGCCTTTGGCGTGAATGAAATAGCGATCGTATAGGGTTTGCAGGCCCAGATAGGTAAACTGGAGATCGCGTTCGGGCTTGAGCGCCGCACCGAGGCGCTGCAAGTCGAATCGGGTCAGCTCGGGCGACAAAAGCTCGAGTTCGGCACCGCGCTTCACATAGTCCACGAAATATTCCGCGTAGCGGCCCGCCATTTCGTCCTGAGTGGCTTCGAAAAAGCCGTGACCGAGGAAGCTAAGCGCTTCGCTGCGCAGGCTGTCTAACAGCAACCGGGCGGCCACGTAAGAGTAATTCGGCTCCTGTTCGATCCGCGCCCGCGCCGCCATCATGAGCGCCGGAGCCACGTCCTTTTCGGGCACGCCGTCGAACAGATTGCGCTGGGTTTCTTCAATGATCCAGGCCCCGTCCACGTCGGAGAGATCGCGGCAGGCTTCTTCGACGATCTTTTGGAGACGCGCCGTGTCCAATGGCTTCCGGCTGCCATCCGGTAGAGTCACGTGGATGACCCGCGCTTGGACTTTTTCTTGCTCCGCGGCTTTCTGTGCCCGCAGCCGCGCCCTATCCTCGCGATAGAGCACGTAAGCGCGGGCGATCTTGTGATGGCCGCCGCGCATCAAAGCCAATTCGACCTGATCCTGAATGTCTTCGATGTGAATGGTCCCGCCGGAAGGATTGCGCCGGAACAAGGCGCCGACGACCTGGCGGGTCAACTCCTCGACGGTTTCATGGATACGCCGGCTGGCGGCGGCCGTGCTGCCCTCGACAGCCAAAAACGCCTTGGTGATGGCAACGCTGATCTTGCCGGCATCGAAAACGGTCACTTTGCCGTTGCGCCGAATGACGCGCATCTCGCCGGGAGCGGTCGCACGCAAATCGGCGGATACGGCCGGCAGATCCGAGGGAATCGCGGTGGGTTGGCTGGTACGAGCTGCGGATTCGGTTTCCATAGATGCGTGTCCTCCGACGATGTCTTTTGGGAAGGCCAACACTATAGAATGTGGTCTATGATGCCGTCAAGCACAACATCCTGTGGTTTAGTCTGTCGAGGACCTGTGGATAAATTGTGTAAGAAAGGCTCTAAATTCCATTCAAATCAAGGCACTTGGCGAACGTCCATTATTCGTCCAGTCGGTTTGATGTACTATTTGTATGGCTCTATGCACTATAACAATTCATAACAGGGGCAACTTCTCTCCATGCAAAGTGTGCGCGAATGGCTGAGCGACTGGGTCAAGCGGGTGCTGCCCAACTCGCAGGCCGTGTCTTTCGCAATTTTGTTGATCGTCGGCTCCGCACTGGTGATCAGCTTGGGACAAATGCTCATGCCGGTGTTCGCGGCAGGCGTCATTGCCTATCTACTGGAAGGCATCGTAGCTGTCGGCGTGCGGAAAAAATTGCCCCGCCTGGCGGCCGTCATCATCGTCTATGTGCTTTTCCTGGCCTTTTTGCTGTTTTTGTTCGTCGCGCTCCTGCCTCTCCTGTACCAACAGACCGCGCAACTGATCGAGCAGTTGCCGGCCTGGATAAACCGCGGACAGATGCTGGTGATGCAATTGCCGGAGCGATATCCAAACTTCATTACCGAAGAACAGATTTATGAGTTGACCGCCTCGGTACGGCGGGAGCTTCTCGCCTGGGGCCAGGCCATGCTGACTTATTCCTATGCGTCGTTAGTCAGCGTGATCACCGTCATCGTCTACCTGATCCTGGTTCCGCTGCTGGTGTTTTTCTTCCTCAAAGACAAGGACAACATCCTCGCGTGGTTCGGCCAGTACATGCCCCGCGACCGCTATCTTTGGACACGTGTCTGGCGCGAGGTGGACGTACAGATCGGCAATTACGTGCGGGGCAAGTTTTTCGAAGTCACCGTACTGCTCGCAGCAAGCTATGCGACGTTCTCCTTGATGGGGCTAAATTATGCGCTGCTGCTCTCGGTGCTGATGGGACTCTCGGTGATTATTCCTTATGTCGGCGCGACCCTGGTCACGTTTCCGGTGATGATCGTGGCTTTCTTCCAATGGGGACTCACCGACGATTTTTGGTATCTGCTGCTGGCTTACGGCATCATTCAAGCCTTAGACGGCGTCGTGCTCGTGCCGCTCTTGTTCTCCGAAGTAGTCAATCTGCACCCGGTGGCCATCATCGTCGCCATTCTGTTTTTCGGCGGATTTTGGGGATTCTGGGGTGTGTTCTTCGCGATTCCTTTGGCGACGCTGGTGAAGGCGGTATTGGCGGCTTGGCCGCGATTGGGGGAGGAGGACCTTCCGTCGGAGGATGCCACTCCGGCCGAACTGGTGGAAACGTCCAAAGCCATACCTTTGAGCCGGGAGCGGGTTTAAAACCTATCTCAGCAGGCCCGCGCTGGTCCTGTCTAACGGCCGTCCTGAAAAGGGTCGAGGAGTTTTGTGAGCTGCCGGGGTAGGCTCTTAATCTACAGGCCTTCTCGATCTGCCGACCAGATAGACCTCGGGGCTCCGATCACGCGACGCTTTCGGTTTTCGCACCGAAACCTTGGCGAACATCTGGCGGGCTTTCCTAACGAAATCGTCGAAGTCCGGACCTTGAAAGAGCTTGGCGACGAAGCTCCCGCCGGACTTGAGGAGTTGTTCGGCGGTATCCAGGGCCAGTTCGGCGAGATACATCGCTCGCGCCTGATCCACGACGCGCGTGCCGCTCATGTTGGGCGCCATATCGGACAGAATGAGGTCGACCGGCCTGCCCTCCAATGCCGTCTTCAGCTGCTCCAAAACCGATTCCTCCCGAAAATCGCCCTGAATGACGGTAATACCTGGAATCGCTTCCATGGGCAGCACATCGAGCGCTATAATCTTGCCGCTTTTCCCGACCCGTTCCGCTGCGTACTGAGACCAGCCACCCGGTGCAGCCCCCAGATCCAGCACTACCATGCCCGGCTTGAACAAGCGCTCCCGCTCGTCCAATTGTTTCAGCTTGAACACCGCCCGCGAGCGGTAGCCAAGCGCTTGGGCTTGTTTCACATATTCGTCGGAAAAGTGTTCCGCCAGCCATCGGCGGCTGCTTCGACTGCGTGGCATCCTGTAACGTACGATTAAATTGAATCCCGGTTCTCGAGGAAATCCGAATTGAAATCTGATCTCAAGAAATTATTGCGCGCCAGGGCTCACTCCCTGAAACCCGTGGTCATCACCGGCCAGGCCGGAATCACGCCTACTGTTTTAAACGAGATCGGTCTAGCCTTGGACCATCACGAATTGATCAAAGTGCGGGTAAACGCCGCCGACCGCGAAGAAAGGCGCGAGATGACCGCCCAGATCTGCGGGGAACTGGGCGCCGAACTGATTCAATCCATCGGCCATATCATCACGCTTTATCGGAAAAATCCGGAAAAGAAATAATCAAATGTATTTGACCGAGCAAACTTCGAATTCTTTCACGCCGCCCGGCGCCTGCACCGTCGCGATATCGCCCTCCCGCTTGCCGATGAGTGCCCGGGCGATGGGCGAGGTGATGGAAATCAGTCCTTCCTTTATATTGGCCTCATCCTCGCCGACGATTTGATAAGTCACCGAATCGCCGCTGTCCATGTCCTCGAGCTCCACCGTGGCGCCGAAAACGACCTTGCCTCCGGGATTGAGGGTCGTCACATCGATGATCTGCGCGTGCGCCAGCTTTGCTTCCAGCTCCTTGATCCGGCCTTCGGTAAAGCCCTGTTGCTCGCGCGCCGCATGATATTCGGCGTTTTCTTTCAAATCGCCGTGCGACCGCGCCTCGGCGATGGCCGCGATGATTTTCGGGCGCATAACCGTTTTCAGGTGATTGAGCTCTTCGCGCAATTTTGCTGCCCCACGGGCGGTAAGCGGTACCTTATTCATAGTCGTGTTTCCTCACAAGTCAGACTTTGCTGAGTTCCCGGTGCAAGTCCTGTAGGCGGTTGACGTCGCCCGCATCCAGTTCGCTCAAGGCAGAACAGGTGGCACGGGCACCGGAAATGGTGGTCGTGTAAGTAACCTGCTGTTGCAGTGCCTGGCGCCGAATGGTGAACGAATCGGCGATGGCTTTCTTACCTTCGGTCGTGTTGATGATGAACTGCAGTTCGTCGTTCTTGATCATATCCACGATATGCGGCCTTCCCTCGTAAACTTTATTCACGGTAACACAGGGTATACCGGCATCTTCAAGTACTCTTGCCGATCCACGCGTAGCCACCAATCGGAAACCTTTGGCCAGAAGATCGCGGGCTATCGGGATGACCTTCGACTTATCGCTCTCCCGGACGCTGATCAGCACGTTGCCGGAGCGGGCCAGTTTAACGCTGGCGGCACGCTGAGCTTTGGCGTAAGCCTCGCCGAAAGTGGCTCCGATCCCCATCACTTCGCCGGTAGATTTCATCTCCGGACCGAGCAAAGGATCGACCCCAGGAAATTTGATGAACGGGAACACCGCTTCTTTGACCGAGTAATACTCGGGGATGCGTTCCTCGAAGATGCCCTGTTCATCCAGACTTTTTCCCACCATACAGCGCGCCGCGATCTTGGCCAGCGGATAGCCGGTGGCCTTGGACACGAACGGAACGGTGCGCGAAGCGCGTGGATTGACTTCCAGAATGAAAATTTCATCGCCCTTGATGGCGAACTGGGTGTTCATGAGCCCTACCACGCCCAACGCCTCGGCAAGTTGGCGGACCTGTTCGCGTACCTGGGCCTGAAGCTCGGGGCTTAAGTCGTATGGCGGAATCGAACACGCCGAATCGCCGGAATGCACGCCCGCCTGCTCGATGTGCTGCATCAGTCCGCCGATCAGGACGCGTTTGCCGTCGCAGATGGCGTCGACGTCCATCTCGATGGCGTCGTCCAGAAACCGGTCCAACAGCACCGGTGATTCGTTGGAAACGCTCACCGCCTCGCGCATGTAGCGGCCGAGGTCCTCGTCGTTGAACACGATTTCCATGGCCCGACCACCCAATACATAGGAAGGCCGAACGACCAGCGGATAGCCGATTTCGTTCGCGCAGCGCATGGCTTCGTCCAGGGAACGCGCGGTACGGTTGGACGGCTGCTTGAGATTCAGGCGGTCGACCAGCTTTTGGAAACGCTCGCGATCTTCCGCCAGGTCGATGGAATCGGGCGAGGTGCCGATAATCGGCGCATCGGCCGCTTCCAGAGCCCGCGCGAGCTTCAGCGGCGTCTGTCCACCGTATTGGACGATCACGCCGGCTGGTTTTTCCAGATGAATGATCTCCAGCACGTCTTCCAGCGTGAGCGGTTCGAAATAGAGCCGGTCGGACGTGTCGAAGTCGGTGGAGACCGTTTCGGGATTGCAGTTGATCATGATGGTTTCGTAACCATCTTCCCTGAGCGCCATCGCGGCGTGCACGCAGCAATAGTCGAACTCGATGCCTTGACCGATGCGATTGGGTCCGCCGCCCAAAACGATGATTTTCTTCCGCTCGGTCGGATTCGCCTCGCATTCTTCCTCGTAAGTGGAATAAAGGTAGGCCGTTGCCGTCGCAAACTCCGCCGCACAGGAATCGATGCGCTTATAAACCGGACGGATGCCATGCTTGTGACGGACCGCTCGCACTTCCGACTCGGCGCTGCCTAACAGCGTTGCGAGACGCGAGTCGGAAAATCCTTTGCGCTTCAAGGCGAACAGTTCTTCCGGAGACAGCGTAGCGAGAGTGCGCTTTGCGAGCCCCATCTCCTCGCGCACCAGATCCTCGATCTGGGCAAGGAACCACGGATCGACCCGGCTATGGGCGTGCACCTCGTCCAGCATCCAGCCAGCCCGGAAAGCGTCGGCGATGTAGAAAATACGCTCGGGCCCCGGATGACGGAGCTCGCGAAGAAGAATGTTACCGGCGTCCTCGGCGGAAACGTCGAGCTTTTCGACCAGACCATCCACGCCGATTTCCAGGCTGCGCAGAGCTTTTTGCAGAGACTCCTGGAAAGTGCGCCCGATCGCCATGGCTTCGCCGACTGATTTCATTTGAGTCGTCAGGCGATCGTCCGCCTGAGGAAACTTTTCGAACGCGAACCGGGGCATCTTGGTGACGACGTAATCGACGGTCGGCTCGAAAGAAGCCGGCGTCGCGCCTCCGGTGATCTCGTTCCTGAGTTCGTCCAGCGTATAGCCGACCGCCAACTTGGCGGCCACCTTGGCGATCGGAAACCCAGTCGCCTTCGACGCCAGGGCCGAAGAACGGCTCACGCGGGGATTCATCTCGATGACGATCATGCGCCCGTCCTTGGGATTAATCGCGAACTGTACATTGGACCCGCCGGTGTCGACCCCGATCTCGCGCAACACCGCGATGGAGGCGTCGCGCATGATCTGATATTCCTTGTCCGTCAGGGTCTGCGCCGGCGCGACGGTGATCGAGTCGCCGGTATGGACTCCCATGGGGTCCAGATTCTCGATGGAGCAGATGATGATGCAGTTGTCCTTGCGGTCGCGCACCACTTCCATCTCGAACTCTTTCCAGCCCAACACCGATTCCTCGATGAGAAGCTCGTGGGTGGGCGAAAGCTCCAGGCCGCGTTCGCAAATTTCGACGAATTCCTGTCGGTTGTAGGCGATGCCGCCACCGGAACCGCCCAAAGTAAACGAAGGGCGGATGATGGCGGGAAAGCCGATTTCGTCGAGGCACGCTAACGCTTGTTCCAAACTGTGGGCGACGCCGGAACGGGCCGAGCCCAGACCGATCCTGGTCATAGCCTGCTTGAATTTTTCCCGGTCTTCGGCCTTGTCGATGGCGTCCTTCGACGCTCCGATCATCTGTACGCCGAATTTTTCCAAGACCCCGTTGCGGTCCAGATCGAGCGCACAGTTCAGTGCGGTTTGTCCGCCCATGGTCGGCAACAGTGCGTCCGGACGCTCTTTCTCGATGATCTTAGCGACGGTCTGCCAGTCGATGGGCTCGATGTAGGTGGCATCGGCCATCTCCGGATCGGTCATGATGGTGGCCGGATTGGAATTGACCAGGATCACCCGGTAGCCCTCTTCCTTTAATGCCTTGCACGCCTGTGCGCCGGAATAGTCGAATTCGCAGGCCTGCCCGATGACGATGGGACCGGCACCAAGCAACAGGATGGACTGAATGTCAGTTCTCTTGGGCATGGAGCTTTATATCGTGGATTTATGTCTGGACGAAAGCCATTCTGGACTGCGAGAAGAAACTCAACCCGCGGGAGCCGTGCGCGCCCGTCGGCCGGCCTGGCGACAAGCCATGCTTTCGATGAAGCGGTCGAACAGAGAGGTGAGGTCGTGCGGTCCTGGACTTGCCTCGGGATGGCCCTGAAAACTGAAGGCGGGACGATCCGTCAGTTCAATGCCCTGCAGACTGCCGTCGAAAAGCGAACGGTAGGTCGGCCGTACATTTCGCGGAAGGCTGCTTTCGTCAACGGCGAAACCGTGGTTCTGGCTCGTGATCAATACACGCCCCGTATCCAGTTCCTGAACGGGATGGTTGGCACCATGGTGGCCGAACTTCATCTTCATCGTCTTCGCGCCGCTCGCTAAAGCCAACAGTTGATGGCCGAGGCAGATGCCGAATACCGGAATTTCGGTTTCCAGAAACTCCCGGATGGCTCGAATCGCGTAATCGCAGGGCTCGGGGTCGCCCGGCCCGTTCGACAAGAAAATACCGTCGGGCCCCAAGGCCAGTGTCTCATGGGCCGGCGTCGTGGCCGGAACGACCGTCAAGCGGCACCCGCGGTCGGCGAGTAGGCGAAGAATATTGCGCTTGACGCCGTAATCGTACGCCACGACGTGGAATCGATCCTGGTCGCGTTCGCCGTGCCCGCTTCCGAGCCGCCAGGACGTCTCCGCCCAGTCATAACTTCGCCGCACGGTGACCTCCCGGGCTAGGTCCATGCCTTGCAATCCGGGAAATTCTCGTGCTTTGGCCACGGCGTAGTCCGCATCGATCTCTCTGCCGGCCATAAGACAGCCGCGCTGCGCTCCTTTGTCACGAAGAATGCGGGTCAGCTTCCGGGTATCGATTCCCGCGATGCCCACTACCCTATTTTCCCTCAGATACTCCGGAAGACTCTTCTCGGCCCGCCAACTGCTCAAATGCACGGGCACGTCGCGAACGACCAGGCCGCTGGCGAATACGCCCATGGACTCCACGTCCTCGCGGTTGATGCCGACATTGCCGATGTGCGGATATGTGAGCGTTACGATCTGACGGGCATAGGACGGATCCGTCAGGATTTCCTGATAGCCGGTTATCGAGGTATTGAAGACCACTTCACCGACGGAACAATCTTCTGCTCCGATGGATATTCCCCGAAAAACGGTACCGTCTTCCAAGGCCAATAATGCGAGCGTGTTCAATTTATGTCACCGTAGACATGCAAAACGGGAAGGACCGTATGGTCCGTCCCGTCGCTGTTATTCGTCGATATCGCTAATTTGACGCGAATTTTACGAAAATTCGTCATCCGCTGTCTATGCGAGCCTGTCGCCCGTCCGGCCAATGTCACACCGTTCCGGCTCGTCACAAACGGTTGTGGGCTCCGTCGCACATGGGCTTTTTATCGCTGTGCTTGCAGCCGCAGAGCCAGACTTTCTTCGTCTCGCTGAGCTCGAAGGGTACCGGCGAAAATTCAGTTCCCTTGTGGGAGCCGTCGCAGAACGGCTGCTTGGCGGACCGTCCGCAGGAACACCACCAGTATTTGCCGGGCTCTAGCTCCATAGCATATGGAGCCTTCTGAGGGATCGTCGGTTCAGGCATCGCTGTCTCTCCTGTTGCTGTGTTGTCGCTCTATAGGACATAAGGTGACACAAATCGATCGAACCCGTCATCGAACCGCTTATGCCGCAACCACCTTTCGGACGGCGCCCGGGGCTACGGCGCGAACACCCTCTCTTCCGGCGCTTCCGCGATACGACTCGGGCCAAATAAGCCCGGTTCCGCGTCGCACGGTACGGGTCAAATTCGAAGCCCGAGAGGATTGTCCGGATCGACGTGGTCCATAAACGGCTTGCGGCGATCCTGGTCGGTGACCTGATAGATGCACCCGAGCCAATTGTTGAACACCGCCTTCGCGGTGTCGCGCCAGGTATTGTCCAGATGCCGGATCACCGCTTCCTCGGGAAACTCCGGAGGTGTCTTGCCCAGCCGCTTGGCGCTCCGGAGATGCTGTCCGTACTCGTTGAGCAATCCGCCCACGTCCAGGTTGAAATAATGCTCCGGAAACGGTGGAAAGTCTTCGCGTTCACCGTAATAGTGACGCATCACCTCGCGCTTGTACTCTTTCAGCAGACTGATCGTGTCGTACTCGGGATGCCCTTGGAAATAGACGACGCGGAATAGGTCCGGGCTCACCGCCAGATGGACACCGGCTTCCTCGCTCTCGACCAGGACTTTAAGCCCGGCGCTCTCCATATCTTCCCTGAAAATTTCATTGTAACGGGAATGAGGTACGTCGAAGCGGGTGTTGATGTCGGAAACCAGGGGATGCCGCCGTTCGACCACCCGGTGGGAATAGACTCCCCAACGCTTGAATCCCAAATGAGTCCGCTCCACTCCGTGGCAATACTGGAACAGTGCATGGGTCGCAAGGCAAGAACACAATATGGACGTGACGTTCTGTTTCGCCCAGTCGAACACCTCGGTCAGAGGATTCCAAAATGCCTCCTCGGGAAGATGAGGATGAGTAACGTTCGCGCCGCTCACGATCAGTCCGTCGAGACCGTCATGCTTGATCTGTTCGAAAGTCTCGTAGTAGCGGTCGATATGACTTTGCGCCTGTTCGCTGCGCTGTATGCCATCGATCGTAAACGGATGCATATGAAACTGAACGATCGGATTAGCCGCCCCCACGAGACGGAAAAACTGCCGTTCGGTCGCTTCCAGAGCCGAGTCCGGCATCATGTTGAGGAACCCGATATGCATTTCCCGGATGTCCTGATGCCGAGCACGTTCGACCGAAAGGATTTCCTGCCCCTCTTCCCTCAAGCGCTTGAACGTCGGCAGTTCGGTGTGGGCTACCAAAGGCATGTCTTTAAGCTCCCCCAAAAACGGATTGACTGGGTCAGCGCGCTAAGGCGTTCATGACGAGACGAATGAAAGCGTCCTCATCCCGAACGTCCGCAATCTCATCGGCGTCGACGGTATAGCCATATTCATCGGCGATCGCCTGGTAATTGGGCAAGCGCGCGCGGAACAACCGCGGGAACACCCAGGACACGAAATCGTCCGGCGGAATCTCCTCGACGGCCGAATAACCCCGGTCCGCCATGAATTCCGCGAGCTGCTGATCCAGGAACTCCTCCCTGTAATACAGCGGTTTGGGCTCGCGCTGGGCGCGTTCGATCAGAAGGTGCTCCAATTCCGGCGTAGTCCTGATGTACAGGATAATGGTGTGCTCGGCGAGAATCCTGATCGTTTCCGGATCGTCCAACTCGGACACGCTGCCGCCGGCGTCGTTGATGAAATGCTTGTAGCCATAGATGGAATCGGCCTTTTCGATGAACTCGGGTACGTCGCGCATGGCGGCGATTTCGGCCTGTCGATGCAAAGCCTGACGGCGCTTGAACTCCCCAAGGGAAAGCCCGCCCTTTGCCGGATCGCCGATCTTTCCGAGAAAGGTCGAGACCGGAGCCAAGTTATCAACGGTGATATTACTGCGGATATAAATCGAGTCGGACCGCAACAGATCGCGCAAAAACGGCACGTCCATGGCTTGCCGCTTGATATTGTCAAGAATCGGTTCATCCAGATACCGAGTCCCGATTCGATAATCGCCGGAATAATGGAACCAGGTCTTCTTGGGCAGGCTGTTGGCCAGCGTCGTCTTGCCGACGCCGGACATGCCCAGCAGCGTAATACGCTTGGTCTCCCACTCAAAGAACGCCTTGGGACTCATTCTCATGGTATTTTCCGTATCCGAATGTAACGGGCGCCTATTCGCCCTGATTGATCATATGATTCGCGAGTTGCGCGAACGCCCGTGCCAGCCCTTTGCGCAGCGCGGGCTCCCAGGGCATATCGTCGAGAGCTTTGCACATGCAAAGCAGCCATTGGTTCCGTTCCTTTATGCCTATGGAAAACGGAAAATGCCTCATCCTCAGGCGCGGATGCCCGAACGCCTGCTGATAAAGCTCGGGGCCGCCCAGCCAGCCGGACAAAAACATGAATAACTTGTCTCTCGAACTGGCCAAATCCACCGGATGCATCGCCCGAATATCCTGAGCCTCAGGCAATGTATCCATGTATTCGTAAAACCTGTCCACCAATTCCCGAACCGCTCTCTCGCCGCCGATAAGCCGGTAAGGTGTCACTGCGCCAGGACCATTCGTCATCATTTCGAACTGCGGTAAATTGCGCGAATTTTAACAGGTTCGCTCCCCGAACGGTCCAGTTCGATTGCGGCGGTGACTCCCCATTCCGAGAAGATATGTTTAATATAAAAAAACGGCGGGCGCGTTAACCGCTCGACAACTTGACGCAAGGCCGCCGCCTCGCGATTGTGGGTGCCAGTGCAGGGAAATGTGATTCCCAAGTGTCTTTTGGTATTGACCTCCGATTTTTTAATAAATCTTAAGAAACGCAAACCGCTTATCCTCGCTGACCAGCCGTCCAACCGAACTCGTGACCACAACAAATTCGCTAGACCTTAAAACGAAGCTGCAAGTTACCTGTCAGAATTGCAGTTTGACGTCCTTATGCATTCCTCGGGGATTGGCCCGCGAGGACATCGAGCGTATCAGCCGCATTGTCGCCCGAAAAAAAACCTTGCAACGCGGCGAGCATCTTTTTCGCGAAGGCGATAAGTTCCGTGGTGTGATCGCGATTAAGGGGGGAACGGCCAAGACGGTCATTTACGATGCCCAGGGGTTCGAATATATAACGGGCTTCCTTTTACCGGGAGAATTGTTGGGTTTTGATGCGTTGGCCACCAATCACCACAAATGCTCTGCGATCGCCCTCGAGACTCTGAGCTACTGCGAGCTTCCGGCGGATCAGCTCGATCAGCTGTGCCGCGAAGTGCCGAATCTGCTGCGGGAACTGTTCCGACACGCCAGCGCCAAGCTCGACGAAGAAACCGATCAAGTGATCGTCAACAAGCGCGCGGCAGAAGACCGGGTCGCCATGTTCATTCTGAATCTTTCCGACCGTCTTCGAAAACGCGGTTTCTCTCCGGTGAATTTCAATCTCACCTTAACTCGGCAAGAAATCGGTAATTTTCTGGGTTTGGCGCTCGAGACCGTCAGCCGTACCTTGCGGAATTTAGAAGATGCCGGATTGATTAAGGTCCGCCAAAAGCATATCCATATTCTGGATCTGGAAACGTTGAGAGCCACATATACTCACCGCTGATGCGGTATAAAAGGCTTTTTCATGAGTTCGGATAATACGAATCCTCATGCGCAACGAAATTTTCGCCGGCACCAAGATCTATCGGCTGCAATCGGGAACAGAAGGATTTTTGGCGGAATATGCAAGAAACAAGGCGTGCCGAGCGGAGCCCGGCACGCCGTTGAGAAGACTGAAAAGATAATTACTTCTTTTCGGATTCTTTGAATTTGGTCAGAAGACCTTTTGCAGGCTTCGCTTCTTTAACGGTATCGGCGACCTGGAGATATTTCTCTATCGTAGCGTCCAGGTCGGCCGGCTCGCCGACAACCATGACGGCGCCCATACGAGCCCCCCAGTGCGGCGGACATTTAAAGACGTACAGACCTTCTTTCTCGACGGTGTAATCGTAATCGGCGCCCATAGTGGACAACATTTTCGGCGCACCTTCCGGCCACATGCCTTCCACACTTTCGACGAAGTGGGTCGCCATATTGCGGAACGAAATAACGTCGCCGACTTTCGCGTGAATAATTTCAGGCGCGAATTTTACGCCTTGACCTTTTACTTCGATCGTTTCCGCATTGACGGCGGCCGACGCTAGCATCGCCACGCCCGCTACGGCAAGCATCGCTTTTTTACCAAAAGTCATTACATAACCTCCAATACTACTGTTTTAAGTTCTCACGGATAGCAGGCAAATCGGATAACAAACCCTGTCTTGCCAATAACCGCTTTTCCTAAAGAGCACCTCGAAAAACTTCGAGGCGCTCGTACGGGGAAGGGATGCCCCGTCGTTTTCTGCCACGTAAGTGGTTGAAAACTTAAGCCAAACCCAAACCGCGCTTGGGCTTGGCGAAGAGAAAAATCGCCGGGAAAACGGTTTTTCGAGGTCCCCTAAACTTGATCCGATATTTCACCGTACACGGCGGCGCCAGATGATACACGAATTTAGCTTAATTAGCCATGAACGATATTGTCGAATCGTGCGCCATTACGGTGTTTCCAGGGTCATCAACCGAGTTGTCCGGAACTTCTGTCGGATACCTCACCGCTATAAAGTTCGCTCATTTTATAAAAGCCGTGGATATGCCGAAGCAGCACCATGATCAACGAAGCAGCCGGCAAGGCCAGCAATACCCCCAGAAACCCGAACAATTGTCCGCCCGCCAACACGGCGAAAATGACCGCGACGGGATGAAGCCCGATCTTGTTTCCGATCAGCCATGGCGTCAGCCAGATTCCCTCGAGCATCTGGCCCACACCGAATACGGCCAAAACCGGAACAACCGACCACAGATCCCCGAACTGGGCCAGCGCGGCTATCGAGGCGGCCACGACTCCGGTAATGGAGCCTGCATACGGTATGAAGCTGACCAACCCGGAAAACATTCCGATAAGGAGCGCCAGATCCAAACCGGCTAACCAGAGACCGACGCTGTAGATCGTGCCCAGCGCGGCCATTACCGCAAATTGGCCTCGAAAAACGGCGCTCAAAACTTCATCCGATTCTTCCGCGAGTGTGGCGACAATCGGCGCCCAGCGGCGCGGCAATAGATCGTGTACGCGAGCGACGATCTCATCCCAGTCTCTCAGGAGATAAAAGATGACCACCGGAATCAGCAGTACATTCATCAACCAGGAGATCACGACGGCGCCGGAGTGCGACAATGAGGACAGCACGGTGGCCGCCACCCCTCCCGCCTGTTGCCAATGCCCGCTCAAAATTCCGGCGATCTGCTCCAGATCGAAGAACTTGATGCGTATGCCCAGGTGCTCTTGTGTCCAAGGGATAACAGACGCTTTGAACCAGCGGGAATATACGGGAAGATTACTGATAAACCGGCTGATCTGCTCCTCCAGCATCGGGACGATCAGCAGAAGCACCAGTCCGATCGCGAAAACGATGACAGCGAAAACGACGACGACGGCATTCTGACGTTTCAACCCAAGCGCTTCCAGCCGGTCGGCGAGGGGATCGCTGAGATACGCGATCAGCGCGCCGGCAACGAAAGGCATCAAAATAGGCGCCAATAAATAAATCAGCCAGCCCGCGCCGAGAATGCCGGCCACCGCCATGCACTTGTTCAAATTAGCCACCGCCCTCTCGAAATGGATCTCGAAATGGTCTACGAACGCATAAGGCAACGGTCGGCGCGATTCAACCCGAAGACCGCACCGAAGTACACTCAATGCGTTTACGCTTGAGGGCCCTGCAGGCCGCGACCGCATCATCTTTCGTCATTCCGTTGAAGACGGCCAAATAGAGCTTCTTCCCGCCCCGCGCGCGAGCAGCAACTGTCGCCCGTGCGTGACGGAGAGGATAGGGGGCGGTTTTCAGGGCCTGCGCCAGCCGTTGTTCTGCCGACTTCTCGGCGGTAAACGAGCCTACACGAACCTGCCATGCTCTCTTTCCACGATCAGCGCCGGTTTTTTCGCGATGATCCCCTTGGTCGTCGGAGCGACTGTTGCCGGCGGCCAATTTGTTTTTTTTCGAACTCGGTTTCTGGACTGAACGTTCAGGCAAATGCGGGCGCGAAAGCAAGGCGGGCGGCTCTGGTTGATCGAAGGAAGCCGTGCGTACCTCGTATTCCAGTCCATCGAGCTGCGCAAAGCCGTAATCGAGTATATCCCGCATGTGGGCGTCCCTGGCCGACGCGCTGGTTCCGCCGAAAACCACTCCGATCAACCGGTGCCTTCCGCGTCGCGCGGAAGCGACCAGGTTGAAGCCGGATGCATTGACGAAACCGGTCTTAATACCGTCCGTTCCCGGATAGCTTTTCAAAAGATGGTTGTGGTTATGAAAGTTGCGGCCTTCGAACTGGAACTGGGTCGTGGAGAAATAGGAATAGTATTGCGGAAAGTCTTTGTACAAGGACTTCCCGAGGCGGAACTGATCCCAGGCCGTCGTGACCTGATTGGGATCGGGCAGACCGGAAGCATTCCGGTAGACGGTGCGACTCATCCCCAACTCGCGCGCCTTTTCCGTCATCAACTGTGCAAATGCAGACTCCGAGCCGGCCATTCCCTCGGCTATCACCGCTGCCGCATCATTTGCCGACCGCGTCACCAGCGCCAAAATGCCTTGCTCGACCGTGAGCGAATCGCCCGCCTTCAATCCCAATCGCGACGGGGGCCGCAGAACGGCAAAACGTGATGCCCGAAAAACGGTATCCGACGTAATGCGCCCCTTGGCGAGAGCTTCAAAGACCAGATAAAGGGTCATCATCTTGGTAAGCGATGCCGGATACCTCAACTCGTCGGCATTGCGCTCGAACAACGGGCGTTCATTCTCCACTTCCACCACCAGAGCGGCATAGGGACCTGCCTGAACTCGATGAGCGAAGAAAAAGCTGCCGACTAAGAGCAACACAGCTAAAACCAAGAGGTGGTTGTGCTCAATCCAATGCATTGTTATCGTCGATTCGTCAGAAAGCGTGTTTTGTGCCAAAGCCGCGCCGGGACATTCAACAAGCGGAAATCCACGCCTACCGGCGCCCCGGCAGGTGCCGACCGGCCGGAAAGATTCGGTCTCAGCGCTGTTTCAGGATACGCTGCTTTTCGCGCTGCCAGTCCCTTTCTTTTTCCGCGGCTCTCTTATCGTGCTGTTTCTTGCCCCTTGCCAAGCCGATCTCAAGCTTGGCACGCCCGCTTTTCCAATACAATGCGAGCGGGATAAGAGTATAACCTTTGCGTTCCACATGGCCGATGAGCTTGCTCAATTCTCGCCGGTGCAAAAGCAGCTTTCGGGTCCGGATAGGATCGGGAGAGACGTGGGTAGATGCCGAACTCAGGGGGGAGATGTGCGCCCCCAACAGCCAGGCTTCGCCGTTCTTCAGCGTGACATAGCTTTCCTTCAGCTGCGCCCTTCCCGCACGCAGACTCTTCACTTCCCACCCCTCCAGGACCAATCCGGCCTCAAAGCGCTCTTCGATAAAATAATCGTGGGCGGCTTGCCGGTTGAGGGCGATGGTGCCGGTTGCGGCGGTATCCTTGTTTTTCTTTGCAGCCATGTACCTAGAGAAGCTCTGGTTAAGTTTCCAATGGGAAAAGCGAACAGTGCAACTGTTTGATCTAAAAGGCCCTCACCCGACCCTCTCCCAGCGGGAGAGGGCTTATTCAGAGCTTCCTTAGAATTAGTTGCCTGACTCAATGGAAAAATCTTGTTATTTTAACCCATCCTTCGGTCGCCCGGACCTTTGATTGGCTCAGCATAATAATTCGGAGAACACATGACCGATCAACGTTTCTTGCACAACCAATGGTCATCGCGTTTAGCGTTCGTTCTAGCGGCAAGCGGTTCGGCCATAGGCCTCGGAAATATATGGAAGTTTCCCTATCTGGCCGGCGAAAACGGCGGGGGAGCATTCGTCTTGGTTTATCTCTTGTGCGTCGCCGCCATCGGTATTCCGATCATGATCGCAGAGACGATGCTGGGGCGTCGCGGCCGGCAAAATCCCATCAATACCATGCTGTCGCTGGCACAAGAAGCGAAAGCCAGCCCTTCTTGGCATTATGCCGGTTGGCTGGGTGTCATATCCGGTTTTTTGATTCTGTCTTACTACTCGGTCATCGCGGGCTGGTCCATGGTCTACATCTTCAAGATGAACAGCGGCTTGATGAGCCATATCAGTCCGGAAAATGCCAGCCGCGCATTCGAAGACCTTAGATACTCGCCGGAAATCCAGTTTATCTGGCACACCATCTTCATGATTGCCACGATGCTCATCGTCTCCCGCGGCGTGAGCGCCGGGTTGGAACGTGCTACCCGCTTCATGATGCCGGGCTTATTCATCATGCTCATACTTTTAGATGGTTATGCGATGAGTTCCGACGGATTCAGCCAGGGGGTGTCGTTCCTGTTCAAACCGGATTTCAGCCGCATCAACGGCGAGAGCGTCCTGGTAGCGATGGGCCAGGCCTTCTTTTCGCTGGGATTGGGCATGGGCGCCATCATGGTCTACGGCTCCTACCTCCCGGATCACGTATCGATTTCGAAATCCACAATTTTCGTTGCCTCCGCGGACACACTAGTGGCTTTATTGGCGGGCATCGCCATTTTTCCGATCGTCTTCACCAATCATCTGGAGCCCACCATGGGTCCAGGCCTGATCTTTCAAACGCTGCCGATCGCATTCGGCCAGATGCCCGGCGGTTTGGTGTTCGGTTCCTTGTTTTTTGTTCTCGTTTTTTTTGCAGCCATCACTTCCGCGATTGCTCTGATCGAACCGGCAGTTGCGTGGTTGTCCGAAAATCGGGAAATGCGCCGCGAGACAGCGTGCCTCTGGTGCGGAGTGGGTTGTTGGCTATTGGGACTCGGCACCGTGTTCTCGTTCAACGTCTGGTCCGATGTGGTCTGGTTCGGAAAAAATTTCTTCGAACTGGTAGACTTTCTTACCGCCAATATCATGCTTCCCGTCGGAGGCTTTCTGGTGGCCTTGTTTGCCGGCTGGGTCATGCGGCGGGAAAGCTCCGAGGCGGAGCTCGAAATGGGATCGGCTTACGTTTATTGGCGTTTTGCCGTTCGTTATGTTTCGCCTTTCGCCGTCGCCTTGGTCACGCTCAGCGCGATCGGCGTGATTTGATACCTAACACTAGGGAAGCGGACCCAATGAAAGTGGAAGTTGCCTACGCGAAACCGGACACGCAGGTGATTTTGACGGTGGATGTGCCGGAAAACGCGACCGCCGAGACAGCCATCGCCGCGTCAGGCATTCTGAACCGTTTTCCGGAGATCGATCTGACGAAAAATAAAATCGGAATTTTCGGAAAGGTTTGCTCTTTCGATCACGTGCTGAGACAAGGCGACCGAGTGGAGATTTATCGCCCGTTGATCGCGGACCCCAAAGAAGCACGCCGCGCTCGCGCCGCGAAGAAGTGAGGCCGGATTACACCAATTCTTGGACTGTCAGTCGCCTTTTCCGAACAGTCCAGTGATCTTTTCCCAAAGGCTTTTTTCGCGTTCGATCTTGGGAATATCAATGGTTACATCCTTGCCCGGTTCTATCTCGGGAAGATTGCCCGGTCTAAAATCACCTTGAAGACCGATCAACTCGTCGTTGTCGAAAACGAGGGTAATCCTTTTTTGCATCCGCGGCTTACCGCCGGGCTCGTTGGAATAGAGATAGTCCCAACGATTGTCGTGAAACGGGTCGACGACCAGCGGCGTGCCCATGATGAATGTCACTTGGCGCTTGGTCATACCGGGTCGAAGTTGATCAACCATTTGTTGGGAAACGATATTGCCTTGATGGATGTCGAGCTGGTATACGCCAGGCAGATATTCTTTTAGCTTATCGACGGAGCAACTGGTTAAGATTAAAAACAGACTCAAGCAGTAGGTTATTACGGTGACGCGCTTCGCCATGATATGATTGCGGTGGATCGAACCAACGTCCAATCATACCCGATCAAAAGACTTAAAACACTGCGTAGGTTGCCGCTTTGGAAAGTCAAGACATACGAAACGCCGGACTCAAAGTCACTCTCCCGCGCGTCAAGATTCTGGAAATGCTGGAAAGCCGTAGCGGATCAGACCGACACCTGACAGCGGAAGAAGTCTATAAATCTCTACTGAGCGAAGGCGAGGAAATCGGCTTGGCCACGGTTTACCGGGTTCTCACCCAATTCGAGGCAGCGGGCTTGGTCAAGCGCCATCATTTCGAGGGCGGAAACTCGATCTTCGAACTGAACCGCGGCGAGCACCACGACCATATCGTATGCGTCAAGTGCGGCCGAGTCGAAGAATTCAGCGATGACTTCATCGAGCGCCGCCAAAAGGAAATCGCGCAGGAAAAGGATTTCAAGCTGACCGATCATTCGCTTTGCCTGTACGGCGTCTGCATCGATTGCCAGAAGGGCCAATCGACTCTGTAAACAATTTCCAACAACCCTCTCTCCGTTTCTTATGAAGCTCGCTGTTCGCCGAGCATGGTCGATATCGGCGCATGTTTAAGCCACTGATTTTTTTCATCGGTCTGCGCTATACGCGGGCCAAGCGGCGCACCCGTTTCATTTCGTTCATTACCTTCACTTCCGTTTTGGGCATCGCCTTGGGCGTAACGGCCTTGATTACCGTTCTGTCGGTGATGAACGGATTCGAAGCGGAACTGCGAGAGCGCATTCTGGGCATGACTTCGCATGCTTCGATCTCCGGCCTGGACGGCCAGCTTCGGAACTGGCGTTCGCTCGAAAGCGCTCTGCGGCAGGATTCCCGAATTCTAGGCTGGGCGCCTTACATCGAAGGACAGGCCATGCTCAACTCGGACCGCCGGGTAAGCGGCGTGATGCTGCGCGGCATCATGACCGACTACGAGCCGCGCGTTTCGGAAGTCGCCAACCGTATCGTGGAAGGACGTCTCGAAGCGCTCGAACCCGGCGAATTCGGCATCATTCTCGGTTCGGAACTGGCGGATTATCTGGGCGTCATCGTCGGCGACAAGATCACCGTCATCACCCCTCAACTCACGGCAACGCCCGCCGGCATTCTGCCGCGCCTCAAGCGCTTCACGGTGGTCGGGGTTTTCCAGGTGGGCATGTACGAGTACGACCGAAACCTGGCATTGATCCAATTAGAGGATGCGGCCAGACTGTTTCGCTTCGGTGACGCCGTGTCGGGGCTCAGACTCAAGCTGGAGGATGTGTTCTACGCCCAGCACGTGGCGCGGGATCTCGGTCCCAGACTTGACGGACAGTATCAGATCGCCGACTGGACGCAGTCTCATAGCAATTTCTTCAAAGCCATACAAACCGAAAAACGGGTGATGTTCATCATCCTCCTGCTCATCGTCGCAGTCGCCGCCTTTAACATTGTCTCGACGCTGGTCATGGTGGTCACCGACAAGCGCTCGGATATCGCCATCCTCAGAACCCAGGGCATGACCCCGCGGGACGTCATGGGGATATTCGTCGTACTCGGCACGATCATCGGTACGTTCGGCACCTTGCTGGGCGGCGTCGGCGGGGTGCTGCTGGCGTGGAATGTGGAAACTATCGTACCGGCAATCGAGCGGCTGTTCGGTATACATTTCCTGTCCGCCGACGTTTACTACATCAGCGAACTGCCGTCGAAATTGATCTGGTCCGACGTGTACCGCATCACCGGCATGGCCTTCCTGCTTTCCGCTCTGGCCACGATATATCCGGCCTGGCAGGCGTCCCGGATCAAGCCGGCCGAGGAACTCCGTTATGAATAAACCGGTCCTTAAGTGCCGCGATCTGTACAAGCGTTATGCCCAAGGCAGCCTGAGCGTCGACGTGTTGCAGGGCATTACGCTTTCCGTCGAACCAGGACAGCAAATCGCCATAATGGGCGCGTCTGGCTCGGGTAAAAGCACGCTTTTGCATTTGCTCGGGGGGCTGGACGCACCGACCCGAGGGCACGTGCAGTTGGACGGCGTGGACATCGGAACCTTGAACGAACGCAAGCTCTCGCAACTGCGTAACCGGGTCCTGGGATTCGTCTATCAATTCCACCACCTGTTGGGCGAGTTTACGGTGCTGGAAAACGTCGCCATGCCGCTCTTGATCGCAAAGCTGCCGATACACGAAGCGAGAAGACGCGCTGCCTCGATGTTGGAGCGCGTCGGGCTCGACAAACGCCTGGAGCACAAGCCAAGCGAATTATCAGGCGGCGAGCGTCAGCGCGCGGCGGTGGCTCGGGCGTTGGTCACCAAACCGAAGTGCGTGCTGGCCGATGAACCGACCGGAAACCTGGATCGGAAAACCGCTGAGCAAGTGTATCAGCTGATGCTGGAGTTGAACCAAGAAAACGGTGTGAGTTTCGTCGTGGTCACTCACGATCCGTCTCTGGCCCAACGGATGGACACAGTTCTGCACCTGGAAGACGGACGCATCGTCACGCCTCAAAGCGCATCCACCCCGCTCCGCGCACGTTAGCGGGGATCGCGGCTAACTCGATTCCGTTGCCGCGGACCCGGCCGCTCGATCCTTTTCATGCTTGTGTCGGTGTTCCAGGAATTTCTTGTACGAGACATAGCTCTCCCGGACCATAACCGCCGTGCTTAATTCCGCATTCCGGAACTTCCGCAATTCCAATTGATGAAGCACGGACCGGCGCCACAGCAAACGGATACCGAAATAACCCAACACGGCGCCGACATGCATCAGAATGGCGCACCCCAACAGGAGCGGCGCCCCCAACTGCAGAGCTTTTTCGATCGTGAACAGCTCCGAGAATTGATCGAAGCTAAAACCCGGTTGTCCCATGACGAGCGCACCGACTTTATAGGCAAAGTAATACATCGGTCCCCAGGTCAGCGGATTGGTAATCCACACCAAGGCCACGGCTATGGGTAAGTTGGCGTTGAAATAGATGGCGAGGACTGCGGCGATGATTTGCTGCCAGGGCAGCGGCGGCGTATACATGGCCCACAGCCCTATGGCGAAAGCCCGCGATACCGAGCGGCGGTTCAGATGCCATAAATTCGGCGAGTGAAGCTTATCCCCCAAAAACTCCAGCGCTTTAATTTCCTTTATTTTTTTCGAGTCCGGTAAATAACGTTTGAAAAACTTTTTAGGCATGGCCCTTGACTGGGATGATTGTGAACTATTTTTTAGGTGAAAGGCGCGCTATTGTACGGAGTTGAAATTCAAAGTTGAATGAAATTCTCCATCCACGAGCCCCTAGCCCGCTCGTTCTTCCGCTAGCCGTCGGCTTCGTCGGCGGGGTCAGCGCCGTCCAGCAACTTCCGTCTTTGCCCGGTGCCTGGGCTTTTATCCTCTTAAGCTCCACTTTTGGCTTACTCGTCTATTATAAGCTGCGCCTTCCGGCGGCATTTGTGTTCGGTGTCGTCTGGGCTCTCGCCTTTGCCGAAATTCGACTCGGCCAAAGCCTTCCCACTGCGACTGAAAGACAAGCAGCCGTCGTCGAGGGCATTATTCGCACCATCCCTCAGTCGGTGGATTACGGCTTCCGTTTCCACTTCGATATCGAACGAACCGTCGCACCCGCCGGCTCGGTCTTGCCGTCACGCGTTCGGCTGAACTGGTATGACCGCCGGTTTTCGCCAAAAGCGGGCGAGCGATGGCGGCTCAGCGTCAAGCTCAAGCCGCCGCACGGGATGCTGAATCCGGGCGGTCTCGACTACGAGCGATGGCTGTTTGCGCAAGGAATCCGCGCTGTCGGGCATGTTACCGAGTCTTCGGACAATAGGCTCCTCGATACGGCCGACAGCCGATATTCATTTGAAGGCTGGCGACAAGCCCTTTACGAGCGCCTTTCGGCGACGCTGAACGGTGAGCCTTTAACGGGGATCGTCAAGGCTCTGATCATGGGGGCCGATGACGACATCACGCCCTCTCAATGGGATGTGCTCAGGCGCACGGGCACGACTCACCTGGTCGCGATTTCCGGCTCGCATATCGGTTTGGTGGCGGGATTCGTCTTCTTTCTCGTACGCCGAATCTGGTCCGGTCTGGGTGCTTTGCGCTGGTCGCCGCCGAGTGTCGCGGCCTCTGCGGCTTTCATCGCCGCCCTCGTCTACTCGGCACTGGCGGATTTCGCGATACCCACTCAACGCGCCGTGATCATGATCGGAATCGTCATGGGTGCCGTCATCGGTCAGCGCCATCTCAACGGCCTTCACGTCCTCGCAACGGCCCTGCTGGCGGTCGCACTCTACGATCCGTTGGCCGTGCTTTCGCCGGGATTCTGGCTTTCCTTCACGGCCGTCGCCCTGATTTTTTTCGCTGTTTCTTACCGGAAAGGAAGACTCGCCGGCTGGCGGGCGATGCTGAGGGTGAATTGGGCCACTTCGTTGGGACTTGCACCCCTGTTGATGCTCTTTTTTCAACGGGTCTCCATCATTTCACCGATCGCGAACTTATTCGCCGTTCCCGTAGTCGGCTTTTTGCTGATTCCGGTTTGCTTGACCGGAGCCATACTGTTGCCGGCCTTGCCGACGGCAGGCGAAGCATTGCTGATCCTTGCATCACGCTTGCTCGAGTGGACCTGGCCTTTTCTTCAATGGATGGCCGATTTGCCGGCGGCTCAGTGGGCTCATGCCGAACCGCCGTTTTGGACTATTCCCTTGGCGCTGCTCGGCTTCGTGCTGCTGCTGTCTCCTAAAGGCGTTCCGGCGCGCTGGCTCGGCCTCGTTCTGGCCGTACCGGCCGTGACCGTACAACCGAACAGGCCGCCGCAGTCCGGCTTTCACCTTACGCTGCTCGATGTCGGCCAGGGGCTAGCCGCTGCCGTCGAGACTCACCAACACATCCTGATCTTCGATACCGGCGCTCGGTTCGGAAGCCGATTCGATATCGGTTCCGCCGTCATCGAGCCTTATCTGCGCCATCGCGGATTCGAGCGCGTCGACACCTTGATCGTGAGCCATGGCGACAACGACCATATCGGCGGTGCGCGCGCTCTGCTCGAACGATTCGCCGTGGGTCGCACTTATACCAGCGTGCCGGAAAAGTTGCCGGACTTTCCGACGGAAAACTGCAGAGCGGAACAATCCTGGGAATGGGACGGCGTCAAATTCGAGATGCTCGCGCCCATCGAAAAAGCCGAGCGCGAGAACGATAATTCATGCGTGTTGAAGGTCAGTGGTCCCGGAGGCAGCGCGCTCTTGACCGGCGATATCGAAAGGACCGCAGAACAACTTTTGATCGACCGTTATGGGCAGGATCTGGCCAGCGACATTTTGGTTGTGCCTCACCATGGCAGTAACACTTCTTCCAGTTCGGCATTCCTGGATGCCGTGAAGCCTCGCTACGCGCTCATTCCCGCAGGCTTTCTGAATCGATACGGGTTTCCTCATCGAGCGGTGTTGCGGCGCTATCGGGCGAGGAACATCCCCGTACTGAATACGGCCGAAACCGGCGCACTTACCGTGCTCGTCGGCAATCGGCGTGACGATTTGAAATTGGAAATTTACCGAGCGGAAAACCGCCGGTACTGGAACGCCCATGCCGCGGCGACGGCGGAATGGGCGGAAACGAAAAATCGAGGAAAACGATCAGAACTCGATGACTTGAGTTTCCTTCAATAACGCAAGCACCTCATCGGCGCTCATGTCGTCGGCCGAAACCCGGAGCACAGTCGGCCCGTCACCACGCGGGCTCGCTTCGCAAGGACAGAGGCAGATCAGCCCGGCGTGGTTGATCTGCTCTGCGATAACTCGAACGTGCTCGCCCAGCGCTTCGTTATCCAGCACAGTGCTGGCGTGCCCGACATCGAAGAGCTTCCGTTCGAGTTCATACGCCACATCGTGCCGGCGCTCGCCGGTAATCCATAATGTCACGGCCTTTTGACCAAAACGTGCGCTCCGCTCTTCCGCCGTCACACGCCGTAAAACGCTTTCACCGTCCGCTTGGCTGACGATCATACCGGCGCCGACGGTGACATTGGTCAAGCGATCGATGACGATGAACGATCCAGTACCCTTGCACACCTTGTAAGGATCGAAAGCGATCGGCGCGCTCAGAGCGACCTCGCACAGGCCGATCTCGTTCAGCTTGAGGAGGTCCGCCGGAAGCTGCTCCAAGGTATTGATATCGACACGGTGATGGATCTGGGAGACCGAGCCGTTGACGACCTTGGTGGTCTGCTTCAAGTAATACTGGCGACCGGGAACCAGAGGCGCCTCGGTCATCCAGACGATATGGGCTTTGAAGCGGGAAGCGAGCATCGGCAAATCATCGGAACGGACCAGCATGTCGCCGCGACTCACGTCGATTTCATCCGTGAGTGTGATCGTGACGGCTTGCGGCGGGAAGGCCTCTTCCAGTTCTCCATCGTAGGTCACGATGGACTTGATGCGGCTGGTCTTTTTGGACGGCAGTACCGTGATCGCATCGCCCTTGCGAAAGACACCCGCGGCCACGGTGCCGCTATAACCGCGGAAATCCAAATTCGGCCGATTGACGTACTGCACCGGAAAGCGCGGATTCGTGAAGTTCTGGTCCGTGGCGATCTCGATGGTATCCAAAAGCTCCATCAGCGCCTGCCCCTCATACCAGGGCATTTCCTCGCTGCGGGTGACGACGTTGTCGCCCTTCAAAGCCGAGAGCGGAATAAAGCGAACATCGTGGATATCCAGCTTTTCGATGAATGCCAGGTAATCGCTGCGAATGCGCTCGAATACATCCTGGCTGTAGCCGACCAGATCCATTTTATTGATGGCAACCACGACATGCCTGATTCCAAGCAGGGACACGATAAAACTGTGGCGCTTGGTCTGCGTCATCACGCCGTGGCGCGCATCGACCAGAATGATGGCCAAATCGCAGGTGGACGCTCCGGTCGCCATGTTACGGGTGTACTGCTCGTGCCCCGGCGTGTCGGCGATGATGTACTTCCGCTTGGCCGTGGAAAAATACCGGTAGGCCACATCGATGGTGATGCCCTGCTCGCGCTCGGCCTGAAGACCGTCGACCAGCAGCGCCAAGTCGATATCGCCGCCGGTGGTACCCGATTTGACGCTGTCCTTCTTGATCGCAGCCAACTGGTCCTCGTAAATCATCTTCGAATCGTGCAGCAGGCGCCCGATCAAGGTGCTCTTGCCGTCGTCGACATTGCCGCAGGTCAAAAATCGCAATAATTCCTTGCGCTCGTGCTGAGCGAGATAGGCGTGGATATCGGAACTGATGAGCTCGGACTGATGTGCCATAAATTTACTGGATGAGTGGGTCAGACGCTGCCGCCAACGTTGAATCTACGCTCGGCACTTTCCATAGACGGGATTAGAAATAGCCTTCCTTTTTCTTCTCCTCCATCGAACCCGCCTGATCGTGGTCGATGACACGACCTTGGCGCTCCGATGTCTTGGTCAGCAGCATCTCCTGAATGATTTCGGGCAAGGTAGCCGCACTTGATTCGACGGCGCCAGTCAAGGGATAACACCCGAGGGTACGGAAACGGACCATCTTCATGATCGGTTTTTCATCAGGTTCCAACGGCATGCGATCGTCGTCGACCATGATCCATATCCCATCGCGCTGAACCACCGGCCGCTCTTTTGCGAAATACAGTGGGACAATCGGAATGTTCTCCAGATAGATGTATTGCCAGACATCCAGTTCGGTCCAATTCGAAAGCGGAAACACCCGGATGCTCTCGCCCTTGTTGATCTTGCCGTTATAGAGATTCCAAAGCTCCGGGCGCTGGTTCTTCGGATCCCAGCGATGGTTTCGGTCGCGGAAGGAATAAACCCGTTCTTTCGCCCTCGATTTCTCCTCGTCCCGCCGTGCCCCGCCGAAAGCCGCATCGAACTGATATTTGTTCAAGGCTTGCTTGAGAGCCTCGGTTTTCATGACATCCGTATGTTTCTTGCTGCCGTGGGTGAACGGATTGATGCCCTGTTCCACACCCTCCACATTGACGTGCACGATGAGATCCAAACCTAGATCGTGGGCCCGGCGATCGCGAAACTCGATCATCTCTCTGAATTTCCAGGTGGTATCGACATGCATGAGCGGAAAAGGCGGTTTGCCTGGGAAAAACGCCTTCATTGCGAGATGCAACATGACTGCGGAATCCTTGCCGATCGAATAGAGCATTACAGGACGCTCAAATTCGGCAGCCACCTCGCGAATGATGTGAATACTTTCGGCTTCCAGCTGCTTTAGATGGGTAAGTGTATATTCGTTCATGGACAAAGCGTGATGGTCCCGAAACTCGAAAAGAGGTTCATCCCATGTTTATGGCGCTCCATACTACCATAAAAGCCGAGGGCACTCTTTGAGTGGAACAAACACTGGCACCTTTGAATGATAGTGATTATCATTAGCTTAAACTCTTTGATCGATCTCGCGCTACAGAATTTATGACTGCCATCCAAAGCCAACGCCTTCTTTCCCACTTGGCCGTTCTATTGCTGTTTTCGGGAGTCGCGGCGGCCGGTCCAATGCGGACCTACTACATCGCCGCTGAAGAAGTATTGTGGGACTATGCCCCTTCCTATCCCGTCAATCCCATGCATGGCGCAGAATTCAACGAAGATGAGAAAGTCTTCGTCGAAGGAAATAAGGCTGATCGAATCGGCCGACAGTATTACAAAGCGCGCTATATCGAGTACACCGATGCCAGCTTTACCAAAATCAAGGAACGTCCGCGCGAGTGGCGGCACTTAGGGATCCTAGGGCCTGTCATTCGCGCCAACGTCGGCGACACCATCAAAGTGGTGCTAAGGAATAATTTGGCCGATATGCCGATCTCGCTCCATCCGCATGGCGTCCTTTACCGAAAGGACAGCGAGGGCACCCATTACGCGGACGGCACATCCGGCGATGACCGCAAAGACGATTTGGTCAAACCGGGCGAAACCCATACCTATGTCTGGCAAGTGCCCGATCGTTCGGGACCTGGCCCCGAAGACCCGAATTCGGTCGTGTGGCTCTACCATTCCCATGTCAATGAGGTCGTCGACACGAATTCCGGCTTGATCGGCCCCATCATCATATCCCGCCGGGGCGCCCTGCAAAGAAACGGCAAACTAAAGGGCATCGACCGCGAATTTGTCGTCCTTTTCACGGTGTTCGACGAAAACAAAAGTTTCTTTCTCGACAAAAACATCGGCGCCTTCGCACCCGCCGCCTGGGACAAGAAAGATGACGAAAGCTTCGTTGAAAGCAATTTGATGCACAGCATGAACGGCTACGTCTATCACAACTTGCCGGAACTGACGATGAAAGAAGGCGAAACGGTACGCTGGTATCAGCTATCTCTCGGAACCGAGGTCGACCTCCATACGCCACATTGGCACGGCAACACGCTCACCGAAGGCGGGCACCGCGTTGATGTCGTCAATCTGCTTCCGGGCACCCATGTCACTCTCGATATGAAACCCGACAATCCCGGCGTCTGGATGTACCACTGTCACGTCAACGATCATATCGATGCGGGCATGATGGCCAGTTATAAGGTCATGCCCCGGCAGCGGTAGCCCCACGCAGTCCACCTTGCGACATTTCATTAGGAAACGCAAAGCCAGAAATCATCCAAACGCGAGCATTCCGGCGACCGGCCGAGCCCCTATTCCCCCTCTTGCCTTGCGTTATCAAAAGAGCGATGCTTCGAAGCGCAAATCGCCGAATAACACTTTCGGAGTGTCCTATGGAACAGCAAATGCATAACTTTGAGCAGGTTAAAGACGTGCTCGACTACGGTATTCAACTCCACAGCCAGCTGACGGAATTATACGATTCGCTCAACCAGCAAAACGACCAGACTCGGGTAAAAATGCTTTTGGATTATCTAAGCCGCCACGAAAAGAATCGAGAAGAAGCGATGCAGCGGTTCGAAAATGGATCGCGCAAGAGTATCCTGAATTTCTGGCTCCAATATTCTCCCGGTTCCAATGTCGAACAACTGCTGAAAAATTGCGCCGTCAGGCCCAATATGTCCGTCGACGACGTCATAAAAATCGCCATGGCCTTCGACGATGCGTTAATCCAACTGTATAAAGACGCGGCGACCATCGTCGACGATCCGCACGCCAAAGAAGTGTTCACGAATCTCGCCGAGATGGAAGAGCAAGAGAAGCATCGCTTCATCCGCGACGCGGAATGGATGGACGATCTCTGAAGTACTGAAGACCACCCGCCTTCAGCGTAGCCAGTACGCGTCGGGTCGTTTCCGGGCCCTGCTGAAGGAACGGGGCTATCTCTGCAGCATGAGTCGCACGGGTAACTGCTGGGATAATGCGCCGGCCGAGAGCTTATTTCATACTCTCAAAACGGAACTGATCCATCACCGCCGTTTTGAAACCCGGGAGCAGGCGAAACAGGAAATCTTCGAGTACATCGAAGTGTTTTAAACCTAACAGGGTGTTGAAAAACGCATTCTACATACGACATGTAGGTTAACAGTTTTGTCGTTGGCCACTACTTATGGTAGGAGCATCGAGTTTTTCAACAGCCTGCTAAAGGGTAAACATTCGACGCTCGGCTATCGAACGCCAGTCGAGCTTGATCAACAGCATCGAAAAACTGCCTGAATTTGTGTCCGGAAAACCCTTGCCAGATCAGTCCGTCATGGCATCGTCTACCCGGCAAAACAACTCGGTGATAAAGTCAATCGTGGTCATGTAGGCCAGCCTCCCGCCTGCCTGCGCCGCGGTCGCGGCAGGCAGGCTCAGAACGGTTGTGGTAAACCTCGAGGGTCTGGAGTGCCTACATGGCCGCCTCATTCCCGGCTAGGTTTGAACTAGTACCATTGGTTAGGACTTATCGGATAACGCCGGACCTGAAAAAGGCTGGAACCGCCGATTTCTCTAGGGGTTCCGGCCTTTGTTGGATTGTTTCGGAATCGTTGATGGTGGACCGGAAGGGGTTCGAACCCTCGACCTCTGCATTGCGAACGCAGCGCTCTCCCGGCTGAGCTACCGGCCCGGGGGCGAGAAAAGACGAAGCCTGATTCGTATATACAATACTCCTTCGATCCCCCTCCTTTCAAGCTCGTCTGTTGAGAGCAAATAAGCTGTCCGGAGTTATAGCACGCAATCTGTCCGGTTTTCACGGGTCAAGAGTGCCCCGTGTCATTTTCAGCCGCTTAAACGCTTGAAAACGCATGCCAAGTTCAAAACGGTGTTTGGGCTTGATGAAGCGAAAAACGTAAGGGAACGGCGAACCCCTTAAGCCGAAACCGAGATTATTCTGGAACGCAAATAGCGGGTTGAGTCAGAACAGCCTAAGGTTGCCGGCGATGTGGAATCAGTTCCGTGATGCGGTGGGTCGGCTGATGGGCAGGTGATCCATGACATCCTTGAGATAGGCGTAGGGCGCTTCGCGAAGGGCGCAGCACAAGCAGCAGGTTGCAGATTAAGGCAGCTCTGAATAAATCCTCTCCCGTAGAGCCTTTTGGATCCAACAGTCGCACTGTTCGCTTTTCCCACTGGAAACTTGATCAGAGCTTCCTTAATGGAAAATCGTTTTTTGTGCCGACGCGACACATTTGTGGTTGGACCGGAAGCGGTAGCGCTTCCGCAGTCTTGGAGTCGCCGTCATCCACGCCCAATGGAAAATTTTCTTACACACCCGGGTACGCCCATCGTTTCCGGCGCCCGGATTAGGTCTATTATTGTGGCTAATTTTTAGGGAACTGGAGAACCTTCAGCTTATATGAGCCAACGCATCGGCACATTGGTCCGGGTTGTCTTTTGGGGCACGGCGGTGGCCCTGCTAGCGCTAGGCACGATTTGTGTCATCAGGGAAATGAAAACGTCGGATCTCCAAGCGCGCTATCTATCTTCCATCGGCGACCATTTGCGCTTCTGGGTGGAACCGGGAAGCAGCCCAGCCATCCGCTATCCGACTGCGGGGCCATACGATGAGCGGCTCGGGTATACGGCCCTTTCGAAGTTTCAGCAACGCCTCTGCAGCCTCGGCTTCTCCGTAACCGCGCAAGCGCGTTTTTCGCCGGAGTTGCTGCGCGTCGTGGACAACGGCCTTTACGCCAGTTATTTCGAGAAGATCCAGGCCGGCCTCACGATTCTCGATCGCAATGACAAAGTCCTGTTCAGCAAGACCTATCCCGCACGAATCTATCCTGATTTCGACGCCATACCGCCTTTGGTGATCAAAACCTTACTGTTTATCGAGAATCGGGAATTGCTCGACGACCGTAACCCGCACCTCAATCCTGCGGTTGAATGGGACCGCTTCGGTCGGGCAACCATGGAACTTATCGCAAGCAAACTCGGAGCCAACATCAATGTAGCCGGCGGCAGCACGCTCGCCACGCAGATGGAGAAATACCGGCACTCCCCCGGCGGCCGCACGGATAACCCTTGGGAAAAACTGCGGCAGATGAGCAGCGCTTCGCTGCGCGCTTACCTCTTGGGACCCGATACACGCAAGGCACGGCGTGCCATTGTTCAGGCCTATCTCAATTCCATGCCGCTGGCGGCGGCGCCGGAGTACGGTGAAGTGCACGGACTCGGTGACGGTCTATCGGTCTGGTTTGGATCGGATTTCTCTACGGTGAACCAGTTGCTCAACGCCGCAAACATGTCCTCCGGCGAGGGGATCACGCCGGAACAGGCACTGGCCTATCGCCAGGTGTTGTGTCTCCTGCTAGCGCAGCGCCGCCCTGCGTATTATCTGCTACAGGGGCGGGCGGCTCTGGAAAAGCTGGCCGACAGCCATCTGCGCGTACTGGCCGCGCAGGGGATAATTCCCTCGGCGCTACGGGATGCCGCGCTGCAGGTTTCAGGCGACATGATCGTCCAGCCCAATCCCGTGCTCACTGCATCCATAATCGACCACAAGACGGAAAGTATGTTGCGCGCCCGGTTGGCCGCCGCACTGGGCGTCGGTCGGATCTACGATCTCGATCGGCTCGACTTGACCGCGCGCTCGACCATCGATCATGACGTCCAGCAGGCGGTTACCAAGACTTTGCAGAAGCTGCGCGACCCGGAGCAGGCTCGTGCCGCGGGTGTCTTGGGCTTCCGGCTCCTCAGCAGCGATGATGACTTCGACAAGATCGTCTACAGTCTCGTTCTCTACGAACGAACCAACCAAGGAAACCTGTTGCGGGTACAGACGGACAACCATGACCAGCCGCTCGACGTGAACGAGGGTATACGGCTGGACCTCGGCTCGACGGCCAAGTTGCGTACTTTGGTGCATTACCTCGAGATCATCGCGGAACTTTACGATCAATATGCCGCGCAATCGAGCGAGGTTCTGCAGCGGATCAAGCTTCACCCGCGGGACCATCTATCGCGATGGGTGATCGATCAGTTCCTTGCGAACCGTAAGCTCACGCTGCCGGCGCTGCTGGAAGCGGCCCTCGAGCGGCGTTATTCGGCGAGTCCTGGGGAGGCGTTCTTTACCGGTGGCGGACTTCATACCTTTGCCAATTTCAATAAAGAAGATAATGCCCGGGTGATGTCCGTGCGCAAGGCACTGCAGGAGTCAGTGAACCTGGTCTTCATCCGGCTCATGCGCGACGTCGTCTACTACCATCTTTATAAGCCGGATGGCGTAGCTCGCTGGTTGGATGAGGAAGACAGCGGAATGCGCCGGCAGTATCTGGAGCGTTTCGCGGACCAGGAGGGGAAAGCGTATCTGCGCCGCTTTTACGCCAAATACCGGAACAAGACCCCACAGGAAGCTCTGGATCTCCTAACCGGGAATGTCCTACCCATCCCCAAACGGTTGGCCACCGTGTATCGCTCGGTCTATCCGCATGCGGACCTCGCCGGGTTTCGGGACTATTTACTAGCACACCATGCCGCTCGGGAGCTCTCCGATAAGGACATCACGAGCCTGTACGAAAAATATTCACCGGAGCGCTTCGACCTGCAGGATCGGGGGTACGTCGCACGCATCCATCCCCTAGAACTTTGGCTAGTGAATTATCTGGTCGAGCACCCGAACGCAAGTCTCGGTGAAGTCATCGGCGCCAGCGCAGAGGCTCGCCTAGAGGCGTATCGCTGGCTGTTCAAAACCAGTCGCCGCCATGCGCAGGACAAGCGTATCCGCACTCTGCTGGAAAACGAAGCCTTTATCCATATCCATAGGGCGTGGAAACGGCTCGGTTACCCTTTCGAGGCGCTGACGCCGTCCTACGCGAGCGCCATCGGTGCCTCGGGTGATCGTCCGGCCGCATTGGCTGAATTGATGGGCATCTTGTTGAACAATGGCGTACGTCTCCCGATGATGCGCTTCGACACCTTCCACTTCGCCGCGGATACGCCCTACGAGACATTGATGCATCTGGCACCGGCACAAGGCCGGCGGGTGCTGCCGCCGGAGGTGGCGGCGGCTGCCCGCAGCGCTCTGGCCGATGTCGTCGAGCACGGCACTGCGGTACGGGTCAAGGGCGTGTACAAGAGTCCTGACGGTACGCCTCTCGTCATGGCAGGCAAGACCGGAACGGGGGATCATCAACGCGAGGTTTTCGGACCCGGCGGGCGGTTGATCGCAACGCAGGTCGTCAGCCGAACGGCGACCTTTGCCTTCATGTTGGGAGATCGGCATTTCGGGACGGTGACCGCTTACGTGACCGGGCCGGCGGCGGCACGTTTTCGCTTTACGAGCGCTTTACCGGTACAGGTGCTCAAATCCCTCGAATCGACACTGAGGCCGCTTATTGCCCGCGTTTATAGCGAGCAACCGGAGCTCGGTCTGCGCACCGTCACCGCGGCTACAGCCGCAGGCGATGGGCCAGCGCAGATTAAACGACACTGACGATCTGCACGGAAAGCCGCTGCGGTTCTGCTGCCTTGCACTTTCCCGGCGGAGCGTTGAATCTCCGAACCACCCCTAAGGATGCTCTAATTAACGCCTTCGACAAGCTTCAGGACGAACGGTAAGGTATTGATTCCGTTTGTGGAGAACCCTCGACTCGGCTCAAGACAGGTCCTTCGACTTCGCTCAGAACAGGCTTGTCGAGCGCTCTCCTGAGCCTAGTCTCAACCTATCGAAAAGGCATGAACGGAATCAACTTGTTCACAGCTTCCCCTAATCCACGCCCGTCACGGTCCGGTTGCGTATCGATGCGGTGCGGCGCGGGCGTGTAATCCCGGTCAGGCGAGGTCCGAGCAGTGATATGAAAACGGGCCCGCTGCCCGACCAATGTCCCGTTCGGCGCGCCCACCCCATCACCGGCCGGTGGTCGACGAGCGTCCACGGCCACTGCGCTTAAGCGATCGTGCTCTCGGCGCTCTCGGTGTTTCCTAGGTTGTCGGTCCAGGTGACGCGCACCTTGTCGCCCGTTTTTCCGCCGCGAAATCGGATCGAAATATAAGGATCTTTCGATACGGCCGTGCTGAGTTCGCAGGTTGCGATTGTTCGCCGATTGTGTTCGATAGTCACTTCCCGGATAAAATGAGCCGGAACTAGCTGTCCCGTCAGCTCGTCCCGCCGGCGGCCGGTTTCCATTGGGTGAGCGATGAGCATGCGGACGGTGGTCAGGCCGTCTTCCTGCTTTGTGCGTATTTTGATGCCGGGCATTTTCGGTGATCAGGATCGAAGCGGGGAGGACGTTCAGGATTCATCGAACTTTTCTGGTGCATCGGGTTGGTGAACCGCCGTTTTCAGGTTTAAGGTAGTCATTGGACAATTCGGGTTCAAGCATCGACATGGCTCAATCCAGACGCAAGTTCGTTCGCATGTTGGCGGTGCTGCCGGCTCTGGCAGCACCATGGGCGCCCGTGCTCGGGAAGGCGAAACCCAAATCGCCTCAACGGAGCAAAGACGGTTTCGGCCGCCTACTGGCGGAGACGCTTGCAGGCGCATCGTGGACGGAAACCGACAAAATTTCGCTGGATGTGCCGGATTTGGCCGAGAACGGGGCGATCGTACCGATTTCGGTCGAGAGCCGGCTGCCGAATACTTCGCGCGTGCTCATTTTCGTGGAAAAAAATCCCAAGCCATTGGCGGCTCGGATCCATTTCCGGCCCGGAACCGACGGGTTCGTGTCCCTGCGCCTGAAAATGAACGAAACGAGCCCGATACTGGTCATCGCGGAGTCGGAAGGACAATTTTTCGGAACGCAAAGGTTCGTGCGGGTCATGACCGGTGGCTGCGGGTGAAGCGCCGCCGTGTCATGCCTGAACGAAATGTCTCAAGATCGATGTCAGATCGGCCAGGGCGACCGCGAGGTTCGCGTCGATTTCCGTCATGGTAATCTGGGTTGCCGTTTTTCCCGCCGCCCAATTGGCGATCACGGCGCAGCAGGCGTAATCGATGCCGAGTTCGCGTGCCAGAGCAGCTTCCGGCATACCGGTCATGCCGACGAGATCGCAGCCGTCACGTTCCATGCGGCTGATTTCCGCTGCGGTTTCCAGGCGTGGCCCTTGCGTGCAGCCGTAGACGCCGCCGTCGATAACGCCGATGCCGGCGACCTGAGCGGCGGTTAATACCTTATCCCGCAGCCACGGGCTATAGGGGTGGGTGAAATCGACGTGGGTCACCAGTTCCAGATCGGTCTCGAAGAATGTGTGCGGCCGTCCGTAGGTGTAGTCGATAATTTGGTGTGGAACCGCGATTTTTCCCGGCACCATGTCTGCGCGGATTCCGCCGACCGCCGCCACCGCCAAAATGCTGGCGGCGCCCGCTTCTTTCAGCGCCCAGATGTTGGCGCGGTAATTGATCTTGTGTGGCGGAATGACATGCGGAGTGCCGTGGCGCGCCAGGAACACCAGCTCTTGCTGATGGAAGCGGCCGAAAGTCAGTTCCGAAGATGGGTCTCCGTACGGAGTGGCGATTCGTTCGCGTCGGACGATGGTGAACTCGGGGAGTCTAGCGAGGCCGGTTCCCCCGATGATGGCCATTAAAGTCATGACAGCTCTCTTTGTCAGTAAACGTGCTTGCAGGCAAAGATGCCCGGCCAATTGCGAAGATAGCTTTTGTAATCCATGCCGAATCCGAACAGGTAGCGATCCTCGGCATCCAATCCGACGAAATCGGCTCGGCACGACTTTTCCCTATTCAATTTCTTGTTGACGACGACAGCCGTGTACACGGCTTCGGCACCTTCCTCGATACAGTACTTTCCAATCTCCGCAAGCGTGATGCCTTCATCCAAGATATCATCGATGATGAGCACCGTCCGGCCGCGGAGGGGAATGGTCGGTTTTAAGAGCCAGCGGATTTCACTGCCACGGGTTTCTCCCTGATAGCGCCCGGCTTTGATGGAATCGATTTCCAGCGGAAACCGAAGCCGCAGGGCGAGTTCGGCGGTGGGAATGATGCCGCCGTTGAGAACCGAGAGCAGTAAAGGATTCTTGTCGCCGATCAGCGCCGTAATCTCGGCCGCCACCCGGTCGAGGGCCGCTTCGACCTCACTTCTTGTAAAGAGGCAGTCGGCTTCGGCGATGACCCTTTCGATTTCTTCCGATTTATTCATGCGTATCCCGGTTGTTCGTTGATGGATGCGATCAGTTCGGCTGCGCGCCGCCAGTCCTCACTGGACAACAATGCGTTACGATCCACGGGAAAACGCCCCCGCATCCGTCGAAGACGGGATTCGCGTTCCGTATCGGAATGATTTCCCAAGGATTCGAGCACGTCGCCGGCGGCGTCCGGCACATTGCAGACGAGGACCATGTCGCAGCCCGCTTCGAGCGCGAGCCGTGCGCGATCGACGTGATTCCCAGCAAAAGCTGCGCCGGCCATGGACAAGTCGTCGCTGAATACCGTTCCGTCGAATCCGAGCTGACGGCGGAGAACGTCTCGGATCCAAAACGGCGAGAAACCAGCCGGGCGTTCGTCGACGTTCTCGTAAACCACATGAGCCGGCATGACGCCCTCCAGCCCGAATTCGATCAGGGTTCGGAACGGCTGTAAATCGCGGGTTTCGATTTCGGCCAGAGGGCGCCGGTCGACCGGCAGTGCCAGGTGAGAGTCCTCGGCTACGCCGCCGTGGCCGGGAAAGTGCTTGCCCACGGCCGCCATGCCGGCCTGTCGCATGCCTTTTGCGAACGCGCGGGCGAGTCTCGCCGCTTCGAACGGATCGCGAGAAAACGAACGATCCCCGATGATATCGCTGATGCCGCAATCGACGTCCAAGACAGGCGCGAAACTGAAATCGATTCCGGCCGCTCGAAGTTCCGCCGCCATGAGCCAGCCGCCGGTTTCCGCCACGGCCTCGGCGGCTTCCGCCTGCCCGTGCGATTGTTCGCGATAACGTGCCGCGGGCGGCAATCGGGTAAATCCCTCCCTGAAGCGTTGCACGCGACCGCCTTCATGATCTACCGCGATCAGGATTTCCGGGCGTAGCGCGCGAATGTCCGCCACCAGATTCGTGAGCTGTTCCGGCGATTCGTAATTCCGGCTGAACAAAATGAGTCCGCCCGCCGCCGGGTGGGTCAATTTGTCCTTCTCATCAGGAGTCAGGGAAGGGCCCCGCAAATCGAGCATCACAGGCCCGAGAGGCTTCGCTGGTTTCATGGGCGTCAGCCGGAAATACTGAAGGTTCACGATTTTAAACTATAATCCTAGAAACGGCAGTTGGACGTGCTCGAGCGTGCGGCGGGCGGGGGGCCGGCAAGCCTGTCCTGAGCCTGATCGACGGGTGGTTCGCTTCGCTCACCGCATCCTACTTTTTCTGGTGCATCGAAGCGGTCAACTGCCGTTTCTAGCATAATCCAGCTAACGCGACGAAATGCCAATCAAGGCCATCGGAGAACCTCGTGGGAAGATCGAAAATTCTGGCTTTGTTTCTGCTTTTGTTTAGCCCGCTCGGTTACGGAACGAGCGGCGAGGAAGACGGCGGAGTCGAATATTTGCCGTTACAGTCGCTGCTGGTGAATCTGGAAGGGAAACGCCATTATCTTAGAGTCGACGTTCAACTCTTGGTCGATAGCAAGGCACATGCGGAAAGAATCAAGATGCACATGCCGCCCATTCGGCATGCCCTGATCATGCTCTTTTCCAACCGAAATCCCGAACAGCTTGCCACTGCCGATGAGCGCGAAAAGCTCCGTCAAGCGGCCTTGCAGGATGTCACCAAAACCCTGCAAAAATACGGCACGAGCGAAGGAATAAAGGATCTGTTTTTTACCGATTTTCTTATCCAGTAGAGGAGCCGTTCCATGCCTTATCTGATGATACAGACCAATCGGACCGTTTCGCCCGACCGTCGTGAGTTGCTTCTAGCCACCGCTTCGCGGCTATTGGCCAAAGAACTCGGAAAGCCCGAATCCTATGTGATGGTGAGTTTGAACAGCGATGTTCCCATGCTGTTCGCTGGTAGCGAAGAGGCGGCGGCCTATGTCGAACTCAAGAGCATCGGACTGCCGGCCGGATCGACCAAGCCGCTATCGCGGGCAATCTGTAGCCTGCTAGAACAGCAACTCGATATCTCCCCGGGACGGGTGTACATCGAATTCACCGACATCAAAGGTAGCCATTGGGGCTGGAACGGAGGAACGTTTTGAGGTCCTTCATGCCGAGCGGCCCCATGCCCGCTAGTGGCCGGCGGTTTCGTTGCGGCGCTGAATTTCTTCCATCGCCTTGAGTTGTTCGGGCGTAGCCTCCTTTTGATATTTGGCTTTCCATTCGGCATAGGGCATGCCGTAAATCAGCTCTTGCGCTGCGGGGTAATCCAGGTCCAGGCCCCGTTCCTTGGCCGCGGCGCTATACCACTTGGCCAGGCAATTACGGCAAAAGCCCGCCAAAATCATCAGGTCGATGTTTTGTACATCGGAACGCTCGCGCAGATGCTCCAATAGTCTTCGGAAAGCAGCCGCTTCGAGTTCGATTCGGGTTTGTTCGTCCATAGCGCTGGGTGTTGAGGTTAAGGTTGCTTGAAAATTGTACCGAGAAATCATGGATCGGACTCCCCCGGAGGACTCCCGGTAACGCCGGAGCGCCCTTCGATTCCGGAAGAAGGCTATTCCATGCCCGGGCTTTCGGCGTGTTAAGCTTCGGTGTATTCGCCCGCACGGTATTGTACGTCATAACGTTCTATGAAATAGTATGTGGTTGTAAAAGGGATTGAGCAGCTGACGCCGCTGGCGCTTTCCAATCATGGATATTCAAAAAGCCGCCCCTAATTCTGCGTACGCATTCGCCGAGATCAAGCGGCAGCGCGAACTCGCGACGGCTCGAGAACCCGACGCGGCTGGCTCGGGGATAACAACCGGGACAGGCAGGCCCCAAATCCAGGCGGATGAGCGCAGCGCACCGGCTACGCCAGACGAACTGGAAGCCGTCCTAAATCGCCTCAATCTGCCCACTGAATTGCGGAAGGAAACCGGGGAGCCGTACCACGCAATCGTGAGTGCAAGGGCGAAATACGCGCTAAACGCCTATCTAGCACAAGCCGATTTGCCGCAATCCGAGGCAAGAAGCGCTCTAAGCCAAATGTTGGGCGTGGACGAATACGCCTGAATTTGAATCTCTTTTTGATGCCGAACCATGAAATTATTGTTCGATTTTTTTCCGATTTTTCTGTTTTTCGTCGTCTACAAAGTTGCCGATATCTACGCCGCGACCTTGGCCGCTATCGTAGCGACCGCCGTGCAAGTCGCCGTAACCTGGTTCAAGACGCGCAAAATCGAACCCATGCATTTGGTCTCGCTGGCGATCATCGCTATTTTCGGCGGTGCAACCCTATTTTTAAAGGACGAGTTGTTCATCAAATGGAAACCGACCGTGCTCAATTGGCTGTTCGGTATCGTGTTTTTGGCTAGCCAACTATTCAGCAAGCGAACCTTGATCGAGCGTATGCTGAGCAGTCAGATCGAGTTACCGGGATCGGTTTGGCGTCGCTTGAATCTGAGCTGGGCTTTCTTCTTCGTCACACTCGGGGGAGTCAACCTGTTTGTCATATACAATTTCAACACCGAGACTTGGGTCAACTTCAAGCTCTTCGGCCTCTTGGGACTCACGTTCTTGTTCGTCGTCATCCAGTCGATCTATCTAGCTCGTTTCTTGCCTGAGCCCAAACCGGAGGAGTAATGCTCTACGCTATTATTTGTGAGGATGCTACGGGAAGTCTCCCGTTGCGCCTGGAGACGCGGCCTGCTCATCTTGATCGTTTGAGAGCGCTTCAAGCCGAGGGGCGTTTGATTTTGGCGGGTCCACACCCGGCTGTCGATTGCGAAGATCCGGGCGACGCCGGCTTTACCGGCAGTTTGATTGTCGCCGAGTTCCCCGACCTGGCGGCTGCGCAGGCCTGGGCGGAAGAGGACCCTTATCGTCGGGCCGGTGTATATGAGCGGGTCACGATCAAGCCATTCAAGAAGGTGTTGCCGTAAATGATGAGCCGAGTCGAAAAAATCAGGAACCGACTGGAACAGGCACTCTCCCCGATACATTTGGAAATCACCGACGACAGCATGGCGCACGCGGGTCACGCGGGCGCAATGGAGGGTGGCGGGCATTTTTATGCGACTATCGTGTCTGAGGTTTTCGAAGGCAAAAGTTCGGTTCAGCGGCATCAATTAGTTTATCGCGCGCTGGGCGACTTGATGCAGAAAGAGATACACGCGTTCAGTATGAAGGCTTTTACTCCCCTTGAATTTCAACGAAAAGGAAACCCATAGATGAAGAGTTACTCACTTGTCGCCGCCATCGCCAGCGTATTGGCCATCGCGGGATGCAACAACGTTGGCACTGAAGGGCAGAAGGGTGCGACAAGCACGGCCGAAGCGCCGACCGCTGAGAACTCGGTTGCCGTAGTCAATGGCAGGCCGATCAGCAGGAACGCAGTCGAGATTTTGTCGGCCGAACTGGCTCAGCGCCGCGGGGACAGTGGCATTTCCGACGAACAGATCGTTGAGGAGCTGATCAAACGGGAACTCTTACGGCAAGAAGCAGAGATTCAGCAACTGACCAAGGATCCGAAATACGCCGCCCGCCTGGAAAACGCGAATCGCATGATGTTGTCGCAAATCGCGGCGGAACATTTCATCAATACCGCTGCAATTTCCGATGAAGATCTAAAGAAAGAATATGACCAGCGCGTCGGTTCATTGAAGATGACCGAGTACAAAGCCCGGCATATTCTGGTAGATAGCGAGCAAGCAGCGAACGATGTGATCAAGAAACTTCAAAAAGGAGAGAAGTTTGCCGATCTTGCGAAAAAAGTTTCCAAAGACCCCGGGACCAAGGAAAGCGGCGGCGATTTGGGTTGGTTCAACCCACAGCAGATGGTACCGCCATTCGCCAATGCAGTCGTTTCGTTAAAGAATGGCGAATTGACTCAAACACCGGTTCAAACTCAGTTTGGCTGGCACGTGATCCTGCGTGAAGATTCGCGAGATCAGCCGCCGCCGGCTTTTGATGCCGTCAAAGATCAGCTGCGATCCATGATGCAGACGCAACGGCTGCAGCAGCATATCGGGGAGCTGAGAAATAAGGCCAAGATAGAGCAATTCGATAAGCCGAAGCCGGCTAAAAGTCCTGCGACCGATTCGTCGAAGCAGCCGGGTGCGGAGCCGGAAAAGCCGTCGGAGACTCCAGCGGCCGAGCCGTCCGGGCAGGCGCCGGAAGGCGGTCCTGAGGACGAGATCCCCGAATCGCAAGAACCGGCCCAATAATCCTAAAAACGGCGGTTGATCGCTTCGATGCACCGGAAAAGTAGGATGCGGTGAGCGAAGCGAACCGCCCGTCGGCCAGGCCCAGGACAGGCTTGCCGGCCCCCCGCCTGCGGCACACTCGAGCACGTCCAACTGCCGTTTCTAGGTTGAAGTGAACCGCGAGGCCATCCGGGACCCGGACCTGATTTTTCCGGGCCAGAAAATACGGATTCCGACCGAGCACCAAAAAGTGATTTCACAGGCGGTGTATGGCGGGGGCACTGTGTACGGCACCTTCTCCCCCGAAAACTCGAGGTCGCTGCCTTCACATGGACTCTCAGCCGGACGTTCTCCGCAATCCCCAGATGGCGTCATTCAATTTGTCGAGCTGAGCTTTGACTGATTTCGACAAATCCTCCAATTCCAAGGCCAATGCTCTCGCTTGGTCGAACTGGTTCCGTTTGACCGCTTCCACAATAGCCTTGCCGGTGCGGTGGACTCTTTCGTGTATCGGCAGAAGATCCTTGAAATCAGACATTTGGCCGAATTGCGCCATGCCCGGACCGTCGTACCATCTGCCCAATCGGCAAGCGTGATGATCGCTCAGTTCGGAAGAATTGAGAGCGGTATCGCGATCGACCAAGATCTTGTTGACTCTGCCGACCCATAGCGCGTGATCGCCCTTGGCCACCGTGGTGAGCATCGCGGGAGTTTGCCATTGGGCCAACAGATTGAGTTGCGCCGCGCCACGTTGCACCAGTTGATCCAGAGTAGCCAGAATGCCTTGATACAAACCGCGGACGTTATCCATATTCGTCGAGAGTTCTGAAACGTTGGCCGCCATTTCCTGGCTCACCTGACTTTGCTCCTCGGCGGCGACGGCGATGCTTTGCATACGGTCGGCGGACTCGCGCACCGACTTGTCGGCGCTCGACAATACCGATTCGATCGCATTCAGCACCTCGCGGCTATCCTGCAGCCGCTGTTCCGAAGTCTCCACCTGGGCAATGACCCGCGCGGACTGCTCGTCAACCGATGCCGCCACGTTATCGATTTCTTGCGCCGCCTCCGCCGAAACCTTGGCCAATTGGCGGATTTCGTCCGCGACGACCGCGAAACCCCGTCCGTATTCTCCGGCGCGGGCGGCTTCGATCGCGGCATTCA
>DYIL01000020.1:0-45195 GCA_020723665.1 Methyloversatilis universalis
TGGCGAGCGCGAAGGCACGTACCGGATGACCAACATGGTGCTGCAGTCGCAGGCGAGCTGGGGTGCAATCGAGCGCGTCGAGAAAGGCAAGCGCCTCGTGCGGCTGAAACCCCTGGTGCTCAGTGATGCACAAACGGTTGTCTGGCTGATCGAGGCGGCCTTGCGCTACGGCGGTAAATCCGTGTCCGTGCAGGCCCTGTCGTCCATGGCTGTACTTTACCCGTTTGTTCTCGATCAGCCCCTGGGCTATCTGGCATCACAAAGCCCGCACCTTGTTTTGCATGCGCAAGGCCCGGGCAGCCAGGTGATCGGTTTGAGTACAGGCGATTGAGGTTCGACTCTAAAGGTGCGAGTTCCAGTAATGAAGTTGTACAAGTTGACGATAAGCGTTAAGAAAAACAGAATGCACGGCGATTTCAAGAGATGACCAGCCTGAGCCTCTCTTCACTACATAGGATGTGAAGGTAGAGCTCGTTGCTAGAGGTCACGACTTTGTACCGCCCGGTCACGTCCGAACGGCGAGCATCCGCGACATGTTTGGCTGGTGGCCCGGCGAGTTGCTGACTGATGCCATCACCCAGAGCCAGACCAAGCCGTGTTCTCTCTCAACTATTGAACATGGTATTCCTCATGGTATCAGAGATACGTATTGAGAGAACTCGTAGTAGATAACGGGGTTTTTTGATTTATCGATAATCGAGTGGGAGTGACCTGGCAACGTCTGGCAAATACAGGCAGTACGCTATCGGTCGAAACTGGTGCGGACAGCGGCGGATCGCAGTGCGCCATGGAGTTGGCCACACTCAAGTCGCCACGGGATGCCTTTATCAGGGTTGCTTTGCCGTGTTAAAATAAATTAAAAAATAACAGAAAACCCGTACGATAATGCGCTTTGTTAGCCTGCGCAAAGCACCTACTGATCCGCTCCAGCCCATGCCATGGGCGTGGGTTTCGTCTGTAGGAGGACCCCCCCCCCCCCCCCCCCCCCCCCCCCCCCCCCCCGCGATAATTTCCCATCCTGCGGCGCACTTCAGGCCCGCTATTTTCGTCGATTTTTGCCTAAGGCCGACGCGCGCGCGCGTCGGCCTTTTTGCTTTTTCGCGCCGCCGGTTCGCACTGCGCTGACCGATGGCGGATGTGTCGTTCCTTGTTTCCGCGTTTCGCGATCCGTCGTATCCATCTGCCACTTACTTCAGGAGGACGCTCATGGCTCTCGTCAAGAAAACCGCTGCATCTTCATCCACCGCTGGCGCCGAGGCCGGCAAGTCGAACGCCGCCATCGAGGCGGCGCGCGCGGGTGAAGCCGGCCGCGGCTTCGCGGTGGTAGCCGATGAACCTAAATCCGGCAGTTGGATACACCCGGAAAAGCGCCAGGCCATCATCCCCAGCCCTTCTCCCAAAGGAGGAAGTCTTCGGGTATCTCAGCGAGATCAGCGGCAAGACGCGGCAGGCAATGGAAAAGGTGCATGAGGACATCCTCACCGCCTTGGGGCTGCTCCAATTCCAGGATGTCGCCCGCCAGCAGGTGGAGCACGTGCAGACGGTGCTCGACCAGCTCGCTGCTCACTTCGCAGCGGTGACCGAGGCGCTGCGCGAGAAACACGTCATGCACGCCCAACGCGTCACCCACGACGCCGTGCTGGGCCGCGCCACGAAAGCCGACGACCGCCCGACCATCGAGCTGTTCTGAGGCTATGCAGGTCATCGCCATCTCCAACCGCAAGGGCGGCACCGGCAAGACCACGGTGGCCGTCAACCTCGCCGCCGAATGCGCGGCGCGGGGCAAGCGCGTGCTGCTCATCGACCTCGACTCGCAAGGCCATTGCGCCGTGGGATTGGGCGTGAAAGCCAGCGGCACGGCGGTGCACCGGCTGGACGGAGGGGCTTGAGGAGGATCGTCATGCACATACCGCGCGCTTCGGCTGATCCCATCGTTCTCGCCGCCGCACCTGCACTACTGCCGGCGCTCGCCGGGCTGCTGCCGCCTCTGCCCGCCATCATCCCGCCGGGACAATACCCGATGCTGCATGCCGCGTTGGAGCTTCTGTGCGTGCTCGTCGCTCTCCTGATCTTCTCAACGCTGTGGAACGTCCGCGATCCCGGCCAGCCAGGGGTGTCGCTTCTCTTAGGCGCGGCCTTCCTCGGGGTGGGCGTGCTCGACTTCCTGCACCTGATAAGCTTTCCGGGCTTACCGGACTTCTTCACGCCGAATACGCCGCATAAGACGCTCATCCTGTGGCTGGCGGCGCGGCTGCTGCAAGGTTTTGGGCTGCTGCTGTATGCGGTCAATCCTCGCTGGCTGGACTGGCGCCGGGCGTGGCGCCTTGGCGGCCTTGCCGCGGTGGCGGTCTGGGTCGGGGGCGCGGCCTGGCTGGCTTTCTTCGCCCCTGAGCGGGTGCCGGCCACCTTCGTGCCCGGCGCGGGGCTCACCGCCTTCAAGCTCGGCGTGGAATGGCTGGTCATGGGCCTTTTCGCGGCCAGTGCTTTCTTCCTGTCGCGCCGGCGCGCGCCGGCACTGCTCGCCGTCTCGGCCTGGCTGATGATCGGCGCGGAGGCCGCCTTCACCCTCTATCGTCAGGTCGATGACACGCTCAATGCCCTGGGCCACATCTATAAACTGGCCGCCTATGCGCTGCTGTATCGCCACCTGTTCGTGCGCACCCTGCAAACCCAGGCCGAGGCGCTCGAGGCGGCGGTGGCTGAGGCCACCCGTCAGGGCGACATCTTCCGCCATCTGGTGGAGGCCGCGCCCGACGGCATCCTGCAGATCGATGCCCAAGGGCGCATCCGCCAGGCCAACCCGGCGGCGCTCACGATGTTCGGCTATACCGGCGCCGAACTCGTCGGTCAAAGTGTGGAAATCCTGCTGCCCGAAAAATGCCGCCGCCGCCACGCCGGCTTACGCGCCGCCTGGAAGGCGCACCCTCGGGACCGGCCCATGGGCACCGCGTCCGATCTCACCGCCCGGCGGCGGGACGGCAGCGTCTTTCCCGTCGATATCGCCCTCGCGCCCTTGCAGGACGGCCAGGCGCAGGCGGTCGCCTTCGTGCGCGACATCACCGAGCGCAAGGACTACGAGGAACATTTACGTCACCGCGCTACGCACGATGCGCTCACCGGGCTGCCCAACCGCGTACTGTTCATGGACCGGCTCGTCTAGGCCATCGCCCAGGCGGGGCGCGAGGGCAAGCGCGTCGGTGTATTGTTGCTCGACCTGGACAATTTCAAGCTCGTCAACGACAACTTCGGCCATCTCCAGGGGGATGCCTTGTTGATGGAGGTGGCGACGCGTCTCCAGGCAGCGATGCGCGCCGGCGACACCCTGGCGCGGCTGGGGGGCGACGAATTCGCCGTCGTGCTGGCCAGCCTGGAAAACGAGGCGCAGGCGCTGTATGCCGCCGAGCGCCTGTTGGGGGTGTTGAGCCAGCCGGTGCGGCTCGGAGATCGCGAGATCGTGCCGGGGGCGAGCATCGGACATTGCCTTTTTCCCGGCGACGGCGACACAGCCGAAACCCTGCTGCGCCATGCGGATGTGGCCATGTATGCCGCCAAGGCGGCCGGGCGTGGCATGGCGGTGGGCTTCCGCGCCGAGATGGAAGGCAGCACGGCGGAGGATTTGCGCCTCCTCTCGCGCCTTAGGCTGGCGCTCGCAAGCGGCGCCCTGGCCCTGCACTATCAGCCCCAGGTGGAGGCGGCGACACAGCGCATCCTCGGCGCCGAGGCCCTGCTGCGCTGGGACGATGGCGAGCTCGGGCCGGTGTCGCCGGCGCGTTTCATTCCTATCGCCGAGGAGTCGGGTTTGATCCTGCCGCTCGGCGACTGGGTGATCGATGCGGCCTGCCGGCAGATCGCCGCCTGGCGGGCGCAAGGCATCGAGCTCCCGGTGGCGGTGAATCTCTCGGTTCACCAATTCATGCAGACCGATCTGGTCGGCAAAATCCGTGCCGCCTGCGCGCGCCACGGCTGTCCGCCGCATCTACTCGAACTCGAAATCACCGAGAGCGCCGCGATGCAAAGCCCGGAACTCACCCGCCGGCAACTGGCCATGCTGGCCGAGGCGGGGTTTGCCATCGCGCTGGACGACTTCGGCACCGGTCACTCCTCGCTCGGCCGTCTGGCGCTGTTGCCGGTGGGCAAGCTCAAGATCGACCGCAGCTTCGTCGCCGATGTGCCGGGGAGTCCCAGCCACGAGACCATCCTGCGGGCCGCCATCGGCCTGGCGCACGAGCTGGGCATGAAGCTCGTCGCCGAAGGAGTGGAGACCGAAGCGCAGAGAAACTTCCTGCGCCACCATGGCTGTTCCATCTACCAAGGCTGGCTGTTCAGCAAGGCCGTGCCGGCGGAACGGTTTGCGGCGCTGGTTTCGGCGCAGAAGGCGGTTTAGGTGGAGGCGCGCCGCCTCGTCTCCGGAAACTCGCCGCTTCGCCGGCCGCCCAGACCTGAAGCAGGGTGCCGTAAAAGCCGAAAATGCGGGCTGGGTTGAGCGACGAAACCCAGCATTTTCAGCCGGTTGCTGGCATTCCTTCGTCATCCCAGCCGACTTTCGCGACACTCTCCTTGGGGAGAAGGGAATTTAGCCCCTCGCCCTCTGGGAGATGGGTTGGGGTAAGGGAATTCGGCGGCTGATGGAGCATCCCGGTCATTTCCGAAATTCAACTTAGGGAAGCTCTGACTAAGTCCTTCGGCAGGCTCAGGACAGGCTCCGCGTTTCCGGCGATCATGCCGACGCCGCTACCTTTAAGGATATTTTCCGATTGTTCAATAAACGGAATTACCTGACCGAAAACGACGGGGCATACCTGCCCCGTAGGAACACCTCAAAGTTTTTCGAGGTGCTCTTTCATTTTTGTAATTGGGTGGGATAATCGCCTGACCGTGATACCGAGTGACGAAAACTGGATGCGCCACGCCCTGGCGCTCGCCGAACGGGCCAACAGCATGGGCGAAGTACCTGTGGGCGCGGTGCTGGTAAAGAACGACGCGCTGATCGCCGAAGGCTGGAACTGCCCGATCGGCACGAACGATCCCACTGCCCACGCCGAGATCATGGCGCTTAGAGCAGCCGGCGTGCGGCTGGGCAACTACCGGCTGGTCGATACCGTTCTTTACGTAACTTTGGAACCCTGCGTGATGTGTATGGGCGCGATCGTTCACGCGCGCGTGAAGCGGCTCGTGTTCGGCGCCCCGGATCCCAAGCGGGGCGCCGTCTGCAACGCATTGCAACTCGCCGATACCGAGTTTCTCAACCATAAGGTCGAATATCGGGGCGGCGTCCTGGAGGAGGACTGCGGCCATCTCCTCAGACGGTTCTTCCAGGAAAGACGCTAGGCGCCCGCCGATCGGGATTTTTCCGGTGCCATAGCCATCCTGCCAATCTTGTTCTTCTCGGTAAGCCAAACCAGAAGATCGTAATACCGGCGTATGCTGTTGACATAATGAACGGCCACGCCGCCACGGGCTTTACCGTACTTGGTCTTCCGATACCAGCGGGGCTTACTGAGCAAGGGCAGCACTTTCTTGATTTCGATCCACTTATCGGGATCGCCGCCGCGTTTTACGACCAGATTCCGGGCGTCCTCGATATGGCCATACCCCAGGTTGTAGGCAGCCAAGGCGTACCAAGTGCGATCCGGATCCTCGATCTGTGGCGGAATACTCGCCAAGGTCTGTCGAAGATAGGATGCGCCACCCCAAATGCTTTGAGCCGGATTGAATCGGTCTTTTACCTTCAGTTCCTTGGCGGTGGCTCCGGTCAACATCATCAGACCACGAACGCCTTCAGCCGAAACAGCCGTGCTGCGCCATTTGGACTCCTGATAGGCAATGGCCGCCAGGAGTCGCCAGTCCAGGTCGTGACGCTTGGCGGCCTGTACGAACAGGCGCTTGTATTTGGGCAGGCGGGTCAGATAATCGCGACGCAACGCGCTGTCCAAAGCCGCATCGAATGCTTCCGCATGGCCGTAATAGCGATCGATCAATTGATCGAGCGTCTTGTTCTCCTTCATCTCCCTGAAGAAACGAACGGTCTCGTCGTACAGGCTGCTGTCCTCCGACATGGGCAAAGCCCAGGCGAGTTCCCGGGTTTTGCCGATATCGAAGGCAACGCGCAGGTTGGGGTAAAAGCGGCGCATGATCAGAGCCTGATCCGAATTTGCGACCGTGTAATCGACCAATCCTTCACTGACGAGAAACAGGAGTTCGTGAACGTCCTGATCGAAATTGATACGCCAATCAAGCTGGCGATATTTCCGCTTCAGTGTCTTGAGGGTATTCACATGGCCGGTGCCCGCCGAAACTTCCAGTACGCCGCCGGCCAAATCGGCGACGTTGTTCGGACGCGGACGACTTTCGCTGTAAAGAACTTGTTCGGTAAGAACCCGGTAAGGCGGCCCGAAGCGCAGTTTCTTTTTCCGCGCCTCATCGACCAGCAATCCCGCTGCCGCGATATCCGCCTTTCCTTCATCGAGCGCTTGGATCGCCTGTTTGGCCGAATCCGCCACGATAAATTTCACTTTGACGTCGAGTCGCTTGGCAAACAGCTCGGCCAAATCATGCTCCAAGCCCGCCGCGCCGTTGCTGCTTTCGTAATAAGTGGAAGGGCCATACCGGGTAACGACCCGCAGTTCACCGGATTGCTTGATCCGTTTCAACTGCGTTAGCGGCGGGGATGTTTCTTGAGTACAACCCGAGAAAGAAGCTGTGACGAAAAGATAAACGAGGAAACGGACGAGTCTGGATTCTTTAAACAGTGATTTTTCTGGTTGCCCCCTTTTAAATTGTCTTCTTTCGTCTACATTTTTTTCGTGTTCTAAACTTCGGCCCAAGGTGTCTTTCAGGTTTAGGCCGAAGGGCATGACTTCCGACAAATTCATGTCCCCCACCATTTAGTTCTCAACAAGAGTGTCGTATCATATCAGTCTTTTCCCGGGAGAGGTACCGAAGCGGTCATAACGGCGCCGACTCGAAATCGGATGGGGGCAGAAATGTCCCACGAGGGTTCGAATCCCTCCCTCTCCGCCAAATCAATAAGTTACGACTAGTTTTGTAGCCCCCCTGAGTTCCTTTCCCATCGACGTAGTGCATGACGTTACGCGCCTTGGGAGGCTCTCCAAGCTATCCATGCCTCGACTTCCACACGGATCGAGACCCTTCATGTCAAGATAGCTGTCATCCCTGCGCGTACTCAATTCGGTACGAACCGTCATCCCGCTGCATCGAACAAACAACTACTTGCTCTGCGTCGCAAGCCACACCTAGGTTTGCATTGCGAGTGACCATGATTACTTGGCGATGTTACTTCGCGCGGTTGGTGACACCGACAAGTAGGTGGTACACGGTCTCATTATCGAGGTTGTCCTCGGGCTGGTGTAACACAATTGGAATGCGGCCGCGGTCAACCAGAAGGTAGAAAATGACGAGCAGCGCCCCTCGCTGGCCGGGAGATGACCGTTCGAGCTCAACATTTCCCAACATAAGCCCATAACTCATGTCGGCATACGTCAAGCCGTAGACGAAATCATAGAGCTCCTACAAAGACCTATCGCTACGCAAGAGCGTCGAGACGTTTCTTCTCACGGCCACGCGGGTTGTGACCAATAATGTTCGGCTCATTTTTCGCTTAAGGAAACTCTGAACAAGTGGATTCCGTTCACGCCCTTCGACAGGCTCAAGAGAGCGTTCGACAAGCTCACCGCAAACGGAATCAATAGGTTACCGTTCGTCCTGAGTTCGTCGAAGAACTGAAGCGGAGCTTCCTTAATTTCGCAGCCGTCCGTTGGACGCCACCAGGCGCAGCCCGAGGTTGAGCATCGCGACCTTATGGCCGAGCAGATGGACGCTCCCCCGGCGGCGGTTATCGCCGGTATCGCTGTACTCGAAGGAATACACCCGCGCCAAGGTCATTTGCCCGTCTTCGTTCCTTTTGAGCCGCAGACTGCGTAGCGCTATCGTTTCGTCGAGCAGTTGCAGCCCTTCCGCTTCACAAGCCCTTCGCACGGCCTCGATGCCGGCTTCGCGCGCGGTGAAGCTGTCGAACCATAACCAGGCGAGTGCTCCCAAGACGAGGAGAATGACAATGTCCAAGATCGGTGACTCCAATGGAACTCAAAACTGCGGAGTTCCGTCTGCTCTGCAAATGGGAGGCGTCATATTCACATGCCGTAACATCATCAGGACAACCGTGGTTCCGTCTCGCATTTCGAACGGCAGAATCACACGGCGAGTCTCTGCGTGCGCTCGGGCCGGATTGAAATCTGGCAAAGGACGACTTCCCAGTTATCGACCTGACAACGGCTTTCCCATTCGGTTCCCCGGCATTGCCGTTTGCTGCGATGCACGATGGCGCTGATGCGCACGTCGTCGATCTCGCCGGCGGGCATTTCGAACTTTTGCGACAGACGTCCGACGATCAGGCCCCGCCGGTTTTTGAAAACCCAACGCTCATCGAGCCGGGCCAGATCGAGCGAATCTCCGACCTTGAGCATGGCTATGGCCCGGTGCACCGGGTCAGCGGCGGGCTTGCGGCCGGCAAATCCGAGATCTACATGCGCCAAGCCCAATTGGACGTAGAGTTTGTTCAATGCGGCCTGAGGTTCGGGGAACTCCGCCTGCGGTGTTCTCACGATAAATTCGTCATCCTCGAGTTCGTGGGAGAAGGGATTCGGCCGCGCGATCGCCTCGCAAAGCGTCAAGGTTTCCCGGGCGCGGGTCATGGCCACGTAGTAGAGACGGCGTTCCTCGCCCGGCTCACCGTTCCGCCAATCGTCCCCGTCGAGGATGAGAACATGCTTAAACTCCCGTCCTTTCGCCGCATGGACGGTGGACAGGGTGATGCGTCCCACCGCCTGGTGGCGGGACTCGCTGCCGTATTCGTAGATCCAGTCCAGCGCTTGGCCGACCGGGATCGGCATCCCTCGCCAGGCATCCTCGAGTTCCAGAACGCAATGTTCCAAAAGTTCCAGCCAAGGGTTGTCCGCCGACCGGTCGAAGCGTTTTCGTACCCATTCGCGTAAGGCGCCGTTCCTCAGAAGTTTGCGTTTGTGCGCGCGCAAGAGCTGGATGAGGCATCTGCCTTCGCGGGTCTGGTGCAACTCCGGCTGGCCGCCGGATCGGTGCGTTTCGGCCAACCGGTAGGGAATCCCGGCCCACTCGCAATAGGCCCGGACCGGTCCCAGGGCGGCATGGGTGCGACCGAGAACCGCGAAATCGGACCAATCGGCGTTGAGAGCCAGCGCTTTCAAGCGTTCCAGTTCGCGCATCGCGACCTGGGTTTCCCGATTCCGATCCGGCGGGACCTCGAGAATATGAACCCGGCCTTTCGCCACGAGGTCCAGCCGTTCCCAACGTCCGCCGCCCGGCTGGTCGCGGCGCGCGCGGTCGATACGGATGGGGTAATCGGCTTTCAGGCGCTCGGGACTCCCCTCGATGACGGCATTCGCGGCCGAGATGATGTGCGCGGTCGAGCGGTAGTTTTCGATGAGATATTCGGTCTCGGCCTCGTAATCGGCGGCGAAACGGCGGATGAATTCGACGTTGGTCTGGCGGAAGGCATAGATGTTCTGATCGTCGTCGCCAACCGCCAGGATGGTCAGCTTCGCGTCCCGATCCTTGAGGGTCCGGCCGGTCAGGGCGCCGATCAGCCGGTATTGGAGCGCATCGATGTCCTGATACTCGTCGACCAAGACGAACCGATAACCGCGCAGCAGGCGTTCCCGCAATTCGTCCGGGTCGTCGCCGATCTCCGCTTTTCCTTCCAGGAGATCGATGGCCCTCTGCAAAATCTCGTCGAACACGATCTCCTGCCCCGCCTCGGCGGCGACGGCCAGGCTGGTGCCGGTCAAACGCAGCGCGAGCGCGTGGTAGGTCAGCACGGTGACGCCGTAGGCATCATTGCCAACCAGAGCGTGAAGCCGGCGGCGGACCTCGTAGGCGGCGGCCCGGTTGAAGGTCAGGACGATGATGCTGTCCGGCGGGACTCTCGACACGCGCAGCAAATAGGCAACCCGGTGGACGATCACCCGGGTCTTGCCGGAACCGGGGCCGGCTAGGATTAGGCGGTTGACATCGGTCTTCTCCGATACCAGGCGTTCCTGAACGGGATGCCGAAGTTCGGAGACGATGCGGCGATAGGACTCTTCCGTGGTCGCGAGATCCAGGATCTCCCGCCGGTTCGCGAAATATTCCCGAACGAAGCGCGTCTTGGGCCAGCTGAAATAAGCCGCCACGTAGGCGAGCGCGTCGCCGAGTTTGGCCAATCCCTTGCGGGCGTATTCCTGGATCACGTGAACCTGGAAGTTCTTTTCCCGGTAATGCTCCCAAAGCGGCTCGTAATCGCTTTGCACGAAGCGCCGCTTCGCTTCTTCCGGCTGCAGGCGTATGGTCATGGCGGAGCGGAACACCGTCTTGCCGCGATCGAGGATCAGTACCTGGTTGTCGTGGAGATAGAGGAGCCCCTGGTTCAGCGCGGTGGTGACGTTCTTGAGGCGTCCAGCCAAAACCAGATCGTCCTTGAGCAGTTGGGTTAGTTCGCCCATACGGCATTCGACTCGAAGGTCGACGCCTTTGAGATCCGACGGAAGGCGCCCGAGAAAATAGTGCAGCAGGCTTTGGGCGATATCCCGGCGCTTCGCGGCAATCTCCCGAATCTGGGCCCAGGACCGCCGGAGCCGGACGCGCAGATAATCCCGTCTCACCCGGCGCACCTCGAACATGGCGCGCATCGCTTGCGACTCGCCGAAAGCTCGGCTCATGGTCCGCAATAAGGTCAAAAGCTCGTCCGGCAGCAGCTCGCATTCCGTGCGCCGTCTCAACTCCTGGCACAGCTGGCGCAGGTGCATGTCCTGCCACTCACCCTGGTCCGCATCCGGCGCGAGCTCCGGCAGCAGTTCCAGGAATCCGGCCTCCAGTCGGGTCACGCGCCGCAAGCGATCCTGGGACGAATCCTTCACCCCTTTCCGCAGCAGCACCGTCATGCCGATGTCGTTGGAAAGGACCTGCAACTCTTCCAATTGGTGCAGGATCCGCATGCACTCGTCGCTGGAAAGCCCGCTCTCGACCATCAAGGTATCGGTGCTGATGCCTTCGTCCGCATCGGCGTTCAGAATGATCGCAACCAGACTCAGGTATTTCTTCCGGACCTCTTCCGAGAGATTGGCCTTGCGCAGCCGTTTTTCGACCTCACCGAGGGAGGAAACTTTCAGGCTCGCCGGGAAGACGCGCGTCTGGTTTTCGTCCCGCTCCAGAAATCGGCGGCGCTCCAGCCAGGCGACGGCGGTCTTCACCTTGGTGTCGGCGTCCGGGTTCTCCAGCTCGATCGCGGTCTCCACGGCATCCTCGGTCAAGATCTCGCCCGCCGTCACCACCACCGTATCCGACTTGATCCGCTTCGAGCGCCGGCGCAAGACTCGGAGGATTTCAGCGATGTCCTGCCGGCTCAGACGCGAGCGGGCGGCCAGGGAAAACTGGGTTTCGACGTCTTCTTCGTCATAGAGAAGCACACAGCGGGCGTCGCTCCGGTCCCGTCCCGCACGCCCCGCTTCCTGCAGGTAGTTCTCCAGGGAGCCCGGTATTTCCGCATGGATCACCAGGCGGACGTCCGGTTTGTCGACGCCCATGCCGAAGGCGTTGGTAGCGACGATCACGCGCAGTTCGCCGTCGATGAAGGCTTTCTGGATCTCTTTCTTGAGACCGGAATCGAGCCCCGCATGAAAATAGGCGCACACCCAGCCCATGTCTTTCAGAAAGCCGGCGATTTCTTCCGCACTGGCACGCTTCGCGGTAAATACCACCGCCCCGCCCCGCACGTCTTTGAGTTCTTTTTCGAGCAGGGTGTGAATCAATGGAAATTTCTCGGCCTTTTTGACCGGCAGGACTTCGAAATGGAGATTCGTGCGCTCGTGCCCGCCTTCGAAGCGCCGCAGCGTAATACCGAGCGTCTCGCGAAAATGCGATTCCAGATCTTGTATGACATCCAGTTTCGCGGTGGCCGTGTAGCCGTTGATGGGCGCGAGCGGATCCCCGTAATGCTCGCGGATGAAGCGGGAGACGTAGAGATAATCCGTCCGGAAATCGTGCCCCCATTTCGAGAGACAATGGGCCTCGTCGAATACCCAGGCGCCGATCTGCCGGTGCCTGATCGCCTCCGTGAAGCTGCGGTTGCGGAACTGTTCGGGCGACACCAGGAGTATGCCGATGTCGCCGAGCCGAACCTTTTCCAGGACATCCTTGCGCTCGGGCATGGACAGCAAGCCGTTCAGGGCGGCGCCGCAAAAGATGCCCTGCCTGATCAAGTTATCGACCTGATCCTTCATCAAGGACTGGAGCGGCGAGACGACGATGGTGAGGCCGCCGTCGCGCCAGTATCGCGACAGCGCGGGAAGCTGGTAACAGAGGGATTTGCCGGCGCCGGTCGGCAGAATCGCGAGCAGGTGTTCCCGCGCCATGCCGGCTCGCACGATGTCTTCCTGCAGCGACCCACCGGCGGCATTTCGGGGTTCGGCTCGGAAGTTCGGAAAGTTGAAGAAGCGTTCGAGTTCGGCCCTGACATCGTGATACCGGCCGCAATACGCGCAGTCGCTTCGGCCGCAGGCCGTGTCTCTGAGCTCCCGGATGAGTTCTCGGGTCTTGGGGATCTGATACAGAACCCAAGGCGGTAGAACGGAATTGCCGCCCGATACGCGCAACCAGGCGAGTACATAGGCCAAAGGCAGGTGACTGTCGGCCTGATCGAGATCCTCGGTGAGCAGTTGCCGAAGGCGGGTACCACAGACCTTGGAGCCGGCGAGATTCAGAAGAAAGTGGCGTACATCTTCGAGCCGTGGTTTCGGCGCCCCTCTCACGACGGAAAACAGACGGTCGTAATCCGAGCCCGGAACCCCAGATAACAAATAATGGTAACAGGCGAGTTCCTCGGGGCTCTGGACCCGAAGTTGCTCGAATGCGCTCATTTGGTCCTCGAACAGCCGAAAACTCAAGTGGGCGTCCTTGAGCGGATCGTTCCCGGAATCCTTGACGAGCTTGTAGTCCTTGACCAGGCTGTGATACGGGTTCTGTGGAAACGCGAGCGGCGAAAGCCAGAGCGTGTCGACGACGGGAAGCCCGAACAGCGCGAGATCGGGGAAAAGGGATTTCAAAACCGGCAAATCGTGCCCGGTAATGTTGTGGCCCAGCAGGAACTCCGCACCGACGCTCAGCCGGTCCAGCGCCGCCCGAAGTTCGAGGGTCGAAAACGTGCCTTGAAAATGGACATGCCGACCGGTATCCGCGCGCCATGCGCCGATCTTGGTCAGCTTGACCTCGGCGCCGACCGTGGTTTCGATGTCGAGGCACAGGGCTCTGGGACGGAAGACGGTTTTTGGAGAGTGTTGCGTCATGCGTTCGTTCAACGCCAGTTAGGCAGGCCGGGAATCCTTTCCCGACGTCACGCCTTGGTCGAGCGTCTCGTTGGCAAGGGGTGGCCGGCCTACGCTATGCCCCCTTGTTGGTCGCTTATCCTTTCGCGACACCACGCTGCTCGGTCTGTGGCTTACGTCTCAGTTTCCAGGACGACATCTATAACGGTCGATTCATCCTAAATCTGGTAGTCGGATACAACCTGCAAAGCGCTAGGCCCTCATCCCCAGCCCTTCTCCAAAAGGGAGAAGGGAGTTAGGCCCCTCGCCCTCTGGGAGAGGGGTTGGGGTGAAAGAATGCGGCGGCTGATCGGACATTGTGGTGATTTGGAAAATCCAACTGCGGTTTTTAGGCTCATCCGTTGACTCACAGTAACTAAAGCGCCCCAAAGTCTCGAAGTCGAGCCGCCAGGTTCGTGAGCCGCCTCGAGGAGGTTCGTCGCCGAACCGCCATCGCCAACGCCTTCGGCTGCGCGATCAGGACGACCAGCCGCTTGCCGCGGGTTACCCCAGTGTAGACCAGATTCCGCTCGAGCAAGGTGTAATGCTGCATTGCCAGGGGAATCACCACGGCCGGATATTCGGAGCCCTGGGCCTTGTGGATGCTCGCCGCATACGCCAGCGACAATTCGTCGAGCTCGCCGAAATCATAGGTCACGTTGCGGCCATCGTAGTCGACCATCACCTGGCCTTCCTCGAGATCGATCCCGACGATCTTCCCGATATCGCCATTGAAAACCTCCTTGTCGTAATTGTTGACCCGCTGCATGACTTTGTCGCCCGGCGCGAAGATGTTTCCGAAGCGGGCTAGCCTGGGTTCGCTCGAGCCGTTCAGGCGCTGCTGCAACTCCACGTTGAGCGCCCGAACACCGAGTCCGCCCCGGTTCATCGGCGTCAGCACTTGAAGGTCCTCGGTCGGGTCGAGCTGAAATCTTCTCGGGATCCTTACCGTCACCACTTCGATCAGCGTGTCGAACAATGCCTCCGGGGTTTCGACCTCTAGACAATAAAAATCGCTGGCTTCACCCGGCGGGGTCTTCATCGGCCGCTGCCCCTGATTGATCCGATGAGCGTTGACGATGATCCTGGAGGTTTGCGCCTGGCGGAAAATCTCGGTCAGGCGGACGGTCGGAATCACTCCGGACTCGATGAGATCGGCCAGCACCGCGCCGGGACCGACCGAGGGCAGCTGATCGACGTCGCCCACGATCAGGAGTCCCGCGCTCGTCGGGATGGCCTTGAGCAGCTGATACATCAGTACGACATCCATCATCGAGGCCTCGTCGATCACCACCAGATCCGCCTCCAGCGGCCGCTGCTCGTTGCGGGTGAAGGCGAAAGCCTTGGGATCGAATTCGAGCAGCCGGTGCACGGTCTTGGCCTCCAGGCCGGTGGATTCGGTGAGCCGCTTGGCGGCGCGTCCGGTGGGCGCGCACAACAGCACGCGGACCTTCTTGGCCCTAAGAATCTTGAGCAGGCTGTTGACCAGAGTGGTCTTGCCGACGCCGGGACCGCCGGTGATGATCGCGACCTTGCTCGTCGTCACCAGCCTTACCGCCGCACGCTGCGAGTCCGACAGATTCAGCCCGGTCTTCCCTTCGACCCAGGTTATGGCCTTGTCCGCATCGATCTCGCCCCAGGGCGGCGGCCCTTCGAGCAGCCGCCTGAGCTGCTTCGCGCAGCCCGACTCGGCGCGATGGAGTCCGGCGAGATACAGGGCCTCGCGCTCACCCACGGCTTCGCCGATCAACTGGCCTTCTTCGAGTTCGCTATCGATCGCCTCGACGATGGTTTCCTCGCGAATCTCCAGCAAAGGCACGGCCATCCCGACCAACTGGTCCCGATAGGCGGCGCAATGCCCCTGCTCCGACCATTGCTGCAACACGTGGCGAACTCCGGCTTGCGCCCGCATGAGGGAATCGGCCGGAATCCCGAGACGCTGCGCCAGGACATCCGCCGTCTTGAAGCCGATGCCGTGAATGTCCAGCGCCAGCCGGTAGGGGTTTTCGGTCACCTTCAGAATGGCCTCGTCGCCGTAGGTCTTGTAGATCCGGACCGCCCGCGAGGTGCCGACGCCATGGGACTGGAGAAACACCATGATGTCCCGGATCACCTTCTGTTCGGCCCAAGCGGCGGTGATCCGCTCCCGCCGCTTGGGGCCTATGCCTTCGACCTCGGAGAGGCGTTCCGGCGTCTGTTCGATGACGTCGAACACCGCCTCCCCGAAGGCCCTGACCAGCTTCCTGGCGAAATGGGGGCCGATGCCCTTGACCATGCCCGAGCCCAGATATTTTTCGATACCTTCCAGGGAACTCGGCGGAATCACCCGAAGCTGGCGCGCCTTGAACTGTAAGCCGTGCTCGCGGTCGTTGACCCAGACGCCGATACACTCGATCTTTTCGCCCGCAGTGACCGCAGCAGCGCTGCCCACCACCGTCACCAAATCGCGCTGCCCTCGAACCTTGACCCGCAGCACGCAAAAGCCCGTGGCATCGCTGTGAAAGGTCACGCGCTCGACGGTGCCGCTCAGGTGTTCGGATTCCGGAAAAGAGGACGGCGACGACATGGCAGACGGGATGATGTGAACACGGCTCCTCGCAGCCGAGTAAGCGACGCCACCGTTTGACGATGGTCCTCGGCCTATTATCCCCGAGGCTTGGTGTATTTTGGCTATGGTTTCCCTTGTTTGGTACGGCCTCGGTGAGACGCTCTAGAAAGAAAGCGGCCTAGCTCGGATTTTGTAAGCCTGGGCTGAAACTATTGTCAGCGCAGGCTTACATGATCCTAGAAACGGCAGTTGACCACTTCGATGCACCGGAAAAGTAGAATGTGGTGAGCGAAGCGAACCGCCCTTCGACCAGGCTCAGGACAGGCCCTTCGGCGGGGCTCAGGACAGGCTTGCCGGCCGCCCCGCCCGCCGCACACTCCAACACGTCCAACCGCCGTTTCTAGGATGATGACAGAGAAAAAAATTCAGCGGCGACCGCTGACTTCTTCCTGTTCACCGCTTCTTCGGCAGCGGCTCGGCCACTTTCAAATGGGTTCGGGGCTCATTCTCACCCTCGGGACTGATCTGTCCCGCATCGGGTAACGCTTCGCCGGTGCAAAGCCAATAGCCGTACTGTGGCCACTCGCGAGAGATCGCCTCGATATGCCAAGCGTATACCTTCTGCCTCTTGTGCTCCAGATTGCTGAGCTGGTTGGTTCCTATCCCCGTCTTTTGAGCGAATTCGTCCCTCGTCAGGCCCAGGGTCTTACGTAGTTGTTTGATTCGGTCGTTCGCGGCAAATTCGTCTAGTCCGGGCTTCATAACTTGTACTATTTATATCTATGTATATAATACGCGTTCAACATGCATGTTCTTTCCCAATGTAACGCAACGAGGGGACATTATGGACGAACAGGTCATCCGTCAAGTGCTGTTGCTGCCGCACGTACAGGTGATGCACCGGGAGAAGTTCGCCGAGCTGGTCGGGGTATCGCCGGGCGTGGTCGAAGGCTGGGTCGATCGGGGCCAAGTGGACAGTATCGTCATCGGGAAGCATCGCCTGATCAACATGGTCAAGCTCACTCTGCGCTGTCTCGAACAGGAGACTTGTTCTTAGGCCCGTCACCGGGAAGGCACCGATGTCGATCCATCAAACCGGAATTTCCCTCAGCGACCTTCAGTCCGTCTGTCAGACTATCGTGACCCGCTGGGCCGACCATATCCGCCGCGGCGGCAGCGTCGAACTCAGTTACATGATGTACCGGAACCAGCTTCAGGGCTTTCTGTTCCTTGCTGCCGGCACTGCAGGAGAGTACATTGTCAAGCGCGCCCAAAAAGCCATGGACACAGAGTATCGCCGCTTGAAGGATTGTGCAGGAAATTCGGGCAACTGAAGATGGAACGATCCGAAAACCGCCATGCCGAGCGCCCGATGGCGTTTTCCCGTTTGTCGAGGCTTCTGGCCCGAACCGAGACTCGCGTCGCGCTCGCCGCGGTCGTGCTCGCCCTTGCGTGCATCGGCGTCGGCAGCTTGATCGCCGATCACCTGGTGACCGGTCGCCTCCTCACCGGAGCGCACGATTAATTCCATTTCTCAATCAAAAGGAAAACGTTGTAGGCCGGAATAAGCCCTTCGACTTCGCTCAGAACAGGCTCCGCGTTTCCGGCTTTCCTATCGATTCCGCGTGCCGGGAACGGCTTCGCCCCTTCGACGTTGCTGAGGACAGGCTTGCCGAAGGGTGTCTTAAGCCCATTGGGATAGGCGCTGAGGACCTATCTCGGTAGTCTACCGAAATTCGCCGACTAGGTCCGGATACGCGTTTCGACAAGGCTCAGGGCGAACGCTTTCCGAGATGGACTCCAAGGCATTCTCAACACGCTCCCTTTGCTACCGCCAGCGCAGCTTTCCGTGCCGCTTGTGTGCTCCGATCGGCGAGAATTTCCGAAAAGGCCGCCGGATGCCTCGCCAAGATCGCTTGGGCTTGCTGCGGTTGGTTGGCGATCGGCATCGTTCGCCGGGGGATCGCAAGCCCGAGGGGAACCGACGCGAACCTCGGAGCTCCGTCGCCGAAGTCGGTAAACACGGTTTTTCAAATTCCCGGTCGGCATGATTCTCATAGCCTGTTTTCCGCGCGAAAATCGTCCTTTCACCCTCGAGTCCAGAACACTTCCAGACAGCATCGCGATGAATGAAGAAATAAGCAGCATCACCACCGACAACGTCCACTCGGACCGGCGCTTCGGCGTGGAACACGGCGGCATTCACAAGCCGATCCACACCTCCGTGCAGTACGGATTCGACCGCGTGGAAGACCTCATCGGTGTCTTTCAGGGGACCGTCAAGGGCGGCTTCAATTACGCCCGCCAGGGCACGCCGACCACGGCCGCGCTGGAATCGAAGATCACCCGGATGGAACAGGGACGCGGAACGGTGTGTTTCGCCAGCGGAATGGCTGCCCTGAGCGCGGTGTTTCTCACGCTCCTGCGCGCCGGAGATCATCTGATATCCAGCCGCTTCGTGTTCGGCAACACCAACAGCCTGTTCGGCACCTTGGGCGATCTCGGCGTCGCCGTCAGCAAAGTCGACACCTGTTCCGCCGCGGCGGTCGAGGCCGCTCTTCAGCCCAATACGCGCATGGTCTTCGTGGAAACGATCGCGAATCCCCGCACCCAGGTTCCGGACCTCGACGGCATAGGCGCTCTGTGTCGCGAACGTGGCCTGCTGTTCGTCGTCGACAACACCATTACCTCACCGGCACTGTTCCGTCCTCGCAGCGTAGGCGCCGGCTTGGTGGTGAACTCGCTGAGCAAGACCATTGCCGGCCACGGCGCCGCGCTCGGCGGAGCCGTCACCGACACCGGCGGGTTCGATTGGACGACTTTTCCGAATATCTTCCCGAACTACCGCAGCGCCGATCCGACGCAATGGGGCCTGATTCAGATTCGTAAGAAAGGATTGCGCGACATGGGCGCCGCCTTATCGTCCGAACAAGCTCATCAGATCAGCATCGGCGCGGAGACTTTGGCGTTGCGCGTGAAGCAAGCCAGCGCGACGGCGCTCTCCCTGGCGCGCTTTCTCGAAAGCCATCCCGCGGTCGCGGCGGTGCACTACCCCATGCTTGAATCCCATCCTCAATTCGAACTGGCGAAGCGCCATTTCAGCGCAGGCTCCTGGCTTCTTTCGTTCGAGCTGAAGGATCCGATGGCGATGATCGCGACCATCAACCGGCTCACGATCCCGATCAAGGCGACCGGCCTCGGAGACACCAGAAGCCTCGTGATTCCCGTGGCGCCGACGATCTATTGGGAAGCGGGAGCCCAGGTGCGAGCCGAGATGGGGATTGCCGACGGTTTGATCCGTGTCTCTGTCGGCCTGGAAGACGAGCACGATCTGATCGCCGATTTCGAACGCGCGCTGGCTGGCTTACCCGCACGGCAGCAGACGGGTACCGGTTCGCCCTAGCCTAGACCGTAACCCGCCTAGCGACCGTGAACCGGCGGGAATCGGCAGGTTTCGCGAAGCTTGTCCTGAGCCCCGTCGAAGGACCAGTCCCTAGAGCCTGTTATCCACTTTGGAGCAATGGGGCGACCTTGACGAGCAAGAGGATGGCAAAGACGATAAAGCGCAAGCCCGCCAAGGTTTCGGCCAATCGTTCGTAATCGCGAGCCAAGCGCCGAAACCGGGCAATCCTGCCGAAACTCCGCTCCACCGCCCACCACCGGGGCAACAGCACAAAGCCTCTTTTGGCCTCCGGCAGCAGCCTGCCTGCCGGCAGGCAGGCTCGACCCCATCCAGCCGAATGCCGTGCCGGCGGGTGACCGGTTGAGCGGAGCGCGCCAGTTCCGCCGCCTGGGCACGCTAGGGCTCGTTGGCCGGGGTCACCAGGAGCGCTAACAGATGGCCCAAGGTATCGACGGCCATGTAGACCTCGCTGCCCTTCTTGCCTGCCTGCGCAGGCGGGCGCTTGTGGCCATGGTAACCGGCCTTCACACCGCTCTCACAACTGGATGGCAGCGTTCGCCCATCCAAAACGGCGGCACTCGGCTGTATTTTAAGGAAACTCTGAACAAGTTGATTCCGTTCACGCCCTTCGACTTATCTCAGGACAGGCTTGTCGAAGGGTTTCTTAAGCCTATTGGGATAGGCTCTCAGATCCAACAGTTGCACCGTTCGCTTTTGCCACTGGAAACTTAATCAGAGCTTCCTCAAGAGGATGGAAATTCCCGCGTGTTCCTCAAATTACTGTATCGTCCTCCATTTTCTCTCTCACCAGAAGACCGGTCGCCTCGATAAAGGCGGCTGCCATCAACAGGAAAGTTTCGTCCGGCAGCCCTTTGGCCCTCCGCCTGATGTGGGCCGCATAGTCGCGCGGCGCCTGCTTTCGGACGTCTCGGAGCAAATACTCGCGAGCGAAGTCGCTACCATCGGGGCAGAGCAAGCTAACGGCGATCGGCCGCGGCCTCTCCAGCAAACAGGCGCCGCGCGGCTTTCGGTAAAGCCATACATCATTTTCAATGGATTTCGGCTTTTCCAAATACGCCTGAGCCCATTCCAAGGAATATTCGATCACGGGGTAATCGGCGAACCGAATCAAAACACTCGGTGAAAATCCCCGCAGGTCGCCCAACTCGCGGTCCACCCTATTCAGCCATTCTCTGCCATATTTTTGGCCCCGCCTCGATGCGCCCGCGAGGGCCGCATGGAGGCCATTCAGGAAGCCACCCGGCGCCTTAGCCTCGCTGATACTCTCATGCCCGCGTAGTAAACCGGCATACAGCGGAGGTTGCTTGCGGCTGAGCATCGACCAATAGGCGCTGCCCAAGCGGCGTGCGTGGGCGACCGGCAGATCGCGCAATGGCTCCAGATGTCGACGCAGATCGGCGATGGTGAGCCTGCCAGTTAATTTTTCCAGCTTCAGCCAGTGACTTGGGCGTTCCTCCGGTGTGGTCAGCCAAACCTTGCCGTCGACGTCGCCTCGCGCGACCCGGCCAATGCGTTGCAGCAGCGCAGCGGCATCCAGACCAGGATCGAGAATGGCATAACGCAGCCCTGGGATATTCACCCCCGCTTCGACGCAGGACGTCGCGATAATGACCCGGTGTTTCGTCTGCGGACACAACCCTGCCTCAAAGCCGGTGCCTCCAAGACTCAAGCCGCTCGCCTTGCGGTCCTGGCCGTTGATCAGAAAGCACTCCTTGGGTTTAACGCCATAGTTGCCAAGAAGGTCGCGTAGGGCGTCCTCCTCGCGGGTGAGTTTGTACAGGCTGTCGTACAGGATCAGCAGACGCTCGTTCTGGCTCAACGGTTCCGCGGCGTACTTTCTCACACAGGCCAGTACGTCGCCCTCGCCGATGTGGACCTCGACGTCACCGTGCAGCATTCGGAGCCCTTCCCGGCGCCCGTTTTCGATCGTCTCGTCGAAAAAGGCCACGGCTTCTGGCGGCAGATAGGAGGCTTCGTCCGAATCGGCCTCGCACAGCGCCTGAAAGAGATTGCCGTGGGTCGCGGACAGCAAGGTCAGTTTTGGGGCGCGCTCGGGTTCCTTCCGATGCCACCAAACCGCCAGTACCGCCCAGAAATGCAGAAACCCTAAGGCCCGCGCGGTCAGGGTATGGGCTTCGTCGAACACGATATGCTGAGCTTGGAGCAAATCCGGCAAGAGCTGTCGATGCAACACCCGTTGGGGTTTGCCCAGCAAGATCGCGCCAAGGGTTTCCGGCGTGATGACCACCATACCACCGGTTGATCGTAGCCGATCCCACTGACTCTTCCTCTCGCTCCAGGGCTCCTTGCCGTTGGCCCGCAACTCGGCGCTCTGGGTTCCGTCCCAACAATACGCCTCCACGCCCTGCCGGCTAGCGCTATGCCCGATGTCCCGAGCCAACGCCTGGGTCGGCACCACGAACACCACTCGCTGTCCCTGTCGAGCCGCTTGCAGAAAGGCGTACGTCTTGCCGGCCCCCGTCGGTGCGCCGCAGATGCGAATCGGTTTCGGTTCCGCCAAGAGCCGGTATTGTGCCGGTGACAGAGAGGACGTGGCGTTTCCATCCTCGTGGGGCGGAATGCCGTGCGCATGGATGATGAACATACTCACTGCTCCTTGGGTTGAACATCGATCGTGACCGTCCCGTCCGGTAACTCGATCGTGCGTTCGGTTTGCCGTGGCGTAGCGCTAGTTCTGCGCCACCAGGCTTCCAAGAGATCGGCCGTCATCAGGGCGAGCGAGGCGGGCATGGGGAAGCGGAGCTCCCGCCCTCCCTCGAGGTTTCCATCGAACTGATTGGCGCAGCGTTCCAGGGACTGCGGGTTCCCGCTGCGCACGCTCAGGATCACCTCCGGATCCACCGGTGGCGGCCGGTAATGGCCGATGTCGCGTCCGGTGAAGGCGACACGCCCACGCACCCGGGTCAAGTTAATGGGCATGACGAGGCCCTGCTCCAGCCAGATCGCCATGTAGCCGGAATCGCTCCCCGGCAAAGTCCTCAAGGGAACGCCCCGATGAATCTTGAATGTCGGCGCGAGGCCCGGCTGCGGCAGCGCTGCATATTGGAATTCGACTTCCTCCTGAAAATGCATGGCCAGCAGGAAACAGCGGCAAACCGAGGATGACAGTTTCGGTTTCAGGGGCGACGCCAGCCATGGCTCCCCCAGAAAATAACGGATGGCGTCCCGTCGGGCATGCACGTCGAGAGTCAGGGACTTCTGCCGATCTCCGTACACCAGATCGTCGCAGCGCTGCACATAGCGCTCCAGATCTGCCCGCAAGGTCTGTCGGCTGGGTACGACCACTCCTGACGCCTTCAGCCACGCCGCATAGTCGCCGAGCTTCATCCCACCGTCCGAGGCGCGGCGCAAGCCACGCTCCAGTACTTCCAGGCGTTTCCGCACTTGCGCCTCGCAGCAAAAGGCTGTGGGATCAAGATGAATAATCATGGTCAAATTATAATGGTAAATTTAATATTGTCTCTACATCTTGACTTTTTAACCGTCGAGTCTATAGTTTTGTTCATCCAAAACCGCGAGGGAGGGAACATGATCAGATTGCGGATCGATCTGCCGTTCGACGCCTTCGAGGCCGTGTGTCAGGATCGGGGGCGGGTCAAGAATGTCATCGACAACGCTTTGTCGCGGCATGGTTATCGCCGGATCGACAATCAGCCGGTGCGCTACGGCTTCGGCGTGATCGCGCGGCCGGTCGGCAAAACAGGGCTGCGCCGGATCGAGCGGATCTACCTCGGTAGCAGCGATCCCAAGATTGCCGACGCAATGGCCAAAATCACGGCGGAAGACCTCATCGAACCCTCGCTCACGCCGGGAGCGGGACTGGACTTGCGCCGGGCGAGCATCGTCCGAGACGAACGCTGGACTCCGACCGAGGCCATGGCGCTGTATGCACTCTCGCCCATACGAGTCTTGAGCCGCGAGAACGGCGGCCGGACCCAGGCCCTGCTCACGCCGGGGGAAGCGTTCAACGCGGCGCTCAACCGTATCATGGCAACCCGCTTCGGCCGCCCATTCCGCCTGACCTTCATTCCCGACCGGCTGTACTCCTTCGCCCGGAAAGGCCGATTGACGGCCTCGATGGCCGTAGGGCAGCGGCCGGATGGGCGCCCGCTCTGCCTGCCCGGTATCGTGACGCCCTTCGTGCTCGCGGGACCCAGCGAAGACATCCGCGAGTCCTGGTTTTCCGGCTTGGGGGCCGGCACCGGCTTGGGGTTCGGTTGCGTGGAGGAGGCGGGGTTATGACACTTTCCGAATTCTTCGACTGCTTAAACGATGCCCCGGTCGCACGGGCTTTCGGCACGGTGCGCGAACATCTGAACCGGCAGTTCGCGGGCTTGCCGAACGGCCAGTCCTATCCGGAATGGACGCTGCGGCTCGGCAAAGGCGGGCCGAAACCCGAGGGCGGATATTACGAAAGCCAGGAGCAGTCGCTTTACCGCCATTGCCTGGAAGTGGCCGTGTTTGCCCTCTGGCTGTTCTATCATGCCTGGCAGGCTGGACGGTTGCCTCTGTCCAGGGAGGCCGACCCCGTACCGGCGCTCCTCGCCATTTTCGCCATCGCCTTTGCTCACGACGCCGACAAGCGTGTAGGCGGGCGATCGCGGAATCCCTCACGGGAGGACGTGTACCTGGTTCATCGGGAACTGGACATGGCGAGCTGGTCCGGTCTGACCCCCGAGCAACTGCATGCCGCCGTCAGCTACGTGGAAAACCGGGGACTCGGGCAGGTCATGTTCGGGGACGCTCTGCTCGATCCTTTGACCGCCAAGCTGGCCGAACTCGTTGGCCAGGGTGACAACCTGTTGAGCCGGGCGGCGAGACAAGGCGGCGCTCCCGAGGACTTCATCGGGATCTACAACGAGGATCTGCCGCGGCTGCACACGCATTACGCCGTACCCGACCGGCCTTTGCGCCGACTGCGCTTCCGCCATCACCCCATCGTCTTGCAGAGGCTGCAGATGTTCTTGACGGCCTGGTTCGCAACGCGCGAGTTCTATCCGTTGGTGTTCGTGCGCCGTGGCGAATGGCTGGACATAGGCGTTACCGAAGACATGGACTTCGGAGTCTGGTTGGACCGGTTCGAGGCTCGTTTGTCAGAAAACGAACCCTCCTTGAAAGTGGCCGCCACCACCGGGACCGCCACCCTGTTTTATGTCGCCTGTGCCGAGGATCTCGTCTCGGCGGTTCGGAACAGCGAGCGGCAGGCTCAACTCCTGCTCCGGGTCACCGCCAAGGATTGGGAGAGGGTGGCGCCGCTGGTGGCGTTCTGGGTCATGCAGTGCGGCGCGCCGTTCAGCACGACGCCGATGAAAGGCAGCCTTTGTCCCATCCTCAAAGTCAATGGCGAGATTCCCTCTTCGCACCCCTTTTGGCGCGCCGCCGCTCTGGCTGCTGTACAGACGGATCGGGCTATTACCGCAAGATTATTGGCGGTGGCAAGCGGAGCCGTCGAGACCAGCCTCCGGCACAGCGGCATCGATCCGGAATCACTCGACGAATTGAGTCTGCGGACGGTCGCGGCGCTGCAAGCCTCGCTCCTGATTGGGGATGATGGTTTGCCCAGCGTACTGGATGAACTAAAGGGCGCCTGGCCGGAGCGAATCGGCAGCGATCCCGGCGCCCGCGCCATCGTGGATAGCCTCAAGGCCCAAGCCGGATTTTCCGGCAGTGACGATACGGCGCTTCCCTATACGCCGCCGCAACGGGGCGGCACCTGCCTCCTGTGCGGCGCGCCCACCGAGCAAATCATCGAGACCAACCGGATGAAGCTAGCAGGTCTCAAGGCCTCCAGTTTCTACAACGGCATCGGGCACGAAAAGCACCTCTGGTCGGAGAAAGGCGAGAACTATCTGTGCCCGGCCTGCGTGCGTATCCAGGGCTTGCTACTGGAAACCCAGCCCACCCTGCGCGGCAACCCCATGCTGATCGCCACGCCGGTGCGCCATCTCCTGGATACCCGCACCGGCGACGTGGAAAAGAGCCTCCTGCGCGGTTTCGATGCGATCTCCCGGGACCTGCGGACAAAGATACTCCCGTGGGAGACCGACGCCCGCTTCGACGAACCGCTGTTGTTCGAGGAGCGGCCCACCGCTCTCGGCGAAGTCGTCGACCACATGCATCGGCTAGCCTGCTACGCCGCCCTGAGCGGCGAGCCGGTGCACGCCTTCGTCGCCAGCCAACGGGAATGCAAAGCGGCCTTTTTGTACGAGGGAACGCCCGAACTGCTCAAGGAATTGTTGCACGACTTCATGGACGGGGAAGGCGGGATCAGCCGTGTATTCCTCATCCGGCTTATCGGACGCCTCGAGCTGTTCAAGGCCATGCTCGCCGAAAACGACGGCATGAGCGGCCTGCAAGCAATGCCTCGATTCGGCTGGTGGGCCGCTGCCTTCGTCATGGCCAGGGCCGCCAACGGTCAGAAGGACGGCTGGAATACTCGTACTGCTCATTTTCTTGAACTCGCTCGCAAGGAGTACCCCATGAACGACTACGATACATGGCTGGACACCCTAGTCAAAAGCGCCCTAGCAACCCACCGGCCAAGGCGGGACGCCAGCGGCGCCGAATGGACCCTGATGCTGCGGATCGCCCTGGAGACTTACCAGAAGCACTATGCGTTCGGACCGGAGGCCACGCGCGATGCGATCGCCCAGCGTCTGCGGGCGGATTTGTCCCGCCGTTACCCGGATCTCTTTCAAAAAGACCTGGACGAACGCCTGCACGCCTTCGCCGAAGCCGCTCATGCCCTGTTGGCGAAAGCCGATGAGGAATTCGAGCTGGAATCGGGCTTCACCCGCTTCCTTTTGGCCGCCTACGAGGGCGGTTTGCGGCGGGCCGTCACGGAATTCTGGAAAAACCGGGAGACCTCGCCGGAAGCCGAAGAATCCGAAACCACTGTTGAACCCGCCGCTTGATCGTGATCGAAAACCAGGAGAACCCCATGACCGCGTCCATCGAAACCCTGTACGCTCAACTGGCCAAAGACCTTCAGACCCATTACGAGCTGGCCAAGAAACCCTTCGATATCCCCTCCCTACCGGAGGCTCAGTGCATCGCCATCCCATTGGTTCGGGAAGCCATCGCGCCTGTCCTGGTACGCAACAATGACGCCGACGAAATCACGGATATGGTGCTCGCCGGACATAACCGGATCCGCATCATTGCCTCCAAGACCAAGGGCGTCGAGCGGCGACGGGGCGCGCAAATCTTGCGGGCGCTCGGTATGGGCGGATGGGCGGCAGCCAATAAGGCCTTCGTACCGAAAGGCAAGAAACCGAGCGATGTATTCGATCTCAATTCCTTTGTATTCGGGGATTCCGGCACAGGCGTCATCAGTGGCAAGGAATTCGTGTTTCCCATCCATGCCGCGGTCCTCTACAGCGACGCCATATCGATCCAGCCCAAGCGGAACAGCATCCACAGCGTGTTCCGTCAGGGTGGTATCGGCGAGGACGGCGGCAATTTCGATGCGGAAGACAAGAAGAGCAGCAGCAACATCTTCACCACTTATGCGGTGAATCCCGGCACCCTGTTCGTGCAATGCCTGGTGCTGCCGGGGCGACGGCTGACCCGCGCCGCGTTCGACCATCTCTTGCTTTCCATCGGTCTGACCGGCGCCTATGGCGGTGCGACCGCGGTCACCGGCACCAACCTTCGCACCCATTGTGCGGGGATTTACTGGGGACGCCTGGAACGCGCCATCAACGCCCCGCAAGAAATGCTGCAGGCGATCGGAAAGACCGGTGAGCTCGAAACGGCTCTGTCCGCAGTGGAGCAGGCTTTCCAGAAGGCATATCCCCACCATATCAACCGAAGTGAAACCGAAAAGGCATTGGCGGATTTGGTCGATCGCTTCGAGGCCAACGCCCCCGAACTCCTCGCGCAATACGCCAGCGCCAAGGAACAAGTCGCCTGCTTGTTCGATGCCTGGTTCACCGGCGGCAGCGGCAAGGACGCCGCCTGAGCGCGCCATGAACGCCACCGTCACCGCGTTTCGCGCAGAAACCCTGACGCCGTTCTATTACCACGGCCTGTACGTGCCGGACGGCGCCGCGACCCATCCGGACGTCATTTCGGATACGGCCCTCTGCTTCGCTCTGGCGTATGCCTTAGGCCGGCCGCCTACGCCGCACCTGCGGACCCGGCCCGACTACCGGGAAGACCTATGCCGGCTGCCCTGGCGTGCGTCGCTGGCCATGGGATCCGGCAACCGCAACCTGGGGCCGGTACGACACATCATCGACGTGGAGCGGGAAGGCGGTTATCCAGTTTCCATGCAGAAAGCCATGGGTTCGGGCCTGTTCAAGAAGACCTTCTACGTGCATGAAGTTGCGCCCGGAGCGGTATACCACGGAATTTTGTACGGGCCGGACCCTTTTGCCTTCGGCGAGGAACTCATCGTGCGGATGGGCGTAGGACGAACAGGCTTGTTGCGGTTGAAACGGACCGAGGCTATCGCCGAGTGCCGTCTGAACGCCGCTACGGCCCGTTTGTTCGGACAAGCCTTACCCGAAGAAGGACGGATTCTGGACACCATCCGTCTGAGCCGCCCCTATTCGCCCCAAGAAGCGGCCGCCATCCTGGCCTCATGGCATTAGAAGCACCGCTTCGCGAAGCGCTCTCCGACCTCCTTCAGGAGGCGGAGTCCCTGGGCGTGCACGGCTTGTCGTTCCAGCATATCCAGCTTTGCGCCACGCGCGCCTGGCTGCACTACCACCGGCTGGACTGCGGGCATCTCAACCGGCACATGCAGTTGGGGAGCCTGCTGCACGAACGAGGCGTCAGCGACACGTTTTCCCAAAGCCTTTACGGTCTGTCGCCCGACCGGGTGGATTGGGCGAAGCGGGAAGTGAGCGAGGTCAAGAAGAGCCGCTCCCACGAAGCGGCGCTGACCAACCAGTTGCTGTTCTACCTGGCCGCTTTGACGGCGGCCACGGGACAGGTGTGGCGGGGCATCCTGCGCTACACGGCCAGCAAACGCACCAAGACCGTGCTGTTGGATCCGCCCGCCGTGCTGCAATTGCAGCAAAGCCTGGCCCACCTGCGCGAAGTGTTGGCCCTACCCCAACCACCCGCCAAGTCTGAAAAGCCCGTATGCCGAGGCTGTTCGTATCGCCTTTTGTGTTGGGGACAATCCACCGACGACGAGGACGCCTGATGGACACGGTTTACCTATTGCGCGGCACTGAAATCAAACGCGACCAGAACACCTTGGTGATTGTCACCGAGGACCGCAAGAAACGCCGCCTGCCGGTGGAATCCCTGCGGCATGTCGTAGTCCTCGGCGCAACCCGTCTCAACAGCGAGGTCGCCAGCTTTCTAGGCAAGCACGGCGTGCGGCTGTCGTTCCTGGATTATTACGGGCACTTCTCCGGTAGCCTGGAGCCTGCTCGGCATCACCATTCGGGTACCGTCCACCTGGCGCAAGCGAAGCTGATCCTGGACCGGACCAAGCGTCTTGCGATGGCTTCCCGCATTTTGGAAGCCGGCGCGCACAACATGCTGCGCAATCTCAAGTACTACGCTTATCGCGGCAACCGCGAACTCGATGAACCTATTCGCGACCTGGAGCGTCAGCTCAAACGCGCCAAAGCGGATACCATCGAAGGATTGATGGGCCAGGAAGGCAATTTCCGGCAGGGCTATTATGCGGCCTGGGGCAAGATCAATCCGGTTTTGACCATCACGAAACGTACGCGCCGCCCCCCGGCGGACCGAATCAATGCGCTGATTTCCTTCTGCAATGGCCTGCTCTACAGCGCCTGTGCCCAGGCCATTGCCCAGACCCATCTCGATCCTACCTTGAGCTTCGTCCACGCACCTACCCAGGCGCGCAACTCCCTGGCGCTCGATCTGGCGGAAATATTCAAACCACTGATCGCAGATCGCATGATTTTCACCTTGATCAACAAAGGCAGGCTCGACGATGGTTGCTATCAGGAGGAAACCGAAGGCGTTTGTCTACTGAGCCGAATCGGACGGGAACGGGTACTGAGGGAATTTCAGGAACGCATGGACAATGCGCAAATCGCCGGCGAAACCGGATGGCGGCGCATCCTGCTCAAGGAAGCCTTCGCTGTCGAGGCGCATTTACTGGAGCTTTCCGAATATGAACCCTTTATTGTGAAGGCGTGACGATATGTTCTTGGTCGTGTCTTACGATGTTCCAGCTGAGCGCACCGAAAAATACCGGAAACTGCTCTCCCGCTATCTCCCCCAATTGCAATACAGCGTCTTCGCCGGCGATATGACCGAGACGGTATACAAGAAATTGCGCCGGGATATCGAGGATATGTATCAAGATACGGATCGGCTGCTATTCATTCAAACCGCCAACCGGCGCAATATCCGCGTGGAAACCTTGATAGCAGGCGTAAAACAGGAGGACACGTCTCATCTCGGAAGCGGGATCATCCCCTGAAAACTTCGGTGGTCGGTTGCTTCTGATACCCACGGGAACGAAGTTGTGAGTTTTGGGCTTGAACCACATTTGAAGCACGAAAACTTAAATAGGGAGGTTTCCGCTGTTAGAAAATAAAGGGTTTCAGGCCGCCATAGGCGGTAGAAAGAATTGCCAAATCCTGACGACCGGCTACGACGAGCCTTCGTTTCAGGCCGCCATAGGCGGTAGAAAGACTACCATTTTCGGTAAGAACCCCCAAATTTCACCCCGTTTCAGGCCGCCATAGGCGGTAGAAAGGTCCCAGATATGGGGGTATGCATCAGGATTTGTTCGGTTTCAGGCCGCCATAGGCGGTAGAAAGACATACAGCCCGCGAAGCGCAAAAATACGCCATCCAGTTTCAGGCCGCCATAGGCGGTAGAAAGATAATCAATGTCGGTGCCGGATGGGGCCATTACCATGTTTCAGGCCGCCATAGGCGGTAGAAAGTCGATAAGATACCGCGCCAACTAACCGCTCGCCCTCGTTTCAGGCCGCCATAGGCGGTAGAAAGGCTTGGACGGTCTGATCCTGGACAGCGTAAAACTCAAAGTTTCAGGCCGCCATAGGCGGTAGAAAGTTAGCTGACTATGCAATCGGCGGCTTGCCGTGCTTCGGTTTCAGGCCGCCATAGGCGGTAGAAAGTCGATGCCGGCGAGCATCTGATAAGCGAGCGCCTTGGTTTCAGGCCGCCATAGGCGGTAGAAAGAAAAAGTCCCGCAGGTCTTCCACTGGCACCGGATCGGTTTCAGGCCGCCATAGGCGGTAGAAAGAACTTCCTGCACGGCGTCGAGACCATCGAGATCCTCGTTTCAGGCCGCCATAGGCGGTAGAAAGTGACCAAGGGGGCGTTCGGCGGCACGTGGGACCAGTGTTTCAGGCCGCCATAGGCGGTAGAAAGCGCACCTCGTCCTGCCAGCGCTTTTGGGTAATGCTGGGTTTCAGGCCGCCATAGGCGGTAGAAAGGCGTCGATGAGCGTGCCCAGGCGCGCGTAATCCCTGTGCGTTTCAGGCCGCCATAGGCGGTAGAAAGTCCATGCCGTTGGCAATGAGCAACCCCACCCCGCGTGCGTTTCAGGCCGCCATAGGCGGTAGAAAGGCCACCGAAAGGAGACTCAAAGATGCCCTCTACTCGGTTTCAGGCCGCCATAGGCGGTAGAAAGATCCGCGAATACACGGCCATGAACGCCAAGCTGGACGTTTCAGGCCGCCATAGGCGGTAGAAAGGCGGTGGCCGCCGGGCTGGTGTGGGCGGGGAGAGGGGTTTCAGGCCGCCATAGGCGGTAGAAAGACCATCAAATCGGTTTCCGGGTGCGTCACCATGTTCGTTTCAGGCCGCCATAGGCGGTAGAAAGGTCGCTCGGGGCGGGTTCCTGGGTTCCGGCCGGTGCGTTTCAGGCCGCCATAGGCGGTAGAAAGCTGCGGAATACCGCAAGGCTCCATAAGGAAGAAATCCGTTTCAGGCCGCCATAGGCGGTAGAAAGCGAACGAAAGCCGGGTGTTGCTGATAATCAGCAATGGGTTTCAGGCCGCCATAGGCGGTAGAAAGTCCTGAGCGCGAGAAAGCCCCGCCACCGCCCGACATCGTTTCAGGCCGCCATAGGCGGTAGAAAGGCCGCAGGCCTCGGCCCTGGTGTCGGCCGCGTGCCGGGTTTCAGGCCGCCATAGGCGGTAGAAAGGGTCCCAACTTGCAGGAGTCAAGATCATGGCAACGAGTTTCAGGCCGCCATAGGCGGTAGAAAGATGGCTGCTTCCGGTTTCTGTTCTGTCCCTGGTTCCGTTTCAGGCCGCCATAGGCGGTAGAAAGTTCCGTGTCCCTGCCCGCCCGCTTGGCCGCTCGCACGGTTTCAGGCCGCCATAGGCGGTAGAAAGACCGGAGAAAAGCCATGTTGAAGCTGTACGAAATCGGTTTCAGGCCGCCATAGGCGGTAGAAAGCGGCGAGAAGTCGCGTGCGATCTCTGCGTTGATCTTCGTTTCAGGCCGCCATAGGCGGTAGAAAGGCTGCCCCTTCGGCGCAGCACGCGGCTGCGCGGGTGGGTTTCAGGCCGCCATAGGCGGTAGAAAGTCGGCTTCCATCTGGCGGGCGAAAGCGGCGACCGCAAGTTTCAGGCCGCCATAGGCGGTAGAAAGGTAACCCGGCTAGTGGCCGCATGATTTTTTGCATGACGTTTCAGGCCGCCATAGGCGGTAGAAAGGAGGTTTTGGCGGCTGTTCTGCGCGAGCGCTGCGACGTTTCAGGCCGCCATAGGCGGTAGAAAGATTGTCGCCCTCGACCACCCGACCTCGCCCAGGCCGGTTTCAGGCCGCCATAGGCGGTAGAAAGGCTTCGCCTGCCGCGCTACTGGCCTTACTCGAACGGTTTCAGGCCGCCATAGGCGGTAGAAATGTCATCGTCGCCGACGACCATCACCGAAACGCCAGGCATTTCAGGATCAAATAACGAAAGCCTGACACGTTCTGCACGTTCTGACATAAGCAAACAGGCGCACTGGACTCGGCTTCGGCCGGGTTTTTTGTTGATGATTGGCACCCAGCAAAACTCAGGCTTGCTACTAACGGGTTAGAATGTCGCCCAATTTTAGTAAAAGCCAAGGGGATTGGGGCGAACGATGTACATTTTTTTGGATGAATCGGGTGATCTTGGTTTTGATTTCGAGAACACCAAAACGAACCGGTATTTTGTTATCACCCTTCTAGTTTGTGACGATAAGTCTGCCGCTGATCAGTTCAAAATAGCGGTTAGGAGAACCCTAAAGAACAAACTCAACAACAAAAAGAACAAAAGTCGAATCATTCAAGAGCTAAAAGGGATAGGTACCACCCTAACCATTAAGAAGTATTTCTACAGCCAGCTACCTCAGAACGGTTGGCAGCTGTACAGTATTACTCTTGATAAGTATCGAGCTTCATTCCATCACCGCAGCAAAGCGGGCAAGAAGCAACTCTACAACCGACTAGCCCATACACTTCTTGAGAAAGTTAATTTCCCCGAAGAATTGTCAGTCGTTCACTTAGTTGTTGATCGCTGCAAAAATCGAAAAGAAATTGAAGAGTTCAACAAACAATTGATTGGGCAGTTGGAGGGATTTTTGCCTTTATATGCACGGCTAGTTATTAACCACTCACTCTCACATGAAAACCCTGGTTTACAGGCGGTCGACTTGTTTTGTTGGGGAATCTATAGGAGAGAGAACTTTCTTGAAACGGACTGGTTCAGTCAGTATCAGGAGAAAGTTGCCTACGATAGTCGGTTTTCCGTTCTAAGGCGGGATGAGTGAAATAAAAGGACAGACCCTGCAATGCCACATCCCCAAAGCTCAGAGCCAACCGATGGAAGGAAGCACTTTGGGCACATTGCAGGACTTACCTGCCCCGCTTAGAAAGTTACGTCAACAAGTTTGGTTTGTCAAATCAGGAAGCGAGAAAATCATCACCAGTAGCGCGGGAAGTGAGTAGCTCTGCGCGTGTACGTGCTTTCCAAAGTGTGCGAGTGGTGAATTGAGCCCGCACGCTGCAGGGCGACCTTCGCAGTACAAACCTAACTTCGCACGGGGAATGAGAAATCAGGGAATAACCAAGTAACGCGACAACCCGTGCAACAAATCACGCAACATGGCGTGGAACAATACGTGGAACATGCATGAATACTAAGGTTCCAGCCGTTCCGCTGCTGCACGCCTAAGTGCAACGCAATGATCCAATAACTCGTGCAACTAAGTTCAGGCGGGTTTCTGTGACGGCATCAAATGACCGTCAAATACCCCTGACGAAGACTTTCGATTTTTCGTCTACCATAAAAAGGGCTTACGGGATTTCTCTCGTAAACCTTTGATTTGTATTGGCTGGGGGACCTGGATTCGAACCAGGGTTGACGGAGTCAGAGTCCGTAGTCCTACCGCTAGACGATCCCCCAATTCTGAAAGCACGCCGGAGCAGCCGGCGCGCCTTGCATTAACGCTTGGAGTATTGCGGACGGCGTCTTGCTTTGTGCAGGCCGACTTTCTTACGTTCGACTTCGCGCGCGTCGCGGGTGACGTAACCGGCTTTGCGCAGCGGCTGGCGCAAGGTTTCGTCGAAATTCAAGAGGGCGCGAGTCAAGCCATGGCGAATGGCTCCTGCCTGGCCGGTGGGACCGCCCCCTGCGACCTTGACGAACACGTCCATCTTATCCGTCAGAGCGACGAGCTCAAGCGGCTGGCGCACGACCATTTGGTCGGTTTTTCTGCCGAAATACTCTTCCAGTTGCTTGTCATTGATAACAATACGACCGGTTCCGGACCTTGCGTAGACGCGCGCGACCGCGCTCTTGCGACGACCTGTTCCGTAATACTGCGCTTGTGCCATGGTTGATTCAGCTTCTCAAATTAGATTTCCAACACTTTGGGCTGTTGAGCCTGGTGATTGTGGGTGGGCCCTGCATAGACTTTCAGCTTGCTGAACATGGCTCGGCCCAAGGGATTGCGCGGCAACATGCCTTTTACGGCGGTCTGGATGATGCGCTCCGGATGGGTTGCGCGCAGCTTGCCCAGGGCCACGGATTTCATGTTGCCGATGTAACCGGTGTGCTTGTAATAAATCTTGTCTTGTTCTTTATTGCCGGTAACACGCACTTTTTCCGCGTTGACGACGATGATGTAGTCACCGGTATCGACATGAGGCGTGTATTCCGCTTTGTGTTTGCCGCGCAGACGACGCGCGATCTCCGTCGAAAGACGCCCCAGCGTCTTTCCTTCCGCGTCGATGACGTACCAGTCGCGTTTTACTTCGGCCGGTTTTGCGCTAAAGGTCTTCATTACTGCACGCTCCAAGCTCTGGCGTTGTTCGAAAAAGCCGATATAGTACCCGACAACACATTATAAAACAAGCAATCGCTGAATGGCTGAGCGATCTTCCTTTCCGTATTCGTCGGCGGTGCGCTGTACATATTCCGGTACCAGCAATTTGAGTTTGTGCAGAATCGTGGCCTCGTCGACAACCCGGCATGCCTCGGCCAATTCGTTCACGGCTTTCCTCGCCATCCGATAATCGACGTTGAGGGAATGGGCCAGCAAGAGTTTGCTGTGCTCGGTAGGCGTAGGCCCCTCGTAGTCGTTGAACAATTCCTCGCTGAGCTTTTCGCCGGGCCTAAGTCCGATATATTCGATCTTGATGTCCTGGCCGGGACGTTTGCCGCTCAGACGAATCATTTGTTCGGCTAGGTAGCTGATCTTGACCGGATCGCCCATGTCCAGCACGAAGATCTCTCCGCCCTTGCCGACGGTCGCCGCTTGCATGATCAACTGACAGGCTTCGGGTATCGTCATGAAATAGCGGGTGACGTCGGGATGAGTCACGGTAACCGGCCCGCCGGCCCTGATTTGCTCGCGGAAGAGGGGCACCACGCTGCCGGCCGAATCCAGGACGTTACCGAAACGCACGTTGATGAAACGGGTCCTGGCGACGCCGTTCATGCTCTGCACCAAGACTTCCGCCGCCCGCTTGGTTGCTCCCATGACGTTTTCGGGGGCTACGGCTTTATCGGTGGAGATCAGCACGAATTCATCCACGTCCGCGGCCATCGCCGCTTCCGCCACCGTAAAGGTACCCAGGACATTGTTCTGAACCGCCTGGCGCACTTGGTGTTCCAGCAAGGGGACGTGTTTGTACGCCGCCGCATGGAAGATGATCTCCGGCCGGTATCGCGAAATCACCTGCCCGACCGCCGGCTCATCGGTGACATCGCCGAGTATCGCGGACAGGCGCAATCCGGGGAAACTGCGCCTCAATGCCCGTTCGATCTGATACAGATTGAATTCGCAACGTTCGAAGACGATCAGTTCGGCGACGGAAAATTGCGCGATTTGTTTGCAGAGTTCCGAGCCGATGGAGCCACCCCCGCCCGTCACCAGCACCCGCTTTCCGCCAAGATGGGCCTGAATCCCCTTACGGTCGAGTTTGATCGGCGCCCGTCCGAGCAAATCTTCGATCGAGACCTCGCGCAGGTGCCCCGACATTTGGCCCGAGAGTATTTCCTGCATCGACGGCAGAGTCAGGAACGGAACGCCGCTCCCTTCGCAAATTTCGACGATCCGCCGCATTTCTTTGTCCGTAGCCGACGGCACAGCGATCAAAATCGTTTCGATCGCGAGCTTTTCGACCAACCGGGGAATCTGTTCGCAGCGTCCGCGCACTCTCACGCCGTGGATTTCGCTTCCTTTCTTCTTCGGGTCGTCATCCACGAACGCGATCGGGGCGAACTCCGTGCCGGAAGCGCGTAGCAGATCCCTCACCAGCATTTCGCCGGCCTTGCCCGCGCCGACGATGAGGGCTCGCCTTCCGCCCGAGAGCGGCGCGCCGCGATCTTTCCAGATGCGGTAGATCAACCGGGGCGTGGACAAGAGAAACAGCAACAGCACCGCATAGAGCGGAATGACGGAACGGGGCACGCCTTCCAGCCGATTCGCGGAAAACAGGACGATGGCGCTGGTTGCGATCCCGAGGCAAGACGCCTTTGCGATACGGACCAGATCGGGAATGGACGCGAAGCGCCAGATGCCGCGATAGAGCCCCAAGCGGCGGAAAAACACGGCTTGGACGACGAGGACCAGAGGCAGCCAGTGCAGCGAAGTCCGCGTTTCGAGTTCGGGCGGCAGGGATAAATTGAACCGCAGCCAATAAGCGCCGAGCCAGGCGAGCACCACCATGATCAGATCATGGATGAAAATAATCGTGCCCAAGCGCATTTTCGACAGCATCTCCTGCATCGCTTACCCCCCCTGCTTTCCCGCCTCCAGCCACAGGGCCAAGCCTATCAAAGGCGCATAAGCGCACGCCAGAAAGACCGGCTCCAGCCGCGGCCAGCGCACCGCTGCGAAGGCCAAAGGCGATAACCAGCACAGATTGATGGCCAAGACCGACAGGCTGACCCGCTTGTGACTGGCCCAGCGCCGCGCCGCACGCTGATAAGCATGGCTGCGGTGCGCTTCATACCAGCGCTGCCCGCTGAGCATCCGCCTCACCAGCGTCACGCTCGCATCCACGAAAAACGCGCCTAACAAGATGAGCCAGACAGCCAGGGACAAAGTCCCTTCCGAGGACGTCTGAAGCGCCAGCACGGCCAGAACGAATCCGACGAACGCGCTCCCCACATCGCCCATGAAGATTTTCGCGGGAGGCCAGTTCCAGAACAAAAAGCCGCCCGCCGCCGCCGCCAGGGCCAACAATAAAATGTCTGCGCCGCCGGGGAACGGCGGCGACTGGTAAACCAGGAGCCAATACGACGACAGCGCGACCGAGATCACTTCTATTCCGGCGATGCCATCGATGCCGTCCATGAAATTGAACAGGTTCAACAGCCACACCATCAGCAAAACGGCGAAAACGGAACCGAATCCACCCAAGTCGTAAACCTCGCCGGCGACTCGGACCGACTCCAGACCGCCCAGCCAATAAAGCGCCCAGACGGCGGAAACCACCTGCACGGCGAGACGCCACCTCGCGGGTACGTGTCCGTGATCGTCCCAAAAGCCGATGATCGCTATCGGCAAAGCGCCGAGCACGAGCATCAAGAGTTCGGAGGAAATGAGTTCCAAGCCATGGAGCCCCGCCGCAACCACTGTGAACGACAGGACGACGGCCAAGCCGCCGCCACGGGGCGTCGGCACGTCGTGGGAACTGCGGGCGTTGGGCAGATCCAACAGCCGTTTCGCCGCATAACCGCGCACCGCTCCCGTCAGCACGCCGGAAACCAGCGCCACCGAGATGATCAAAAACCCCAGCGAAAAGAGATTCATTTATTGTTTAATGTGTGCGCTCGCCGGCCGAACGAAGCCGGATTCGAATTCTTCTGAACTAATATTTGGTTTCGTTGCCGCCCAAATAGGCCAATCTGTAGAACGCGGCGGCGTCCGGCAACCGAAAGGAAAGCTCATTATAACCGGGTATCAGGACATAGGTTTTGACCGCCGAGCGGTAAGGGCCGATGGCGCTGGTCGCGGCTTGCAATGCCAGCATGTGCGATCTCGGGGAAAATAGCCTGACGCTGATTCGGCCCTGATGCTCGATGATCTGGGGCGCGAACGGCGCCGCCAAGGGTTCGCCGATGAAAACGCCCTCGCCCGGCCGTGCCACGCTTTTCCAATAGGCCTCGATCACGGTGTCGCCTTCCAAATAGTGCCACATCGCCACGGCGGGATGAGGAAACTTGCTCAAGATATTGCAGGGCTCAGCTACGGTGCCGTAGCTCGCCGTGGCCCCCGCCTCCAGCCAGCGCACGCTGCTCATTTGGATATTCTCGGTGAGCCTGCCGCCGAACGAAGTCAGATGATCCGCCATCGCCCCGGGCACGAAACCCAAGGTGTCGAGTTCCGGCACCTTCGCCAGCCCGGTAAAGTAGAACAGCACATCCTGCTTGTCGCTAATGAAATCCGCGTCGACGCGTCGCAGCCGAATCGCCGCACCGAGCACCTCGATCGTCTTGTCGAAGGTGACGGCTCGGACCCTCCTGTGCGTGTCGGAGGTGTTCAAAAGGTAACCGGTACCGGTCGGATAGGTCCGGTCGGAAGCGATGCCCCGGTCGATCAGTTTTCGGACGTCTTGGACAGTGCGGCCGGCCAGCATCATGGCCGGCCGGATGCCGTGATCGGTATAGGGCGATCGACTGGCGGAATGGAAATATCCGCTAGGCTTGGTTTCGCCGCATTTGGTCGAACAATAGGCCGGATCGAACCCAAGGGCGAAGGCGGAGGTGATCGACATACAGTCCACCCTGAACGGCGCCATCCATGCGAGCGCGTAGGCTTGAACCCGCGGCGGCGTTCGCTCTTCCACCAACCGCCTGATCGACTCGAACTGATAGCGCGGCAGGTTGTCGGACCCCGGCGGAAAGCTCACCCGTATCATGTTTCCTTCGGGTATGCCTCGCCGCTTTTGGTAGTGCTCGCCGATGGCGACGCTCGAAGGATCGGCCTCGTTCACGATGACCGCCAATTCGCGTGGCCCCAGCGTGCCCCGCGAAAACTGCAGCCGGTCGATACTCTCGTCCGCCTTTGCGGCCTGAAATACGGCGGCAAGGACGGCGAAAAGGATCGGCAGGCACGCCGACCTAATCGGATGCTTCACCGGCCCACCTCACGCCACAATTTCTCGCAGATACCGAAATAGCTGACGGGCAGACTTGGGGGCGGCTTCGCCAGCGCGCTCCCGGCGCGCATCTCGGGTCAACTGCCGCAGTTTCTGCCGGTCCGCCTCCGGATGGATCGCCACGAATTCATTCACCGCGGCATCGCCTTCCGCCAGCATGCGGTCGCGCCATTGCTCGATGACATGCTGGCGGTACACGGCTTCGGCGCTCTCGTTCTTGAGAGCGGCGAGACCGGATCGAATCGGTTCCGCGTCGATATGGCGCAAAATCTTGCCGATGTATTTACGCTGCCGTTTGAGTGCGCCGCGCTCGGTGATCGACTGTCCGAGCCGCACCGCTTCCATCAACTCTGCCGGCAGGCCCAGCCGCTCGAGCCGGTCGCGGGACAAACCCATCAATTCTTCCCCGAGATCCTGCAAGGCGGCACTTTCGCGCTTGAGCTGCGATTTGCTGATTCGCTCCGGATATTCATCCGGCCCGATTTCGGGATCATCCGTCCACATCATGCAAAACTGACGATAAAGTCCAAACAACCACCCTGAGTTGACCGGCTACTATACCATTCGTCCCGGCGAACGTGGCGCCCCATTGAGCAATCCGTTGACACCCATGGACCTAAATAAAGAGAGAGAGTAGGCTACCGACGAAAAAAGTATGTTTCTCAGACAGCGCGATATGGAAGACCATCGGAACGCCGTTCCGGAGTACGGGATCAACACCTCGACCTACGATTGGTCGGTGCGTGTCTTCCGCCAGATCAAGAAACTGCTCAAGGTCCGCATCACCTTGCACGGCAGCCCGGAAATCATCGATCGCGGCCACATTTTCCTTTTCAACCATTTCGCCCGATTCGAGACTTTCATTCCTCAATACCTGATGTATGAAGCCAGGAAGGTCTACTGCTGCTCGGTGGCGTCGGCCGAGTTCTTCGAGCAGGAAGACAGCGTCCTGGCGGGATTCCTGCGCGACGTCGGCGTAATCCCGAACAATTACCCGAGACTTTTGCCGTGGCTCGCGGAGCAAATCCTGCTCGGGCGCAAGGTCGTCATTTTCCCCGAAGGGGGCATGGTGAAGGATCGCCGGGTTCTCGACAAAAAAGGACGCTACAGCATTTATTCCCGCGTCAGCATGGATAGGCGCAAGCACCATACCGGAGCCGCCGTGCTGGCAATGGGGCTGGAAATCTTCAAGATGGCCGTACGCCGAGCCGAGCGCCATGGAGACAGGCAAACGCTGACGGCATGGGCCGAAACGCTCGGGCTCGAAACCATCGACGCGCTGCTGTCCGCCGCTCATCAACCCACCGTCGTCGTCCCGGCGAACATCACGTTCTATCCCATTCGAGTCAACGAACATATTCTAAGCAGCGCCGCCGAACTGCTGAGCCGCGGGCTGAGCCGCCGGGCGGCGGAAGAAATCCTAATCGAGGGAAACATTCTGCTGCGCAATACCGATATGGACATCCAGTTCGGACATCCGATCGTCGCGTCGGCATCCTGGCATCACTGGGAGACCTGGCTCGCAAGGTGGATGGCGCCGCGCATCGCGAGCATCGACGATGTTTTCGCCCTCACCCGCCACCCTTCCGGTCCCAAAGAGCGGCTACTGGCCGGCCGGCTGCGCCAGCGTGTGAACATCGTGCGCAATCAATACATGCGCGAGATGTATCAAGCGGCGACGGTGAATCTCAGCCACCTCGCCTCGACGCTGATCCTGCATCGCGCGAGACGCGACCGGGTCGAGATCGGGCGAGCGCAATTTTTCCGCAGCCTGTATTTGGCCATCAAATATACCCAGCGACTGCCGAACATCCATCTTCACCGCAGCCTGCAAGACCCCGACGGGTATCGAAACCTTTTGGAAGGCGAACATACCGGCTTGCAAGAGCTGATCGATACCGCCAAGGCCAAAGGACTCGTCGAGATTCATCCGGACCGCTATCGGCTATTGCCCAAGCTGCTTCACGAGTACGAATTCGACGAAATTCGCATCGAAAACGTGATCGCGGTCTATGCCAACGAAGTTGAACCGCTTTCCAGAGTCGCGGACGCAGTCAAGCGAGCGCTGTCTACCGAAAAAACGCTGCGTCCGACTGAGCTCGCCGACCTTTTGTTCGACGACGAGATCCGCTCCTGGCAATGGGATTCCATGCAGTACGAAAAGGATCCGAATGCGCCGAGCCAACCGGTGGCGGCCGCCGCAACGCCCCAGCCGTTTCTGCTGAGACCCCGAGTGAGCAACGGCGCCGGGGTCATACTGGTTCACGAACTTCTGTCCTCACCGGCCGAGTTCAGCGGCTTCGCCGAACGCTTGGTCGATCTCGGCTTTCATGTCCTCGGCATCCGTCTGAAAGGCCACGGCACTTCGCCCCATGATCTTAAAAACCGCCGTTGGGAAGATTGGCTCGATTCCCTGAGACGAGGGTACGAAATTCTGAAGCCCTATGCTTCCTGCACATACATCGTCGGCACCGGCACCGGCGGATTGTTGGCCTTGCTACTGGCCAGCGAGCAACCCAAGGAATTGGGTGGAATCGTCGCAATTTCGCCGCCTTTCAAGTTCAGCGCATCGGGACCCATGGCTCCGTTGCTCCGCGGCACGAACATCCTGGCGCGTTGGATGTCCCGGCGAACCGGCCGGCCGTTCGTGGAACAGACGCCGGAATATCCGCAATACGCCTACCGGGAAGTTCCTCTGCGCGCTATATACGAACTGCACCGGTTGACCGAAGAACTGGAGGATGTTCTCGCGGATGTGGAATGCCCGGTGTTATTAGCTCAGGCTGACCGCGATCCGGTGCTCGATCCGGAAAGCGCGCGGATGATCTTCAAGGCCTTGGGTTCCAAGAACAAGATTCTCCGATCGGTTCGTGGGGACCGCCACAATATGCTGGTAGACGACATTGGTGGTATAAGGGATTTCGTGATTCGCTTTTTGACCAGGGACGCTCGGGCCGGTTGAGCCGAACCCGTGCAAGCGGTCTATCGTGCAGGGGAGAGCGCCATGCGAAACCTTCAAAGCACCCTATCGCGAAGTGCCGTGGAAAAGCCCTGGCTGAAGAGCTACCCCCCAAGGGTCCCGGAAACGATCGATGAACCGGGATATTCCTCACTGGCGGAATTTTTCGAAGGGAAAGCCGCTCACTATCGGGGACGGCCAGCTCTCTCCAACCTGGGGCGGATTCTCACCTATGCCGAGCTCGAAGAACTGAGCCGGCATTTCGCCAGTTTCTTGAACGGACATCTCGGCTTGGAACCGGGCGAACGGGTCGCCATCATGCTGCCGAACGTTTCGCAGCAACCGGTCGCCGTATGGGGCGCGCTGCGCGCCGGGCTCGTCGTCGTCAACACGAACCCGCTCTACACCGCCCGCGAACTGGAGCATCAGCTCCGGGACTCGGGCGCGGCGGTCCTGGTGGCGCTCGAAAATTTCGTTCCGGTCGTGGCCGCCGTGCTCCCGAAACTAAAGCTCAAGGCAATCATCATTTCCGGCCTCGGAGATCTGCTACGGTTTCCCCGCTCGTACCTGGTCAACTGGTATGCGCGCTTGGTCAAAAAGGGAACCCCCGTGGCTCACATCAGCGAAGCCGTTTCCTTCAACACCGCGCTGCACCAAGGCGGCCGGCTTTCGTTTAAAAGGCACGATTCAAGCCCGGAGGACGTCGCCTTTCTCCAATACACCGGCGGTACCACGGGCATCGCCAAAGGGGCGATGCTGACCCACCGTAATCTGCTGGCGAACGTAATGCAGTGCACAGAGTGGATCATGGGCGGACTTCCACCCGAAAGAGCCTTGATCCGGGGCGAGGAGATCGTGATCACCGCCCTGCCGCTCTACCACATCTTCGCGCTGACCGTGGATTTGCTTTGCTTCACCGAACTGGGGGGATTGAACCACCTCGTTGCCAATCCGCGGGATTTGCAGGGTCTCGTCAAGACGCTCGGCAAAGGGCGTTTCAGCGTCATCACGGGAGTTAACACGCTGTTCAAAGGCTTACTCAACACGCCCGGCTTCGAGAAGCTGGATTTCAGTGCGCTCAAGTTCGTGATCAGCGGCGGCATGCCGACCGAGGAAGCCGTGGCAAACCGCTGGCGGGAAGTGACCGGCTGCCCGATCACCGAAGGTTACGGCTTGACCGAAACCTCCCCCGTGGTCACCGTCAATCCGCCCGCGTTGACGGAATTCAATGGCAGCATCGGCCTTCCGATTCCGTCCACTGAATGCAGCGTCAGAGACGACAACGGACGTCCGCTGCCGGTCGGAGCGGCCGGCGAGCTGTGCGTACGCGGACCGCAGGTCATGAAAGGTTATTGGAACCGCCCGGACGAAACCCAGAAGGCCATGACGCCTGACGGATGGCTGCGTACCGGGGATATCGCCCGTATGGACGAAAACGGCTTTTTGTATATCGTGGACCGTAAGAAGGACATGATTCTCGTGTCCGGCTTCAACGTTTATCCCAACGAAGTCGAAGCCGTTCTAAGCACCCATCCGGCGGTTCTGGAGTGCGCCGCGATAGGCGTACCGGACGATAAGACCGGCGAAGCGGTCAAGGTTTACATCGTGCGTAAGGACGAGAGCCTCGATGCGGACGCCGTCCGCCGCTATTGCCGTATGAACTTGGCGGCTTACAAAGTGCCTAAGTACGTAGAGTTCCGCGACGAACTGCCGAAGAGCGCCGTAGGCAAAGTTCTCCGCCGAGAGTTGCGGCGAGGGATTTAACAATACGACACGCGGCGGATCCCTTAAATTCCCGTTGCGTCGAAAAACTTCGGATGACACGGCCGTTTTTGCAGGCCGAAGGCGTACGCCGCCATTTCTGTTGTTTAGAAGCTCTGATTGAGTCTGCGCTTCGAAGAAGCGGCCTGGGCGACTGATTGATCTGATGCCTTCACCCAACCCTCTCCTAGAGAGATGACTTATTCAGAGCTTCCTTAAACCGTCGTTTCCGTCTCGGAGATCGCCGATCTCCGTTCTTTTGTGGCGTGTTCTGTCAGGAGGAAGACCATGAAAAACGTCGTCATCGCCGGCTACTGCCGCTCGCCGTTCACCCCGGCCAAGAAAGGGCAGCTCAGCGGCGTCCGCCCCGACGAATTGGCCGCGCAAGTAGTCAAAGGCTTGCTGCGCAAGACCGGCGTCAGGCCCGAAGACATCGAGGATTTGCTCCTCGGCTGCGCGTTTCCCGAAGCCGAGCAAGGCTTCAACCTGGGCCGTCTCGTGGTATTCCTTGCCGGTCTCCCGCAGTCGGTCGCAGGCACCACCATCAACCGCTTCTGCGGCTCGTCCATGCAGGCCATCCATCAGGCGGCGGGCGCCATACAACTGAATGCCGGCGAGGCGTTCATCTGCGCCGGCGTCGAATCCATGAGCCGGGTGCCGATGACGGGTTTCAATCCGATGCCTCATCCCACGCTTTACCGTGAATATCCACAAGCGTACATGAGTATGGGCGAAACCGCGGAAAACCTGGTCGAACGGTATGGCATCAGCCGCGCCGACCAGGAGCGCTTCGCCTTCGACAGCCAGCGCAAAACGCGGGAGGCCAAAGCCGCAGGCCGATTCGACGACGAACTGATTCCCATCGAGACACCCGGCGGCACCGTAACGGAGGACGGCTGTCCGCGTCCCGAAACCACTCTGGAAGGCTTGGCCGGACTCAAGCCCGCCTTCAGGGAGAACGGCGTGGTCACGGCCGGAACCTCGTCTCCGCTCACCGACGGCGCCGCCGCGGTCCTGGTCTGCTCCGAGGATTACGCGGCCCGCCACGGGCTCGAACCCCTGGCGCGCGTCAAGAGCATCGCGGTGGCCGGCTGCGCCCCCGAGATCATGGGCATAGGTCCGGTCGCCGCGAGCCGCAAGGCGTTGCAACGCGCAGGGCTCGCTCTCGAGGACATCGATATCATCGAACTGAACGAGGCCTTCGCGGTCCAGGTGCTGGCCTGTGTCCGAGAACTCGGCATCGACGAGAGCAAGCTCAACCTGCACGGCGGAGCGATCGCGCTCGGCCACCCGCTCGGCGCGAGCGGCGCCCGCATCACGGGCAAGGCGGCGGCGCTGCTGAAAACGGAAAAGAAGCGCTACGCCCTGGCGACGCAGTGCATAGGCGGCGGACAAGGCATCGCGACGATTCTGGAAGCGGTTTGAGCCCGCTACCGGACAATCAAACCTTCACCCTAGATTTCGAGGTGAGGCCGATATGAAGATCGAGAAAATGGCCGTCATCGGCGCGGGAGTCATGGGATCGGCGATCG
>DYIL01000020.1:45295-52038 GCA_020723665.1 Methyloversatilis universalis
ATGAAGATCGAGAAAATGGCCGTCATCGGCGCGGGAGTCATGGGATCGGCGATCGCGGCCCAGGCCGCCAACGCCGGCGTCCCGGTTTTGTTGCTGGACATCGTGCCCGAAGGCGCAACGGATCGGAACATGGTTGCCAAGAACGCCTTGAAGAAGCTTCAGGAAACCGATCCGCCCCCGTTGATGCACCGCAAGAATCTCGCGCGGATCACGCCCGGCAACATCGAAGACGATCTCGAAAAACTCGCCGAGACCGATTGGATCGTCGAGGCGGTGATCGAGAAACCGGACATCAAGCACAAGCTCTACCGCAACCTGGACAGCGTCCGCAAACTCGGCTCCATCGTTTCCTCGAATACCTCCACTCTCCCGCTCGCCGAGTTGACGCGGAACATGCCGGAGAATTTCCGGCGCGACTTCCTGATCACGCACTTCTTCAATCCGCCGCGCTACATGCGGCTGCTGGAGGTCGTCCACGGCCCCGAAACCCGGCCCGATGCGCTGGCCGCGCTGGTCGACTTCGGCGATCGGCGGCTCGGCAAGAGTATCGTCCATTGCAAGGACACGCCCGGCTTCATCGCTAACCGCATCGGCATCTTCTGGCTACAGTTGGGGCTCCTGGAAGCCCTGCGCCTCGGGCTCACGGTCGAGGAGGCCGACACCGTCATCAGCCGTCCGTTCGGCATCCCGAAAACCGGGATTTTCGGCCTGCTCGACCTCGTGGGCCTCGATCTCGTTCCCCACATCGTTCCCGGCATGGACCGCGCGCTTCCGCCCGACGATCCGTTCCACGCCATCAGCCAGGTGCCGGAACGGGTGACGCGGATGATCGCGGAAGGTTATACCGGACGCAAAGGCAAGGGCGGGTTCTATCGCTTGAATCGGGTCGGGGGTGAAAGGATCAAGGAAGCGCTGGACCTCCAAACCGGCGAATACCGGGTCAGCACCAAACCGGAACTCGCCAGCATCGCGGCGATGAAGGCGGGCGGCTTGGCCGGGCTGCTGCAATTCCACGACAAGACCGCCGAATACGCCCGGAGCGTCATGGCCCAGACCCTCGCTTACGCCGCCGAGGTGGCGCCGCACATTGCCGACGACCTGGAATCGATCGATCGCGCCATGCGGCTGGGCTACAACTGGCAGTACGGCCCGTTCGAACTGATCGACCGGATCGGTGCCGAAGACCTCGTCCGGCTGCTCGAAGCCATGGGGAAGCCCGCTCCCCCCCTGCTTCGACACGATGGACCGTTTTACCAAGTCGTCGATGGCCAGTTGCACGGGCTCGCATTCACCGGCACGGAGGGGAGCAAACCCGGTTTGCGAGCGGTGAACCGTCCGTCCGGCGTCCTGCTGCTGGCCGACGTCAAGCGGCGCAGCAAGCCTCTGGCGAAGAATCCTTCGGCAAGCCTCTGGGACGTGGGCGACGGCGTCGTCTGCCTGGAATTCCAGGGCAAGATGAACACGTTCGATCCCCTGGTGCTCAAGCTGATCCACAAGGCTGTCGACATCGTGCGCAGCGATTACCGGGCGCTGGTGATTTACAACGAAGCCGATAATTTTTCCGCCGGGGCGAATCTCGGCGTGCTTCTCTTCGGCGTCAACATCGCGCTGTGGCCGGAAGTGGAGAACATGGTCAAACAGGGCCAAGAGGCGTTCAAGGCACTCAAATACGCCCCCTTCCCCGTGGTCGGCGCGCCCTCGGGAATGGCCCTCGGCGGCGGCTGCGAAATCCTGCTCCATTGCGACGCCGTCCAGGCTCACGCCGAACTCTACATGGGACTGGTGGAAGCCGGCGTCGGCGTGATTCCCGGCTGGGGCGGCTGCAAGGAAATGCTGCTGCGAGCCTTCGCCGACAAGACCTCTCCCCAAGGCCCGATGGCTCCGGTCGCCCGGGTATTCGAAACGGTCAGCGTCGCCACGGTGTCGAAATCGGCCCAGGAAGCGAAAGACCTGCTGTTCCTCCGCTCCGGAGACGGTATTACCATGAACCGCGACCGGCTGTTGTTCGATGCCAAGGAAAAAGCGCTGGCGCTGAGCGAAAGCTACACGCCGCCCGAGCCGCCGGTGTTTCATCTCCCGGGGCCATCGGGCCGAGCCGCGCTGGACATGGCGATCGGCCAGTACCGGCGGCTCGGCAAGGCCACGGCCCACGACGCCGTGGTCGCAGGCGCTCTGGCCGATGTGCTCACGGGGGGCGATACCGACATCAGCAAGCCCTTGTCCGAGGATGATCTCCTCGCCTTGGAGCGGCGCAACTTCATGGACCTGGTCAAGCGCAAAGAAACGATCGCCCGCATGGAACACATGCTGGAAACCGGCAAGCCTTTGAGGAATTAGCCATGGCCACCTACAAAGCTCCCTTGCGCGACATGCGCTTCATCTACCACGAATTCCTGGCCGACCAGCACCTGGGGGACATGCCCGGCATGGAGGACGTGCCGCCCGAGCTGGTGGATGCGGTTCTGGAAGAAATGGCCAAAGTAGCCGAAAACATTCTGTTCCCCCTCAACCGGAGCGGCGACGAGGAAGGCTGCCGGTTCGAGAACGGCGAGGTGTATACCCCGCGCGGATTCAAGGAAGCGTATCAGCGCTTCCGGGAAGGCGGCTGGCCGGGTTTGACCAGCCGTCCGGAATACGGCGGGCAAGGACTCCCGGAAACGGTTTACGTGCTGACCTCGGAAATGATGTCGGCGAGCAATCTGTCCTTCGCCATCTACACCAAGCTGACCCACGGCGCCTATTACCTGTTGCTCAAGACAGCCTCCGAGGAGATCAAGAATCTCTATCTTCCAAACATGGTGGAGGGCCGCTGGACCGGCACCATGTGCCTGACCGAGCCGCAATGCGGCACCGATCTCGGCCTGCTCCGAACCAAGGCGGTTCCGCAACCGGACGGCACCTATCGGCTCACCGGCAACAAGATTTTCATTTCGGGCGGCGAGCAGGACCTCAGCGAAAACATCATCCAGATGGTTCTGGCGCGCACGCCCGACGCCCCGCCCGGCGTGAAAGGCATAAGCCTGTTCCTGGTGCCGAAGTTCCTGGTCAACCCGGACGGCAGCCTCGGACCTCGCAACCGCATCTTTTGCACAGCCATCGAGCACAAGATGGGGATCAAGGCGTCGAGCACCTGCAGCCTCAGCCTCGAAGACGCCACCGGTTATTTGATCGGAGACCTCCATAAAGGGCTCCGCGCCATGTTCGTCATGATGAACAGCGCCCGCCTCGAAGTCGGCTTGCAGGGTCTCGGGCTCGGCGAAGTGGCCTATCAAAATGCCGTGGCCTATGCCAAGGAGCGCCTGCAGGGCAGAGCCCTGACCGGTCCGAAAAATCCCGAAAAGCCGGCCGATCCCCTCATCGTCCATCCGGACGTGCGGCGCATGCTCTTGACGATGCGCGCCTATACCGAAGGCATGCGGGCGATCTCGGCCTGGGTGGGCGCACAACTCGACAAGGAAAACTGGCACCCGGACCCGGCTGTCCGCCAGGAAGCCGAGGACTTCGTCGCCCTGCTCACGCCCGTGGTGAAGGCCTTCTTTACCGACCTCGGGTTCGAGACCGCCAATCTGGCCATGCAGGTATACGGTGGGCACGGCTACATACGAGAACACGGCATCGAACAGTTCGTGCGCGATGCCCGCATCGCCCAGATCTACGAGGGCGCCAACGGCATCCAGGCGATGGACTTGGTCGGGCGCAAGCTGCCCGCGCACGCCGGCCGGTATTTGCGCAGCTTTTTCCATCCGGTCCAGCGTTATCTCGACGAACGCGCCGGGCAAGCTCGACTCGCATTCGTGACCGAGCCGCTGGCCAAGGCGTTCGGCCGGCTGCAGCGCGCCACCGCCTTCATCGCCGAGCGCAGTCTCGCCGACCCCAACGAAGCCGGCGCCGCGGCCTACGACTACCTCCATCTGTTCGGCCTCACCACGATGGCGTATTGTTGGGCACGCATGGCGGAAACCGCCCAAACGAAGCTCAAGGGCGATACGACGGGCTTTTATCAAGCCAAGCTCGATACCGCTCGCTTTTATATGGAGCGCATTTTGCCCAGAACCTCGGGGCTCTTTTCCGCCATTCTGTCCGGCAGCGGAAGCATCATGGCGTTCAAGGACGATGCGTTTTAAACCGAATCCTGAGCCATCGCCCCTTCTTTCTTCGTAAACTTGACGATACAAGCGCCGTAGAACTGTCTAAAAAGCGTTACCCTTAGACCGTTCTCAAGCGCATGAAACGAGAATATTTTTCCGAAATTCGCGTGTTTTGTTACGCCGGCTATCGCGGCGATGAAGAACCGCGGCGGCTGTTGATCGACGACCGCAAGATCAAGGTGGAAGTCCTCAACCGCTGGACCACGCCCGAGCACCGGTATTTCAAAGTGCTCGGCGACGACTGCCACATCTACACCATCCGTCAAAGCGATCGCGACAGCCGATGGGAATTGACCTTGCTGCACTGAAACCGGAAAGACATTCGACACAACCGGCATTCGCCCCAACTCGCTGGGCCGGACTTGCGAGTAAAAGTTGATGCTTGAAGTTCCTTGCCGACTCCGCCTACACTCGACCCCAGGCCCCAAATCGCGAGAGTGAGGACGGATATGAACGCATACTCGACCGAAGATATCAGGACTATCGCAGTGGTCGGACACGCGGGCGCGGGAAAGACGACCTTGATCGAAGCGCTGCTGTATAAAACGGGGGTGATCAATACCCCGGGCAGCGTCGAGAAAGGGAACACCGTTTGCGACTACGACCCCCTCGAAAAGATCCATCTGCATTCGCAGAAACTCGCCGTCACGCACATCGACCACAAAAACACCCGTCTTTACCTTCTGGATACACCGGGATATCCGGACTTCATGGGCCAAGCCTTGTGCGCGCTCGATGCGGCCGAAACGGTAGCCGTGGTCATCAATGCCACCAACGGCATCGAATTCACCGCCGGCCGGATGATGCAATGGGCCCAGGCGCGGGGTCTGTGCCGCATGATCATCGTGAACAAGATCGACGGCGACAATCTGAACCTGCCGGAACTGATCAAGGAGATTCGCGAGGCGTTCGGCAAAGAGTGCCTGCCGATCAACCTGCCCGCCGACAAGTCGACGCGAGTCGTCGATTGCTTTTTCAACGGGGAAGGCAAGACCGATTTTTCCTCGCCGGGGGAAGCCCATCGCGCGCTGATCGATCAAGTGGTGGAAGTCGACGAAGCGCTCATGACGCAATACCTCGAACAGGGCGAAATCGCGCCTGAAGCCTTGCATGCCCCCTTCGAAGAGGCGCTTCGCAACGGCCATTTGGTACCGGTTTGCTTCGTTTCCGCCCGTACCGGGGTCGGCGTTTCGGAATTGGCGGACGCGTTCGTAAAGCTGCTGCCGAATCCCAAGGAGGGCAATCCACCTCTGTTCGAACGCTGGCCATCCAATGCCGAGCGCAAGAACGCCGTACCGTTCCGTTCGGAGCCCGATGCGGCGAAGCATGTGCTGGCCCACGTGTTCAAGGTGGAAATGGACCCGTATGTCGGCAAAATCTCGGTGTTCCGCGTCCATCAGGGCACGATAACCCCGGATACCCAACTGTTCGTCGGTGAGTCCCGCAAGCCCTTCAAGGCGGGGCATCTGTTTGTACTCCAGGGCAAGCAGCACGTGCCAGTGAACCGCTGCATACCGGGCGACATCTGCGCCGTGGCTAAAGTGGATGAAATCGAGTTCGATGCGGTGCTGCACGATGCGCCCGAGGACGATCACATCCACCTTAAACCCCTCGACTTTCCTCATGCCGTGTTCGGCCTGGCGATCACGCCGAAACGCCGGGGCGACGAACATAAGCTTTCCGAGGTTCTGCACAAGCTGGAAGCGGAGGATCCCGCGCTGGACGTGGAATACGATCCCTCGACCCACGAGGAAGTCATGCGCGGCTTGGGCGAACTGCATCTCCAAAGGGTGCTGGAAAAAATGCAACAGCAGTACAAGCTGGAAGTGGACACCCACCCGCCCAAGATACCCTATCGCGAAACGATCACGACTCCGGCCGAGGGACACCACCGCCACAAGAAGCAAACCGGCGGTGCCGGCCAGTTCGGCGAAGTCTTTCTTCGCATCGAACCGCTGCCGAGAGGCGCGGGTTTCGAGTTTGTCGACGAGGTCAAAGGCGGCGCGATCCCCGGACAATTCATCCCAGCGGTCGAAAAAGGCGTGCGCCAAGCGATGGAGGCCGGAGCCGTGGCGGGCTACCCAATACAGGATGTCCGTGTCATTGTTTACGACGGCAAGGCGCATCCGGTCGACAGCAAGGAAGTGGCGTTCGTCGCGGCCGGCAAGAAAGCCTTCCAGGATGCCGCGGCGAAAGCGCGCCCCATTGTGCTGGAGCCGGTGGTTAACATCGAGATCAGCATTCCGGAATCGACTATCGGCGACGTCACCGGCGATCTCTCGTCCCGGCGCGGTCAGGTTACCGGCACGGCGCCCTCGCGAAGTGGGATGACGACGGTCAGCGCGCGCGCCCCGCTCGCCGAGCTTAGCAGCTATCATTCGCGGCTCAAATCGCTCACGGCCGGCCGTGGCTCTTATACCTTGGAGTTCAGCCACTACGAACCGGTATCGCCGCACATTCAGCAGCAACTCATGGCGCAATTCAAGCCCGGTGCCGAAGACTGACGGCAGTTCCAGTCCAAAAACGCTGCGTTACCGCCAGCCGGAATAGGACAGCAGGCGCAAAAAGCGCGGGAACTCGATACCGAGGAGCAAT